>CALICM010000074.1 GCA_938049225.1 uncultured Paracoccaceae bacterium
GTCGCTTGCATAACGTTGACTCCGTCGGTCATAGTTCGGGCGAGTGATTTCTGTCCAAGGCATGATTTTCTCCAGGTTTAGCAACCACAGGGAATCACAACTGGCTGAAATCACTCAACTTAGTTTTCGGTTGGGCTCTAATATGTCAGCGACGCGGCCCTCCATGACAGTCAGGCGGTGGATCACCTGCTCGTGCGGGGCAACACCGGCGTTGGCGTCCGGGCCGATCCAGCCTGTCGAACCGAGGAGATGGAGGCCAAGCTGCGCGCGCGGAACCTGACGAGCCACATGAACTATGAGTGACTCTGGTGTTGATCTGGACGCTTGGCTGCATCACGACAATCACGAGCGCACGCATCAGGGCAAATATGTGTTGCGGAAGAACGCCCTTCGAAACCATGATCGAGGGCAAAGAGATCTGGAAGCAGAAGGTCGTGAACCGAACTTGACCTGACGCACGCCGCCAGAAAAACGGCAAACTGTCAGATCACATCTGAACCACTACAAATGAGACTTGCGGAAGCGCTCGTATGCTTTGGACAGGCGTTGAATATACTCCTGCTCAGATAACCCCGCATCTTCCACATACCCGAGAATTATCGACAGATCATATTCAAATCCATCGGTAAGGCGGTATCCCTCTTCCATACACACATAGGCAAGCCGATTGATCGCATCAACATCACGGTCCAGCCCTCTGGTATTCGTTATCTCGGCAATGACGGGTACCAAGTCTGATTTACTATAAGATGGCGATTCATCTTTTAGGAGAATTACGTAGGCTTTCTCAAAGAACTCAAGAGTTGTTGGCAGTAATCTGTCTTTCTTTTCGTATACAATTGTGGATAGTGTGACCTGAAACGGCGTTTGCCAATCTCGTTCACTCCAATAATCACGTAGGTTATTCGTAAATTCGGTGACCGTTTCAAAGCTGGTAACCATCCCTAATAAAGGCCTCCGCTACTAGAATCTGACCAGTCATGTGATATACCTAGATTATCTGCGGCACTGCTACAACTGCCGCAATGATCTGCATGTTCTCCGCCTCTTGCCCCACCGACAAGCCCTGTACTTGAGGCAGCGCCATCCAAGGATCCACCTTGGTTTACCACATCATTCCATGCATTGCACTCCGCACATGTTCCGTGCCAATCTTCCCTGTCCTTTTGAAAAAGCTCTATGACAGCATTGATCCCCTGATGGTTGATCTGAACGCCTGGCCGCATCACGACAATCACGAGCGCACGCATCAGGGCAAAATGTGTTGCGGAAGAACGCCGTTCGAAACCATGACCGAGGGCAAAGGGCAAAGAGATCTGGAAGCAGAAGATGAGAAGGTGGGCAGATTGCCCACCCTACGGGGGCGCGGCGCTTTGCTCCACAACATGCGCCACGTCATACATCACCGGCTCGAAGCTGCGGCAGAGGGCTGTGAATTCGCGGTTATATCCCCGCATCCGTTCGGATCGGAGCATCGCCAGGAAATCCTCGCGCTTCTCCCATTGGGAGTAGTTCGCGATCCGGGTTTGTGCATCGTTGATATGCAGGCCCGCCCCCACGAACCCCGGCTGGTGGCGGATGAACTGCTCGTAGGCGTCGACCAACCGGTCCATCAGATCTTGCGCGGTGCCGGGGTTCACCTCGAAAGTGGTCAAAACGGTCTGATGGCTGGCGGACTGAGAAATGGTCGGCATAGCGGTTCTCCGGATCTGGTGATCCGCTCAGCATAGCATAGATTTCGAGACCGCCGGTCGCCCCCTTAGGGCATGACGTAGGAGAATTTATCCAGAAAGGCGTTCGAGTTATCGAAGAACTCGAACTCCGAACCGGACCGCTGGCGATACTCACCCTTGTCGTTGTATCCGCCGCGGGTCCCAGCAACAGTGCCGTCCATGGCATTGTCGTTCAGACTACGCAGATGGGTCAGTTCCCCGCCCAGACCCTCGGACCCCATCAGGACCGAATGGTTATAGAAGTGCGCGTTCCCACTCCAGACATTGACCAACATCTGGTCGGTCATCATGCTCACATCACCGCCTGCATCCACTAAGATCTGCCGCAGCGCCGCCCCATCCCCCGCCAGGGCCGCGTTGGTGGCTGAGCCCATAATCAGTTCCAACGTCTCCGGATCGCCGCGTAGACCGCCCATCGATACCGCGGCGACCATGTCATTCAAAACCGTCACAGCACCCGTCAGTTTCGCGGAGTCGTGATGTAAGGCACTGTTGAAATTCGAGTTATCCGCGACGAAATCACGAATAAACT
Organism: uncultured Paracoccaceae bacterium; assembly: GCA_938049225.1. Taxonomy (GTDB): domain Bacteria; phylum Pseudomonadota; class Alphaproteobacteria; order Rhodobacterales; family Rhodobacteraceae; genus Halovulum. The sequence goes on from CALICM010000074.1 coordinate 2,266, forward strand.
GTTCGGCATCGATGCCCATGGCCTCGGCTGCCTCAACGACTTCGTGGACGTTGATGAACTCGCCCATGCTGTGATCTTGGTGACCGCTGCCGATGAGCGCGGGCGTCATGTTCCCATCAGCGTCCAGTCGGTCCGACAGACCCGAGACCAGCCAGTCCGGGGCCATCGTTTCGTAGGCCGCGATACTTCCATGGCCCGCATGCGCGCCGCCCGTGAACTCGGTGTGGATCCGATCCCCTTCGTGTGCTCCAGCGTGGATTTCGGCATGATGCCCAGCGTCCATGTCATGATCCGTGCTGTGCGCCATCTCACCGTCGTTGCCGTTGTCGGCGGCCGACGACACCGCATGTGTTCCCGAGGCATGCCCCATATGATGATCGGCGTGCGCTTCCTCTTCCATCATCGTCCCGCTAGAGAAGTTGGCTTCATCTCAATTTACGGGAAACTCTTCATCATATGAACTGAAATCGCTCGCGGAATTCGATTTGACAAACTGGGCGCTGCTCTCGTTAACCATCGATTCTAACAGCACCTGCAGTTCATTGATCGCATCCAAAAGAGAGGCCACTACTGGCGCGTCGGCGCCCAAAAAATCGGCCAAATCATTCGCTAAATCCGCGAGTTGCGCGATCGTTCCGGCAAGTGCCTCGACCGCGGGTGAACCGCTCAAACCGCTCTCGGACGTTAAGTTGATCTGTGTGTTCGGTTGAACCGGCGGAGCGATGTCATCCATCACCGTCTGCAGCCGGTCCACAGCGGCGGCATCCTGCGTAAACATGTAGGGGTCATGGCCGTTCGTATGCGCATTGTGAATGCCAACTGACTGCATATTTTCCAAAAAAACCTTCCCCCTTGGCTAAAACTGGAGATCCATCATGGTTGTATTTTACAGCTTCCTCGACTCTCACATATTCGAAGGCAGCACTTAGTTGTCTGCGTACCCGCACCTAGAATCGTCGCGGCCCGGCGCTTTTTGGGAGGATCAAGCGTTCACTCTGGGGCGCTTGCGATCAACCGTCCGCACCTTATGCTCGGACCTATGTCCGATCCGTTCCGTACAGTCGATGACGACGCCCGAAACCTTGCCCGTTCCCTGCTCACCGGGGCCCAGCATGCGGCCCTGGGCGTGCTGGATCCAGAAAGCCAAGCCCCGATGGTCACCCGCATCGCCTTGGCCGCCGCGCCGATGGGCCTGCTGACGCTGATTTCAGACCTTTCGACCCACACCACGGCGCTGCGCGCGAACCCAGACGTCTCGCTTTTGGTGGGCGAGCCCGGCCCCAAGGGTGACCCCCTGACCCATCCGCGCCTGACGATCCAGGCGCGCGCAAGCTTTGTTGCGCAGCGCAGCCCACAGCATGCCGAGGCCCGCGCGGCCTTTCTGAAACATCAACCAAAGGCGCGGCTCTACGCGGATTTCGCCGATTTCCATTTCGTCCGCTTTACGCCGCAAAGCGCGCTTCTGAATGGCGGTTTCGGCAAGGCCTATCGGCTGGCGCCGACGGACCTTGCCCTGGGCTGAACCCGCTTAGACCGGCCCGTCCGCACGGATTTTGAGTTGCACCTTGCCCTTGACAGCGCCCGACCAATGGATCGTCACTCGATCCTTGTCGCCGCCTTTTCGTGCTTCGACATAGGGCGCATCGAACACTTTGGCCCCGCCGCCGGTGGTGATCGCACCATGCGCCGTCACCGCGTCGACACCCAAGGCCTGGCACCCCAGGGGCAGCATCTCCGAGGCATCCGCCGTCCATGTGGCCGAGGTGGAGGTCTGGTCTACCTCGATCAGTGCTGGTGACGCGGTCGTAGCACGTACCTCGCCATAAGAATTACCCTCCCAGACCAAATTCTTGGTCTCGGAATAGTCGAACGATCCCAACGAGCCATCCACCCCATCAACCCGATCAATCACCGAGCCGCCGAATAGTTGGAACGTATTGCCGATCACATTGATCCCGACCAACCTGTGATTGGACCCAATCGGCGACCAAACGATGAACTCGAACCAATCTGGAACCTGTGTGGCGGTAAAAATATTCCCCACGATCGAGACCCGCCCAAAACCAGCGCCGCTTGAGTTGGTGGCATTCGCCTCGTGCTCGTTACTGAACTCGATAAACTGGCTATCGATGTAGTTCCCGGTGATCGTCGTTTTCGAGCGCTTGTCGGTAAAGATCAAACCCGCTGTCCGCTCCCCCGGATCGGCTGTGTCCAACTGCCAGAAATGGTTGCCCAACACCAGGTTCCCATTGCCCGAAAGGACCCCAAAATGCTTGAAGTTTATGCAACGGTTGTGCCGGATCTTTGCATCGTTGTTGTTGGTGTTAAACGCAACCGTCTGCCTGTCCTGCACCAGTTCGCTGGCGTCCGAAGCCAGAAACTCGCATTGATCGATCGAGATCCCCTGACAGGCCTCTCCAGGCGAGGTGATCGCCCGCAGCCCAGTGCGCGTGAACCAACAGTTGCGAATGATCCACCAGATCCCATCGTTGGGCAACAAGACGCCACAGGCAACCTCGTCACCATCGAATTGAACGCCATCGATGTTAAACGACGAGACGCGCTCAAACCCCGAGAAATCCAACATATATTTAAAGCGGGTAAACGTATAACTTTGGTTCGCCCTTGCACGGAATAACGGCTGGCTCAAGGTGATGGTTTCTGCGTTCACATCAACACTGGTGGCATAAACTTCGCGCCCCACACCAAACCCCTCGATCAGAGAGCCCGCAGCGATGGTTCCAATGTTCCGAACGTTGGTCAGTTGCAGTGGATTGGCCGAGGAATAAGAGGCGGTCGCGGTGACCACCGTGGGGGCCCAGGAACCGTTGTTGATCGCTGACAATTGTCCATTTCGGACCACGCGTCGCTGCGACATGGCAGATACGTTGCTGACCGCCGCGGCCACATCAATCGGCGCCTCAAGGTCGACGGTGCGTCCACCCAAATCGAAAGTGTCGTGATCAGCGAAGTTGAACAGCGCCTGCAAACCTTTCTTAAAGCCCAACGTTTCGTCACCAAAAGCATCGGCATAGGTCGGTAGGTCAAAATTCGAGCGCAGGATCAACCGTCGGCTTTCCGGTTGGGTCACCGTCCCCTCGAAGCGCACCGGCGACAGCATGGTCACATTCTTGCTTAAGAAAAACGTCCCCGCGGGCACAACAACCGTCCGCCCATCCGCTGCCGCGTCCGCGGTCTCGAAAGCATTCGAGTCGTCCTTGATCCCATCGCCGATGGCGCCGTAGTCCAGAACGTCCACCCAATCCATCAGCTTGCGATGAAAAATCGAGGTTTTGTCCTCGACCCGGATCGATTCGACCCGCACCACCGCGCCTGGGTCACCTACGATCTCGATCCCAACATGGGCATAGACCGGGTTTGTGCCCCAAACCAGGTCAACCCCCGTGCGCGCGCCCGTGCCAATGATCAGTTTAACCTCGACCACTTCGCCAAATGTGTCCAACTGCTGCAGCAGGCCATTGCGGTCCACATTGGTCACCGGATCACCGTTCGCATCACCCGCAAAGGCGCCGATGCGAATGAACGGCAACGTGGTGTTGGCGCTGACCAGCTTCACCCGAGCCGAAACCTCAAGGTAGCAGCCCGGTAAAATCGGCGTCTCGCCCATGTATTTCAAGTTTTGTGGTTTCTCGACCGTCACCAGCTCAAGGCAATCGCCAAAATCAGGATCACTCGCCACCAGGGTTCCCGCTGGGTTCGTCGCATAGGTAACGGTTCCTGGGGTTCCGTCCTCGCTGGACCAGACCGACAGCCCGTCGGCGAAATCAGGCGGCATAAAGTCCAGACCCTCGGTAATTGCCTTGTTCATATGGTTTGGTCCTTTTTTCAAACAGTCCAAACGCCGGGTTGCCCCCGGGTCGGGGGAACCAACTGGGCGGACCAGCGGCGGTTCAAAAACAATCTCGTGGAAAAGTGCCAAGTCACCCCAAGTGAGGCTCTCGCGCGGTGTTAATACCTACCCAAGATCGGTAAATATATCCTTATGCAATACCGTACGCTGGACAGGTGTTTTTATCAAAAAAGTCACACTTATTAACCACTTGTAAGTAACTGTTGTCAGAGCATGCTTCGCGCGATAATTTTGGGCGGCTTGCTTTGATTTGGGACTGTTCTGTGAACCGGCTCTGCGTGCTCACACTTGCGACTGGCCTGATCTCCGCGGCTTTGGGGGGGCAGCCGCTTGGCGCTGACCAAGACACCTCGCTCCCCACCAAAATCGATACCGCCGCTATCGATGCGCATCTTGCCCGCTGTTTTCCCACGCTTGGCCTTATTGCCCCTAAGCATCACGATGTGACCGCAGCTGTCACCCTTGCGCCCGAAGGAACCAAGATCGGGGCCTTGCGCATGGTCACGCCGCATCCCTCGCTCGCCAGCGTGCCGCAACTGCGGCAGTTTCTCAGAGTAGAGGTCGCGCTACATGCCTGCCCACCCTTGCCGGTTCCCGGCGCCAGCCCGGTGACACTACATATCGCCACGAACGGCGATGCGCTGACCGCACATCTTCCCGACTCGGCCGAATTGGCGCGGCTGTCAGCACCAAACGATGCCGCCAACCGCGCGACAGAGACCTTAGTCGCCGCGACGCCGTCACCTCAGGTGCAAGCGCCATCCGCCCCACCGGCCCTCGCGGTGGACGAGCAAATCTTGGCCCTTGGGCGCTCGAAGCGGCGCGAGATTCAGATCCGTCTGCGCCTTGCGGGATTCGATCCTGGCGGCGCAGATGGTCGGTTCGGCGCCCGTGCACGCGAGTCCATCATGGCGTGGCAAGCGGCAGCGGCTTTCCCGCCGACGGGCTTTTTGAACGCCACACAGATGGAAAAACTGATCGCGACAACGGCCGAAGCCTATGCCACCCGTGCCTTGGAAAGATCATCTAACAGGTCCCAAAGAAACGATTTTGCCCCGTCATCCCCCTGCCCGGCGAACCCTACATCCTGCGCTTCAGCGCCCGCTAATCGACCTGGCCGCTAAGCCACTCAGCAGCCAGATCAAAGGGCTCACCAAAGCGTGTGTCTGAAACGGGACGGTTGCGAAACCACCCAAGCGGACCTAAAACTTACGACGGATCACGGTTACTGGGGGGTAATATGAGCTTGAGTCGTTTTTGTGCTGTCGTACTCACGCTGCTGCCCGCCGCAGCCACGTCGCAGGTTGTTTTACCGGAAGCCCCCTTCGGCGCAACCGACAACGGCCCGGCCACGGCCCCGTTGTCACAAACCGCGACCGCTTTGCCGACCTCACCCCGAACCGACACCACGATCGACACGTACCTATCCCACTGCTTCCCCGCGCTCGAGGCCAATGCGCCACCTCATGGTGATGTCACCGTGGCCCTATCCCTGGGCGCTGACGGCCTGCAAAGCAGACCTTTGACGTTGATCTCGCCAGAACCCGGTCAGGCAACGATCGAGCAGTTGCGGCAATTCCTTAGAGTTGAGGTCGCCTTGCTCGGTTGCCCGCCGCTGCCGATCGAGACAGCAGCAACCCTACATTTGACAACCCAGGGCGACACGCTGGCAAGCACGTTGGTCGAAGTAGAGGAACCCGATTGGCTGGCTGGGTTGGACGACGCCATCGTCTCTAGCGCGGTAGAACCCTTTGTCCCCTCAGACCCAGATACCGTCCAGGACACGGCCGCCACGGACCAAGCACCGCCTGCGGACCCCGCGCCCATCGAACCAGCGATTGCGCAAGAGCAACCCATCAGCGAGCCAGAACCCGAAACCCAGGTCGCGGCCTTGCCCGAACCAACAGCCGTTCCCAGCCCAGAGGATGAGACCGCGAACACCCCAGACTTTGTCCCGGATGATCCGCTACTGCAGATCACGGCCCCTTCCGCAACCGCTCCCGACCCGGAACCCGCCGAAATCACCGTGGGCCCGGACAACGCTCCGACCGGTGAAAACACGGAACTCGCGGCCCTCCCCCAGGCCAGCACGACATCTGAAACCGCGCCCTTTATCCAAGGCGAAGCGTCGCCGAACGCGGAACCAACTCAGGCAGACAACGATGACGAACCCAGTGCCACCCCGGCCTATCAAGCCGATGAAGAGGGACTGGCGCTAACGCGCAGCAAGCGGCGCGAGGTCCAAACCCGCCTGCGCCTGGCGGGGTTCAACCCCGGTCGCGCCGATGGGCTTCTGGGCCCCCGCTCGCGCCAAGCGATCCTCGACTGGCAAGCGAAAGGCGACCTACCACAAACAGGTTTTTTGAACGCGCAGCAGCTGGATCGCCTGACCCTTGAGACAGCCGAGGCCTATAAAAACCGTCCTCGCAACCGGGTTGCCCGAAGTCGGTCCTACATCGGGCCCTATGGCTGCCTGCGTCGTCCCGACAGGCGGATCGTGTTGTTCCGAAGCCCACAATGCGATTTGCGAAGCCTGCTTGAACGCCGGTAATCCCAGCGCGCCTCAACTTATGCGCCCAACGCGCCAGGGCGCTTGAACTGTACCCCATTGATTTCCCAGCCATCTTCGGTCTGGATCATTTCATATTCCAGCAGGTGAACAGCACCCGATTGATCTGTGATCAGCACATTCTGAAACATCCGCCCGCCGCGTTCGGTCAGTCCGGTGTATTCCACATTCGCCGGGCGCCACACCATCGGATAGCCCTGCTGAACCATCTGGCCAAACCGTTCGGGCGAGCCGAATATGCCTTGGATTAACGGGCTGGCAAAGCTGAAAGCCGTGTCGAAGTCATCCGCCTGAAAAGCCTCGACTTGAGAGGATATCACACCCCTAATTTGCGACCCCGCATCCTGAGCCCAAGCCGCACCCGCTGCCCAAAGACCAAAGAGCGCTATCGCCAACAATCTAACCATTCTCGTTCCTCGCTTTCATGCTAGAAGCAAAGTAGTTCAATCCTGGCCAAAGGAAATAAGTGGGCGTTGATGGACCAGGCTCGATGAAACTACCCCAGCCACTACGCCGACTTCTGGCGCGCCAACGCATCATTTCGATGGCCCTCGCCACCTGCGCCACACTTGCCAGCTGTTCAGGCGAGCGTCTGCTGGTTGACACCCCGAATGTGTTCCGCGCGGCCGAGGGTTATCCAGTCACGCAGATCCCCGCCCCAGATCAAACGACAACACCCGAGATCCTTTTTGTAACAGATCGCCAGCCAACCGAAACTGGGTATTCAAGTGCACGCTCAGCTTCCATGGCCTTTGGGACCGCACAAGTCCGCTTTGGCGATGGGCTGAGTTGGAAGCAGCTTGTCGCTGCCAGCCAAACCTCCAAGCGCAGTCAGAACATCCAACTGACAGTGCCCCGCATACAGCAGGTTCAGCGCTTCCCTGAAACGCCGCTGGCCTTTGAAGTTACGTCAAATGGGCCCAAGGTGCTGCCAGATGTGGCACGCAGCTACAAGGCCGCAGCGGACAGCCTGCGCGACCGTATCGAGGCGTCGCTGCAGCAGACCAACCGATCCGAGGTGTTCATTTATGTGCACGGTGTAGCCAACAGCTTCGACGCCTCGCTGCTGGGCATGGCCGATCTTTGGCACTTCACGGGGCGCGCAACGCTTCCCATCGCCTACAGTTGGCCCGCCGGAAACCCCGGCGCCTTGGGCTATTTCCGGGACCGCGAGGGCGGGGAGTTCACCGTCTTTCACTTCAAAGAGTTCCTACGCATCGTTGCATCGACCTCCAGCGTCCGTCGTATCCACATCGTGGCACATTCGCGCGGGACGGGGATCGCGACGACAGGCCTGCGCGAATTGATCATCGAAGAGCGCGCGGCCGGGCGTGACCCCAGACGCTCTTTGAAGGTCCAAAACCTGATCCTGGCCGCGCCTGATCTCGATTTTGGCATTGTCCGACAGCGCCTGATGGCCGAGCGGTTCGGACCGGCATTTGGCCAAATCACTGTCTACATCAACGCTGGTGACAGCGCCCTGGGCCTTGCCCAGCGGCTGATGACCGGGCAACGTTTCGGGCGGATTGGAACCCAGGACCTCAGCGCGTCTGACCGCGATATTTTCGCGCGCGTCCGAAACGTGGCGTTTGTCGACGTCGGGGATATCGGCGGCTTTATCGGCCATTCATACTTCCGCGAGAACCCAGCCGTCCTCTCTGACATAGCCCTGGTGCTGCGCACTGACGCCCGCCCCGGCACTGCCACACGTCCGCTACAGAACAAGGGCGGCAATTTCTGGTTACTGCCCCCTCGCTATCCCTCAGACAAGGACCCCTCGTGAAAACGGGGCCGTATCGCTTTTAGACCGTGGTTTTGACAACCATGAAATGTTTTTAGCACTTCGACTTTTCCTTGAGACATCACTCATCATCATTCGCGTTGAAACCACTGGGTTTCCGGCCGCGAAAGATGGTTTAGATTTTAGTCGAAACGCTTTAGGCACACTCTGCGCTGAAGGCGCGCACATTGACAGTACCACCATCACTAAGGACCTTTGGTCCGCCGAACGCCGGTTCTTGCTGGACCAGTACCGCTCTTGTCCCCAGGCCGGCACCCTCGCACAGTTGATCCACGCGCCGTAACGCTGCGTATTCCGAAACCTGAGCGGGAATGTAGCTGACAGTGAACTTATCGTTCTTGGCAAAAACGATGAACATTCCCACACGATCCGCTGGGTTGTCGAATTGCCGCTCTAGGCGTGTAGCCCGGTTCTTTTCAGCCTGTTGCGGCGAGACACATGCAGCCAGGATGGCCACGAGGCCGAGCGCGGCAGCCCCTTTAAAAAATCCAGATGTAAACACGTTGTGGGGCACGTCGAGATCCCTTGCTCAGAATAAGTTACACACATTCATGTCTGCAAAGATAAGCAGATATCCCACTTTTGGGGCGCAAAGGTTAACTCCCTATGAATCTCGCACCAAAGCGTTGTCGATCAGGGCAACGGTCTGAGACACGCCATAAAGCGCCACAAAACCGCCAAACCTGGGGCCTTGGCTGGCACCCAAGAGAACCTCGTAAATCGCTTTGAACCAATCGCGCAACGGCTCGAACCCGTGCGCTTTGCCAACGGCAAAGATAGCGCTTTGCAGGGCTTCCGCCTCCACTGGTCCGTCCCAAGCCGCTAATTGACCGCGCAAATCTTCCAGCGCGTTCCGCTCGCGCGGATCTGGCGCGCGGTACCTTTTGGCCGGCTTCACTACGTCTTGGAAGTACCGCACAGCAAAGCCCGCGGCGGCATCCAGGCCCGGATGCGTCGCGGGGCTGGCATCCGCATATTTCCGAATAAAGCCCCAAAGCGTCGCCTTGTCTTCGGCGTTCGAGACCGAGGCGATGTTCAGCAACATCGCAAAGGATACCACCATATCGCTGGCGGGCACGTTGTGCCCGTGAATATGGAACACTGGGTTGTTCAGCCGCGCCGCGTCATCCTGCCCCGCATAGGCGCGCAGCTGCTGGTGATACTCGTCCACCGCCTTGGGGATCACGTCGAAATGCATCCGCTTGGCCGTCCGCGGCTTTTGATACATGAAATAGCTCAGACTTTCCGGCGCGGCATAGGTTAGCCATTCATCAATCGACAGCCCGTTGCCTTTGGATTTGCTGATCTTCTCGCCGTTCTCGTCCAGGAAAAGCTCAAAGACATAGTGCTCAGGCGGCCGTCCGCCCAGGATCTGGCAAATCCGGTCATAGATCGGCGCGTTGGTCGAATGGTCCTTGCCGAACATCTCGAAATCAACGTCCTGCGCGGCGAACCGCGCCCCAAAATCCGGCTTCCACTGCAATTTCACGTTGCCACCTGTCACCGGCAGCGTGGTCTCGGTGCCATCTTCGTCGTCAAAGGTGATCGTGCCCGCCGCCGCGTCGACAGCTTTCATCGGCACATACAACACACGCCCCGTGGTGGGCGAGATGGGCAGGAAACAACTATAAGTCTGCTGGCGCTCTTCGCGCAGCGAGGCCAGCATCACCTCCATGATCTGGTCATAGCGCTCGGCCGCGCGCAGCAAAACCGTGTCGAACTTGCCGCTGCGATAAAACTCGGTCGCGCTGACGAAATCATACTGAAAACCGAACCCATCCAGGAACCGCCGCAGCATCGCGTTGTTATGCGCACCAAAGCTTTCGTGGGTACCAAAGGGATCGGGCACATCCGATAGCGGCCGTTGCAGGTTTTCGCGCATCATCTCTTGTTGCGGCACGTTTTCCGGCACTTTGCGCATCCCGTCCAGATCGTCCGAAAAGCACACCAATCGCGTCGGAATATCCGATAACACCTCGAACGCACGGCGCACCATCGTCGTACGCGCCACCTCGCCGAAAGTGCCGATATGCGGCTGCCCCGAGGGGCCATAACCTGTCTGAAACAACACATAGCCCTTCTCGGGCGGCGCTTTCTCGAACCGTTTCAGCAGCTTGCGCGCTTCCTCGAATGGCCAGGCCTTCGATGTCAGGGCGGTGTCTCGCAAGCTGTGGGGCATCGGTTCATTCCTCAATCCACGGGTCCAGCGCGGGACTTACGGCGCCCTTCCCTGCCGGTCAACGCCCTTGTTGGGGTGCCGCGCAGCCGATATACGGACGGCAGTGTTTCGCAGAAAGCTTGCCCCATGACCGACGCCAGTCCGATCCCCCCCTCCTTCAGCCCGCAAGACGCGCTCATCGCGGTGATGATCACCACCTCGGCCTCGGACGAAAGCGTTACCGGGACTGAGCTGTTGTGGATCATGCGCATCGTCGAAAGCCTGCCGATTTTCGAGACCTTCGATCGCGAGCGGATCCCAAGCGTGTCCCGCACCGTCTTTGATCTGCTTGAGGAGGAAGACGGGCTTGACGCCCTCTTCGGCCTGGTCAGCGCCGCCCTGCCCGAAAGCCTTTACGAAACCGCCTATGCCCTGGCCTGCGACGTGGTCGCCGCCGACGGCAAAGCCGAAGGTCCCGAGTTGCGCCTGCTGGAAGAGATCCGCCACGAGTTCAACATCGACCGCCTGCATGCCGCCGCAATAGAACGCGGCGCCCGCGCCCGCTTTGCCCACCCCGGCGCGCATGGGGTTGGGTAGCAGGTCCAGAAGGAGGGGCCACTTTTGGCCCCAACAGCCCCCGAGTTAGCGCTACGCCAGCCCTATTCAACTCACCCCATACATCTGCGCCCAGCGCCGCAGCAGCGCGCGTTCTTGCGTCTGCGCCCGATTTCGGAAGGTGCGCGCGCCGCGCGGTTGTTCGCTGCTTAAATTAGCCCGCGCCCGCGCCGCCAGATCCGAGGCGAAGATCGCAAAACCCATTCTCCGGCCGTTTGCCCCGTCCAGATACCCCGCCAGGCCACGAGTGAAATTCAATGTCCCGGTTTTGGCCACCGCCTTCACCCCCTGCAATTCGCGCCCCGCGTCATCGACAACCGCAACCGGTTTCATCAACGCGGGCAGCGCCCCGCCCGCCGCATGGTCCAACAATTGCACCATCTCGGCCGCGCTGATCCGGGTCTCGTCGGTCAGCCCAGAATGATTGCGGAACACCGCCCGGCCCAAACCGAACCGCCCACGCGCCCAGTCGGTCATCGCGGCCCCCGAGGCGCCGATGTCCGACGGCAGCCCGCCGCGCGCCTGATGCGCCCGCAGCCCGGCCACCTCCGCCGTCAGATTGGTCGAGTATTTCATCATCGCCCGCAGCATCGCCCCGGCGGGTGCACTCTCAACCTGCGCCACGATGGTCAGTCCCGCTGGCGCCCGCTCAGCCCGCGCCAGATCCGGCAGCCGCAAATTATACTGGCCCGCGACGACGCGAAACACCTCTCCCGCGTACAGATCCGGCGTGCGCACTGGCAGCCACCGCGCACCGCCCTTACCCAGCGCCGCCCGGTTCACCGACCACAGATCCCGGCCGCTGGCCTGTTGATAGGCGAACACCGGCCCGCCCTCGACCACTTGCACCTCAACCGAACGCACCGCCGGGTCAAAGCGGGTCGAGCGTGCGGTGGTCGCCAAAGTGAACCCGCCGCCCGATGGCTTCCATTCAAAATGGACCCGATTGAAATTCAAATTCAGGCCCGAAATGGCTGGGTTGTACCCAACATACTCAGGCTGCTCTGGATCGATGCTGCGGTGATAGGGCAACGCATTGCCAATCACCCAGGCCCGCCCAGTGACGCCAAAAATCCCAGCAGCCGCCACTTGCTTCGCCAGATCGGCCAACCCGTCAGTGTCCAGATGCGGGTCGCCGCCCCCAATCAGGTACAGATCCCCCTGCACCCGCCCATCGCGCACCGGCCCGCTGGCCGCCACGACGGTCCGAAATTTGTACGCCTCGCCCAGGGCCTCCAGCGCATAAAGCGCCGTAATAGCCTTGGTGACCGACGCCGGCGGCAGGGCCGCATCGGGCCGATGCTCCTCCAACACCCGCCCCGTGGACAGATCGCGCAGGCTGAAGCCCGTCAGATCCCCCAACCCAGTTTGCGCCACAACTGGTGCTGCGTCTGACACGACAGCCGAACGCACGCCCCCCCGGGGGCGTAACTTGGGTCGCAAAGGTGCTGCATCCGCCACTGCGGGCACGCTTGCCAACAGCCCAGCCAATATCTGTCTACGAGAAAGGGACATTCCGCCTACACTCTCACAATACCCCCAGGGGCCAATATGCCCGCAAGCTCCGGACCCGGCAAGCCCATCTCATCTCATCTCATCGCACCCACCGCCCCGACTGCCGCAAAGCGGTGGACGAGGCTTCGACCATCGGCCCTGGCAACAGCACCCAAGCAGGCGCTGGACAAAGGGGTAAGATTCGCGCGGCCCGATCCGGCAAGCGCGCGTGCATAAAGGTCCGCGCGGCGGGCGACAGCCCAGCGGCCACCTGCGCGCCAGGGCGACTGAGCACACCGATCGGCACGCCGCGCATGATATCTTGCCAATGCTCCCAGTGATGAAACCCTACCAAATTATCTGCCCCCATCAGCCATACGAACCGCACACCCGGATAGGCCGCCCGCAAACGCCAGATCGTATCGGCGGTGAAGCGCGTCCCCAACCGCTGCTCAAGATCGCTTACACGCACGCGCGGATCCCGCACCAAAGCCTGCGCCGCCGCCATCCGCCGCCGGAGCGAGGCAGGCGCATCTGCTTTCAGCGGGTTCCCCGGCGAGACCAGCCACCACACCTGATCCAACCCAAATCGTTGCAAGGCCCGCCGTGTGATGTGAAGGTGTCCAAAATGCGGTGGGTCGAACGAACCGCCCAGCAGACCAACCCGCAAACCAGACGGGGCAAAAGGAAAACTGCTAAACATTGTCCTGCAAAAAACCCCAATCCCTGGTATGTGCGACCTCGGATATACAATCCCTTGTGCCGTCGCCTTGCGTTCGCTGTCAATCCGGCGAAAGTTTTTTCCACGCAGTAACACTTTTGCCCAATTTGTGAGGTAAATGTGATTCTGGGGCGACGGATTGGAAGGAATGTCATGGCGACCATAGCAATGCTCGCAGCACTAACTCTCTTTACAACAGCGATCGGCTTCGCCATCGGGCAGCTGCTGTCAAAACTCTCGCCAGCGCTGGCACCCACCCGACGCCGCAAATGGGCGCGCTCGAAATCCTAAGCGCGAAATCGCCGCAACCCTGAGCTAGAGACCCGCTGCCTCAGTTCCCAATGGGGCTGCGACCAGAAAAACAACCGCGCCCACCGTGACCCAGCATTACTGGGACCTCCTTTTCTCACGAAAAAAACATTGTCCCCTTGACCCACGCCCAGCCAATCCGCAGCATGCGCGAGTGATGGATTCGCGCACAAGTCTTGCCGGGCTCAGCCCTGGCGGGTGGGGCTTCCCCACCCTTTGTCCTGTGACCTTTACCATTCGGCGCATAAGCGTGTCTGGGCCTTGCCCAGGACGGCTTATGCCAAGCGACGTCAGGTTGCGCCGGATCCATCACCCTGCATGCGCGTAACACCACGCCTGGCAGCCGCCCATTTGGCCGCCATTCTGGCCCAGCAGCGTTGGACGGCGTCCGACCTGGGCCGGCACCTGACGCAGCACCTGCCCCAAGCCCTGCACAGCCATGTGCCCTCCCTCGTCCGCGACCTGCGCGCCGAATTTTCGGGCCCTGTTGCCCCCGGTCCGACCACGCCGCGCCTGTACCTTGTAGCCCACCCCGCCATCGCGCGGCTGGCCAAACATTGCACCAAGTATTCCCTGCCACTGCCCCCCAGCCTGACCCCGCCGCGATGCCACCCAGCGCCCGCCTTCGCGAACTTGGGCTTGCCGGACCTGCCGACGCTTGAAGCGCTCGCCAGTCACTTGGCGCTCGCGCCGCTGCAACTCACCCGGTTCGCCGACCTGATCAGCCTGTCGAACCACACCGATAATCCCTTCGCCCCTCACTACCGCTTCCACCCTCACCCAAAACCAAAAGGGGGGCACCGGCTGATCGAGGCCCCGAAACCACTTCTGAAAACCCTACAACGCCGCCTGCTGCGCAGCCTGCTCGACCACGTCCCGCCACATCCAGCCGTCCATGGGTTTACCAAGTCCCGCAGCCCCAGCACCGCCGCCGCAAAACATGCCGCCGAGGAGATGGTGATCCGATTCGACCTGGCCAACTTCTTCCCCTCTATCACCGCCCGGCGTATCCACGGCTTGTTCCGCACAATGGGCTACCCCCATGCGGTTGCGCGGCACCTGACCGGCCTGAGCACCGTTGCAACCCCACCGCATATCCTGCGGCTGTTGGACCCACACCTCGCGCAAACCGCCTCAATCCGACATTTGCCCCAAGGCGCCCCGACCTCGCCCGCACTTGCGAACCTATGTAGCTTTGGCCTGGATCGTCGCCTCGCGGGACTCGCCCGGCGCTTTGGCGCCACCTATACCCGCTATGCCGATGACTTGACCTTCTCGGGCGATGCGATCATCGCGCGACCGCTACTGAACATGGTGCCGATTATCGTTGTGGACGCCGGTTTCCGCTTGAACCCTACCAAAACCAAAGTGATGCCCGCGCATCAACGCCAATCCACCACCGGCATCGTGATCAACCGGCACATCAACATCCGCCGCGCCGACTATGACCGCCTGAAAGCCACCCTCCACCGCTTCAAATCCGCACCGATAACGCCTGAAAGCCGCGCCCGCCTTTCAGGCCAGATTCGTTGGGTTGAACAGATCAACCCCCATCGCGGCGCTAAATTGCGCACCGCCTTCGACGCGCTTCCTGTAAATGGCTGACAGCAACGACCAGCCGCGATCATGAGAACCGCCGGAGCCACCTGAGGACCTCTATCAATCTTGGTCCTCGGCGTGATTTTCTGTGAAATTGGCTTCTTGGGGTCCGCTGATCGGGCTTGGTTTCTGATCATGGTGGTTTGCGTCGCCGTTTTGGCGGTTTTCGAGACCATCGAACGGGCTTTGAGAACCATCCCGGCAAGCACGAACCGCTGATTAGCTACCAAACCTTCTCCCGTGTGCAGGAAGTGCTGGACGGCAAACAGCCAACCCCGGCGCGCAAAGACCTGAACAAGGACTTTCCGCTGAGCGGATTTGTGAACTGCGGCTGCTGCGAGCGTCCCCTAACGGCTGCCTGGTCAAAGAGCCGAAACGGCACCCTGCATCCCTACTATCTTTGCCACACCAAAGGCTGCGAGATGCGCGGAAAGTCGTTGCGCCGCGCCGATGTTGAGGGCGGGTTTGAAGACGTCCTGAAGGGTCTAAGGCCTCGTCAGCCGCTCATGGACGTCGCAACAGCCATGTTCAAAGATGCCTGGGAGATGCGCCGCCAAAGCGTGAAAGCCGCCTCTGAGAGCATCCGAGCGAGCATCATCGCCATCACGTCGAAGATCGACAAACTGATGGACCGCCTTGTGGATGCTGAGGGCGACGGCATGATTTCGGCCTATGAAGCCAAGCTCAGAAAGCTCCAGCATGAGAAACGGCTTTCCGCTGATTTGGTCAGTCGCGTCACGGACGCCGTCTTGGAGGAAGTCTCAGACTGGCAGAACCGCGCACTGGAACCGATGTACCCTATCGTTTTCCTCGATGCCCTGTGGGTCAAAATCCGCGACGCGGAAAGCCGTCAGGTCAAAAACAAGGCGGTATATGTGGTCCTGGGCGTCACCCCGGAAGGCGAGCGCGAGGTTCTGGGGCTCTGGATCGCTGCCAATGAGGGGGCCAAATTCTGGCTCTCGGTGATGAACTGAATTAGTCTCGATGTGATCTGACACCGCTCCCATTCCAGCGAACTGGATTGGGAGCGGCACATCTCTTGCAGGAGATGATGGTTGTCCGTTTTGATGGTGGTGCAAACCAAGACCATCGAAACAAGGAAACCACGATGTTGAATACTTCTGATAAGATCATCAAACACAAGACCGGGTTGCTGCATCTGGCCGAAGAACTGGGTCACGTATCGAAAGCCTGCCAGGTCATGGGCATGTCGCGCGACACGTTCTACCGCTACAAATCTGCGGTCGAAGATGGCGGCGTCGAGGCGCTGTTTGAACGCACAAGGCGCAAGCCCAATCTGGCGAACCGGGTGGATCAGGCGACGGAAGAGGCGGTGATCAAATCTGCAACCGACTTCCCGGCTTATGGTCAGGCCCGCACGTCCAACGAGTTGCGCAAACTGGGCGTCTTTGTCTCACCATCCGGTGTCCGGTCGATCTGGCTGCGTCATGATCTGGCGAACTTCAAAGCGCGCCTGAAGGCGCTGGAAGCCTTGGTGGCCGAGGACGGCGGTATCCTGACCGAGGCGCAGGTGCAGGCATTGGAAAAGAAGAAGCATGACGATGAGGCCTGCGGCGAGATCGAGACCGCGCATCCCGGCTATCTGGGGTCACAGGACACGTTCTATGTCGGCACCCTGAAGGGCGTCGGGCGGGTCTACCAACAGACCTATATCGACACGTATTCCAAGGTGGCCGATGCCAAGCTTTACACCACCAAGACGCCGATTACAGCGGCCGATCTGCTCAATGACCGCGTGCTGCCATTCCATGAAGAACACGACCTGCCGGT
>CALICM010000075.1 GCA_938049225.1 uncultured Paracoccaceae bacterium
CTTGCAGTTTCTT
This sequence comes from uncultured Paracoccaceae bacterium, assembly GCA_938049225.1. Taxonomy (GTDB): domain Bacteria; phylum Pseudomonadota; class Alphaproteobacteria; order Rhodobacterales; family Rhodobacteraceae; genus Halovulum. Next base: position 14 of record CALICM010000075.1, read on the forward strand.
ACGAAAGAACAAGTAAATTACTCCCCTGCGTTCTACTTTCTGCTGTTTATTGCGGATAAAGCTCCTCCTTCTCATGTTTTCTCCTATCTCAACACTATCAGGCAAGGTGGTGATGGTATCTCTCGTCATGTGGCATATCCCTTTCTCCGCGAGAATTGCGGCGCGTCAACACCGCCATGATATGCCGCCCCTCAGGGACATCACCAACTTTCAGCTATTGCTCTGCAGCAAGAGCCATTATCCATCCTCACCCGCTCAACCGTGATCCCCATTGAGGCGTACCACGCCACCGCCGCGCGCAAGTAGTCCACAGCGCTCACGGCTCTCTCATCTCGGTGGATTTGGGTGAAGGACATCCATGCTTACAATCCAAAGAACCGCCTCAAGGAAAAGCTGCGTGCCACTTCCAGTCCGCCCGCGTGCTGTGACTGGAAGAAGAGGAGAGATACGAACTCAACAGCCTCCGGAAAAACTGGAGCAGTTCAACGTCTGATAGAAGAGTGCGTCCGTCAGAGCAGGCTACCAAAGGTCCGGGGCACCGAGGGATTTGAGGAAGGCTTTGTGGGCCTCCTGTTCTGCGGGGGTCAGGCGCGGCTTTAGTGGGTTTGGGCGTTTGGGGGGTGTATAGTCACTGATCGGGGTCTCGGCGGTGCTGCCAGGTGCGATTGTGGCAAGCGCGAAGTCGGGTTGGCGGCCACCGACGAGTTCGAGGTAAACCTCGGCCAGGATCTCGCTGTCTAGAAGGGCGCCGTGTTTTTCGCGCGCGGAATTGTCGATGGCAAAGCGGCGGCAGAGAGCATCGAGGGAGTTTTGCGCGCCGGGAAAGCGGCGGCGGGCAATTTCCAGCGTATCGATGGCCTGGGTATTCGGAAGTTGCGATTTGTCGACCCATTTCAATTCAGCGTTCAAAAAACGCATGTCGAAGGCCGCGTTATGGATCACCAATTTGTCGGTCTGCACGAAATCAAGAAAGGCCTGCGCGACATCGGCAAAGACCGGTTTGTCACGTAGGAAGTCTTCGGAGATGCCGTGGACGTTAAACGCCTCTTCGGGCATGTCGCGCATCGGGTTGATGTACTGATGATATGTGCGGCCGGTGGGCAGATGATTGCGCAGCTCGACCGCGCCAATCTCGACCACACGATGACCTTCGTCCGGGTTCAGACCGGTGGTTTCAGTGTCGAGAACAATCTCGCGCATTTGGTTTATCCCAACTGTTCAAGCAGAGTTTGAACCTGCGCGCGCGCGGCTTCAAGCCCTTGCGAGGTATCGAGGATGTAATCGGCGCGGGCGCGTTTTTCAGCGTCAGGAAGTTGGCGCGACAGAATGTGGTCCAAGCGCTCGGGCGTCATGCCAGGGCGCTCAAGGGCGCGTTGTCGCTGAACCTCGGGCGGTGCGGTGACCACGAGGGTCGCGTCGAGGGTTTTTCCGACACCAGTTTCAAAAAGGAGTGGGATGTCGAGAAGGACAAGGGGCGCGGTTTGCGCCGCCAGAAAAGCCTCGCGGTCCGCTTGGACCAGGGGGTGGACGACGGCTTCGATTTTGTGCAGCAGGTTGGCATCTTGGCGGATCAAAGTGGCGAGGATCTCACGGTTGATGGCTTTGTTTCGCAGAGCCTGGGGGGCGACGGCAGCCACTGGACCAACGGCGGCGCCCCCGGCGCCGTAGAGGCGGTGGACCGTCGCGTCAGCATCCCAAACGGGCACGCCCGCATCGCGAAACATCTGGGCGGTGGTGGATTTGCCCATCGCGATTGAGCCGGTAAGGCCCAAGCGGAAGGGGCGGGGCGGGCTCACGCCGACAAGACGGCTTGGCGCAGGGCATCATCCACATCGGGGCGGTGGTTAAACCAGCTTTCAAAGCCGGGGACCGCTTGATGAAGAAGCATGCCGAGGCCGTCAACCGTTGTCAGGCCATGGGCCCGCGCGCGGATTAAGAAATCGGTGTCGAGGGGGTTATAGACGATATCCACAGCCAGCGCTGTCGTGGGCGCGGCATCCACCGAAATCGTGAGCGGGGGTTTACCAATCATCCCCAGCGCCGTTGTATTGACGATGGTGTGGGCCCCGTCCATTGCCGTCGCTGTCTTCGACCAATCGATATGGGTCATGCGACCGCCGAAATGTTCCGTCAACATCTCGGCCTTTTGGCGGGTGCGGTTGGTGATGCGAACCTCGGGCGCACCGGCGGTCAGTAAAGCTGAGACGATGGCGCGGGCGGCCCCCCCCGCGCCAATGACCAGCGCGGGGCCATCTGCCGCTTGCCAGTCCGGGGCAGCAGCGCGAACAGATTGCAGAAAGCCAATGCCATCGGTGTTGTCAGCCTGGATGGAGCCATCAGCGCGGAAAGTAACCGTGTTGGCCGCACCAATCAGTGAAGCGCGGTCTGTGACACCATCAGCCATGCTGAGGATGGTTTCTTTATACGGAATCGTCAGATTGACGCCTTTGAAACCAAGTTTCGGGAGGGCGCGGATACCGGACTCGAAATCCTGCGGACGGATGCCAAGGGGAATATAATATCCTGAAATACCGTATCGCTTAAGCCAATGTGTGTGTAACGCGGGCGAGCGCGATTGGGCGATGGGCCAGCCGACCACGCCTGCCAGCGGCGGTGCTTCGTCGGTCATTCGGGAACGACTCCTCTGGATCTGAGGAATTGCAGCACTTCGAGAAGTGGCATTCCCAAGACCGAGAAGTAATCACCTTGTATGCGCGAGAAAAGGGAGGGCCCGTCGGACTCAAGCTTATAGCCACCGACTGTGGCAAGCAGGTCATCGCCATGCGTGTCCAGGTAATCATCGAGAAACGTGTCAGAGAAAGGGCGCATGATCATCTGGGCACGGCCAATATAGCGCCAAACCGGGCGGGCCGCTTCGTAGATGACCGCAGCCGACAGCAGTTCGTGGGTCTGACCGCGCAGGGTTGAAAGTTGGGCGCGCAGGGTGACGCGGTCTGGGGCCTTGTCGATGAGAGCGCCGTTGAACACAAGGATCTGGTCAACGCCCAGGACCAGGTTTTCTGGGTTACGTTCGGCGATACGGCGGGCCTTGAGGTCGGCCAGCGCGTCGACGATATGGCGAGGCGAGGCATCTTCGGCCAGCATGGCAGCTTTGAGCGCAGCTTCATCCACCCGGGCAGGCCGGACTTGGTGGGGCACATTGTTTTCACGGAGCAATTGGGCGCGGATTGGCGAGGCCGAGGCCAGGATCAGTGTCATTTGGCGCCTTTGGCAAGATGGTGTCGGACAGAAGCCGCGGTTTCCTCGATCGAGCGGCGGGTGACGTCAATCACCGGCAGAGTATGGCGCTCGAAGAAGAGGCGGGCGCGGACCAATTCGTCCTCAACCCCCTCGCGGGAGGAATAGTCAGGGATAGGATGCGCGTCCAGGGCATTTAGGCGGGTCTGGCGGATATGTATCAACCGCGAGGCGCTGGCGATGAGACCAATAACGGGTACACCGGCGGAAATGGCCTCGAGCAGAGCTAAGGGTTCCGGGGCATTGGGAATGAGGGGGGCGTTCGCTGCTTTGATGCCCTGATAAGCCAGATAAATACATGTGGGCGTTTTGCTGGTGCGACTGACACCCGTAAGGATGACATCGGCCGAGAGAAGGTGATCGCTGGTATTGCCATCGTCATTGGCAATCGCGAAATCGAGCGCCGAGATCCTATCGAAATAGCCGGCATCAACGTTATATTGACGGCCTGGACGGCCGGAGGGGGCAACCCCAAGCAGTGCACCAAGACCGTTAATTAGCGGGTCGAGCAAGGCAATCGACGGGGTATTCGCCGCGATACAGCGGGCAACGATACGGGACCGCAATGCTGGGTCCACAACGGTGTAGGCGCAAAGCTGCGCCGAGGCGATGTCGGTGTCCGACAACTCGTCAAGGTCTTGAAGCTGGCGAACGAAAGGGATCTGAATGTACGTCGCTTGGACGTTTGGGTATTGGCTTACGGCCGCGTTGAGCGCCGTGCGGGCGGTTTCGCCCGTAGAGTCCGAGATCAGGATGATTGAGATTTCACGTGGTGTCGGTCCGGGCATTTTTAAGGGCTAGATCTGTGGATGGTTTGGGGACGAAATGCAGTTGGGCGCACTTGGGCGTCAAATGTGCACGGTACATACGGCTTTGTCACGGTTTTAACCTGGGGTGGTGATATGTTTATAAATGATGAATTGAGGAAAAATACACGTCCAAGTTGTTTTATTGTTCCACCTTCATTTCTGTTTTCCACAGAACATTCCACAGAAAAAAGCCACTCAAGATCTTGTTATTAATGCTTAATATATAGTCCGAGATAAAGTACCCCCAAGTTCATCGTGTTTTCTGTATACGTTAGCGTTGCATCAGGACAATCGATTGTGTGTTCGGGGGATAACGGGGATCCACATGATCCACAGGCCCTACTACCAAAACAACCTTCTTTTCTCTTATTATTATTATAGATAGGAAGCCCGGGGTCGCGTATAAAAGAGCTAAGAATGACAGAGTTGCTGTTGGACCTTTTGCCTTGGGTGAAAGCTTTTCATATCATGGCGGTGATTGCTTGGATGGCAGGGCTGTTCTATCTGCCCCGATTGTTTGTGCACCATGTGGAACGCGCACCGGCAGGCAGCGAGATGTCCGAAACCTTTAAGATGATGGAATATAAACTGCTTAAGGTGATTATGAACCCAGCGATGATTGCGGCCTGGGTTTTGGGCCTGGGGATGGTTCTTACACCTGGTGTTGCGTCGCTTTCCAGTGACGGCTGGCTGCATGTGAAGCTGGCAGCGGTGGTGGCGATGACAGCGTTTCATATGTGGCTGGCGGCGCACAGAAAGCGGCTGGCGGCGGATGGTCCGCGCGTGGCGGGGCGCACCTATCGCATTATGAACGAAGTGCCTACGGTGTTGATGGTGGTCATTGTGATCATGGTTGTTGTGAAACCATTTTGAACCACTTTTGACCGGGAATTGACACGAAGCGCCGATGTGCCCTATTAGGGGAAAGCTAGGGGCGTCCGCCCCGTTGGCTTTCCTTTTGATCCTGTCACTCTGATCGCCCTTGCGCGATACGGTATCCAAAACCCCTTATCCCGAAAGACACGAATGGATTTTCAAGAGTTGTCTCTTGCCGACTTGAAGGCAAAAAGCCCCGCCGATTTGATTCAGATGGCCGAGGAGTTGGAGATCGAGAACGCCTCGACCATGCGGAAGGGCGACATCATGTTCGCTATCCTAAAGGAACTGGCGGAAGAGGGAGTCGAGATCTCGGGCGACGGGGTGATGGAGGTGTTGCAGGACGGGTTTGGTTTTTTGCGCTCTCCGGAAGCGAATTACCTGCCTGGACCGGATGATATCTATGTGAGCCCAAACCAGATCCGTAAACACTCGTTGCGGACGGGGGATACGGTATCTGGCGTGATCCGGGCGCCGAAAGACAATGAACGGTACTTTGGGTTGGTCTCGGTCAGTGTGATCAACTTTGAAGACCCCGAGCGGGTGCGTCATAAGGTGCATTTCGATAACCTGACGCCTTTGTACCCCGAAGAGCGGTTGAAGATGGAGGTTGATGATCCAACGATTAAGGATAAGTCAGCTCGGGTCATTGATCTGGTTGCGCCGATTGGGAAGGGTCAGCGATCTTTGATCGTGGCACCGCCGCGAACAGGTAAGACCGTGATATTGCAGAATATCGCGGCATCCATCGAGGCCAATCACCCCGAGTGCTTTTTGATTGTGCTGCTAGTGGACGAGCGGCCAGAGGAGGTCACGGACATGCAGCGATCAGTCAAGGGGGAGGTTGTTTCCTCGACCTTTGATGAACCGGCGACGCGGCATGTGGCGGTGGCCGAGATGGTGATTGAAAAGGCTAAGCGGCTGGTCGAGCATAAGCGGGATGTTGTCATTCTGTTGGATTCCATCACGCGACTTGGCCGGGCTTTTAACACGGTTGTGCCATCATCCGGTAAGGTGTTGACAGGCGGCGTGGATGCGAACGCGTTGCAGCGGCCAAAGCGGTTCTTTGGGGCAGCGCGGAATATTGAGGAAGGTGGTAGTCTCACCATTATTGCAACGGCGCTGATCGATACGGGCAGTCGCATGGACGAAGTGATTTTTGAAGAGTTCAAAGGCACGGGTAACTCAGAAATCATCCTGGACCGCAAGATCGCGGATAAGCGGGTGTTTCCGGCGATCGATATCCTGAAGTCGGGCACGCGGAAAGAAGAGTTGCTGGTTGAGAAGGCGGACCTGACGAAGATGTTTGTACTGCGGCGGATCTTGAATCCGATGGGTACGACGGACGCGATTGAATTTCTGCTTGGGAAGCTGAAACAGACGAAATCAAATGATGAGTTTTTTGACTCGATGAACAGCTGAATCTGCCCAGCGCGATGGGCGGAGCCGATACAATATATGCTTTGGCGACAGCTCAGGGTCGGGCAGGTATCTCCGTTATTCGTGTATCAGGACCTGATGCAGTGGTCGCAGTGGAGCGGCTTTCTGGAAGTTTGCCGCCGTGTCGAGAGCTGAAGTTGCGCGTGTTAAAGCGACCGGCTGATGGGTATGTTCTAGACGAAGCATTGGTGGTTAGATTTCCGGCGAGAGGAAGTTTTACCGGAGAAATTACCGTTGAAATTCAAGGGCATGGAAGTATCGCCGCACAGAGGCTGGTGCTCGCGGCGCTTGGTGAAGATGACCGTTTGCGATTGGCGGATCCAGGGGAGTTTACGCGCCTGGCGTTGCTGAATGGGCGATTGGACTTGACCCAGGTCGAGGGGCTTGCGGATCTGATTGATGCGGAAACTGCCGAGCAGCACCGACAAGCGTTGCACGTGATGCGCGGTGGATTGGGGGAGCTAACCGAAACTTGGCGAAGGGGTCTGGTGCGGGCGGCCGCGCTGATCGCAGCAGTGATTGATTTTAGTGATGAGGAGTTGCCAGAAGGTCTTGTGCCGGAGGTGAGGGGCTTGGTGGCTGGGGTATTAGCTGGTATAGATGCTCAGCTAGCCTCGGCTGATATGAGCGAGCGCGTGCGGAACGGATTTGAAGTGGCAATCGTTGGCGCGCCGAACGTTGGTAAGTCAACACTGTTGAATGCCATCGTGGGTCGCGAGGCCGCGATAACCTCAGCCGTAGCTGGAACCACTCGGGATGTGATCGAGGTACGGCTGGATATCGATGGGTTACCGGTAACACTGATGGATACCGCGGGGCTGCGGGCGACTGATGATCAGATTGAGATAATTGGGGTTGACCGTGCGGTTCAGCGTGCCGGTTCGGCGGATTTGAGAGTCTTTTTGCGAGATGATGCAGAGGCGGACCCATTTTGGTCAGATTTGATGAAAGATCAGGACCTTGTGGTTTGGGCAAAATGTGATCTTGTACCACGAAACGGTTTATGTGTTTCGGGGAAGACGGGCGAGGGTGTGCAGGATTTGCTAGGTGCAATTGGTAAGGTCCTAGCAGAAAAGGTTCCGAAAAGCTCCGTGATTATTCGTGAGCGGCACGGTCTGGCGTTAAGGTCGACAAAAGAGTATCTGAAAGCGAGCGTGACACAGCTGGAGAGAGAAGCTGTAGATTTGGCGGCTGAGGAGTTGCGTGCTGCCTTGCGTGCTTTGGACAGCGTGGTTGGCAAGGTCGATGTAGAACACCTGTTGGACGAGATATTTGCGAGCTTTTGCCTTGGAAAGTAGGAGGTGTTTCACGTGAAACATTCCCAATTTGACGTGATTGTGGTGGGTTGCGGGCACGCAGGTGCCGAGGCGGCCTTTGCGGCCTATCGCATGGGGGCGAAAGTCGCTGTCGTGACGCATCGTTTTGATCGTATTGGGGAAATGTCGTGCAATCCGGCGATTGGCGGACTGGGGAAAGGTCATCTGGTCCGAGAAATTGACGCGATGGACGGCGTGATGGGCCGAGCAGCGGATGCCGCGGGGATACAGTTCCGGCTTTTGAATCGTCGTAAGGGACCAGCTGTACAGGGCCCACGAACGCAGGCAGATCGCGCGGTGTATCGCGGCTTTATGCAGAGGGAGTTTCGGCAGCATTCAGATTTGGCTGTAATCGAACAGCAGGTGGGGGATTTGGTCGTTGAGAAAGGCCATGTCAGAGGTGTCCGCTTAGGTGATGACACAGAAGTTCGGGCCGGGTCTGTGATCCTTACAGCGGGGACTTTTTTGCGGGGCACGATCCACATCGGTCATGAGCAACGACCAGGTGGGCGCATCGGCGATGCGCCGGCTGTTGGCCTCGCGCAGCGTATTGAATCGCTTGGTTTGCCATTGGGTCGATTAAAGACCGGGACACCGCCGCGCTTGAATGGAAAGACAATTCAGTGGAAGGCTGTCGACATGCAGCCTGCGGACGATGATCCAACGTTGTTTTCCTTTTTGTCAAAACAGTCCGCGCTGCCGCAGATTTCCTGCGGGATCACCCATACGAATGAGCAGACCCATGATATCATTCGGAAAAACATAGAATCATCGGCTATGTATGGGGGTGGTATCACCGGGGTTGGTCCACGTTATTGCCCTTCGATCGAAGATAAGGTTGTGCGGTTCGAAGAAAAGCCCAGTCACCAGGTGTTTCTGGAGCCGGAGAGTTTGAGTGACTCGGTCATCTATCCAAATGGCATCTCGACATCGCTCCCAATTGATGTTCAGGAGGCTTACGTTCGGTCAATTGTTGGCTTGGAAAAAGCGGAAATCCTGCAGCCCGGCTATGCGGTTGAGTATGATTATGTGGACCCACGGTCTTTGGACCACAAGCTGGCGTTGAGAGACCTTCCGGGGTTGTACCTCGCGGGTCAGATTAATGGAACAACGGGCTATGAGGAGGCTGCGGCGCAAGGTCTTGTGGCAGGACTAAACGCCGCCGCTGCAGTTTTGGGTAGCGATCCGGTGAGTTTCGACAGGGCTGAGGCCTATATCGGTGTTTTGATTGATGATTTGGTCACCCGGGGCGTGTCGGAACCCTACAGGATGTTCACCTCGCGGGCTGAGTTTCGCTTGTCGTTGCGGGCGGACAATGCGGACCAGCGTCTGACCCCACGCGGTTTGGAGATAGGGTGTGTTGGTGCGGTGCGGGCGCAGGCCTTTATGGCGAAAGCGGAAAGCTTGGTTCGTGCGGGGGATCTGTTCAGGGATCTTGCCCTAACGCCGAAAGGGGCCCTAGAGGCGGGTTTGGTGGTCAATCAGGATGGCCAAAGACGCACCGCGCAAGATCTTCTTAGCGCCAAAACGGCGAGTTTAGAAGTGCTTGGGGAGATTTGGCCGTTACTGCAGTCGATCGACCCTGAAATTACAAGACAGATCCAAATTGATGCTGAGTATGCCTATTACGTCGAGCGGCAAGCCAAGGATGTTGCTGCTCTCAGATCAGACGAGGCGCGCCTTATCCCATCAGAGCTATCCTATGCGGAGTTGTCGGGATTATCGGCGGAACTCAAAGGAAAGCTTGCGCGCATACAGCCCGAGACATTGGCGCAGGCAGGACGGATTGAGGGGATGACACCTGCTGCACTGACCCTCATCCTGGCGGAGATGAAACGGCTTGAACGTAGAACCGCGTGAAACCGAGGTCGCATTGGACCGACTCCGAGCCTTTGATTTTGTTTCACGTGAAACAATCGAGGATCTTAAGCTGTTTGTTGCCGAGCTTTTGCGCTGGAACAAGAGAATCAACTTGATCGGCCGAGGGACCGAGGCAGACATTTGGACTCGCCACATTCTGGATAGCGTGCAGCTCTGGCCCCTGACCTCTCGGCACTCCGGCGACAATTGGGTGGATCTGGGTTCGGGCGCTGGCCTGCCGGGCCTTGTTCTTGCGGTCGTTGCAAAGCACCTTAAGGTGGCTGCGGCCATATCTCTTGTCGAAAGCGATACGCGTAAGGGCGTTTTTCTAAGCGCGATGAAGCACCAGCTGGGTTTGAACGTCTCAATTCTCTCTGGCCGGATCGAAACCATAGCACCCCTTAAGGCCGATATCATTACCGCGCGGGCGCTTGCGCCACTTCCCGTTCTTCTGTCTCTGGTGGATCGCCATGTGGTGGATACTGCTGATTTACTCTTTCCTAAGGGCAAGGGCTATCAGTCCGAGGTCGACGCCGCTAAGGTGGCATGGACGTTTGACATGGATGTCACTCGAAGTATCGCGGAACCAGAAGCCGTGATTTTAAGAATTAGCGGTCTTAAGCGAAAATAGGAACTATCTTTGCCGGTTTTTTGCCTTTCAAATCAAAAGGGTGGGGTGGGAAAGACCACAACGACCATTAATCTTGCGGCGTCGCTTGCGGCCTTGTCGGCGCGTGTTTTGGTGATTGATTTGGACCCCCAAGGCAATGCGTCTACTGGCCTTGGCGTGCCTCGTGCGGATCGGGATATCACCAGCTATGATGTGTTGATCGGGGATGCCACGATCGCGGAGGCAACGGTTTCGACCCAAACGCCGAATGTCGATCTGATCGCGGCAACACCAGATCTGAGTTCTATCGAGATGGAGCTGGGCCAACAAAAAGACCGTCTCAACAGGCTCAAAGCTGCGCTTCGTGCGGCCGCTCAAGATACCTATGACTATACCCTGCTGGATTGCCCGCCATCCCTAAACTTGCTGACCCTAAATGGGCTGATCGCGGCAAATGGCGTGCTGATCCCGCTGCAATGTGAGTTTTTTGCATTGGAGGGGATTAGCCAGCTTCTCCATACGATCGGCGAGGTGCGCCAAACCCTAAACCCTGGCTTAATCACTCAAGGGATCATTCTGACAATGTACGACCAGCGCAATCGGTTGACCTCGGATGTTGAGGATGACGTGCGTCAAACCCTTGGTCCTTTGGTGCTCAAAACCGTCATTCCACGCAATGTCAGGCTCAGCGAGGCGCCATCGCATGGCTTACCCGTGCGCCTTTATGATCCGCGCAGCAGCGGGGCAATCGCGTATATGATCCTGGCGCGAGAAGTGATGCGCCGTGTCGCGGACGCACGAAAAACGGAGGCTACAGATGGCAAGAAAAACTGATCGCCGGGGTCTGGGGCGCGGCTTGTCCGCCTTAATCGCCGAGACCGAGCCAGATGTCGTCAGCGCTGGCAATCCAACCGGTGGCGGGCAAGAAAGCCTTGCCATCGAAAAACTGAAGGCCAATCCCGACCAGCCCCGCCGGCATTTTGCCGAGGCCGAGATCGAGAGTCTTTCCTCCTCGATCCTTCAAAGCGGTATTATCCAGCCACTGATCGTCCGTCCGGATCCCGCTGAGGCCGATCGGTATCAGATCGTCGCGGGGGAGCGCCGCTGGCGCGCGGCCCAACGTGCACAGCTGCATCAGGTTCCCGTGGTCATTCGAGAGTTTTCGGATGAGGAGATGTTGGAAGTCGCAATTGTTGAGAATATTCAAAGGGTTGATCTTAATCCAATTGAGGAGGCTTTGGGCTATCGCCAGCTGATGGATCGCTTCGGCCACACGCAAGAGGCCGTCGCGACCGCCTTGGGAAAAAGCCGCAGCCATATCGCCAATCTTTTGCGATTGTTGACACTGCCGGAAGCGGTTATATCATTGATTAAGAATGGAAAAATATCTGCTGGCCATGCAAGGGCTTTGATTACCTCCGCAGATCCTGTTGCACTTGCGCAACAGGTGATCACAAAGGGACTGTCCGTCCGCCAGACCGAGGCTTTGGCGAAAACGGTTGTCGGGAAACCTGTTCAAAAGCAACGGCTTAAGTCGGAAAAAGACGCAGACACCCGCGCTATCGAAGCGGATCTCTCAGCGGCCCTCAAAATGCGTGTCGAGATCGACCATGCTGCCGGACAAGAGGGGGGTCAGTTGAAGATCACCTATCGAAACCTGGATGGTCTGGATCGGCTTTTGCAAGCGTTATCAGGGAATTAGGACGCCGGACAAAGCTTCCTTAAGAGAGCAGTTGTCGAAGGACAGCATTCAGGACCAAGCGACCTTTCGGTGTAGCCACAAGCCACCCCGTCTGCCGGGATAAAAAGCCGTTGTAGCAGAGCGCGTCAACCTTCTGGGGGGAGAGCCCCGCCGCCGCCAATCGGCTTTGATCAACCCCTTCACGCAGGCGCAGGCCCATCATCAGATACTCAATTGCCTGATCCGCGGCTCCAACAGGGGCCTCAATCGTCATGCCCGTGCCAGTGGTTTCAACCGCTTCAAGCCAGGCTTCGGGCACCAATAGGGTTTCGGTCGCGATCCGCTGTCCATCTCTCCAGACCCGACCATGCGCGCCCGGGCCGACACCCAGATACGATCCCCCGCGCCAATAAACCAAATTATGTCGGCTTTCAGCGCCAGGTTGGCTGTGGTTCGAAATCTCATAGCCAGGCATGCCCGCGGCCGCGCAAATTTCTTGCGTTATCTCATAAAGATCAGCGGCCAAATCCTGATCCGGCATATCCCGCAGCCGCCCTGCCTTGTACAAAGTACCAAAGGCCGTGCCGGGCTCGATTGTCAGTTGATACAAGGACAAATGATCGATGGCCATTGCAAGCGCTTGCTCCAGCTCGACTGTCCAGGCGGCAACACTTTGGCCCTGCCGCGCATAGATCAGATCGAAACTCACCCGCTCAAAATGCGTCCGCGCGATCTCGAATGCGGTCATCGCCTCCGCCATAGTGTGCAAGCGCCCCAGACTGCGCAGGTCCGCATCATTCAGCGCCTGGATTCCCATCGAAACCCGATTTATCCCAAGACCAGCATAGGTCGCAAAGCGCTCTGCCTCGACCGAGGTCGGATTGGCCTCAAGCGTGATCTCCACATCTGTCTCAATCGGCCAGTGCTTCGCAATCGTATCCAGGACGATCTCAACCGTCTTCGGTGCCATCAAGCTTGGGGTCCCGCCGCCAAAGAAAATGCTCTGGACGGGAAACCGGTCGAAACGCCCGGCGGCATTCGTTAACTCGCGCGCCAAAGCGTCCGCCCAGCGTTGTTGATCCACGGCCGCACGGACATGAGAGTTGAAGTCGCAATAGGGGCATTTCGCGGCGCAAAAGGGCCAATGCACATAGATCCCAAATCCACCGGGCGGTGGCGGGGTCTCAGCCACCAAAACAGCCTTTGACCAAGGCCCTAAAGGCGGCCGCGCGATGGTTGATCCGTGCCTTTCGGGCTGGGTCGATCTCGCCAAAGGTCTCGACTTCGTTGTCGGCCAAGAACATTGGGTCATAGCCAAAGCCGCGTGTGCCCCGCATCGGCCAGACCAATCGGCCCGGGCATTCACCTCGAAATACTTCGTCCGTCCCATCCGGCCAGGCCAGGCATAGGGTGCAGACAAAGCGTGCTGTTCGTGGTTCGGGGGCGTTGGCCGCCTCAAGCTTGTCCCAGACCTTGTGCATGGCCATCTCAAAATCCCGACCTGCACCCGTTTCGGCCCAATCCGCCGTATAGACCCCCGGCGCCCCATCCAAAGCGTCCACCTCCAGGCCGCTGTCATCACTCAGCGATGGCAAACCGGTTGCCCGCGCTGCAAATTGTGCCTTCAGTCGAGCGTTGCCCTCGAAGTTAGTTTCGGTTTCTTCCGGCTCGTCCAGGCCGAATTCCTTCGCGGACCGCACGGTCAGGCCAAAAGGGGTCAGCAATTGCCCAATTTCGCGCAGTTTCCCCGCATTATGCGAGGCCAGAACAAGTTGATCCCCCTCGAACCGCCGCATGATGCTCAGCCCACCGCCGCCTTCTGAGCTGCAACCAATCCCGCGATCCCACTTTCCGCCAGATCCAGCAGTTTGCCGAACTCATCCCGGGTGAAAGGCGCACCTTCGGCCGAGCTTTGGATTTCGATCATGCCACCCCCGCCCGTCATCACAAAATTCGCATCCGTGCCTGCCTCACTGTCCTCAGCATAATCCAGGTCCAAAACGGGTATTCCGCCCCAGATCCCGCAGCTTACGGCGGCCACGTGATCTTTCAACGGATCGGATTTGATCTCACCCACCTCCATCAAACCATTGATGGCCACCCTTAAGGCCACCCAGCCGCCGGTGATCGAGGCGCAGCGCGTCCCACCATCCGCCTGCAGCACATCGCAGTCGACCGTAATCTGGCGCTCGCCAAGCGCCACACGGTCCACCCCCGCACGCAGGGCGCGCCCGATCAAGCGTTGAATCTCTTGTGTCCGTCCGCTCTGTTTGCCTGCCTGTGCCTCGCGCCGGTTACGGGTGTTGGTCGCGGCGGGCAGCATCCCGTATTCCGCCGTGACCCAACCCAGGCCCGATCCTTTCAAAAACGGCGGTACCCGCGCCTCCAGCGAGGCGGTGCACATCACATGGGTATCGCCACAACGAATAATACACGAGCCAGCCGCGTGCTTGGTCACCCCGGTCTCAATTGTCACGGGGCGCAGGGTGTCAGGGGTTCTGCCAGAGGGGCGCATTAAAAAATCCTTTCAAAACGAACAAGTCGCCCATAACGGCTTTGCCCCCGGTCGTCCAGCCAGCCCTTTCGCACATTGACGCTATGTATCTGCGGACATACATCTGCCCCATGCCAGCCACCCACCGCGCAGACCGATGAGCAGCCTACCTAAACCCCCATCTCATGGCTTGGATGACCGCGGCCGCGACATCTTTCGCCGCATCGTCGAGAGCTATTTGGATACCGGCGATCCGGTCGGTTCACGCACGCTGTCGCGCAGTCTGGAAAGCTCACTCTCACCTGCTACGATCCGCAACACCATGCAGGATCTGGAGGTTTTGGGGCTACTCGACAGCCCCCATGTCTCGGCAGGACGCATTCCTACTCAACTGGGCCTGCGGCTGTTTTTGGATGGGTTTCTTCAAGTTGGTGAGGTGTCAGAGTCCGAACGGTGCGAGATCGAACGCTCGCTGGATGGGAATGAACCGGATATCGCGACGATGTTGGACCGTGCGGGATCCTTGCTGTCTGGCCTGACCCAAGGCGCCAGCTTGGTGCTTGCGCCGAAGTCCGAAGCGGCGATCAGGCATTTGGAGTTTGTCTCCCTCGCGGCAGACAGGGTTCTGGCGGTTTTAGTCTTCGCCGATGGTCAGGTCGAGAACCGCCTCATCACTCCGCCCGCCGGTTTGACGCCATCCGCAATGCGTGAGGCTGCGAACTTCTTGAACGCGCTTCTCGAGGGCCGGACCCTGAGTGACATCAAACAATACGTCGCGACCGAGATCGAGCAGCGCCGTCAAGAGCTCGACACCGCAGCAGCCGCGCTGATCGAAAATGGCAAAGCAATGTGGTCGGACGAACTGGACACCGACCAAGCCCGTTTGATTGTTCGCGGCCGCTCGAACCTGATTGACGAGGCGAGCGACCCCGAGGATCTGGATCGCATCCGCTCCTTGTTTGACGATCTGGAGCGCAAACGCGACCTGGCGCAACTGCTGGATTTGACCGAAGCAGGCGATGGTGTGAGGGTTTTTATCGGGTCCGAGAACAAACTCTTTTCACTTTCGGGTTCATCTTTGGTTGTCTCCCCCTATATGAACGCCGAACGCAGAATCGTTGGCGCGGTCGGGGTCATCGGTCCGACGCGTCAGAATTATGGGCGGATCGTGCCAATTGTGGATTATACTGCGCAGTTGGTCGGACGTCTGATCGCCCGCCGCGGCGGCTCGTGAACTAGGAAGCGACGGAAATGGCAAAGGACAAACATTTGGAACCCGACAGCGAAGACGTGTTTCTGGACGACCCCGAAACGGTCGAGGATTTCGCCTTTGAAGAGGACCCCAGCGCGGACGAGATTGAGCTGGACGCCGTGCGGGCCGAGCGCGACGAGTTGAAGGACCGCCTGCTCCGAGCCCTGGCCGAGACCGAAAACCTGCGCAAGCGCGCTGATCGCGACCGCCGTGATGCCGAACTGTATGGCGGCGTCCGCCTGGCGCGCGACCTGCTGTCCGTGCACGATAATCTCGGTCGCGCTTTGGAGGCAATCGACGAGGACTTGCGCGCCCAAGCAGGGGCACTGGTCGAGGGGATCGAGTTGACCCAACGGGATCTGCTGGCGGCCTTCACGAAGCACAAGATCGAGAAAATCGAGCCGCAGGTTGGCGATAAATTCGATCCTAAGCTGCACCAGGCGATGTTCGAGGCCCCGGTGCCCGACCATGATGCAGGGGCAATCATCCAGGTTATGGCCACAGGTTTCGAAATTGGCGAGCGCTTACTGCGACCAGCCCAAGTTGGCGTCTCGTCCGGCCGTTTGGCCCAAACACCCGCAACCAAAGACTAGCATCGTTACCAACTATTTCGAAATGCCATAGGCTTGGGCAATGCAAACCGCGAATAACCCTCGCGGGACGCATCCTTCCTGCTTGCATTCCCGCCTGCTTCGCCCTATATCCCCGGTAACAGCGGAAAAATGGGGTCCAAACCCAAGGTTCCACCGGAATTTGCGACGGGCCGCTGGCCCGTTTTTTTGTGCCCAAAGGGACCTCGATGGCCGATCTAATTGCCAAAGCGCAGATGGACCGCCGGTTGGCGGCGATTGTGCAGCCTACCATCGAGGCGATGGGCTATGAGCTGGTGCGACTGCGGTTCATGGGGGGTAAGACGCCCAGGCTACAGATTATGGCTGATATGCCGAACGGTGGGATCGAAGTGGATGATTGTGCTAAGATCTCTCGTGCGGTGAGCGCGCATTTGGATGTCGAGGACCCGATTGAGGGGGAGTATCAGCTCGAGGTTTCGTCCCCCGGGATCGACCGACCGCTGACCCGGTTGAAGGACTTCGAGACCTTCGAAGGCTATGATGTTCGGCTGCAAACCGAAGAGCTGGTCGCGGGGCGGAAGAAGTTCACCGGTCAGCTGCGCGGTGTTCAAGATGGCGAGGTCCTGATTGAGGTCACCGAAGGGGTGATCGGGTTGGAGTTCGATTGGCTGACAGACGCCAAGCTGATGCTGACCGATGAATTGATCGCCGAAAGCTTGAAAGCGAAGAAGGATGGCGGGTTTGATCCCGCGCAGTTTGACGAAATCGAGGAAGAGGACGCGACATGAGTGTGACATCCGCCAACCGGCTGGAACTTTTGCAGATCGCCGACGCTGTGGCGCGCGAAAAGATGATCGAGCCCAAGCTGGTCATTGAGGCGATGGAAGAAAGCTATGCCAAGGCTGCACGTTCGCGCTTTGGCGCCGAGTTGGACATTCGCGCCAAGATCGACCCGAAGACCGGTGAGCTGACCATGACACGAGTGCGTACGGTGGTGGACGAGGTCGAGAACGGCTTTCAAGAGATGCTGCCCGAGGATGCGGCGGCTTATCTGGACGACCCCAAAGTGGGCGATCAAATCATTGACGAGTTGCCGCAGTTCGATATGGGCCGGATCGCGGCGCAATCGGCCAAGCAGGTCATTATGCAAAAGGTCCGCGAGGCCGAGCGCGAGCGTCAGTACGAGGAGTTCAAGGACCGTATGGGCGAGATCATCAATGGGGTGGTCAAGCGCACGGAATACGGCAACATCATCGTGGATGTGGGCCGGGGCGAGGCCGTGCTGCGCCGCGATCAGCTGATCAACCGCGAGGCCTATCGCAACGGTGACCGGATCCGCGCGTATATTCGGGATGTCCGAAGCGAGGTCCGCGGGCCGCAAATCTTCCTGAGCCGGACCGCGCCCGAGTTCATGGCCGAGCTGTTCAAGATGGAGGTGCCCGAAATCTATGACGGCATCATCGAGATCAAGGCCGTGGCGCGCGACCCGGGCAGCCGCGCGAAGATCGGGGTGATTTCCTACGACAACTCGATTGATCCGGTCGGCGCATGTGTCGGGATGCGCGGCAGCCGCGTGCAGGCCGTGGTGAACGAATTGCAGGGGGAGAAGATCGACATCATCCCCTGGAACGAGGATGCCCCAACCTTTTTGGTGAACGCTTTGCAACCCGCCGAGGTGTCCAAGGTCGTGTTCGACGAAGATGCTGAGCGGATCGAGGTGGTGGTGCCCGACGACCAGCTGTCGCTGGCGATTGGGCGGCGCGGACAGAACGTACGACTGGCAAGCCAACTGACCGGCTTTGATATTGATATCATGACCGACGCCGAGGAGAGCGAGCGGCGTCAGCGGGAGTTTGCGGAGCGCAGCAATCACTTCATGGAAACCATGAACGTGGACGAGATGGTCGCACAGTTGCTGGTCTCGGAAGGGTTCGAGACGCTTGAGGAGGTCGCCTTTGTCGAGGTCGATGAACTGCTTGGGATCGAAGGCTTTGACGCCGCCACAGCGGAAGAGCTGCAGGCGCGGGCGCGCGAAAGCCTGGACGAACTGAACCAAAAGGCCATCGAAAAAGCACAGGCGCTGGGCGTTCAACAAGATCTGTTTGACTACGAGGGGCTGACACCCCAAATGATAGAGAAGCTGGCCGAAGATGGCATTTTGAACCTGGAAGAATTCGCGAAATGCGCGGATTGGGAGTTGGCCGGGGGCTATACCACCATTGACGGCAAGCGGGTCAAGGATGACGGCCTGCTAGAACAGTTCGATATGAGCCTTGAAGAAGCCCAAAACCTGGTGATGGGTGCGCGTCTGCAATTGGGTTGGGTGACGGAAGAGGAATTGGCCGCCCAAGCCGCGGCAGCCGAGGCTGGTGAACAGGATGAAACAGGCGAGGGGGACACCGGGGCCTGAGGCCTTGGTGGCTGAGCCGATGACACGCGGCGGCCGGAAGAAAGATCGGGACGGGCCAGAGCGGCGCTGCATCGCGACGGGTGTCTCGGGACCGACGGCGGAGTTAATTCGCTTCGTTGTCGGACCTGATCATACAGTGGTCCCGGATCTGGCCGAAAAGCTGCCCGGGCGCGGCATTTGGGTCTCGGCCGATCGGGGCGCGATCGGAAAGGCGGCCAAGAAAGGGTTGTTTTCGCGGGCGGCCAAACAGACGGTCAAGGCGGAACCGGACCTGGCCGATCTGGTGACCGACAGGCTGGCCGTTCGAGTGATTGAGCTGCTTTCGCTGGCACGTAAGGCGGGCGAGGCGGTGTCTGGGTTTGAGAAGGTCAAAGCCTGGCTGGTCAGTGAAGAGGCGGTCTGTTTGCTGCAAGCAGCGGATGGATCTGAGCGGGAAAAGGTGCGGCTGCGGCCGCCAAAGGGCGAAAACACCTATTTTACTGACCTTACGGCGGTGGAATTGGGTTTGGCTTTTGGGCGGGATCGTGTGATACATGCCGCGCTGGTTTCGGGTGGACTCGGCGCGCGCATCAAGTATGAGTCGGCGCGACTGGCTGGTTTAAGACGATTAAAGGGCTGACATGGGTCGGTCTGGACGGTCCGAGGATGGCCTCGGGTGGAAAGGTATTAGGAACGTATGAGCGATACGAAAGACACGACTGACAAAGGCAAGACGCTCGGGCTGCGCGGCGGCGGCACCGAGACCAGCCACGTGCGTCAAAGCTTTTCGCATGGTCGGACGAAGTCAGTCACGGTTGAGCGTAAGAAGAAACGGACCTTCACGCCCAAGTCAAGCGCCACGGGCGCGGCCTCGAGTAGCCCTGCCGCGCAACGCAGCCTTTCGGATACCGAGCGGGATCGGCGACTTAAAGCGGTTCAAGCGGCCCAGGCCAGCAAAGCCGAAGTGGACGCCAAGGCCAAAGCCGCTGAAGAGGCCCGCAAGGCCGAGATGGCGCAATTGCGTGCGGCCAAAGATCAGCAGGAGCGCGAACAGCGCGAGGCCGAGATTGCCCGCCAGCGCAAGGAAGACGAAGAACGCGCGGCGGCCGAGGCCGAAAAGGCCAAAGCAGGCGCCAAGCCAAAGACGAAACCGGCGGCTGACGTGCCGCTTGACCCCGCGGCCGCCCAGGCAGCGGCTTCGCGGGCCGAGGCAGGTAAGGGCCCTGCCAAGGCGGTAAAGGTCGATAAGCCCCCGCAGGACGACCGGACCAAACAAGCGCGTGGGAAAGCGGGCGACGATCGCCGGCGATCGGGCAAACTAACCATCACCCAAGCCACGGGCGAGGGCGGGCGTCAGCGGTCCATGGCGGCGATGAAACGCCGTCAGGAGCGCGAGAAGCGCAAGATGATGGGCAGCAACGAGCCACGCGAGAAAATCGTGCGCGAGGTCAAGATCCCCGAAGCGATCATGGTCAGCGAACTGGCCAACCGAATGGCCGAACGGGTGGCGGCTGTGGTCAAAGCACTGATGCAAAATGGCATCATGGCGACCCAGAACCAGACCATCGATGCGGATACGGCCGAGTTGATCGTCGAAGAGTTTGGCCATAAGTCGACCCGTGTCTCGGATGCGGATGTGGAGGATGTGATCGTCTCGACCGATGATGATGAGGGGGCCCTGCTGCCGCGCGCACCCGTGATTACGATCATGGGGCATGTCGATCACGGCAAAACCTCGCTGCTGGATGCGATCCGTAAGACAAATGTGGTCTCGGGAGAGGCAGGCGGGATCACCCAGCATATCGGGGCCTATCAGATCACCTCCGACACTGGGGCGGTGTTGACTTTCTTGGATACACCGGGCCATGCGGCTTTCACCTCGATGCGGTCACGTGGAGCGCAAGTGACGGATATCGTTGTGCTTGTTGTGGCTGCTGATGACAGCGTCATGCCGCAAACGATCGAGGCCATCGCCCATGCAAAGGCGGCGGAAGTGCCGATGATCGTGGCGATTAACAAGATCGACAAGGAAGGCGCAGATGCCAACCGCGTGCGCACCCAGTTGTTGCAACACGAGGTGATCGTCGAAGAGATGTCGGGTGATGTGCTGGATGTTGAGGTCTCGGCGATCAGCGGCCAAGGCTTGGACAAACTGCTCGAGAACATCGCGCTGCAGTCCGAGTTGCTAGAGCTGAAAGCCAACCCTGACCGTCCCGCCGAGGGTGCAGTGATCGAGGCACAGTTGGACGTCGGTCGCGGTCCCGTTGCCACGGTTCTGGTGCAAAAAGGCACGCTGAAGCGCGGCGATATCTTCGTCGTGGGCGAGCAATGGGGCAAGGTCCGCGCGCTGATCAACGACCAGGGCGACCGGGTCGAAGAGGCTGGTCCGTCTGTCCCGGTCGAGGTTCTGGGTCTGAACGGCACGCCCGAGGCGGGCGATGTTTTGAACGTTGTCCCTGACGAGGCCAAAGCGCGCGAGATCGCGGATTACCGGGCGCAGGCCGCCAAGGACAAGCGCGCCGCGGCGGGTGCCGCGACGACGCTGGACCAGTTGCTGGCGCAGAAAAAAGAGAGTGAAGCCGTTACTGAACTGCCGATCGTGGTCAAAGCTGACGTTCAGGGCTCGGCGGAAGCGATTGTTCAAGCGATGGAGAAGGTTGGCAACGAGGAGGTGCGCGTGCGCGTGCTACACTCGGGTGTGGGCGCGATCACCGAAAGCGACGTGACCCTGGCCGAGGCCAGCGGCGCGCCGATCATCGGCTTTAACGTCCGGGCCAACGCGCCAGCGCGTGAGGGTGCCAACCAAAAGGGCGTCGAGATCCGCTATTACTCGATCATCTACGATCTGGTCGATGACATCAAACAGGCGGCCTCGGGACTGTTGTCGGCCGAGATCAAGGAAACCTTCATCGGCTATGCCACGATTAAAGAGGTCTTCAAGGTCTCGAACGTGGGTAAGGTCGCCGGGTGCGAGGTTACCGAAGGTGTGGCCCGCCGCTCGGCCGGAGTGCGCCTGCTGCGCGACAACGTGGTGATCCACGAGGGCAAGCTGAAAACCCTCAAGCGCTTCAAGGACGAGGTCAAAGAGGTGCAAGGCGGCCAAGAATGCGGCATGGCCTTTGAGAACTACGAAGACATCCGTGCAGACGACGTCATCGAGATCTTTGAGACGGAAGAGATCGAGCGGACGCTCTGAAAGAGCTACGCAAATTGGCGCAATTATGGGGCTATCGCGCGATTGCGCGTAGCCCTACAAAACATGCAAAGGCGGCACGTTCTTCCCCGTTAGAGCGCCAAAAATCTGCCAACCGAGTTTCGGTCTTTTTGCAATCATTTCGTATAACTGAAACCATAAATTGCTCAAGTGGATGATAATCGGGAGTATCCGAAACTCTGTGTATGAGGCTTAGCCCATGCGGTTTCGACGGGTCATTTATTGAACCGTTCTGGGTATAGGATAGCGAACTGATTTCGAGCGTCCACCCATTGTCTGACACACCTACCAGCCTTCTCGAAG
>CALICM010000076.1 GCA_938049225.1 uncultured Paracoccaceae bacterium
CCCCAATACCGCTTGCGCAGCTCGGGAAGCGCCATCTGGATGCGCCGCGACGACCGTCCCTTGATCCGCTGCATGACATCCGACAGCGACAGTTTCGGCGGGATCGACAGGAACATGTGGACGTGGTCACGTGCCAGAACACCCCGAACGATATGCACGCCCATTTCCTCGCAGGTCTGACGGATGATCTCGCGGATCCGTTCGCGCATCGCGCCTTGCAGCACCTTGTGGCGATACTTTGTGACCCAAACAACGTGGACACTGTGGTAAAATCGCGTGTGCGCGGATGATGAAGAGCGCATGATCTCTCCTCCTGGGATCTGAAACCTTACCGCATTCGCGGGTTTCAGATCCCAGGAGGAGAGATCATCGCCAGAAACGCTGAAGCTGACCGGCTGGAAGCCGGTGGTTTATCTCCAATAAGTGGAAATAAACAGTCACATCGCAATTTCGCAACAAAACAGGGACGAACCCGTGTCCAGCTAATAGTACAAAAAAGTTTCCAGGCGCCACGAACACACTGGATGTACTCGTAACAAATTATTGCGTGGGCCTGGAAACGTATTACTCGTTACTGTGGCAGCGCCCCCCACTGCGCCGCCGTTCGCTGATACCTGTTGTCTCGAAAACGGGCGTGAAAGGATAGTCCGTTCGACTACCTAGGTAGTTTTGCCTATGGGTCCGCAACGGTTTCTAACATAGGAGTAACGCCACTTGCATCAGCCCGGACTGGGTGCCAGGCTTTGTAGTAACACAGTTAATCCCCTCGATGCTGACAGTCGAGGCGAGGGCCTGCGCCGAGATGACAGCAGCGGATGGGCCGCGTAGTGGTCCGAAAACGGAGCAAAAGATAGGGCCACTGAATGAGACTATCGCTGGGTTTGGTTCTTGCTGTTTGTTTGGCGGGCTTGCAGTTCTTTGCGGTTCTGCTGGTCGTGATGTCGTCGTATTTTACCTCTGAGCGGGCACTTTTGCAGCATGCCCGGGACTTGTTGAGCGATGTGGCGACAAACACGATGGAGCATGCGCGCGGTTTTCTGCAACCTGCGCAGGGGGCGGCAGATCTGGCGACCCGGCTTGCCCAGAACCAGATCATCGCCAGCGACAATCCCGGCTTGCTTGAGAAACTGCTGTTTCAGCAGCTTCAAACCACGCCGCAGTTTGCAGGCGTGTTCTACGGTGATGAGGCCGGCAATTTCGTTTATGTAATGAAATCGGACAAACACGGCCCGTTTCGCAGCAAGATCGTGACCAGGGACCTGGCCACTAGATCGACTGAGTTGATATGGCGCGACGAGAAGTTCAATGTGGTCCAGCGCCGTGCGGACCCAGACGACACCTACGACCCGCGGCAGCGCCCATGGTATCGTGGTGCGCGGGAGGCGCAAACGCTCACCTGGACAGATCCCTACATCTTTTTCACATCAGAAGAGCCCGGGATCACCGTTGCCTCGCCTGTTTTCGACAACTCTGGTGCCGTTATTGGTGTCATCGGCGTTGACATCGAGATCGACGCGATCTCTCAATTCCTGTCCCAGCTCAAGATCGGTGGTTCTGGCAAGGCACTGATCCTCAACCGGAATGGCGACGTTATCGCACATCCGGATCCTGATCTGATCAAAACTAAAAATGAAGATGGAACGTTGCGTTTCCTTAGTATTGACGAGATCATGGATCCAATTGCCCGCACGGCCTTTGCGGGTCTGCTGACATCGGGCGAGGTTGCCGTCGATGGTGAGGTCACATCAACATTCGAACACCAGGGTGCGGATTATGTCTCGACGATTAAACCAATAGGCAGGGACACTTTGCCCTGGACCATCGCGGTCTACGCGCCTGAAAACGACTTCATCGCCTCGATCAAGACGAACCGTACCCTCAACATCGGGATCGCGGCAGCTGTTGCAGCCTTGACGGCGTTGCTGGGGCTGGGGCTGGCTGGCCGTATCCACAAACCCGTCCGCGCCTTAGCACTGCGGGCCACGCAAATCGCACAAGGCGACTACACCCCTCAAAAGCCTTTCCCAAAGACCTTCCGTGAGCTTGAAAGTGCAAACGAGACGATGATGCGCGAGGTTGCGCGTCGCCGGAAATCGGAACAAGAGTATGGTCGAACCTTCGAACTCTCGTCTCGGGGCATGGCGGAAATCGCGCCCGCTACAGGGGCTTTCCTGAGAGTTAACCGACGGCTCAGCGAAATTACGGGATATAGCACGGAGGAGCTGCTGAACCTGTCGATCCACGATATCTGTCCGCCTGACGAGAAGAGCGACGTTCGGCCCTTGGTAGAGGCGGTCGGCTCAGACGCCGAATTTCTTATTGAGAAAACCTGTGTCCGCCGGGATGGCACAATCGCTTGGGTCAGGTTGAATGCCATTATGATCTACGCCGAGACCGGCATGCCACAGCACACAGTCCTGACCATTGATGACATCAGCGACGTCAAGCAAGCGGATGCTGAGATCAGCAGGCTTAGCTCGGAAATAGCCCACCACAGCCGTTTGAATACCTTGGGCGAGATGGCCGCAGGCATTGCGCATGAGATCAACCAACCGCTTGCCGCTATTACCCAAAATGTCGATGCGGCTCTTTCAACGGCCGCCGAAGATCCGACGATTTCTGCTGATCTGACAGAGATCCTGACAGAGTTGGACGGCCAGGCGCATCGCGCAGGTGACATCGTCAGGGCGCTTCGCGGCTTTGCCCGCAAGGACGAGCCGTCCAAAAGCGTGATCGACCTGATGGAGTTGATCAATCAAACCGTACGTCTGGTCATGGCAGAGGCTCGTGAGAACGGTGTGCAGATCCGAGTGCCTGTCGCGGATGTTCCCAAAATTACCGGGGTGCGGGTCCAGATCGCTCAGGTCATAGTGAACCTGCTGCGCAATGCTATCGAATCCATCGCCGAGACCAAGGGGGACAACATGCGCGAGGTGACTATTTTGACGAGTCATGAGGGCGATGGCGCTGTGCGTCTATGCGTCGAGGACACCGGGAAAGGTGTCGCATCGACCTTCGATCCCTTTGCTAAGTTTGAGACCACAAAGGCGAGTGGCATGGGGCTTGGGCTGTCTATCAGTCGTCGTACAATGGAAGCGCATGGCGGACAGCTTTGGCACGAAGAAACCACCAGCGGCAACACCCGGTTTTGCTGTTCGTTCGGTGCAGAGGTGTCGCAATGACCGACACCTCTCCGAAGGTCTTTATCGTGGATGACGATCAAGACATCCGCAGTTCACTGTCACGGGCCCTGCGAAAACGTGGCTTTAACGTCGAAGCATTTGGCTCTGCAATGGCATTTCTAACCATCTATACGCCAGACCAGCCGGGCTGCCTTGTGCTGGACTATGGCATGCCAGGGATGAATGGGCTAGAGTTGCAGGCAGAGTTGAAGCGACGTAACTACGCTATTCCGATCATTTTCATTACCGGCCACGGCGGCGTGGCAGAGTCGGTTCAAGCCATCAAATCCGGTGCGATCGACTTTCTCGAAAAGCCTTTTCGGCAGGATGCGCTGGACGAGCGCATAAGGTCAGCTTTGCAAACCGATAAGAAACGCCGCGAGCGACTTCAGATGGTAACGCAGGCGCTCGATGATTTTGCCAGTCTTACGGAACGCGAGAAAGAGATTGCCAGCCTGATGGTCGCGAACCCGTCAGATGCATCCAGCAAGATGATCGCCCGTCGGCTAGAGATCAGCCATCGTACAGTAGACCACCACCGCGCCCGCATCTTAGAGAAGATGCATATCCGATCAGTTGCCGAGTTGGTTGATCTGTCCAGCAAAGCGAAGCTCTTCGATGAGAGCGCCACTCTTTGAAACGGGACCGTTTGGACCTGTCGCGATTTATACCAAAGCGCATTGATCAGAACCCATTTGTCCAGTTGCGCCATCCGATGGATGTGATGCGGTCGGGTTGCTCGATCAGCTTGTTCCAGGCCTCGTAGCAGAGTGCGACGATGAAAGGGGACCGTGGCCCCAGTGGGGCCGCGGAAGCCCTGGAAACGCCCGCAGGCGCGCGGGCTGATCGAAGACTTGAATGGCGTCGGGCACGTTATCATGGATGCGGCCTATGATGCCGATCATCTGGAGAGTGTCCGACCTTCTGTGTATGAGTAAATTGGCCCATGCTTCACCAACGAAGGAGCATGACGACAATGACGATTTCCAAAGAATTACTAGACGATCTGCTTAGCGGCGTTGAGCGGCCCGAGGATCTGCTAGGCGAC
>CALICM010000077.1 GCA_938049225.1 uncultured Paracoccaceae bacterium
TCAGCCCAGGGGAAATGGCAGAAACTGAACGGTGCCAACCGTATGCCCGAGATCATCCAAGGCATTGCATTCATCGACGGGATCAAACAAATTCAAACCGCCGCCTGATCACGCCGTCACCAACTTTTGGGCATAGCTCGCCATTTGCTGGTCCCAGCTCGCATTTCTGAACCGGTCTTAAAGGCGTTCAGATAGACGCATTCATACTTCAGGGATCGCCAGAGCCGTTCGATCATGCGGTTGTCTCGCCACGCGCCTTTGCCATCCATGCTGACCTTGATCTTTGTTGCGCTTCATGTAACGCGCCATTTGACGCGAGCTGTACCATGGCATTTCCAAATACTGCTTGTCGATTATTTCCATAAACCGCAGGTTCTCGGCACTCTCGCCCTTCGGCTCGTAGTAAAAATTGGATCACGCCAATGTCAGCAACGCGCATTGCCGACGAATGCTCAGCTTATGGTCCTTGCTCACCATTTTTTGCCTCGCGTTCCGAGCTACTGATGCGAGGCTTCGGCCAAAAAAATCCCGCTCCACCGCCAACTGCCCAATCTTGGAATGCAACTTCTCAACTTCGACTGCGCTCACCTGCTCTGGCGAGGCGCTACCACAGGTATGGTGGATTTGGACAATGCGGTCATTGTCGATGTGGAACCTTCGGTTTCCATCAGAACCGCTGAGACCTTTGCGGCATGCCGCATGATCGACCGGATCGTGGACCGCTTCGACATGACGTCCGACAAACTGGTTGGCAACATGGGCTACGGATCGGCGGAGATGCTGGGCTGGCTGGTCGAAGAACGCGGCATCGTCCCGCACATTCCGGTCTGGGACAAATCGAAACGAACCGACGGCACCGTCTCACGCGAGGATTTTGTCTACGACCCTGCCACGGACAGTTACACCTGCCCGGGTAAAATGAGGTGCTGCAAACCTATCGGCGGAACTTCTCCAAACCGCAAAAGCCCAACGGCGGTAAGGACGGCTTCATCAGATACCGCGCCTCCAAGCACGACTGCGGCGAATGTCCCTTGAAATCGCAATGCTGTCCGGGAGACCCCGCGAGACGCTTGTTGCGGTCCGTGCATGAAGCTGCCCAGGACATTGTCCGCAATATCCGCAAAACCGACGCCTATATGATCTCCCTCATCCAGAGGCGGAAGATCGAAAAGCTCTTCGCCCACCTGAAACGATACATCGGTATGCGCATGAAGCGGCTGCGAGGACCCAAAGGCGCAAATGAGCAGTTCGAGCTCGTAGCAACCGCCCAGAACCTCAGAAAACTCAATCCACAACCGCTCCCAACGGGCTGAGAAGACAAGCCCAGACGCTTTTGGCTTCACCCTTTCGAAGCTCAAACGCCGACGCGTTCAACACTATCCGGGCGCACCGCGCATTCGATGCCGCGTCAGTTCCCCTCCCAGCCGCCCAGCTTGCAGATATGGGTCCATTCGGCGGCGGTCACCGGTTGCATCGACAAGCGGGGGGTGTTGATCGGGCGAAACAACGGTTCCTGTTAGGCCCGCCGCGCGACCCGTTATGAACTCAATGGTACGGTATTGGTTCAGCCTCTCACTTGGAGGGGCGCCATGGTATGATGCCCTTGCAACAGGACCTCCCCCAAGTTTTTGCTAATGCGGCTATGTCATAAGGCCGATACGGGCGCGGATATCTGGGTCGCGCAGCGAGACGTCTGTGCCGGCGAATTCGGCCGCTTCGGGTGTGGTCAGCCAGACGATGGCCTTGGCCGCCCATTCTGCGGGGATGTGAACCGAGGGGTCCAATTGGCTGACCGGGTTGATGCCCGAGGCTTTGATCTGCACCTGCATGTCGGTGGCAACCGTTCCGGGGCTGAGGCCAACGATGCGCACGCCTGCGCGGGCTTCGCGCTGGGCGCATTGCGTCAGCATGGCGGCGGCAGCTTTGGCCGAGCAATAGTGGCTCCACCCCTCAAGCGGACTGGTGGCCGCCCCCGATGACAGGTTCACCACCACGCCCGCGCCCTGGGATTGCATCACCGGCAGCGCCGCGCGCAGGCCATAATAGGTGCCGAAGTAGTTGATGGCGCCTGCCCGCACCCAAGCTTCGGGGTCAGATTGTGCGATGGTGGCGATGGGTTGGATCACACCGGCGTTGTTCACCAGAACGTCGACCGACCCGTACAGGTTTTGGCATTTCGCGACCAGCGCTTGGACGTGATCCCATTGTGCAACATCGGTGGCCTGGGCGGCAGCCTCGCCCCCCTCGGCGCGGATTTCGGACGCGATGGTGTCGATGGCTTGCGCGCTGCGCGCGGCCAGCAAAACAAGTGCGCCCGCGCGTGCAAAGACCCGGGCGGTGGCGGCCCCAATGCCACGGCTGGCGCCGGTCACGATCACGGCTTTGTCTGTCAATTCAGTCATCTTTGCCCCTTGGTTCCTGGTCAACCAAAGTAGCGGCGAAACCTGGGCGGGGGCAATCCCCTGACTTGTGTTGTGCGGTCACCTCTGTGACAGTTGGGGCCCGCGCCGAAAAATGGGTCTGTGCCAATGCTCCGTCTTGCTGCTGTCATGTTGCTGTTCTCTGTCCTCGGCGCCCGGGCGCATGAATTTTGGATCGAGCCCGAGGCCTATCGCGTAGCCGAGGGTCAGGTGATCGAGGCGCGGACGTTTAATGGAGAGAATTTCGAGGGCATCGAATACGGCTATAGCGAGGCGGCCTACCGCCAGTCCGGTGTGGCGGCGGGGGATGTGCGCACTGGTGTGACGGGCGAGCGCGGGGCGCGACCGTCTTTTCAGGTGGCCCCTGCAGGGCCGGGTTTGAATGTGTTGTTTCATGCCTCGCCCGTATCCACGCTGACCTATCCCGGAATGGAGAAGTTCGAGACGTTTCTGCGCGGCAAGCGGTTGGATGCCGCCCTGGACGCGCATGCCGCCAGAGGGTTGCCGACCGAGAAGATCCGCGAGGCCTATTTTCGTTTCGTCAAAGCGCTGGTCGCGGTGGGCGATGGCGCCGGGGCGGATGTGGCCGTGGGCATGCCCTATGAGCTGCTGGCGCTGGACAATCCCTATAGCGGATCGGGCGAAATGCGCGTACAGGTGCTATTGCAGGATACGGCTGTCGCCGCCGATGTGCCAGTGTTTGTGTTTCACAAGCTTGGTGAGGCGATCGAGAAAATCAAGCTTGTGACCGATGCCGACGGGATCGTGACCTTACCCCGGCTGCCAGGCGATTTCATGGTGAACGCGGTGCATATCATGGAGCCGAACGCGGCCTTGAAAGAGAGCACAGGCGCCCATTGGGTGACACTGTGGGCGGCACTGACCTATCACATCGAGAACTAGAGCGAAATCGATTTTGATTCAGATTTATCGAATTTCGCTCTAGCGGAAGCGCGTGCCGCGCCGAGCTATGCCCAAAAGTTGGTGACGGCGTGATCAGGCGGCGGTTTGAATTTGTTTGATCCCGTCGATGAATGCAATGCCTTGGATGATCTCGGGCATACGGTTGGCACCGTTCAGTTTCTGCCATTTCCCCTGGGCTGACA
>CALICM010000078.1 GCA_938049225.1 uncultured Paracoccaceae bacterium
GAAAGAGACCCAATAAACCCTTCCGAAACCTTCGCCTTGTCATGCCCAAACGGCACCAATGCCTCACCAGGGATCCCCAAACGACCCCCAACATCCAAAATCGGCAACTTCACCGCAAAACGCGATATCTCAATGTCGGTCTTGTAGGCCATGGCGGAAAGCTCCCTGAAAATTCGCGCGGTCGTGCCGCTTTGCGCTGTTAAAGCGCATAGGGGGCCACGGGTGGTAGGAGGTTTCCGACAGAAAGAGGACCGAATTCGACGATACGGGCGCGCGCGGGTTTCTGTTGGGAAATCTTTGTATCAGATATGGCGATAAATGCGCTGTGGCGGGACGTGAATTGTGAACGGCGCGCCAAGCTCAAGCGTGCCAGGTCGTTCGACCCAGGCGGTCACACCGCGCCGCTGCTTCGCGGCCGTTTTATAGGATTTGCCCGCGCCGGGGTGATGCACGTCGATCTCGCGTGCTGGGAAGATGCATGGCGCGTTCTCCATGTCCACGACCAGGCTGGGGCCATCGTGCCAAATGAGGCGTGAGGACGGGGGGATCAGCGTGAACTCTGGGATCCCACTTACCACAAGCGTGGCGCCGATCCATTGTGGCAAGATGGCGGGGATCCCCATGGCGGTGGCCGTGGCGGCGACCTCCTCCTCCGAGACAATGGACAATTGTCGGGTGTTTCGGATTTGGGTTCCTTCCGCATATTGGGTGCGCACACGCGCGCAGGATGCCCGCGTCAGACCAGAGTGATATTCACCCACCACCCCCTCGAACCCCAATTCCAGCTGAGGTGCTGCGTCCGAGCGAAGGCTTACTTGACGGTCGGCGACCCGGCCCAGCCAAGTGACCGTGCCGGTCAAATGCGTCTTTGAAAGGATGGACATAATTGGCCTGTCTCAAATTTAAGTACGGCCCCACTATATAAACCTATGTCGCGCGGCTAAAACGACGCAACAGCTAGCATTGTGCTGTTCGGCACACCATTCAACGGTCATGAGCCACCCCGCCACCGAACACCTATCTGCTGCAGCCTCGGGCCGGTGGAGCAACGACGCAACGTGATAATCGGGCGCCCACCACCGCCGTCACATCAGACCGAGGGTTCGGGTTCCATCCCAGAGTCATCGGTCGACTTGCGCTTGGGCCGTACAGTCTTGGGAATGGCCGCCACGCTTGGGGTGCCGCTGTCGCTGGGGGCATCGTCATCCGAACCGCGGTTCAGCGGTTCGCCGTTGATCACCTTTGTGATCTCGCTCCCCGTCAGCGTCTCATACTCGAGCAGGCCTTG
Organism: uncultured Paracoccaceae bacterium; assembly: GCA_938049225.1. Taxonomy (GTDB): domain Bacteria; phylum Pseudomonadota; class Alphaproteobacteria; order Rhodobacterales; family Rhodobacteraceae; genus Halovulum. Next base: position 1,289 of record CALICM010000078.1, read on the forward strand.
CGCCAAGCGTTCAAGATCATCAGCCTTGTCTGTCAGGACCCGCTTGGCCGTCTCGTAACCCTCGTCAACCAGCTTGCGCACTTTGTCGTCGATCAGCTTCTGAGTGATACCGGAATGGTTCGAGCCGCCGCCATAATTACCCAAGTAGCTTTGCTGTTCGTTGGCGTAATCGACATAGCCCAGTTCCTCGTCAAAGCCGAACTGTGTCACCATGGCCCGGGCAATCCGGGTCACCTGCTGGATGTCCGATGACGCGCCCGAGGTCACGTTGTCCGCGCCAAAGATCAACTCTTCGGCCACACGCCCGCCCATCGCCATGGCGATCTTGGACTTGTACTTGCGATAGCTGACGCTCAACTGGTCCCGTTCAGGCAAGCTGAGAACCAGGCCCAGGGCACGGCCGCGTGGAATAATCGTCGCTTTGTGAATTGGGTCGTGTTGCGGTACGTTCAGCCCCACGACGGCATGCCCGGCCTCATGATAGGCCGTCAGCTTGCGCTCATCTTCGGTCATGACCATCGAGCGTCGCTCCGCGCCCATCATAACCTTGTCCTTGGCGTTCTCGAAATCCTCCATCGTGACGAACCGCTTGCCGGTGCGCGCTGCCATAAGGGCCGATTCGTTCACCAGATTGGCCAGGTCAGCACCCGAGAAACCAGGCGTCCCACGGGCGATGATCCGCATATCGACGTCGGGCCCCAGGGGAACCTTGCGCGCATGCACCTCCAAGATCTTCTTCCGCCCGTTGATATCCGGATTGGTCACCTGCACTTGCCGGTCAAAGCGGCCCGGGCGCAGAAGCGCGGGGTCCAGCACATCGGGCCGGTTGGTCGCGGCCAGAAGGATCACACCTTCGTTGGCCTCGAACCCGTCCATCTCGACCAGCAACTGGTTCAAAGTCTGCTCGCGCTCATCATTGCCGCCGCCGTATCCGGCGCCACGGTGCCGACCGACGGCGTCGATTTCGTCGATGAAGACGATACAGGGCGCATTTTTCTTCGCTTGCTCAAACATGTCCCGTACACGGGATGCACCGACGCCGACAAACATTTCGACAAAATCCGACCCCGAGATCGTGAAAAACGGCACCCCTGCCTCGCCCGCGATCGCGCGCGCCAGCAAAGTTTTACCCGTCCCCGGCGGACCCACCAGCAAAGCACCCTTGGGGATCTTGCCGCCAAGACGGCTGAATTTCTGCGGGTCGCGCAGGAACTCGACGATCTCTTCCAATTCTTCCTTGGCCTCGTCGATGCCGGCGACATCATCAAAGGTGACTTTGCCCGACTTCTCAGTCAACATCTTGGCCTTGGATTTTCCAAAGCCCATTGCGCCGCCTTTGCCGCCCCCTTGCATGCGGTTCATGAAGAAAATCCACACGCCAATCAGCAACAGGAACGGCAGCCACAGACCCAGTGTCGCCATGAAGGCCGATTGTTCCTGCGCCACCACTTGAATATCGACATCCGCCGCGCGCAATTCCGGCAGTGGATCGGCGCCTTGCGGGCGGACCGTGCGGAACTTACCCTCAGCTGTTGTGATCTCGACCTTTTCGCCATCCAGGCGAACGATGGACACCTCGCCAGAATCAACTTTGTTCAGAAACTCAGAGTAACTGATATTCGCGCCCGCATTGGTCGGGCCGCCATTGCTGAACACATTGAACAGGGCCAGCATCAGGACGAATACAATCACCCAAAATGCGATGTTTTTCGAGTTTCCCACGCGGGTTTCTCCTGCTGGGCGCGCATTGGGCGCGGCCGTTCCGTGACGCTTACCTACATAAGCTATATTATCAATGTTTCAACGCGGCATTAAGGAACTGAAAAAGCTCTCAGTTCCGCCAGCCAACGCAACATGGCAGCCTTTGAGCGGCATTGCAAAGGGTACGGCGATCAGTTGCTTTTCCCGCCAGAACGCGGGCAGGCCCATCAACGTCTCGCGCGACAGGCCACTGGCACGCCAATCCTTCAGCGCAGCCAGTCCATCGGGGCCCAAGGCCGAGACTGTCACATCTGCCATATCGCAAGCGGTGGTCCAGCGACTGTCCCAAAGCTGGCCTGCGGCAACCGGGGGGCCGACGTGAGCCGCTTCGCGAGTAATTATCGTTGTTTCTGGACCGATATCGATCAGGCACCCGCTCAGCGTCTGCCGGTCCTCTGAGCCCGCGCAAACCCGGGCGGCAAGAGCTTCCAGGGCTTCGCGCCGCGGCGAAAATTCTGCAGATGACACCCATCGCAGGCAGCCCGACAAAAGCCTCAGGCGCAACTCGGCCTGGGTCTGAGCTATAAGCGCTGTGTTCAGGGTCAGGAGACCCGCCGGATCAACGAGAACCGCTTGGCGCGCCAAGCGCGACACCTCGGCCCGCACAACCTGGGCAGCACGGTCCATGTTTTGGGCGGTATCGGTCAAGCGATCGACCGTCAGCCCCAGGTCCGCCAGCATCGGCATCGCCTGGCGTAGACGCACGCGGTCAAAACGAGTGTTTTCATTGCTCGGATCCTCCATCCAAGGGACGCCCTTTGCAGCCAAAATTTCGCGCAGATCCGCGCGGTGGCATTGCAACAGCGGCCTGAGCCAGGTCACGCCCTCCGCCTGCACCCGCGCGGCCATCCCAGACAACCCATAGACCCCGGACCCACGGGCCAGACGTAGAAGAAACGTTTCGGCCTGATCCTCGGCCGTGTGGCCAAGCATAACCTGAGAGGCGTCCAAGGATTTTGCCCAAGTACTGATCAACTTGCGCCGCGCCCGGCGTGCCTCTTGTTGGATGTTCCCCGACCCGTCCCACCCCTCCCAACGAAGGGTGGTATGCGGGACCTTCAGCGTGGCACACTGCTGAGCGACAAATTCAGCCTCCGCCCCACTATCCGACCGCAATCCGTGATCGACTGTGACAGCCTCCAGGTGGCAGCCCGCGCGGAGCCCCGCCGCCAAATGCAACAGCGCCATCGAGTCCCCACCACCCGAAACAGCCACCGCGAGGGGGCCAGTAGGGCATTCGGCCAAGGCTGCGGCGACCGCCTGGGACGGCGCCAATGTCGTCATCGGGTTACGAGCAGCTGAGCGCCCGGCGCTCGGCTTCGGCGCGCTGTGCCAAATCGGTGGGCATATTTGGGTAGCGCAGCGGCACCTCGGCCAGGGTCAAGCATGCCTCGTTCACCTGGCCCAAACGCCCCAGGCTTTGGCCCAAGCGAAACAGGGCCTCAGGGGCTTTGGGGCCTTGGGGGGCACCGGAAAAGCTGTCCAGATAAGATCGTGCCGCCGCGTTCCAATTGCCCAGGCCCGCCAGTGCGCCGCCGCGCCAATAAGCGGCGTCGCCGATCAAAGTGCTGTTAGGATATGTTGCGAGAAAGGCGCCGAAAGCCTGATCCGCTGCAGCGAAGTCGCCAGATTGCAGCAAGGCTAGAGCGGCGTCAAAAGATTGCTGCTCAGTTTGTGCGAATTGCTGTGCAGGTGCTGTGGTCGCGATATCCAGCTGCGGTTCAGGCGCCACCGGGGTCGCCGCAGGCGGTAAAGAATCCGCATCCAGCCCAACTTGCGCCGCTGGCCGCACGTCGGTCACAGACACGCCGTTGCGCAATTTAGGTCGCAAAGCCACCAATTCGCTGGTGTCTGCGGCCCCGGCCCCCTCGCCCAAGGGCGGCGGATCTTTGTAGGTCGAGAAATCGCCACCCTCCAATTCGTGCAGCCGGAACTCAAGATCACCGATGCGGTTGGTCCCATCGGCTACGACCTGCTCGATCCGCACGGTCAGGGCTTCGATCGCCGCTTGCAGGCGCTGCACCTCAAGCGCGGTTTGATCGACCCGCGCCCGCAGTGGCGCAGGATTTACAATACCGGTGGTCTGTGGGTCGGGCGCCAGCAATTCGCCCCGCAAGCCGTTGATATCCGTCGCCAAAGCGTCGATCTCGGCCCGAATGGTCGCCAGCGCCTCGGGATCTGGCTGTGTCTGCGCCATCACCGGTGGTACACAAACCACCCAGCCGACCAAAACCAAACATTGCCACAGCTTGCCCATCTTCACACCCTCCGCGCCATATCGCAGTGCCAACTTAGGCCCCCAGGCCCCCAGTGACAACGGTCACGGCCCGACGGTTCCGGGACCAGCAAGACTCGTTCGAACAGACAGCCTCGGGGCGTTCCTTGCCAAATGGCACGGTCGAGAGGCGTCCGTCGGGAATGCCTTTGGTGACCAAATAATCCCGCACGGCACTGGCGCGACGGGCAGACAGGCGAATGTTGTACTCGCGCGTGCCTTGCTCGTCAGCGTGGCCTTCGATCAAGATCTGCGCGTTCGGGCGGGCCAGCAGCCAAGTGGCTTGTTGGTCCAGGATCGACGACGCCTCGGCCGTTAGCGTGCTTTGATCCACCGGGAACAGCACACGGTCGCCGATCACCTGATTGAAATATTCGATGGAACTCACTTCGATCGGCTGTCCATCAGGCCCGATCACCGTGCCGAAACCGGCCGCCGGATCAATCCCGCCCGCCCCGGGGCCACCAATGTTCTGATCGAACAAATCATCTGCATTTTCGCCGCGTGAACAGGCGCTTAACGCCACGGCGGCGCATAACAGGATCACTCCAGCTTTCATGACACTCTACCCTTATTAGCCTCGATTTGCCCCGTTTTCCTATGGGGCTTAATCGGGTTCTACCACAATATTTAGCCCGCGCCTACTGCCCAGGGCGCCGAATTCGGTCACGAAAACACCTTTGCGGGTGGGTTTACGGTAATAAAGCCGACCAACTGGGGTCCGAGGCAAACTCGGGCGTCCGCACTGGGCGCAACACCCGTCCGGTCAAATCGACGGTGTAAAGCGTGCGCGCCCCGCTTTCCCCCGCGGTCTCGCGAAAGAACGAGATCACCCGCCCATTCGGCGACCAAGTGGGACCCTCATCCAGAAAGCTGTTCGTCAACTCACGCTCGCCCGAGCCATCGGTGCGCATCACGCCAATATGGAACTGTCCGGCGCGCATCTTGGTAAAGGCGATCAAATCCCCGCGCGGCGACCACACCGGGGTGCCATAGCGCCCGTTCCCCTGGCTGACCTTGCGCGCGTTGCCGCCGTTCGCAGGCATCACATAGATCTGCTGTGTGCCCGAGCGGTCGCTTTCAAAAACGATCTGGCTGCCGTCGGGCGAGAAGCTGGGTTCGGTCTCGATTGCCGCGGTATTGGTCAACTGTTGGCTGCGCCCCGAGGCGAGATCCAACACGAAGATATCCGAATTGCCGCCCTGTCCCGCCGCATAGAGCACCCGGCGCCCGTCCGGCGAGAACCGTGGCGCGCTGGTGAACCCCTGCACCCCCGCCAAAGGCCGCTTTTGCAGGGTTCCGGTGTTCAAGACAAACACCGTCGGTGTGCCGGTTTCATAAGAAGTGTAAACAATCTGACTGTTATCCGGCGACCAGCGGGGCGAGATCACGATGCTGTTGTCATCGGTCAGATACTGCACATTCGCGCCATCTTGATCCATCACCGCCAGCCGCTTGCGCCGCGCGTTCTTAGCCCCGCTTTCGGACACAAACACCAGCTTGCTGTCGAAATACCCGCTTTCGCCGGTCAGGCGCGCATAGACCTGGTCCGACACTTTATGCGCCATCCGCCGCCAGTCATCGCGGGTGCCCACGAACTGCTGCCCCGCGCCCAATTCGCTTTGCGCAAAGACGTCGTGCAGACGAAACTTCACCACGATCCGCCCGTCCGAGGTTGTGCCTGCCGAGCCGGTAATCAGCGCGTCCGAATTGATCGCCGACCAATCGGTATAGGTGACCGGCTGATTGAAATTGGTGATCCGCCCGATGTGAGCCGCGCGCGGGATTTCGCGAAACAGCCCCGAGCCGGTCAGGTTCGCGGCAATCACCGCCGTGATATCATTGGCCAATTGGGCAGCATCTGGGCTGTCCGGCACGAACGGTGGGATCGAGATCGGCAGCGGTTCGATCACCCCATCAGTGATTGTGATCCGCAGCGGTTTTCCGGACCCCTGCGCCGTGACCGCCGCGGGTGTCATCGCGGCCAAAGCCAATACGAATACCGCCGCCCATCTGTGTAGAACCGCCATCTCTTTGCCCCTCAAGCCTGTGCACCTGTCGTCGGTGCTTTCAGTGTTTGTCTTTTTTGCAGCCGGGTCAAAGCCCCGACCGCGTCATCCCCTTACCACGCAGCGAACCGCCTTTGCAGGCACCCAAGCTGAACACCTTACCATCGCGCTAAGACCCCCTCGGGTACGAACTCCAACTCCAAGGTTTTCCACTGCTCGTATTTCTCGCGCGGCAATGTGAAACCGGCACCGCCGCAGCGTAGAATGGCACGACGTGCGGTCTCGAAAGCGGCACGGATTTCGGGGCGGTCAGCATTGGCGGGTTCAATAAGCCGCGGTTCACCGACGACGCGCCCATCCGGGTCCAGATCTATTGCCAGCACCACCCGCAGATCCTCGGCGTTTTCGACGCCATCCGGTACGCGCCAACATTGCCCTACCTGCACTTTCAACCCGTCGATCTCACCTGGTGTCAGGGGAGGTCCAGCATTGGGCGCGGTTGCGGCCGTTGACGTTTCCGCCGTTGTTGATGCAGGGGTATCCTCAATCGCTGCGGCAAGCGCGGCGGCGATATCCGCCGCCTGGCGCTCAAGCTCTTCCTCTTCTTTGCGGCGCTTCTCGGCCTCCAACTCGGCCTGACGCTCCGCTTCCCTATCAACCTCGGCCTGGCGTTCCGCATCTGCCTGCGCTTTGGCCTCCGCCAATTGCTGCTCGAAATTCCGCGGACGCACCCGTGGCGAAGACGCCTTTTTCAGCGGGAAGCCATCGTCGGCCCCGCTGTCCGCTTCGGCGGTAGGGCGATTTTCGGCCTCAGTTGGCGTCTCCTCGGCGGTCTCAACTGGGGTTTCGGTCGCCGTCTCGTCAGGCGTCGTCTCGGGCGCTGCCTCTGGCTTGGGCGGTTTAGGTGGCGAGGGCGGCGCGGGCCGACTGGAAATACGTGGCGAGTTTGGGGCCGCCGGCGCACCCAGCGTCGCCCCGCGCGGCGTTTGGCTGAAGGCATCCGCTCCGCCCCCCGGCAGGCTGAGCGCTGGGGCGGCAGGCTCGCTCTCAGCCTCTTCCAGGTCATTCACCTCGACCACGACGTCGGGCTCGATCACCCGCGTGGTAACCGCCGTCAGATCCGCCTCGGCATCTTGTTCGGACGGGTCCTCGACATTGTCTTGCACCGTTTCGGTGGGCGCAAAGTCATCTTGCGGCGGGGGCGGCGCATTGGGATCAAAGGTGGGGGCCCCGATTGTATCCAGCGCGAATTCCTGGATTTCAGGGGCGACCTCGGGGGCGGTGGGTTCTTGAGCGACCGGACCCGGCGCAGTCTCGATCGAGACGGTTGTGACCCGGCTCAGGTCGCGCTCCTCCTCGTCACCGGGCAGCCCGACGATCGCGATGATCGCGAACAGCGCATGAGCCCCAATTGATATGCCAAGTCCGAACCGCATGACACCCCGGCGAGGGTTACTCCGTTCCGTCGGTCAGGGTGGGCCCGCCGCCCTCCGTAACCAAACCGATGTTGCGAAAGCCCGCAGCGTTTAACGCGCCCATGACCTCCATGATCTCACCATAGGGTACACTGCCATCAGCCCGTAGGAAAACTTTGCTACCCCGCCGCTCACCCGCCACTGCCGTCAGACGGGTCACAAGCTCGCTGCGCACAACCGTATCGCTTTGCAGGGTGACGGTTCCGTCGGCGGCCAGCGCGATGCTCAGCGGCTCCTCATCCTCTTGCGCCAAAGGTGTCGCGGCGGTTTCAGGCAGGTTAATCGGCACACCGACCGTCAACAAAGGGGCCGCCACCATGAAGATAATCAGAAGAACCAACATCACATCCACAAACGGCGTGACGTTGATCTCGGCCATCGGCACCGCTTTGCTGCGATGTCGCCCCCGGCCGCTGACGCGCGCGCGTTGAGGGGTACTTGCGCCCATCTTTCAACCCTCGAACTGTTCAAGCTGACGGGACAAAATCACCGAAAACTCGTCCGCGAACGCATCATAGCGGGCGGTTACCTTGTCCGCGTCATTTGAGAGTTTGTTGTAGAATACGACCGCGGGGATCGCCGCCAAAAGGCCCAGAGCCGTGGCCAACAGCGCCTCCGCAATTCCCGGTGCCACAACGGCCAGGTTCGTACTTTGCTGGATCGCGATCTCCTCGAACGAGTGTTTGATCCCCCAAACCGTTCCAAAAAGCCCAACAAAAGGCGAGATCGCGCCGACCGTCGCCAACACACCCAGCCCCGCCATCACATCGTCTTGCTCGCGTGCGATGGCGACATTCATCGCCCGCTCGATCCGGGCCTGTGCCCCGGCGATCAGCGCACCATCGTTCAAATGCGACTTCCGCCATTCGCGCATGCCTGCGACAAAAATCGACTCGGCCCCTGGATTGGGGTCTTCCTCGATATCTAAATACACCTCATCCAAAGGCTTTCCGGACCAAAACGCATCCTCGAAATCGGTGGTCATCGCACGCGCCGACCGAAAATTAAGGTGTTTTTGAATGATAATGGCCCAAGACCAAACCGAGGCTACGCTCAGCATGATCATCACGATCTTGACCGTTATCGTCGCCCGCAAAAATAGCGCCAAAAGCGAGAAATCCAACTCGCTTGCCGCACCAAGTGCTTCCGTTTCCATCGTCTACTGCTCTGCTGTCTGCTTCGGCATGTTGGTCGTACTGCCAACTTATGGCGAACTTTAGCCTAGTTCCGCAGGTTTGTGTCGAAAATCGGGCGGCTTGTCCAGTTTCAGCCGACCGCCTGTTGCCTATTCGTCAAAGCCTCGCGGATATCGCGCGGGAATCGCTGTATTTTTCCGACAGTGTTCATACAGGCCACGCGCACAAAAGCGCTGATGATCAGCCGTTCCCCCACGTAAATTCTCTGCGGCATTTCCAACGTCGCACCGCCCACGCGCGACGTTTCTGTGCAAACTTTGAGCACATCGCCAAATCGCGCTGGCGCATGATAGTCGATCTCGATCCGGGCCACCGCAAAAACCAGGTCCCGGCCATCGCGCATCTCCATCTGATCGATGCCCACCGCACGCACCACATCCGACCGCCCGCGTTCAAGGAATTTCAGGTAGTTCGCGTAATAGACGATCCCGGCCATATCGGTGTCTTCGTAGTAGACCCGAAATGTGGATACAAAGGCCTCACCCTCGGTCATCGTTCAGTTCCCCCAACAGCAGATTGGCCCGGGCCGCCAGTCGATGAGCGTGACTAACTTGGCGGCTGCTGGCAGGCAATAGCCTGTCATAGGCAGCACGGATCAGCGCGGCGATATCAGGGCGGGGGAGGGTTTGGCCGTCTTGGTTCACCACGCCCACGGGGCTTTCGGTGCGGAACGCCATATCCGACCACAGCAGCATGCTTTGCACCATTTGCACGGTGCCCAGAGTTTGGGCGGGGACCGCACTTAAGCTCTCGTCCATCCGCAACAAGATCAGGCACAGGCTTATGGCACCATCCGTGTCGAAGCGAAAGCTGCGGTACTGATTGGCGCCCGCCTGGTCCAGACGGTCAAGCAGCGCGTCGAATTCCGGGAACAAGCGGTTGAGATTGGGGACCTCGGCCAATTCGGACCACTGCTCGACGAAGAAGATCAGCACATTCGCGCCAAACTCAGGGTCCGCGTCGACGAGTGCCAGGTCCCCCAGCCCCGCGACCGACCGGATCGCATCTTTAAGGATCGTCAGCGTCGCATCATCCGTCCCAAACACCACTGGCGCCAAAGGTCTGCCCCAGCGCGCGAAGTGAAAGCTGCCATCCGCGCGGGTAAACAGCGCCTCAACCGTCTCGGGGGTCAATTGCATGACAGAGGGTCGGCGGCAAAGACACAGGCTAGGCGCTGTTGCGCGGTTGGGGGCATGTCGGCATAGGTGCCACCAAAGAAGTGCGCCGCGAAAGTGTTGCTGACGTAGCCCGCGATGCGCTTGCCATCTGACAACCGGATCGCCAAAGCTGCGTAATCGCTGTTGCATTGATGTCTTTGGCAAGCGGTCCCCACGACCCAATCGCCGTCCTGGATCATCGCGCCCGGACCGGTCATGCGCAGGTAAAACTCCTCAAAATCGCTGCGCGTCATGATCCGAAGAAAGCGCGCTTGTTCTTCCGGGTTGCGCAGCAAGAATGCGGGGTGATCGCCGATCCAGCGGGATGCAGGTTCCGCCGCCCCGCCCGTGGCCGCAGCCCGCGGCAGGTCGGCGACGGTGAAGTTCTGTCCATCGAACCGATAACGATGGGTGTCGTTGAACAGATCATTGCTGGGGACATCAATCTCGATCCCATCGGCAAACACGCGCAATTCCGTGATGGTATCAGTGCAATTGCCGAACGGTGGCGTCAGCGTCAGCCCGCTGGCGGAAACGCCCAAGATCACCAATTCCGCTTCGCAACCATTGCCACCGCTGGCCGTGGACAGAATCACCCAGTCGTAAGGGGCGCCTTGGGCGCGGAAGGCGCCCAGAATATCGATGAAGCGGTTCGTGACCTGAGCGACATTCTGTCCGTTGAAGAAGACGCTTTTTTCGAATTGCGAGAGCGCGCGCACCTGGACCCGGCCATAGCGTGTATCTGCTTGGGAAAACCGGCCAAGTTCTGGTTGCGCGATGGCGGTTGTTGCGATCAGCCAAAAAAGCAAAAGAGTTAGGCGCCTCATTCGTCGAACAGATCCCCTGTGTTTGTGGGCCCCGGTGTCTCGAGGCCCAAATGCGTCCAAGCGCGCGCACCCAATTGCCGCCCGCGCGGGGTGCGCTGCAGCAGGCCTTGCTGCAGCAGGAACGGCTCGATGACCTCCTCAAGGGCATCGCGCGCTTCGCTCAGCGCGGCGGCGATGGTCTCGACCCCCACAGGACCACCACCGTAGTGCTCGGCCAACAGACCAAGATAGCGCAGGTCCGCACCGTCCAGGCCCAGATTATCCACGCCAAGGCGGGTGAGCGCCATGTCAGCGATCGCCTGGGTCACACGCCCGTCACCCTCGACCACCGCGAAATCAACAACACGGCGCAGCAAGCGGCCTGCAATACGCGGGGTCCCACGGGCACGCTGGGCGATCTCGAGCGCGCCGTCGGGCGTTGCCTCAGCCTTCAGCAGGCGGGCGGCACGGGTGACGATGCTGACCAATTCGGGGACGGTGTAGAATTCTAAGCGGGTCGGGATACCAAAGCGGTCGCGCAGCGGCGTGGTCAGCAGGCCCAGGCGGGTGGTCGCGCCGACCAAGGTGAAGGGCGGCAACTCGATCCGGACAGTGCGCGCGGCAGGCCCCTCACCTATAACCAGGTCGAGGGCATAATCCTCCATCGCCGGGTACAGCACTTCTTCGACGGCCGGGTTCAGACGGTGGATCTCGTCGATGAACAAGACGTCGCGCGCTTCGAGGTTGGTCAGGATGGCCGCCAAATCGCCCGCCTTGGCCAGCACCGGACCAGATGTCATGCGGAAGCTGACGCCAAGTTCACGGGCCATGATCTGCGCCAATGTCGTTTTACCAAGACCCGGCGGGCCATAGAACAACGCATGGTCCATCGCTTCGCCCCGACGGCGCGCACTTTCGATAAAAACCGCCAGATTGGCCCGCGCCGCTGCCTGGCCAACAAAGGTCTCCAAGCTTTGCGGGCGCAGCGCGTGGTCGGCATCCTCGGGCTGCTCGCCGGGGCGCAGGGTGGGGTCGGGCTCGCTCATCTCAACCTTTCGGGGCTAACTTGCGCAAGGCAGCGCGGATCAGCGCGGCACTGGTGATCTCGCCCCCCTCCGCTTCGGCCTCGGCCTGGGCGATCGCGGTGGCCGCCTCGCCATGGGCGTAGCCCAGGTTGGTCAGCGCTGAAAGGGCATCAGCGCGGTCGTTGGCCGCCGCTGGTGGGGGTGCGGGCGGGGCCGCTTGGGGCGCAGGATCGATCAAGGACACGTCGGGCACAGATCCCGCCATCACCGGGGCTGCCCCATGCGCACCAAGCGCCATCACCGCGGGCGCTTTATCCTTGAGTTCCAAAATCACCCGCTGCGCTGTTTTCGGACCCACGCCAGGGGCCGCCTTGACCGCCGCGACATCGCCCAGGCTGATCGCACGCCCTACGCCGTCTGGCCCCAGAGTGCCCAAAATCGCCATCGCGACTTTGGCACCAATACCCTGAACCGAGGTCAGCAACCGGTGCCATTCTTTCTCGGCCAGGGTGAGAAAGCCGAAGAGTTGCAGCAGGTCCTCGCGCACTAACAGCTCGGTATAAAGGGCCACGGCCTCGCCGACACTTGGCAGCGCGGCCAAGGTCCGGTCCGAACAATAGACGATATATCCCACCCCGCCAGTGTCGATCAGCACATGATCCGGCCCCCGCAGCTCAAGCCGCCCGCTGATCTTACCTATCATGCGCCCGCCTTGGCCAAGGCAGCCTCGAGCTTGCCACTGAATTTGGCGTGATGCGCGTGGCACAAGGCAATGGCCAGGGCGTCGGAGGCATCGGCGCCAGAAATCTCGACCCCCGGCAACTGCAGGCGCACCATATGCTCGACCTGCGTTTTGTCCGCATGACCCACGCCGACGACCACCTTTTTGACCGCGTTCGGCGCGTATTCGGCCACCGGCAATCCGGCTTGCGCTGGCACCAACAGGATCACGCCCCGCGCCTGCCCTAACTTCAGCGTGCCCACAGCGTCCTTGTTCACGAAAGTCTGCTCGACCGCCGCCTGATCAGGCGCGTAGCGCAGCAACACATCGGTCAACGCCACATGCAAGCTGAGCAGTCGCTCAGCCAAAATCGCCCCTTCCGAGGCGCAGACCCCGTTCGCGACATGGGTCATCCGATTGCCGGTCACATCTACGACACCCCAACCGGTGCGCCGCAGCCCAGGGTCGATCCCGATCACACGCATCGGTGGCCTCTTTCCGCTATTATTGTTGTTAAAATTGTCCCTAGCACGAAACGCGAACATAAGAAAAGCGAAAGGAAATCGGGTAGAAAACGACAGCGAATGAAAGACCTGCGACACTTTCGGTTAACCCCTTGACCGGTATGCGGCATTTGCAAGCCAGCCATGCAAAACGAGCATTTGTGATCGGCTATCCGGGGGTTTAGGGGCGCTTTCTGGACCGTCGCGGTTCGTATCGCAACACGAGCATAGGAGACGTCATAATGGCCCTTCATGACACCCCCCGCCCCGCGCCCTTTGGGGCCATCACCGTCTTTCGTCTGATCCGCCTGGTCAATGACACGATCGAGACGCTGCAACGTTGGAAGATCGCACGCCAGACCGATGCGACCCTGCGACAGTTAACCGATCAACAGTTGCACGACATAGGTCTGTCACGCGGTTGGATCGAGGAGGTTTCGGTCCAGGTGTCAGCGCGGCGCTGAGGACGCTCCGGCGCCTTGCCTCGCGGCAGGCGCCGGATGCCCAGGCGGGATCAATGTCGGCGAAGCATGAGCGTGACCCAACCATCCAGGGGGATACGCTTCAAGCGCTGAAAACCGTGACCCGCATAGACCCCTTCGACCCGGTTGGCCTGCCGCGCCAGGATCCCTGAGAGGATCACCACGCTTCCCGGACGCGTATGGCGGGTCATGTCGGGGGCCAAGCCGCACAGCGGGCGCGCCAGGATATTCGCAAAGATCAAGTCAAAAGGGGCCGCCGCCGCGATCTCGGGCGCCCGAAAACCCGCCGCGCAAACAACCGGGACGGCAGCGCCGATGTGATTTGCCCGCATATTGGCGCGGGCCGTCGCTACCGCAACCGGGTCGATGTCCGACGCGATCACCCGTTGCCCCCAGATCCGTCGCGCGGCCATGGCAAGAACGCCCGTGCCACACCCAATGTCCGCGGTCTTCGCCGAGACCAATGCCCGCTGCACCAACCAATCGAGCGCCAGCAAACAACCGCGCGTCGTCGCGTGATGACCGGTACCAAAAGCCATCGCAGCCTCGATCTCGAGGCCTTTTTTGTGGATCGGAATGATGTCCCGGTCATGCCCGCCATGGACGATGAAACGCCCGGCATGAACGGGGGTGAGTTCGCGACGAACCTGCGCAACCCAGTCTCGATCCTCTAACTTGCTGACCGCGAAAGGCCGCGCGCCGTGGATCATGGCCAGCAGATCCAGGGCCGCGATGTCGGGCTTTTCGGTGAAATAGGCGCCAACCTCAAACAGACCCGAACCGTCTTCGACCTCGAAAACCCCTACGCCCGTGGGCACAGGATCCAGCGCTTCGAGGGTCTCGCCCAGGCGTTCGGCGGCCTTGGCATCAGGCAGCGTGGTCAGGGCGGTCCAAGTCGGCATTCGAGGCACTCCGGTTTCAAGTGCCTCGGCTTAAGACCGCTTGAGCACCAAGGTCAAGCGTGGGTGCCGATGGGGCAACTCACCCCGGTGCCGCCAATACCACAATAGCCGCTCGGGTTCTTGGCCAGATATTGTTGGTGGTAGTCTTCGGCGAAATAGAAAGGTTGCGCCTTTAGTATCTCGGTCGTGATCGGGCCATAACCCGCCGCCGACAAGCGCGCCTGGTAGTCGAGTTTGGATGCCTCGGCCGCCGCGCGCTGTGCTTCGGTCGTCCAGTAGATGCCTGAGCGGTATTGTGTGCCGCGGTCATTGCCCTGGCGCATGCCTTGGGTCGGATCGTGCCCTTCCCAAAACACTTTTAGAAGGGCGTCAAAGCTGGCTTGCGCGGGGTCATAAGCGACCAGCACAACCTCGTTGTGGCCGGTTTGACCGCTGCAAACCTCCTGGTAGGTTGGGTTCGGGGTGTGCCCTGCGGCATACCCAACCGCCGTGACCCAAACGCCGGGCAGGTTCCAAAACATCCGCTCGACGCCCCAAAAACAACCCATGCCGATCTGAACCAACTCGGTTCCGTCCGGATACAGACCTTTCAGCGGGCGCCCGTTCACGAAATGCGTCTCAGCCGTCGGGATCGCCGTCGGGCGCCCTGGCAGTGCCGCTTCAGCGGTTGGTATCTCAGCCTCTTTGCCCAGTCCAAATAACATAGCTTCCCTCCTGAGGCGTCTGCCCCATACCTAGGTGCCCCACGGTCGCTGTCCAAGCCCTTACTCGGCCGGTGCGGTCAATCGGATGTTAAACACGGTCTCGTGCCCTGGCCCGGGATGTCGGGGGATCAGCATCGCCAAGCCCAGCGAGACGACCGCCATCGCGGCGGCCAGGGCAAAGACCGCGCCCGGATTGACCAGCCAGACATAGCCCAGCAGCGCGGGCAGAAACACCGCCGCGATGTGATTGATGGTAAAGGCGACCGCCGCCGTGGGGGCAATGTCTTGCGGGTCGGCGATCTTTTGGAAATAGGTCTTGATCGCCAGCGCCATCGCGAAAAACAAATGATCGATCACGTACAGTGCGGCGGCCAGGACAACCCCCCAGCCAAAATAATAGATCCCGCCATAGGCCAGGAACACTAGGGTCAAACCGACATATTCGAACATCAGCGCCCGCCGCTCGCCCCAGCGGCCCACCGCGCCCCCGATCAGTGGGCCAAAGATCATATTAGCGACATAGTTGATCAGGAACAGCGCCGTCACCTCGTGCACTTCGAACCCAAAGCGCTCAACCATCATGAAGGCCGCAAACACCACAAAGATCTGCCGCCGCGCGCCCGACATGAATTGCAGTGCATAATACAGCCAGTACCGACGGCGCAGGATCATCTTTTTGACCTGCGGCTCGGGCGCTTCGAATTGGGGGTACATCAGCCAAGCGACAAGCGCGATCAGCACCGTCGCCGTCCCAGCGGTGAAAAACACAAACTCGTAACTCAGATTGAACGCTTTCCAGGTCAGCACCAATGCGCCATAGGCCAGCAACGAGGCGCCCGACCCCACAGCCAGTAGCCATCCCAATACTTGGGGCGCCCGTCGGCGTTCGATCCACTGCAGTTGCAGCGACTGGTTGACTGTCTCGTAGTAGTGAAACCCGATGGACGAGATGACCGTGGTCAACAACAACCCAGTGAAACTGGGCAGAAAAGCAACCACCGCCACGGCCGCCCCCAGCATGACGAGGGAGAGCAGCGCCAAGGTTTGCTCGCGTATATAGGCGATGACCATGATCACGCCGATCGCCAGGAACCCCGGGATCTCGCGCACCGTTTGCATCCACCCCCAGTCCGCACCGTCAAACGCCGCGACTTCAACCACAAAATTTTGGATCGCGACCACCCAGGTCGCAAAGGCCAGTGGCATGCCGAAGGCGAACAGGATCAACAAACCAATAGGGCCGCGCCAAAGGGGCCATCCGTTGGTCTCCGCTAAGGGGATGATCGTGTTGCGCAGGGGGGCCATGCGGATCCTCTACGCGTTTTGGAGTGCGGATGCGAGGAGAGATTCGCAGCCAGGAATGCCTGATTTGCTCAACTTATTGTCTCAGAAAACCGGATCCGCGTATCTTTAACGGTATGTTAATACGCCGCGCGTCCGATGGGATCTTCGATCTTAATCGGCGTGGCGTAGTGGCTTGCCGCACCGATTTGGGAGACAAACAGGAGCTGCCCCGCGATGAATAATCCCTATAGAACTCTATTTGCTGCGACGATCCTTGCAACCCTCTCAACAGCTGCCCACGCGGAGCCCATCACCTTAAAGGCACCAAACGGTAGCCTGAATTTGGTGGGGGATCTCACCGGGTTTGTTGATGGTGTTTACACGATCGAGACCAATCTGGGGCCGTTTAGGGTCAGGTCGAACCTGGTCACCTGCGAGGGCACAGATTGCCCGGTAACAACTGTGGCAGATGTGGATTTTCGCATTGCCGGATCCGACACCGTCGGCGCCGAACTTATGCCGCTGCTTGTCAAAGGTTATGTCGAGACGATCGGCGCCGCAGTCCGCAAGACCGACGGGGCCGAGGACCGGCAATTCGAACTCGCAGCGCTGGCTGAGGACGGTCGCGGCGATACCGTGTTCCGAGCCATGCTCGAGGAACGCGGGTCATCCACCGGTTTTAGGGCGCTCATCAAAGGCGAGGCGGATATCGCGATGTCCTCACGCGCGGTGCGCGCAAACGAGGTTGAAGAAGCGCTCAGCGCCGGGCTGGGCGATTTGCAGAATTTCACGCAGGAACACAGCATCGGCGTCGACGGGCTGTTGGTCGTGGTGAACCACGAAAATCCTGTTGAGGCTTTGGCCGAAGCTCAGGTTGCCGCCCTTTTGTCGGGGCAAATCACAAACTGGGCAGACGTGGGCGGGCCGAACCAACCGGTGACGGTTTATACGCGCGATGCCGATAGTGGAACCTATGGCACCATCGAAGACCATTTTCTGGCGCCTCGGGGGATGCTCCTGTCGCCGAATGCCCAAGTGATGCCCGGAAATCAGGCCATCGCCGATGCGGTCTTGGCCGACCCTGGCGCGATTGGCTATGTCGCCTTCGCCAATCAGCAAGATACCAAGCCCTTGTCGTTGATTTCGGAATGCGGTGTCGTATCAACGCCAGATGCATTTTCAGCGAAAACGGGCGAATACCCGTTACAGCGCAACCTTTATCTCTACACTGCGGATGGTGAGATCCCCGGCCACGCCAGAGGGTTGGTCCGCTTTGCAACATCGCCCGAGGCAGATCCGTATGTGCGCAAATCGGGCTTTCTGGACTTTAGTGTGTCGCATCGTTCATTGGACCCTTTGACCGATATCGTTCGGGAGCAGATCGAGCAGACAGTCAGCCCCTCGGAACAGAACCTGATGCGTGAGATGCTTCTGGACATGATTGCGCATGAGCGGCTGTCGACAACTTTCCGCTTCCGGACGGGATCCAGTGAATTGGACAATGCCTCGCAACGGGATCTCAGACGGCTGCAAACCTATCTCAATGACTTGCCCGATGGGGCAGAGATTGTCTTTGCGGGTTTCACTGATTCCGATGGAAGTTTTGGCGCTAATCGCACCCTGGCCGAACAACGCGCCGCAGAGGTGCGGAACGCATTGATCGATCTGGCAGGCGACAGCGTTCTGGCGAATAAGAACGTTTTGCTAAAGGGCTACGGCGAATTGAGCCCTGTCGGATGCAACGACGACATTCCTGGCCAGCGGTTGAACCGCCGGGTCGAGATCTGGGTGCGCAGCACAGGCTGACACCCGCGGGCCGGTCCGCGAACTGAGAACGAAAGGCGCCGCCACCCGCGTATTGGGTACGGCGCTTTTTGTTGTCCAGCGACAACGCCAGACCTTCGGTCAGCCACCGCATATCGTTGCAGCGCGAAAGCCAACCTCCGCCGATGGAGATCGCGCTCGCCCCAATCGATTGAATCTGCGTAAGGAACTCCACTAGCTTGCGCTGAAACAAAGGTGTGGGACAAATTACAATGGCGAAGACGATCATCTCGGTCGGTACGAAGGCGGACAAGGTTAATGCGATCATAGAAAACGCGGCCAGTGGCGACATAGTCGAATTCTCTGCCGGTGCGCATGTGTTTGACGAGACCATCGTCATCCGCCGCGATGACATCACGGTCAAAGGCGCGGGTGAGGCGCAGACCCAGATCAAATTCCGCTTTGACGACAATGGCGACGGTCGGGTAGACACCAGCGAGGGTGCGAGCGGGTTTGAGATTTTGGGCTTCAAGGAAACCTCGAATTACGTGCGCAAAGCCGACAGGGGCGAGGTGATCCAAGCCATCTCTGCAGGACAGACGAAGATCAAAATCTCCGACACCGGTAACCTGGCGGACGGCACTTTGGCAGTTGGCGATGTGATCCACATCCAACAGCAAAACACAAACGCCTATCTGGACGAGATTGGCGGCTGCGCCCCGGGCACCGATTGTCGTGAAACGGCCCTTAACCGGTATTTTCGCGAGTTTACCTCGACCATTGTCGAGGTCGACAGCAAAAGCGGCACGGTCTCCCTGGCCGACCCCATTCCCTATGCAATGAACCCGAACGAGACGCAGATCGAGATGGTCGAGTTGACCGATGTCCGCCGCGACGTCTCGCTCTCCGATCTCAGCATCACTTTCGAGATTTTCGACCCAAAGACCGGTGCCGTAATCACCCCCGATGCGAATGACTTTAGCAACACGCAAGGGGGATTCTTATCCGGCAAGCGGCCTGGCAAAGCCGCCGTCTATGTTGAGGGCAGCACCGGTGCGACGGTTGAGAACATTAGCGTCACCAACGCCCCTGCTCAGGGTTTTGCCTTTCGCAACTCGATCAACCTTGCAGCGGATAATTTGGCGGTGGACGGGAGTTTCAACAAAGGGGTTGGCGGCCACGGTTATGGGGTCGATATCTACGAAACCTCAAACAGCAGTTTCACCAATCTGGATATCTTTGATGTGCGCCACGCGGTCTTGTTCTCGTCCTGGAATGCCGAGACCGGTAATACCGTGCAAATCGACAGTACCAATCGCGACATCAACTTTCACGGTGGACCGGATTTGGACAATATGATCACGGTCGATAGCGCTATTTTGCAGTATGGGGACTCGCCCCAGGTTTGGCAGATCGTCAGCAACGGCGGCCGAGTGGTGCACCAGCAGACCGATATCTACGGCCTGGGAAATACGGTTGTGTTCAAGACCGCATCCGGCTCAGAACGCGACGAGGTGATCTATGCCAGCGCAGGTGGGGCAAACCTGCGCGGCAATGGCGGCGACGATGTCCTAGTGGCCGGGGCTGGGGCGGATGTGTTGGACGGTGGCCAGGGACGGGATACGGTCTCCTACGTAACGGCAAACCGCAAGATCTCGGTGGATCTAAGGGGCGTGAAGGACAGCGATAACGGCGCGGCCGGGGACCGTTTGACCTCCATCGAAAACGTCAAAGGTTCTGCATTCGGGGACGTCATCCTAGGGAGCGATAAAGCAAACACCGTCGTGAGCTGGGGCGGCGGTGACATTGTCTATGGGCGCGGTGGGAATGATACGATCAGTGGCGGGCGAGGTAGTGACGAATTGCACGGCCAACGCGGCGACGATACCCTGAGCGGTGGCTGGGGCCGAGATGTTTTCTTTTTCGACGAGGGCTCTGGTTCAGATGTGATCCGGGATTTTCGCGTTGGCCGCGACAAAGTGGATTTTTCCAGGCATTCGAGTGTGGATGACCTTGATGATCTGGACATCGCCGCGGGGCCAGACAGCGCCATTGTAACCTTTGCCGATGGCGAGGGCGGGACAGCGCAGATCGATTTGATCGGGATCGGCGACGGCGGCGTAACCGACGATTTCTTTATCTTCTAGCGCAGCGGCAAGTAGGACCGACCAAATGGCCTAGATCAACCCGGCGGCGGCCAAGCGGCCCCAGGCGCTGCGCACAAAGTCGACGGTAAAACTGTGACCACCGCTGAACAGACAAAAGTCCAAGATCGCACCGGCCGGGTTCTCGCGCATGTCACACCGCAAGCGTCCACGGGGTGTTTGTTGGGCGGGCCCGAACCCACCGTAGCGCTGATACATCTCCACAGCTTGAGGCACAGAGCCCTGTCTGGTCTGCGCGATCCGCCGCCCTTCAAGGGGGACGGTGGGATCCGCATCGCCATGAATATGCACGATATTCGCAACCGGCCCCTGACAGCTTTCCGGGACAGGGTCCCAAAAGGTACCCGCGATCGGGGCAAAGCCGGCAAACGACCCGCTGCGATGGCAGGCCAGCGTCCAAACCATCATCCCACCCGCCGAAAAGCCGGTCATCATGATGCGCGCGGGGTCGACGTTGTGCCGATCTTGCATCGCGGCCAGAACCGCGTCGTAATAAGCCAGTTCTTCCGCGCCGGTGCTGGCCACATTGCTGGGAACACCTGGAATGTCCCAATCCTCGTTCGCCGATTTTGTCGCCACCAGAACGACACCCAACTCATCTGCCAGCGCCGCCAAATTCTGGTTACGCATGATCCCCGCCGCTGTCCCACGGTAGCCATGCGCCATGATGATCGCCCCCAGTTTGGCACCGTCCGCTGCCCCTTCTGGCAAACGCACGCGATAGGTCCGCTCGCCAATCAAGCAGTCCGTTTCGGCCCCGCAGGCAGCCGCCGTTTGCGGCAGCGCGGCCCAAGCCAGGGTCATCAGGAGAATGAGGAAGCGCTTCATGCCGTGGTTCCGTTTCAGATCCGATGTCCCGATGAGCAGTAGCATCGGGTCCTTAAACGCAAAAGCGCCGCCCCCTTGGGGCGGCGCACAATCCTGTGATCTGGCGTGTGGGATCAGTTTTTCGCGTAGAATTCGACCACCAGGTTCGGCTCCATCATCACCGGATAGGGCACGTCGCCCAGGCCCGGTGTGCGCGTAAACTCGGCTGTCATCTTGGAATGATCCGTCACCACGTAGTCGGGTACGTCCCGTTCGGCCAGTCCAGCGGCTTCCAGCACCACTGCCAGTTGCTTCGACTTTTCGCGAACCTCGATCACGTCACCCTCTTTCACGCGGTAGGAGGGGATATTGACCCGTTTGCCGTTCACCAGCACATGACCATGGTTCACGAACTGACGTGCAGCAAAGATCGTGGGGACGAATTTGGCACGATAAACAACCGCATCCAAGCGCCGCTCGAGCAAGCCGATCAGGTTTTCACCGGTGTCGCCTTTGATCCGCTCGGCCTCGGCATAGATACGGCGAAACTGCTTCTCGGTTAGGTCCCCGTAGTAGCCCTTGAGTTTCTGCTTGGCGCGCAGCTGCAGACCGAAATCACTGAGCTTGCCCTTACGGCGCTGGCCATGCTGACCCGGGCCATACTCGCGGCGGTTCACGGGGGACTTGGGACGGCCCCAGATATTTTCGCCCATACGGCGATCAATCTTGTACTTGGCAGACGTGCGTTTGGTCACGGCTGGATCCTTTCATCATTGTGAAAGGTGCTTTCCTTTCCCGAAACCCCTGAGGGTTTGGGCGACAGGCATCCCCTTGCGGGGGCCACAAACACCAATATTTCCTGACCTATCGCAAGCCAGAAGCCGCGTTTATACGGGATTTGCAGCCCATGTCAACGAAGCGTCGACTGGCTAAAACCGCACGTTAAAAGTAATCGTCCCGACGCGCTGCCCGCCCGGGGCGCCCTCAAATTCACGGCCCAGCCAAGCTAGTCCAAAAAACGCCCATGCGGGACCGGCATCCAAGGCCGCCCCCAGCCGTGCACGCGGCCGGTAGCGGCGCACATCTGGCCCCCTGGCACTGGGAAAAAGTCGGCTGTTGGCCACCACCGCAACATCCGCCCCCGCTGTCAAGGACAATGCGCGGCGCGCGGGTGTCGCGATGATCGGATAGCGTTCGCCCGACAGCACATCGCGGGCCATCAGCCCGCCCTGTCCAAAGCGCCCAAGCGTGGCGTCAAACCCCACCCTGGCAAAGCTCTCGTAGCCTGCCTGCGCCTCGACAAAAGGGCGCACCCGGGCTAGCTGGCCAAAACTGCGACCAAGTTCAAGATAGCCCGTCGGCGCCAAAGCGTCGCCCAGTTGCTCGGAATCAGCGGGTGGGTTCCCCCCATCATCTGCTTTGTGGATAAGGCGTTGCAAGTTATCCAGCCGTGTCTGCGGCCCCAACAGCACCAAATCCGCACCAGCCCGAATGTCCGTAGCCTCGAAACTGGAAAAGCCCTGCACCCCAACCGCCAAGACCCCAGCATACAAGCGCTGATCCGGCCCGGTGGCCTGAATGGGATGCGGCGAGATCACCTCTCCCCGGACCCGCACACCCAAAATCGCCGAGGGCGCTGTTGGAAGCCGCCCTTGCCACGGCTGGCCATAGGCTAGGGTCAGCTCGTAACTGCCGGTCCTCCAGCGATCCTTCTCGTCTCCCAGGCGGTCGTTCGTTCCAAACCCGCCCAATCCAAGAAACCGGACCTGGGCCGCCACCCCGGTGGCCAGGGACAGCCAAACCACTAGAATGAGAAGCGTGCTGAACGCTGGCTGTAACCTCATGACGTCACCTAGATCGCCGATCCATGCCGTCCCCTTAGGCACCGGCCAGCTTAGAGCAGCTTGGCGCTTACACCTTGGTTAGCGGCTTTGGTGCAGACTCTAGGTCATCTCTAAAAAGTATATTAAAATTATAAGGTTAAAGCGTGGCAACGCTGGGAAGTTGGCCGCAAAAGCGCCCCGTTTCGCCGCCATGAAACCACACAGGTAAACGCGTCCCCCACGGGTTTGTGATACGTCCAATGCGGCAAAGTCGCTAGGGTCATGAAAACTCAAACAAAGGTCTCAAATGCCCCGTGCGCGTGCTGCCCTGTTCACCCTTTTGCTGGCCGTCGCCGTGTTCCCCGTATCCGCCCAGGACCACCCCTGCGGGCGCGAGGCCCCTTGCTCCACCGCGACCGGCACCTACCACTTAATGCCGCCGCCCAACTGGGATGGTGCGGCACCCCTGCCCGCAGTAATCTTCTATCACGGGCACAATTCCTCAGGCGCCTCGGTGTTTCGCAGCAGCGGGTTAAAGGGGACCTTCAGTCAAAACGGCTATCTGGTGATCGCACCCAATGGTGACACCGCGCCGGGCTCCACCACCCGCCGCTGGCCAGCACGTCCCAGCGGCCGGGACCAGCGCGATGACATCGCCTTCACGCTTGAAGTCGTGGCCGACGCAGCCCAGCGCCTGCCCTTGATCAAAGATCAGATCTATGTCTCAGGATTTTCGGCAGGCGGCTCGATGGCTTGGATGATGGCCTGTTACGAGGGGCATCGCTTCGCTGGTTTTGCCTCGGTCGCGGGCGCGTTACGGCGTCCTAACCCGGCGCAGCGCTGCCCCGGCGGGCCGGTGCGCTTGCTGCAAATTCATGGGTTTGCCGACACCCAGGTCCCTTTCGAAGGACGTGGGATTCGCGATTGGCATCAGGGAGACGTATTCGAGTCGCTCGGCCTGCTGCGCGCGACCAACCAATGTCGCTCCAACCCCGACACGATCACCTTGGACACCCCGTTCCGTTGCCGCAATTGGAACAGTTGCCAAGGCGGCGCGCTGGCGCTGTGCATCCATGATGGGGGGCATGGATTGCCCAAAGGCTGGACCGATACCGCCCTGGAATGGTTCGAAGCGCCAGGTGAGCGCGACCCACAATGAACCACACTGGGCACTGATCGGATCACTTCCCCAAGGCACCCACTGCCCGAAGGGCTCATAGACTTGCGCGCGACAGCGCGCTCCTTTGGATCAGTCAAGCGCTGTCGCGAACGACCGGCTGGGGCGGCCCGCGGCTGCGCGCTGCGCGTCGGCGTCGGCAATCGCACGGTCAATGCCCTCGCGCGCCGTTGTGCCCGAAAAATTCTCGCGCGTCGGCAGCGCATCAGCGACATGGATGAACCGCTCATGCGCTACATCGTACAGGCGGCGCAGTTCCGCCAGCGGATCCGCATGATCGTCAGCCCGGATGTCAATCCAAGGATAGTCCTGGTCCCGATGGACCCGCAGCGCCGCGGACTGTCGCCCGCGTTTGTCGCCGCCCGCCGCTTCGCCTGCTTCCATTGCCGTCATCAAGCGCTCGGCCAAGGGCAAATGCATATGCGCCTTATAGACCTCCAGCGTTTGACCAACAACGTCCGGCCCTACCAGCATGTTCCCCGCCACGGAAACCCCATCAGCGACCATATGCCCACACCAATCAATGCAGTCCGCGCCGGTATGCGCCACCGACACACCCGCGCTGTCGATCATATGGATCTGCCGGATCGCCTGCCCACCGTCGCGCGCTACCAGATCCGCCAGCACTTCCGCGCCCGCCTCCCCTTGGGCCATCCGCGCCGCCGCCTCCATCCCCCAGATCGGGCTGACAAAGGCCTGGGTCGCCACCGCACAACGCCCGCCGCGAATATGCGGCACCAACGCACCTACCGCGAAAAACCGGCTAGCCACCGCCACGCCCAAATGCCCCGTTGCCACATCCCGCGCCACAATCGAATAGGTCATCTCGCCCTCCTAACGCCCAATCGCATAGGCCTGCATCAACCGCGGCGTCGCCGCCGCACGCAGCAGCCCGCCATCGCGCCTTGTCGCCGTCAGCCTGCCAACGGTCCAGGGTTCCGCCACCTCGACATCATGCCCCCGGCCCCGCAGATCGTCGATCACCGCCGCGCCAAACGCAGGCTCGACCATCAAATGTCCCGGCCGCGCCGCACGCGGGTAAAACGACGCCTGAAAATGCCCGGTGTGAAACAAGGGCGCATCGATCGCCTGCTGCAAATTCAGCCCTTGGTGCACCAACCGCAAGAACAGGATCAACTGCCATTGATCCTGCTGATCCCCGCCTGGCGTCCCAAACGCCAAAGTCAGTTCGCCATCGAACGAGGCCATCGAGGGCGACAGTGTGGTCCGGGGCCGCCGCCCCGGCGCTAGCGAGCTTGGCAACCCCTCGTCCAGCCAGAACATCTGCGCACGGCTGTTCAGCGGCATCCCCAACCCCGGCACCACGGGCGAGGATTGCAGCCACCCGCCCGACGGTGTCGCCGAGACCATATTTCCCCAGCGATCAATCACATCGATATGCACCGTATCGCCGCGCTTCTCGGTCAGATGCGCCATTGTCGGCTCGCCCGCCCCGGCACCCGGGCCCGCGTCGACCTGCCGGTGCGCCCGCCGCAACGCCGCCTCGGCCCAATGTCGATAGCCGTCGATATGTCCTGGCCATTGATCCAAACAGGCCTCGGGGCCCACAAGCTTGCGCCGCCGTTCCGCGTAGTCGCGCGACAGCAACGTCTCAAGCGGGATCTGGGTATGCAAAGGATCGCCGTAGAAGGCCTCGCGATCTGCAAAGGCCAGCTTCATCGCCTCGGTTACCAAATGCACGAAATCCGCGCCATTGGGGTCCATGTCGCCCACGCCTGTGCTTTCCAGCAGCCTCATCGCCTGCAAGAAGACCGGCCCCTGGGACCAGACCCCGCATTTCCAAACCTCCCATTCGCCATAGTCCACGCTCACCGGCGCCTCATAGGACGCCCGCCAGCCCGCCACGTCGTGCCCCGTCAGCACCCCCTTGCGGCGCCCGCCCGCCGCATCCATCACGCAGGCGTCGCGCATCCAATCGTCGATCGCCTGCGCGACGAACCCCTCGGAAAACACGCCCCGCGCCGCCTCGATCTGCGCGGTGCGATCGCCCGCACCCTCGACCTCGGCCAACAACCGCTCCCAGGTGTTGGCAAGCGCTGGGTTGCAAAACAAACTGCCCGCCTTGGGCGCGTGCCCGCCCGGCAACCACACCTCGGCCGAGGTCGGCCATTCGATGCGAAAGAAATCCGCCAGCCCGTCAATCGTCGCCGCCACGCGCGGCAACACCGGATGCCCCTGCCGCGCATAAAAAATCGCCGGTTCCAGAACCTCGCGCAGGCGCAGCCGCCCATGGTCCCGCAGCGTCAGCATCCAAGCGTCGAACGCGCCGGGGATCACCGTCGCCAATAGGCCCGAGCCTGGGATTATCTCCAACCCCTCGGACCGGTAATGCGCAATCGTCGCCCCCGCAGGCGCGGTCCCCTGCCCACAGACCACCACCGGCACCTCTTCACCCGCCAGCCGGATCAGCATCGGCATATCGCCCAAGGGCCCGTTCAAATGCGGTTCGACCACATGCAAAACGAACCCCATGGCGGCGGCAGCGTCAAAGGCGTTACCGCCCGCCTCCAGCATCTTCATGCCGACGGCCGAAGCGATCCAATGGGTCGAGGCAACAACCCCAAAGGTGCCCTGAATCTCGGGTCTGGTCGTGAAAGTCATCGCCGCCCCCCTCCTACGTGTCGCGCGGGTCCAGCGCATCGCGCAGCCCGTCGCCCAACAGGTTGAACCCCAGCACCACCAGGAAAATCGCCATCCCCGGCCACAGCGCCATCCAGGGCGCTTGTTCCAGGAAGTTTTTCGCAATATTTAGCATCGAGCCCCAGGACGGCGCCGGCGGCTGCTGCCCGAGCCCTAGAAAAGACAGCGAAGCCTCGGCAATAATCGCCGTCGCGATCGTCAGTGTCGCCTGGACCAGAATGGGCGGAAAGATGTTCGGCAGAACATAGCGCCAAACCAGCGCCAGATGGCCGACCCCTACGGCATGGGCGCTTTCCACATAATCCTCGGTCAGAACCGACATCGTCTGTGCCCGCGCCAGACGGATGAAAATCGGCATCGCCGACAGCCCGATGGCGATCATCGCATTGGTCAGCGACGGGCCCAAAAACGCCGCCAGAGCAATCGCGAGGATCAGGAAAGGCGTGGCCAAAAGCGCCTCGGTAAAGCGGCTAATCACGGCATCCGTCCACCCCCGCGCGTATCCCGCCAGCACCCCAAGGGGCACCCCCAGCAGCACCGCGATCACGACCGAGACAACACCTGCGAGCAGGGACGCCTGCGCCCCCCAGATCATCCGCGACAGCACATCGCGCCCGATCTCGTCCGTTCCAAACCAATGCGCCATGCTTGGGGCTTTGCGGACGGCGCCCCAGTCGGTCTCGGCCGGTCCGGGGATCGGCAGAACCGGCGCGAGGACGGCCACAACCACAAAGAAGGTGACCAAAAGACCGCCGAACAGTGCCGCCGGGCTGCGCCGCAGCTTGCGCAACGCGCGGTTGCCCGCAGGCCGCTCAGGCTCAGGCTCAGGCGCAGGTGCGACAGCCCCCAGTTTCTCGACCATACTCATTCCTGGCGCATTCTGGGGTTCAGTACCCGTTGCGTCGCATCCGCCAGGATGTTCAGAAAAATGAACGCCACGCCAGTGCACAGAACGACCCCCTGAACCACCGCATAGTCCCGGTTGAACACCGCATCGACCACCAGCTTGCCAAAGCCGGGAATGGTAAAGATTTGCTCGGTCAGCACCGCGCCCGCCAGCAACTCGCCAAAGAGCAGGGTGGTCACCGTCACGATCGGCACCAGCGCGTTGCGCAGCGCGTGTTTGACCAGCACCGTCCCCTCGCCCATTCCCTTGGCCCGCGCGGTGCGCACATAATCCGACTGCAGCACCCCCAACATGGCCGAGCGTGTGTGCCGCATCAATGTCGCCGCCAGCGCGGTTCCCAGCACAAAGGCTGGCATCAGCATGGTGCGGATCGATTGGCCCGGATCCTCGGACAGGGGCACATAGCCCGAGGCGGGCAGCCAGCCCAGTTGCACCGACACCAGCAGGATCATCATAATGCCCAACCAAAAATTGGGCACCGACAGGCCCGACAGGGCAACCACATTGGCGACCCAATCGATCCAAGTTCCCTTTTTATACGCCGATAGCACCCCCGCCGGGATCCCGATCACAAGTGCTATGATCAGCGCCATAACCGCCAGTTGTACGGTCACCGGCAGCTTCTCGGCGATCAAGGCAGTCACCGGCTGCTGCGTGCGCAGCGAGATCCCCAAATCGCCTTGAACTATATTCCCGACCCAAGCGGCGTATTGCACCGGGATCGGATCGTTCAGCCGATACTTTTCCCGCAGCAGCGCAATCAGTTCCGGATCGCGCTCCTCGCCCGCCATCACCAAAACCGGATCACCGGGCAACAGCTTTTGCAGCCCGAACACAAAGATCGAGATCAGGATGATCGTCGGGATCGCGATCAGACACCGGCGTCCGAGAAAAGCGAGCATGGGATCTCCCGCAGAGATGCGGGCCCGTCACCGGGCCCGCCCTGCTTCATTCGTTAAACGACACACCCTCCAGCCGGATCATTCCGTCGGGATAGGGCACAAACCCCTGCATCTTGTCATCCAGCGCCCAGATCCACGTCACATGGTACAGATAGATGATCGGCAACTCATCCGCCAAAATCGCCCGCGCCGCGTCGTAGCTTTCCTTGCGGACCGCCAGATCGGTCGAGGTTCTTGCCTTGTCCAGCAAGGCATCCACCTCGGGGTTGGAATATTTGCTGTCGTTGATCCCACCGCCGGTGGTCATGAACTGGTGAATGTTCCCATCCGGGTCCACGCGCCCCGACCAGCCGATCTGACTGGCGGTGTAATCCCCGGCACTTTGATCGCTGAGGAGCGT
This sequence comes from uncultured Paracoccaceae bacterium, assembly GCA_938049225.1. GTDB lineage: Bacteria > Pseudomonadota > Alphaproteobacteria > Rhodobacterales > Rhodobacteraceae > Halovulum. The sequence goes on from CALICM010000078.1 coordinate 30,195, forward strand.
CGCGAACTCCTTGGCCACGATGTTGATCTTGATCGCCGCCTCGCCCGCCATGGCCTGCACGACCTGCATCAACTGGGTCTGCACCGGGTTGTTGGCGACCTGGATATCGATCTCGATCCCATCCGGGAAACCCGCCTCGGCCAACAGCGCCTTGGCGGCGTCCACATCACGCCCTTCGACCGGGAAATCGGCATTGTACCAGGGCGAGGTTGGCGGGAACGACTGGTTCCCGGGCGCAAAGGCCCCCTCGAACACCACTTGGTTGATCACGTCGCGATCAATCGCCAGCGACAAGGCTTTGCGCACCAACTCGCTTTGCCCGATGGGGCTGTCGGCCCCGGCGCCGTTGGCGACATTCACCGTGATCCCTTGATAACCCAGCGACACCGCCTGCTCGACAATTAGCCCATCGTCGGCGCTGGCCGAGGCAACATCCGTCGCGGCCAACCGCTCCAACATATCCAGATCACCGGACCGCAGGTTTGCCAGGCGCACCGTTGTATCGGGGATCGGCAGGAAGATCACCTTGTCAAAGTTGATCGCATCGGCATTCCAATAGTCCGCGAATTTTTCGAGCACGATCCGGTCCTGTTGCACCCGCTCGACAAATTCAAACGGCCCGGAACAAACCGGGTTCAACCCAAACTCGACCCCTGCCTCGGCCGTCGCCTTGGGTGACAACATCATGCCCGAGCGATCCGCGAATTGCGCGATAAGCGTCGCATCCGGGCTCGCCAATGTGAATTTGACGGTGTAATCGTCCACAGCCTCGACACTTGCAATCGACTTCACCTCAGACTTGCGGCGGCTTTCCTCAAGGTTCTGACTTCGGTCGATATTCGCGACGACGGCGGCCGCATTGAATGGCTCGCCATCATGAAAACTGGCGCCCTCGCGCAGGGTCATGGTCAGCTCAAGCCCGTCGTCCGACCACTCCCAGCCTGTCGCCAACTGCGGAATGATCTCCAGATCCGGCGTGATATCGACCAGCTTGTCGCACAGGCTGGCATAGACGATCCGCCCCACGAAGGTCCGCGACTGATCCGGGTCCAGCACATCCGGGTCGTCTTGCAATCCAATCCTCAGATCCGCGGCCTGCGCCCAGCTGGCGCCCAACCCCATGGCCAATGCCAGGGCAAAGGTTCTTTTGGTTGTCATGGTCCTCACTCCTCTGTTGATATTTCGAGGCCGGTTGATCCGGCCCTTTCCGCAGCCGCCGCACGGTACATCTCGAACCGTGCAACCGCTTCGGGCGAGCGGCCGACGGCGACAGTCGTCAAGCCCGTCAACGCCAGTTCATCGGTCCGGTGGCACGCCACCTGATGTGTGGCCCATGGGTCCGCCAACTTAGGGACCTGACGGGCGCATCGCCCAATTGCATAGGGACAGCGCGTATGGAAGCGGCACCCTTTGGGCGGGTCGGTCGGATCTGGCAGGTCGCCCGCAAGGGGCACCTGTGCCCGCCGTCCACCCACCACCGGCAAGGGGATCGAGGCGATCAGTGCCTCGGTATAGGGGTGTCGCGGATTTGCGAACAGATCGGCCACGGGCGCCAATTCGACCACCTGGCCCAGGTACATTACCGCCACCCTGTCTGCCATATGCCGGATCACCGCCAGGTCATGGGCTATGATGATCAGCGTCAGACCGAACTCGGCCTTGAGGTCCTGCAGGATGTTCACGACCTGCGCTTGGATCGACACATCCAAGGCGCTGACCGGCTCGTCCCCCACCAGCACCTTGGGCCCGCTGGCCAGCGCCCGCGCGATCCCGATCCGCTGCCGCTGCCCGCCCGAGAATTCGTGCGGATAGCGCGCGGCATCCCCCGTACGCAATCCAACCCGGGTCAGCAAGCGCGCCACTTTGGCCCGTCGCGCGGCAGCGTTGCCTAGGCCGTGCACCTTCAACGGCTCGCCAATCAACGCCCCGACTGTCATACGCGGGTTTAGCGACGAGAACGGGTCTTGGAAGATAAACTGCAACTCACGCCGCAGGCTGCGCAGTTCGGCCCCGCCCAGTTTGGCGATATCACGCCCCTCGTAGAACACTGTCCCCACGGTGGGCGCCAGCAACCGAACCAAGACCCGCGCCAAGGTCGACTTTCCACAGCCGGACTCACCCACAATGGCCAGTGTCTCGCCGCGGCGCACCTCGAGGTCCACATCCTTGACCGCCTGCACGACGGTGGCGGGGCCGAGCAACGGCTTGCGACCAGTAAAAGCGCGCCCTAAGCCCCTTGTTTCAAGGATGACGCCCTCGGTCATGCGGCCACCCCTAAAGGCGCCCTGACGCAAGCCACCATGTGGTCCGAGCCAACCGCCTTTGCCGCCGGTTGGGCACCACAAGCGTCTTCGACAAACGGACACCGCGGCGCAAAGCGGCAGCCCGGCGGCATCGCGGTGGCCGAGGGCACGACGCCTGGAATGGTGACCAACCGCGCACCGCTGTCGCCAAACGAGGGCATCGAGCTCATCAACCCGATCGTATAGGGGTGCTGCGGGTCCTCGAAGATGGCGCGCGCGGCGCCAACCTCGACGATCCGCCCAGCGTACATCACGGCGACCCTGTCCGCCATCTCGGCCACCACGCCCAGATCATGCGTGATCAGGATCAGGGCCGCCCCGGTCTCGGCCAGCAGGCCGCGCATCAGCTCAAGGATCTGCGCTTGAATGGTCACATCCAGCGCTGTCGTGGGCTCGTCCGCGATCAGCACCGCAGGATCATTCGCCAACGCCATCGCGATCATCGCGCGCTGCCGCATGCCCCCTGACAACTCGTGCGGATAGGCGTCCAACCGGGCCCCTGCGGCCGGGATCCGCACGCGTTCAAGCATTTCCAAAGCTCGGGCCCGGGCGTCCGCCGTGCTAACCCCGCGATGCCGCCGCACTGTTTCGGCAATCTGCTCGCCGATCCGCAGGCTGGGGTTGAGCGAGGTCATCGGCTCTTGAAAGATCATCGCCACCTGATCCCCGCGCATCTGCTGCAGGTTATGGCGCTTCAGGCTAAGCAAATTCTGGCCGCGAAACAGCGCCTTGCCACCCATCAATTGCAAGGGCGGATCCGACAACAAGCCCATCAGCGCCAATGCGGTCAGGCTTTTTCCGCACCCGGACTCGCCGACGACGCACAGGGTCTCGCCCGCGTTGAGTTCAAGCGAGACCTCGTCCACCAAGTTTCGTGCCGCCCCCCTGATCCGCACCGACAAGCCGCGCACCTCCAATAGCGGGGGCTGGTCGTTCATTCCGCGGCCTGCGGCACATGCCGCACCAGGTTCTCGGCCAATGTTTGGAGGTGCCGTTTCATCGCTGCGGCGGCGGCCGATTTATCCCTCTGCTCAATCGCATCAATAATTTGGCGATGCTGCCGATCATAAAGCGCCATGCGCTCGGCCGAACGCGCCCTGTGCCGTTGCGCCTGCCAGGCCGCGTCCATGCGCACCTCGTCCATCAACGCCGAGGCTGTAAGCAACAACCGGTTGCCCGCCGCCCGCGCGATCAAGCGGTGAAAGGCCCCGTCCCAAAGTTCAGCCGCATCGGAATCCTCGGACGCCGCCGTCCGCTGCGCCAAAAGCCGCAACTTTGCCAAGTCCTCGGCGCTTGCCCGTTCGGCACACAGGGCGGCCAACCCAGGTTCCAGCGCCAACCGTGCCTCCATCACTACAGCCGGATCGATCTCGCCAAAATCTGCGGCCATCGCTGCTGCGGGATCCGGGGGCTGTCCCACGAATGTCCCTTTGCCCTGCCGCCGCCAGACAAGCCCCTCGGCCTCGAGCGCCTCAAGCGCGCGGCGCACGGCACGGCGGCTAACGCCCAGACTGAAGCTGAGTTCCCGCTCGGTCGGCAGACGGCCATCCCCGGGCATGTCCTGCGCCTCGACGATCCCACGGATCTCGATCATCGCGCGGGTTGCATTGTCAGATGTATCGGATCCGTGTTTCAAAGCACCCCCTTGTACCAATCATGAATTGGTATCACCCATGCAAACCTTGGAATGGCTTAGGCCATCCGTCAAATGGTTAATGACCCACGGGACTGGCTCAAGGGTAAAACGCCTAAATTTTGATCGAATGGCTTTGAGGGCAAGCCGGGCTTGACGTTTCAGTCTTGCCGAACCAGTGCCAGCACCGCGGCTTTCAGCGTCGCAAGACGGGACAGCAGCTGCGCCCGTGATTGCGCCGAATATTTCGCACTGCTGCTCGTTGAATAGATGAAATCCGCCAGATCCTCGGCACTTTGTCCGATGGCATCGAAATCAAAATCATGGCCCCGCAGCAGCTCTGCCAAGGCATGCGTCCAGCGCGCTGTCCCCTCGGCCAGTTCCGCATGACCGGCTGTGTTCAGCCCATCCAGCAAATCCGCCGCATCGGGCGACGATTGGATCAAATCAAACCACGCCACAGGCCCATGTGCAAAAAAGCTGTCGAGTTGCGCATCCAGCGTTTGGTCGCGGTCCCAAGCTGCCGAAACCTGGGCAATGGTGCGTCCCGTCTCGAACCTTATGGCGTCGCGGATCACCTCCTCCTTGCTGGCATAAGCGTTATAAAGCGTCTGCCGCGACACGCCGGCCTCCTGCGCGAGGTCGTTCATCGTCGTCTTGCGCAACCCATAGCGCGAGATGACGCGGATCGCGGCCTGGGCAATGGTGATCTGCTTCTCGTCCATCAGCGTACTTTTACAATTCGCGTACAAATGTCAACTTGTACACAGCGGCAAATTATGTAAAATTGTATATCTGACCAGCCGAGCAAGAGGGCGATTCCATGAAATTGAACGTGAATGGCGCGGATCACGAGGTCGATGTCGATCCCAACATGCCCCTCTTGTGGGTGCTGCGTGACGAGCTGGGCATCACCGGGCCGAAATACGGATGTGGCATCGCCCAATGCGGCGCGTGTACGGTGCATATCGACGGACAGGCGGTTCGGTCCTGCCAAGTGGCGATTGGCGATCTGCAAGGCGATGTGACGACGATCGAGGGGCTCGGCACGCCGGACGCTTTGCATGCGGTTCAGGCGGCTTGGGTCGAACACCAAGTGGCGCAATGCGGATATTGCCAGTCCGGCCAGATCATGCAGGCCGCCGCGATGCTTGAACTGAACCCCGAGCCGACGGATGCCGATATAGATGCGGTTATGTCCGGCAACCTGTGTCGGTGTGGCACCTATCCCCGCATCCGCGCCGCAGTCAAAACCGCCGCCGCCAACTTGAAGGGGGCCTGATCATGAGCCGCGTTGGAAAAATTGCCCGTCGGACATTTTTGGTCGGCTCCGCCGCCATCGCCGGAGGTGTCGCCTTTGGCTATTACATGTACAAACGTCCCGCCAAAAACCCCTTGCTGGACGATCTGGCAGCGGGCGAGGCGGCGCTGACCCCCTATGTCATGATCAACGCCGAGGGGATCACCCTGATCACCCCACGCGCGGATAGTGGCCAGGGGGTTTATTCCGTCCAAGCCGCTATGATCGCCGAGGAATTGGACGTCGATCTGGACCAAGTCAAAGTGGACCCAGGCCCCCCCAGCCCCGCCTATTACAATACCGCACTGGCCGAGGAGGCCGCACCCTTCCGCCCGACCAACGAAGGTTTCACGGCCGAATCCGCACGCGGCATGATGGATGTGCTGATGAAATTTCTTGGCATGCAGGTCACAGGCGGCTCGACCACCGTGCCCGACGGTTATGAAAAGCTGCGGATCGCGGGGGCCGTCGCCCGCGAGACGCTTAAAGCGGCGGCAGCGGCAGAGACCGGCGTACCGGTCTCGCAGCTGAAAACCGAGCGCGGGGCTGTGATCCTGCCGGATGGCACCGCGCGCAACTATGTCGATCTGGCCGCCAAAGCAGCCGAGATTGATCCCGTTGAAAAAGTCGTTCTGAGGGACCCAAGTGAGTGGCGGCTGATGGGCAAGCCAATGATGCGTCACGATATTTTGGCGAAATCCACTGGCACACTGACCTATGGCATCGACGCCAAAATCGATGGGATGGTGCATGCCGCGATTAAGCTGAACCCACGTCAGGGCGGCGCGATGATCAGCTATGACGACAGCGCTGCCCTTGCGCTGCCCGGCGTGCAAAAGGTCATCCCGATCAAAGGCGGCGTCGGCGTGATCGCCAGCAACACCTGGTATGCGATCCAAGGCGCCGAGGCCGTGGCCTGCGACTGGGGCCCGGCCCCCTTCCCGCCCGAGCAAGCACAACATTGGGAGGCATTGGCGAGCAGTTTCACCGCCGAGGCCCAGGACAGCCAGCAGCGCAACGACGGCGACGTCGAGGCAGCGCTTGAGGGCGCCCAGGTGATCGAAGCCGAATACCGCGCGCCCTATCTGGCGCATGCACCACTCGAGCCGATCTCGGCTATCGTCCAGGTCACGGACGAGCGCGTTGATATCTGGACCGGCACTCAGATCCCGCGTTTTGTGCAAAGCAATGTCGCCAAAATGACCGGCCTGGATGCCGATAATGTCCATGTTCATGTGATGATGATGGGCGGCTCTTTCGGGCATCGGTTGGAGGATGAGGTGGTCAAACAGGCCACCGAACTGGCCATCGCGATGAAGGGCACGCCCGTTAAGCTGACCTACTCGCGCGAAGAGGATATGATCCATGACTTTGCCCGCCAAATCGCGATGGGGCGGGGGCGTGGGGCGGTCAAGGACGGCAAGGTCCATGCCTTTGACCTGGGCATCGCGATGCCCTCGGTTGTGGTCTCGCAATTGGGGCGCCAGGGCCTCAACATGCCGGGTCCGGACACCCAAATCGTCGCTGGCGCCTGGGAACAGCCCTTTGCGATCCCCAACTATCGGGTCACGGGCTATCGCGCGCCTCAACTAGCGCCGATCAGTTCGTGGCGCTCGGTCGGGGCCTCGTCAAACGGTTTTTTGCATGACGGCTTTCTGGACGAGCTGATCCACGCCGCGGGTGCCGATCCGATGGTGGAACGCATTCGCCTGTGCTGGCACGAGCCTTCGCGCAAGGTTTTGCAAGCGGTCAAGGAAATGTCGGGCTGGGATGGCTTTGAGATGGGCGAAAACCGTGGCCGGGGTGTCGCCTTTACCCTGTCCTTCGGCGTGCCAGTGGCCGAGGTGGTTGAGGTGACCAATACCGACCGTGGCATCAAGATCGACAAGGTCTATGTCGCGGCGGATGTCGGTAAAATCGTGGATCCGATCAATTTCGACAATCTGGTCAAAGGCGGGGTGATCTGGGGCTTGGGCCATGCGATCAACTGCGAGATCACCTATACCGACGGCATCGTCGATCAGACCAACTTCCACGTCTACGAAGGGTTGCGCATGTATCAGTCCCCACAGATCGAAGTGCAAGGCCTGGAAAATGCCAGCAAAATTCGCGGCATAGGCGAGCCGCCCGTGCCCCCCGCAGCCCCTGCCCTGGCCAATGCAATCTTTGCCGCCACGGGTCAGCGGCTGCGCGAGATGCCGTTCAACAAATTCATCGATTTTGTTTAGGGGCCTTACGATGCGCATCATGCACCTTGGCGTCATCGCGGCCCTGCTCTCGACCCCCATTTGGGCCGCGGACACCGAAATCGAGATCACCCCCCTGCCCGAGGGGAGTGTGAACAGCGAAGATGGCCTGGCAGCCTGGGACAGGATCTATCAGGTTACCTCGCACCCGCGCTGTTCCAATTGCCATGTCGGCGCCAGCAATGTGCCAATGTGGTCGGGGCCAAGCTATGGCGGCAAGCCGCGCCCACATGGAATGAACGTCAATGCGGGCGAAAGCCGGATTGGTGCCGAATATGTCCTTTGTTCGACCTGTCACGCCTATCGCGAAGTGACCGGCACCCGATTGCCCCATGCGGCACCGCAAGTGGCGGCCGATTGGCGGCTGGCGCCGGTCGAGGCGGAATGGTTCGGCAAATCCTCGGATTACATTTGCGCGCAACTGCGCGATCCCGCGCGAAACGGCGACCGCAGCTATTTGGACGTCGCAGCCCATCTTGAGCATGATGTGATCCTGCACTGGGCCTGGGATCCTGGTGCGAAGCGCGAACCCGCACCCTTCAGCTTGCAAGAGCATGTGAACGACATTCTCGCCTGGGGTGCCGCGGGCATGCCCTGCGCGACGGACTGACCAAGCCTGGCGTTACGAGACAAACGCCTGCTTTTGGGAAAGCACCTGGGCGGTCGCGAAATCCACGAACGCCCGTACCCGAGCGGTGCGGCGCAAATCGCCATGCAGCAGGATCCAGATCGAACGATCCAACTGCACCGGCGCGCCTGGAACGCGGACCAAACCCGCGTGCTGGTCGCCCAGAAACACTGGCACCCAGATCAAGCCCAGACCGTTCGCGGCCGCTTCGGCCTGCATATAAACCTCGGGCAGGATATGGCTGACCCGCGCCTTCGGATAGGGGCTTTCGGCAACCCAGCTGTGATCCTCGCGCCAGCCGATCCAATGCGCGCCAGTGCCGTCGCCGACCATTGGCAGGCCGATCCGTTCCAGATAAGCGGGCGCCGCGAACACCCCCAGCGCATAGCGCGTCAGGCGCCGTCCTACCACATCGTCGGACACCTCATGCGCCACACGGATCGAGACATCGGCCTCGTGACGCGCCAGGTCCGAAACCTGGTTGGTCGCGATGATCTGGATCGAGATATCTGGGAATTCCGCGCTAAAACCGGCCAGGATCGGCGCCAGGAAACCCTGCGCCAAGGACGGTGCGATACTGACCCGCACGGTCCCCGTGGGCGTCGCGTCCAAACCCGTCAGCCTGCGCCCAATGATCTGGGTCTGGCGCTCAACCTCCTCGGCCTGGGCAATCAGCAACTCGCCCGGCTGGGTCAACGTCAGCCCTTCGGCCGACCGGTCAAAGACCCGCGTCCCCAGAGAGTCTTCTAGCCCACGGATCGCCCGGTTTACGGTGGCATGGTTCACCCCCAGCGCCTCGGAAGCGCCGCGCAGACTGCCCGCCCTCAGCGCCGCGAGAAAGACCCTCAGATGATCCCAATCAAGTGACTTTGTCATGCAATTCAAGACCCACAGCCGGATCGTTTTCGATCCATGTTGGATGAATAACGCCCGTATATTTCGCGAAATCAATCCCTATCTATAATCTACAACTGACAAGGCAACTCCACCGGGACGCGCCTTACAAAATCGGAGATTTTGAAATGACACCGTTTCTAAAAACATTTGCCGCCGCAGGGGCCGTGGCGGTCTCGATTGCAACCGCAACCTTCGCATTCGATCGGCCGGATCAAACCGATTGGCTGACTTTCATGGACGTCTACCAGGCCGATGACAAATATGAAGCTATGGAGCATGCGGCCCTCGTCAAACCCCTGGCGGAAAAATATGGGGTGGAACTGACGCAGGTCTACGATGTGCGCAATGTCGACGCGGGCATGCACCCTGGCGAATGGATCTATATGTTCCGCGCGCCAGATCCACGGTCGATTGCCGAGTTGCTGAACGACCCCGACTATGTCGCCAGCACCGGACCGCAGGACACCATCCACAGCATTGTCCCGGCGCAGCACTTCTTGCTGACGCCCATGGTCGCGGGAACCCATTAAACCGCCAAACCAGGAGAAGCCCGATGCCCCCCAATTCCCCCTTGTCGCGCCGGACACTTCTAAAAACCGGCGCGGCGCTGCCCGCCACAGCCGCGCTTACCTCGCTGAGCGCGGCTGCGCAGGCCGGTAGCAGCCCTTATGGTCTGCCCATCGCATCGGAATTTCCCTTTACCAAAAAGACCATGTCGGTGAACGGTTCGACGATGGCTTATGTTGACGAGGGGTCGGGCGCGCCGGTTGTCTTCCTGCACGGCAACCCGACCTCGTCCTACCTATGGCGCAACATCATTCCTTATGTAACCAGCGGCTACCGTGCTATCGCACCGGACTTGATCGGCATGGGCGACAGCGGCAAGCCCGATATTGCTTACACCTTCGCCGATCACGCCGCTTATCTGGATGCGTTCCTCGACACGCTTGACCTGCAGGACGCGACGCTTGTGATCCACGACTGGGGCTCGGCACTGGGCATGCGCTATGCGCGGCGAAACCCCGACCGCATTCGCGCCATCGCCTTTATGGAGGCGATCGTGCCCCCCGCGATGCCGGTCCCGTCTTTTGAGGCGATGCCGCCCAATCTGGCCGAGCTTTTCAGCACCCTGCGCAGTGAGGCAGGCGAAGCGTTGGTCCTGGACCAGAACTTCTTTGTCGAGAAGATCCTGCCTGACATGGGCGTCGCCCGCGACATGACCCCGGCCGAGATGGACGCCTATCGCGCGCCCTTCCCCACCCGCGACAGCCGCAAGCCCACACTGCAATGGCCGCGCGAGGTCCCCATCGGCGGGGAGCCTGCCAATGTGGTGGTCGAGGTGCAGGCCAATGGCGAGTGGCTGTATGCAAGCGACATCCCCAAACTGCTGTTCTATGCCGAACCCGGCGCCATCACGCCCCGGGAAGCCGTCGATTATATGACCGCGAACCTTGCCAACCTGGAAACGCGGTTCCTGGGCGCGGGCCTGCATTTTGTGCAAGAGGATCACCCGCATCTTATCGGCCAGGGTCTTTCTGACTGGCTACGCCGTCTCTAAGCTGTTGAAGAGAAGCCGCAAGGGTCAAGGTGGTGCGCGCCGCCACATGAACGGAGGTCACATTGAGATCTTTTGACGATATCCTGGCCATCAGCGCCGAACGCAAGGGCGGCTTTGGCGCAGTTCTGGACGGTATGGACCCACCCAAATCCGCCGCTGAATTGGCTGCCATCCCCGACGACCGTTGGCTGTCGGGGATGACCCGCTGCGTGTTCCAAGCCGGGTTCAACTGGAAGGTCGTCGATGCGATGTGGCCAGGGTTCGAAGCCGCCTTCAAGGGCTTCGAAGTGGGCAAATGCGCGATGATGGACGATGCGTGGTTCGACGCGTTGGTTGCCGACACCCGCATCGTGCGCTATGGCGCCAAGATCCGCTCTGTCCAATCCAACGCCATTTTCATTCAGGAAAAAGCGGCCGAACACGGTAGCTTCGGCGCCATGGTCGGGAACTGGCCTGCCGAGGATTTCATCGGTCTGCTGAACATCCTGAAAACCGAAGGCACCCGTCTGGGCGGGACCACCGGTCAATACTTCCTGCGTATGATGGGCAAGGACAGCTTTATCTTGTCCCGCGACGTCATCGGCCGTCTGATCGCCGAAGGCGTGATCGACAAACCTCCAACCTCGAAAGCCGCCATGGCCAAGGTGCAAGACGCCTTCAATGCCTGGGCTGCCCAATCGAACCGCCCCCTCAAAGAGATCAGCCGCACCCTTGCGCAAAGCATCGGTTAAATGCGCATAGGATGCTGACTAACGCTTTTCGGCTTCATCTTGAAGAATCTCTGATCGGCTTTTTTTGTTAGAGCCAAAGGCGAAAGGCAACGAAAGCCGATTCCGGTTTAGATCTAAATGCTTTAGCCGACACGCGCTTGCCCGGACAAAACCGTCAGAATGGCGTCGACCTCGGACATCATCATGCTCTGTCGGCCATGCTCGATCGGCGCCGCGATAACCAGTTCCGCGACGCTCTCATAGGTCGCATCCCAGTCGGTCGTCTCGTAGTTTTGGATCAGTCGATTAAGCCACGCGGCGACGTCCTCGCGGTCGATATCACATTCAATCAGCAGCCGCGCCAAACCACGCATCGCGTCGGCGCGGGTCTGATATCGGTCCGGGGCGCCACCGCCTGTCATGGCGAAATCACTAATGCGCTCCATACGTTCTGCCTGATCTAAGTTACGAGTATGTTTGGCCAATTCTTCGCGCTGCTCAGGCGTCAGATCGTCACGGTCGCGCGCCTCGTCCAAACCTTTGCGCAGATCGGCAATAAATTCCCCCATCATCTCCATTGGGCCAACAGGGCGGACTTCCATGCCCTCAAGCGGATCATAGCGGTCGATCTCGGCCACCGAGGTCAGGGGGGCACCGCCCGGCTTTTCCGAGATCAGCACAGGATCCACCACCGACCGGGCGTGGAACAGGGAATCATAGCGAACGCCTAAACGCGCCAAGATCACATCTTGGCGTTCGGGTGTCATTACATCCGACTCGTGCAGCCCCTCGTAGTCCAACCCCTCTTCCAAAGCATGTGGCAGACCGTCGGCATAGGCCTCCCAGTAACTCTCATCCGGCTGCTGTTCCAGATAGTTGAAATTAGACATCACGCGACGCTCATTCTCGCCACCGCGGTAGACGTAAAACTCGCAACGCGGCGCGTTCTCATCACCAACCGTTCGGCGGAAGAAATAAACCTCCGTATCGGGGATTTGCATGGACAGGCCAAAAGCCTTGGTCGCCATTCCTGAGATTTGGTCGCAATGTTCGACCAAAACCCATTCTGGACGGTCCGTCAACGCGCTTACCCGCACATCAAGGCTGGCAAAAACCTGCGCGCCACCATCCCAGGTCAATATGGACCCTGCCTCGGCCGCAGGGCCCCGATGCAGCGACCATTCGGTTTGTGGCATATCTTCGGCGTTTTCGGTCGAGTTTTGCGGTATCAATTCGTCGATCGCATCCATCATGGTAGCAGCACGGCGAGAGGTCTTGCGCAAGACCTTGCTCAGCAACCGTATGCCAAAGCTGGATGGGGCGGCACCAAAATGTACCTGCGGTTCGTTCATCTGACGGATCTCGGAGACCAGCACCTCCAGAACCGTATCACTGTGGGCTTTGAGAAGAATGAAATCGTGGTAGGGCATGTCATGTGTTTCCAAAGTCACAAAACACCTGACTAACGCCCAGGTTGCACACAGGCAATCAAAACTACCGCCATCAGCGTCCTTTCAGGCGATATCGCTGGCCCTTAGTGTCCGCCTCGAAACTCTTTCAATGATTTAAGGCTCTTGCGATCCGCCTTGTGACGAGTTTGATGTGGGCTGTGAGGAGCCAACTTTCGGCTGACTGGATGGACTTCTCCCAATCTTTTGCAAGCCGGCGACATC
>CALICM010000079.1 GCA_938049225.1 uncultured Paracoccaceae bacterium
TTGCATAACGTTGACTCCGTCGGTCATAGTTCGGGCGAGTGATTTCTGTCCAAGGCATGATTTTCTCCAGGTTTAGCAACCACAGGGAATCACAACTGGCTGAAATCACTCAACTTAGTTTTCGGTTGGGCTCTGAGAAGAGCCGGGTCCATAAAGGCGGCGTCCACAAAAGGGTGAACAGGTCGCGGGTGCCGCCTTTATTCCCCCCCGCCCAGTTGGTGTACATAGGCCGCAACCTGGCGGATCTCGGCCTCGGACAACCGCCCGACCCATGGCGACATCACCCCGGCCCGCGAATAGGTGATGGTCTGGATCAAAGCCTCGCGGTCGCCACCATAGAGCCAGATCGCATCCGCGATGTTTGGCGCCCCCAAGCTGGGGTCGCCGAGGCCCTGCTCACCATGGCAAGCGGAACATTCGTTCAGGAAAGTCTCGCCACCCAGAGTGGCCACCGCAGCATCATGCTCTTGACCTGACAATTGCAGGACGTATTCCACGACCTGCGCGATCTCCTCCTCCCCCAGATAATCCTCGCCAAAGGCGGGCATCTGCGACAGGCGGGTATCGAAGTCATCCTCCCAACGGATCCCATGGCGGATTGTCAGGTAGATATTTTCGATATCCCCACCCCACAGCCAATCGTCATCCAGCAGGTTGGGATAGCCCACGGCACCCGCCGCCCCGGATCCGTGGCACTGGGCGCAATAGGTGCGAAACACCGCCCCGCCGCCGGATACCGCATAGGGGCCCATCGTCGGATCGGCGGCGATCTCGGTCAACTCGGCCGCGACCAAGGCGTGATCCAAGGGCGCGTTCGCCGCGTCCACGGCCGCGATCTCGGCCGCCACCTCGCCCCGGGTGGCATAGCCCAGCACCCCAGGAGTGGCCCCGTTCACAAGCGGGATGGCCGGAAAGAAGACCATATAGCCGATTGCCCAAACAATCGTAGCGTAGAACGTCAGCACCCACCAACGCGGCATCGGCGTGTCATACTCGCGGATCCCGTCCCATTCATGACCGGTGGTTGGCATCTCGTCGGTTTTGTCCAGTTTGCGTGCCATCTACCGGTCCTTTGCTTTTTCCGTGTCGTCAGCTGGCAATGTGTCGTGCCGAAACGGGATCTCTGCGATATCTTTATGCAGCGCGCGGCTGCCCGGGCGGAACGCCCAAAGCACGACGCCCAGGAAGATCAGCGTCAGTGCCAGCAATCCCCAGCTATCGGCGATCTCGCGTAGGAGTGAATACCAATCCATCGTCGCCCCCTTTAACGGCTCGCATCCGGCTCGAAGGTCGAGAAATCAACCAATGTGCCAAGCATCTGCAAATAGGCGATCAGCGCGTCCAACTCGGTTAGTTCAGGATTGCCATCGAAATTACGCACCTGCGCGCCTGGGTACCGCTCAAGCAGTGCGTCGAAATCGCTGTCTGGATCCGCCTGATTGCGAAAATCCGCCTTCGCCGCCGCGATCATTTCATCCGTGTAAGGCACCCCAACGCGCCGGTTGGCGACCAGCACCGCCTCGATCTGATCGTCGTCGATCCGCGTGGTCGCCAGATGCGGATAGCCGGGCATGATGCTTTCGGGCACCAGGTCTTGCGGCTTTTCCATATGCGCCACATGCCAATCGTCCGAATACCGCCCGCCGACCCGCGCCAAATCCGGCCCGGTGCGTTTCGAGCCCCATTGAAACGGGTGATCATACATCGACTCGGCCGCCAGGCTGTAGTGCCCATAGCGCTCAACCTCGTCCCGCATCGGACGGATCATCTGGCTATGGCAGACATAGCAGCCCTCGCGGACATAGATGTTCCGCCCCTCCAGTTCCAGCGGCGAGTAGGGGCGCACGCCGTCGACCTCTTCGATGGTGTTTTCCAGGTAGAACAGCGGTGCGATCTCGACGATACCGCCCACAGTTACGACCAGAAAGCTGAGCACCATCAACAGCGTGGCGTTGGTCTCGATCTTCTTGTGATGGTCTAGGATTGCCATTGTCCCGCCTCCCCTACTCAGCCGGGACAGCGGCGTTTCGAGCCGGGGCTGTTTCGCCCGCCCCACGCGCCGTCATCCACAAATTATACACCATGATCAGCGCGCCAGCCAGATACAGGACCCCGCCCAGGCCACGGACCACATACATCGGCAGCTTGGCGTCAACCGTGTCGGCAAAGCTGTTGACCAAGAAGCCCTGCGCATCGACCTCGCGCCACATCAGCCCTTCCATGATGCCTGTCACCCACATCGAGGCGGCGTAAAGCACGATCCCGATCGTCGCGAGCCAGAAGTGCCAACTGACCAGGCTGAGTGAATACAACGCCTGCCGGTTCCACAATTTCGGCACCAAGAAATAGAGCGCGCCGAAGGTGATCATACCGTTCCAGCCCAAAGCGCCCGAGTGCACATGGCCGATGGTCCAATCGGTGTAATGCGATAGCGAGTTCACGGCCTTGATCGACATCATCGGCCCCTCGAAGGTCGCCATGCCATAAAAGCCGACGCTGACCACCATCATCCTAAGCACCGGATCGGTCCGCAGCTTGTCCCAGGCCCCTGACAGGGTCATCAACCCGTTGATCATCCCGCCCCAACTGGGCATCCACAGCATGATCGAAAAGACCATCCCCAACGTCTGCGCCCAATCGGGCAAAGCCGTGTAATGCAGGTGGTGCGGCCCCGCCCAGATATAGAGGAAAATCAGCGCCCAGAAGTGAATGATGCTCAGCTTATAGCTATAGACCGGCCGCTCGGCCTGTTTTGGAATGAAGTAGTACATCATGCCCAGGAACCCGGCGGTCAGGAAGAAGCCAACCGCGTTGTGCCCGTACCACCACTGTGTCAGCGCGTCTTGGACGCCCGCGAACAGTTGAACGGATTTCGACCCAAAGATGCTGACCGGCAAGCTGAGGTTATTGACCAGATGCAGCATTGCGACGGTCACAATGAAGCTGAGCAGGAACCAGTTCGCCACATAGATATGCGGCTCTTTGCGCTTGATAATGGTCCCCAGAAACACCGCCAAATATGCGACCCAGACCAGCGTCAGCCAAATGTCGACATACCATTCTGGCTCGGCGTATTCTTTCGACTGCGTCGCCCCCAGCAAATAGCCGGTGGCAGCCAGCACGATGAACAGCTGATAGCCCCAGAACACGAACCAGGCCAGATTGCCGCCCCACAGGCGCGCGGCACTGGTGCGCTGCACGATATAGAAAGAGGTGCAAATCAGCGCGTTGCCACCAAATGCAAAAATCACCGCCGAGGTATGCAGCGGCCTGAGCCGCCCGAAGGTCGTCCAGGGCAGATCCAGGTTCAGCGCCGGAAACGCCAGCTGAAACGCGATATAGGTCCCCGCCAAAAAACCAACGACGCCCCAAAACGCTGTCGCGATCACCCCGGCCCGGACCACATCATCCATATAGCCGGTTGGCGTGACCACCACCCGTTCCTCGCCCGCCCCACGCAAAATCCACAGGAACAACCCTGCCGCGATCAACATGATCAGAATAGCATGCACCTGATAGGCCAGGTCGTGGGCAAAATTCGCGGCGATCGCGGCGCACAGCGTGATCAGCCCCAACACGACGAGTTTTACGATAGCAGTCATTGATCGCCCCTTGAAAGCAGCCCCAAGCGGGGATGGTCTGGTTCAACGAACTTGTGGACTGTGCAGGTTCAGTGGGCTTTGATGTGGATCAACTTAGGGGACGGCGCGTTGCCCGCTGTGCCCCAAAAAACAGTTGGTAAAATGGAAATGTCGACCACGGGTCATACCAGCGACCCTGTGTTGGCCTATCAAGAGGCCGAAGCACATCGGTCTGAAAGCGCCGCGCAGGTTTGCGCGGCGCTTGGTTCCGGCGCTGTTTTGACAACATGCTAAAAAGGTACGAACTCCGCCTTTTGTTTGTTAAGTTCCACCTTTTGTCTGTTAATTTCCTCAAATGCGCCTGGAAAGTCCGAGGTCACACCAGGAAAGTCTGGTGCTATCAATGTACCACCGAAAGTCGACTGGAAGACACTCTGAGCTTCTTCAAGGCTGACACCATAAGCTTCGCTGAAACTGAATATCCTTACTTCCTCGGGACTGAGCAGCGCGCGCGCCTCGGATCGCGAGATCTCCCCAGCATCGAATTGCTGTTTCGCATATTCCAGGTTTGTCAACGGTCCATAGATTTGGTTGTCGCCAGCATCAGCCCCCTGGCGGGCCACATCTAAAGCTCTGCTAGACAATTCCGCAATTGCAGTCGCATCAAACATCTCTCTTCTCCTCCTTCATACCCCTTACGGGCTTTGCAAGATAGGTCGCTGCATTGGACAAGCGCCCCGACTTTTAATTTAGAAGCCCTGCGCGCCAATCCGGATGGGGTTCCCTACGCAAGTTCATAAGTAGTCCCATGGATTTGCGTACGGCCCAAACCAGCGCTGTTGCTCCGTTGGTGTCTGCCGCAAAAAGACGCATCTGGCGCACTCAGGCTTGATACATCCGGGAAAACACCTGGCAATCCGCCAACTGTCGGGGCGCCTTTGACTGCCTTGCCAGTCGCTCTCAGCCGTGCGATCGCGGCGCCCGTCACGTCGGGCTGTTCAGGGGCCCATGGCGCGTGGTCGGGTTGAGATCAGCGGGCGGGCGCCTCGAAGTCAGGGCCATCCAAGGCAGATCCAGTTTCAACTGCGAAAATGCGATATGGGCCCTTTCCCCAGGTCCAGCCGCACTTTTAAACGCCGTCGCGGTCAACCCGGCATGGCATCTGACCTTTACTTGACCCCACAGCGAACCAAAAATGAGGTTGTCTACGCAAATATTCGGTATTTCCCCGCGCGAAACTGCAGCCCTCAAAAAGCAGGGCCGCAGTTGTTGTCATCGACCTAAAGGAAATCCTAACCACCCTATCCCGATGTGGAAAAATCAGACGTCACACCAGGAAACTGCGGCACGGCAGCTTCCGCTGTTAGTAAAGCATTGCTAGCAAAGCTTATTGCGGGCGACAAACCTTCAGGCAAACTGCCTACGAGAGAAGCGACTGCGGACACCGGATCCCCATACATATCGGTAGCCTGCCCCACTAGCTCAAAGAGCGACTGGGCTTCCTCATTGGTGAGATCGCCCGACTTCAGGTGATCTCCGACGGCTTGCAGCGCGGTGGAAATTGACCCAGCGACAGAGGGCGAGATCCCCATCCCTTCAAGCTGATCGATCACAACCTCAGCCACGACAGAGAAGGTTCGAGTAATCTGATCCAGCCCCTCGGGATTGGTCCCTATGTAGTCGGCGACCGCCCTAAACCCATCACCCGTTGTCTCGGTTTCAACCAATGCGGCCCCCAAGCCACCAAAACCGGCCTCGACAATCTCACCGGCGATACCGAAACCGTCGACAATCGCCGATGCAACCGCTTGATTTGAATCGATAATGTTGGCCGCTGCAGCAAAAGCGCGCAAGGGTGAGGTGTCTCTGTCATCGATAGCGCCCCCCGTGAAGACGTTTTCGCCTACTGAACCAGCCCCAACATAGTCCGACGGCATATAACCGGCCGAATCTACTTCGGCCGCCGTGTCATTTCCAACCAACGAACCGCTAATTATGCTTTCAGTTGGGTAGGCGTTATCCTGCCCACCCAGTTTGCCGCGCGGCGCCCCAATGAGGGTTCCCGCGATCTCGAAGGCTTTGGCAATCAAACCACCCGGTCCCACAGAACTATCGCCGTCTGAAACCACGGCTGTAGGGGTGTCGGCGATCTGGCGATCTAACAGGGCCCTTACACCCAAAGCGGCGGTTTTCAGACCAGACGCTTCAAGCTGCGCCAACCCACTCTCGACCAACCCCACCGCAGCTGCGTTATCCGAAGTCATTGCTGTCGTTTCCATGATCTCAACTCCTGGACCTTGAGGCGGACGTTCTCGCTGCTCCGTAAGCCCCGTTTCACACCAGCAGTGGGTGCATTAATTTGACGTTACGCCAGTCTGGCGCCAAACCAACTTGGGACATCTACGCAATCTCTTCCGTACTCCACAGGTCTCGCCCAGGCAGGCGGCGAACCGCCCCTAAGTAAGATCACGATACTGTTAGTTGATCCGGCCTTGGACAATGGGGCCGATGGGACCATCTGCCCTTTGTCCCTTGGAGTTCCAAATGAAAGCCCTGATACTGATCATGACTTTGCTTGCCACCGCCACAACTGCGCATGCCGCCGATCTGTTGATCCGCAAAGCCAGCCCACATTCCGTCGATCAGACGATGAACCAGCTTGTCGCCGCTGTCGAAGGCGCGGGTGCAACTGTCTTCGCGCGCGTCGATCACACGGCCGGGGCTGCCAGTGTGGATTTGGACCTGCCCGCCACCCAGGCGTTGATCTTTGGCAATCCGAAACTGGGTACGCTGGTGATGCAGGCCGATCAGGCCGCCGGTTTGGATCTGCCGTTGCGGGTCGTGGTCTTTGACGACAACGGACAGACCACCGTCGCCTATCACGCGCCAGCGCGCTTGGCCCAGGACCACGATATCCCCGGGGACGCCGAAGTGTTGGCCAAGATCACCGGGGCGCTGGACAAGCTGACCGGCGCGGCTATCGCCGAGTAGTCCAGGCGGGTCAACCCAGGGGTGGTGCCGCCGCGATATAGGCCGGGTCCGACAGCCGATACGCGAATGAGGCGAACATCACCGCCGCGCCCGGCCCCCGCAGCCGCCCGCCAAGCAAAAAGACCTCGTAGGGTTTCCCGCTGCGTCGGTAGAGGATCAAAGTGGCGAACCCTACGCCGCTGCGCTCCATATCGATCCGAAACCCCCGTGCCGCCACCGGATCTGTTTCGGCCCCATACAACAGCTTGGGGCTGGCACCCACCAGTGCCTCGGGCTCATAGCCGCTTAGTCTGCACAATGCCGCGTTCGCATGCAAAACCACCGATGGCTGCCCGGGACCGGGCGCCTGGGTCAGCAACATCGGTAGGGCCAAAGCCTCGGCGAACCCCACCACCGCGTTGCTGTCTGCCTTAAGAAGCGCGTGCAGAGGCGCCCCGCTGCCATCCGAGCGGGTAGGGTCGTCATCCGATTTCATCAAGTTCGGAACTTCTTACGATAAGCGCCCGGCGGCATACTCATGTGTTTCGAAAACGCCGCGGTCATATGCGGCTGGCTGGAAAACCCGGTGTTGTACGAGATATCGGCCAGGCTGTCCTTGGTGTTGATCAGAAGGTCTTTCACCCGCGCCAGGCGACGCTCAATCAGGAACTTATGCGGCGGCTGGCCGGTGCTGGCCTTGAACGCCCGGGTGAAGGTGAAGACATCCATGTCGATCAGGGCGGCCAGGGTGTCCATGCCGCTGCCTTCGGCAAGGTCCGCTTCCAGAAAGTCGATCACCCGTGCCAGTTCCGAATTTGACAAGCGCCGCCTTTGCTGCTTGCGCAGCTGATCCCCTAGGCGGCGGCGCAGGATCACCAATGCCATCTGTTGCGCCAACAGATCCGCCTGCAACTCGCTGCCCAGGCTGGGGGCCCGCGCCTCATGCAGGATCGAATCTGCTAGTGCTCGTAACCTTGGCTCAAAAACCCCTTGAAATCCCAGGGGGTCGATCCGATCCGGGTCACCCTTGACCAGCGCGGCGGCCGTCTCGCGGAAAATAGCATGATCCACATAAACTTGCTGTAGTGTCGCGAACCCGTCGAGGGTTTGCGTTGCGGACACATGCCGCTGTACATAAGACGTCGCTCCCGGCATCATCCGCGCCGTGGCCCGGTCTCCAACCTCCAACGCTGTTTCAATCTGGATGTGGTGGTGACCGGTAAGACAGAATTCGAACATGTGAAAGTCCAGGGCGCCGTCGCTAAAATGCGCACTCCCCTGATCGGCCACAATCGTGTTTACACGCCGCCAACTATGTCCGCGGTGTTCCTTAACCTCGGCGTTCAAATCCGCAACCATGAAGCCAACCATCTGCTGCCGTGTGACCAGCCCAACCGCGCTCATGACCGATACCTTTTGCGATAAGCGCCTGGCGGCATCTTCATGTGCTTCGAAAACGCCGCCGTCATGTGCGGCTGGCTGGAAAACCCGGTGTTGTACGAGATATCGGCCAAGCTATCCTTGGAGTTGATCAGAAGGTCTTTCACCCGCGCCAGGCGACGCTCAATCAGGAACTTATGCGGCGGCTGGCCGGTGCTGGCCTTGAAGGCCCGGGTAAAGGTAAAGACATCCATATCGATCAGGGCGGCCAGGGTGTCCATGCCGCTGCCTTCGGCAAGGTCCGCTTCAAGAAAGTCGATTACCCGCGCCAACTCGCTGTTCGACAAACGCCGCCGCTGTGGCTTGCGAAGCTGATCCCCTATGCGGCGGCGCAGGATCACCAGTGCCATTTGTTGCGCCAACAGATCCGCCTGCAACTCGCTGCCCAGGCTGGGGGCCCGCGCCTCATATAGGATCGCATCTGCTAGTGCTCGTAGCTTTGGCTCGAAGACCCCTTGAAAACCCAGCAACTCTACTTTGTCCGGATCCCCCTGAACGATTGAGGTCGCCGTCTCGCGAAACACGCTGTTGTCTATATAGATTTGTAAAACGCCGGACATCCCCTCACCACTTTGGGCGAAAGGAACCCCATTTTGGACATAGGTCATCGCACCCGGCAACACCTGATCCACCTGCCGGTCGCCGCGCTCCAACACACTCTCCGTCTGAAGGCGATGAGTGCCGCCTAGGTTAAAAGCAAACATGTGAAAATCCAGCGTCACCTCGGGGAACCCAAAATTTTCTAGATAAAGGACGCTGGCATTCATGCGCCGCCAATCATGCCCAACACGCTCTTTGACATCGGCATTCGTGGTTCTCGGGACATGTCTAACCATCTGCTGGCGTGTGACTAGCCCGACGGCGCTCACGACCCGTCTCCCCAAAACTGGCGTGCGGGGTTCGCGCTTAACCCGGTTTGCCTGTGCGCCTTAACAATGATCATCTGCACCCTCCTTGCCCTTTCGCGGGCAGTCTCGCCAGGAAGTTAGCTTTTTCGCGCATTCAAGTCTTATGAATTTCTGCAACGTGGCAAATGAGCGAAAAATCCGCGTTACTGACTCACATGCGTGTTTCTCATTTTTATTTTGATACGGCTACACAGGACTCTGCGGTGAAACCCCACCTACGCCTGTTTGAGATAGGCCACCAAAATGTCCCGCGCAGCCTGAAGATCCGATGTAATCTGCGGAGCAACACTCGGCTACGATGGCAGCGGCGTTGTGCTGTCGCGGGCGGCGTTAAAGTCGGCCACTTTTGTCCTTTCGGTTTGCGGGAGTGCTTGGAGATTTTGAGCGTCTTCTCAACGCCGATGATCCTGCGGTGATAGATGCCTACGGGTCGAAACTTTCCGGTCTCGCAAGACAAAGCGCCAAACTGACGGAGAGAGTCGAAATCAGGCTGAGCCAGCGAGTACGTTCGGAGAAAAACCAAAACCAACTCTTAAATTCCTCTCAAACCCTTGGAAAATGCGGGAAAGAGGACAGATATAAGCACGTCGACTCTTCCTTCGGCTATGCCGGAAAGATCATCGGCGAGCGGATGATTGCCAAATCCGGTTGGCACACCGACTGCGCCGACGGTCTCAAGGCGGGAGCAATAGCTGAAAGTTGGTGATGGCCCTGAGGGGCGGCATATCATGGCGGTGTTGACGCGCCGCAATTCTCGCGGAGAACATGACGAGAGATACCATCACCACCTTGCCTGATCCAAGTGGATTTTCACCTGATCCACTTACCGATCTGATCCGCTCGGGCGCTCGCAAGTTGATCGAGCAGGCGCTTGAAGCAGAACTGGGTGCACTGCTCGCGCAGTTTTCCAACGAGA
>CALICM010000080.1 GCA_938049225.1 uncultured Paracoccaceae bacterium
TCAGCCCAGGGGAAATGGCAGAAACTGAACGGTGCCAACCGTATGCCCGAGATCATCCAAGGCATTGCATTCATCGACGGGATCAAACAAATTCAAACCGCCGCCTGATCACGCCGTCACCAACTTTTGGGCATAGCTCCCACGGTCGATCAGCACGGCTAAGTCGGCTTATCGACCACCTAGGTCAGCTCGTTTCGCTCGGGCGCCAAAGTCTGGCCGCATTTCGATTCAACTTTTAAGTGATAGCTTTGTAGTGGGGTAGCCATGTTACTTGTAAGACTTTTCGGCGCGGTCGACTCGCAGGACCTGATCGCGGATATCGCGACACCACCCTCGCGGATGTTCAGTCGCTGACACGCGGTCCAGATGCGTCTCTCTCAAGCGCGGTCGTGGGGCTTTCCGAGGGGCGGACTGCTGAATTCAGCTTCGACGTCCCGAACGGCGGACACAAGATCGAGGTTTTTGGAACCGACGATCACACCGGCCCGCTGGCAGAAATAAACAGCTTCTGGGAGGGCTCGCCCTTTGCAATCCTTTATGATTTCCAGTCTAGCCGATTGGACCAAGGAGGAAACTTATTCATCTCAGGCAACGATGATGCCGTAGCTGTGGGATACCAGGGATCGGACATTTTCTTTGGCTTTGGCAGGCTGGAGGGAAACGGCGGCGACGACGCGTTCCGGATCTTTGATAGCGTGCTAAAGATTCCCCCTGATCTCGCCCCGGGCGCGGCCTCCAGCGATGTCGCCCGGGCATATGGGGGCGTTGGGTCGGACAGCTTTTATGTCTCTATCGCCGAGTCCCGATTGTACGGCGGTGCAGACGACGACACCTTTGTCCTGTTGTCCGGTAAATCGACGATAAACGGCGGGTCTGACTCAGACACCTATGTCATGCTCAATTTCCTTGAAGATTCGGGGGATTACGCGGCAAAAAAAACGATCGTCCGTGACTTCGCTGCGGATGAGGATGTTTTGGTCTTTAGCTTTGAGGACCCCAGTTATTACAATGAAGAGGATGAATTAGTAGAGCAGACCTTCGCGGATCTCTATGGAGCTGGAACTCTAGCCGACCTGAATGACGTTACGATTGACGGCATCACATTGAATTTCTTTGAAAACAATCGGGGCCATACAGTCTTTACACGCGAAGGTGTCGCAACGGACGGTGTCGTTTATGACGAGCGCCTCGTTTTGCGTAATGTAAGCCTGGACGATTTGGATCGTGAAGATATTACGATTTTCAACGAGATCACCGAGTTCGACGTCTGATACAGCAATGGGCGTTCGCGTCAGTCCACAAACGCCTTCTCGATCACGAAATGCCCAGGCTCGGAATTCGCGCCCTCGATCATCCCGGCCGCTTCGCATAGCGCTTTGTGCTCTTGCAGCATGTCCATCGAGCCGCAGATCATCACCCGGTCTGTTTCGGGGCTCAGCGGTCCGCCCGTGGCCGCCGCCAGCCGTCCGTCGCGGATCCAATCGGTCATGCGGCCCATTCGCGCCGTTTCTTCCCGCGTCGTTGTGGGGATAAACGTCAGCTTGCCTCCCACGACCTCGGACAGCAGTTCATCACCGCGTATCTTGGCCACCAGGTCCAATCCGTAGTCCAACTCGTGTGCTTCTCGGCAGGTTTGCGTCAGGATCACCTGGTCGAATTTGTCATAGGTCTCGGGATCGCGGATCACACTGGCAAAGGGCGCAATCCCCGTTCCCGTTGCGAAGAGGAACAACCGCCGCCCCGGCAGCAGCGCATCATGCACCAAGGTGCCCACCGGCTTGGGCCGCATCACCACCTCGTCACCCACCGCCAAATGCTGCAAGCGGCTGGTCAGCGGGCCGTCGGGCACCTTGATCGAATAGAACTCCAGGGTCTCGTCCCAACTGGGCGAGGCGATGGAATAGGCCCTGAGCAGCGGCTTTTCGTCCACCAACAACCCGATCATCACAAATTCACCCGAGCGAAAGCGAAATCCGGCCGGCCGCTCGCAAGTGAAGCTGAAGGTCCTGTCCGTCCAATGCCGCACCGACCCCACTTTTAGCAGGGCCATGCCGCGCAGGGCTTTAGGCGTTTCCACATTCATCGCGTGCACCAGCTTGTCCTTGTTTCGCCCCCTTTTACCGCGCGCGCGCCCAGGTGGAAACCCGCCTGTCCTGATGGCCGCGGGGGATCACGCCGATTGACCGCCCCCCACCAATGCCCTATGTGAAGACCATCGACGGGCACCAATTCGGGTGGTCCGGGCCGCGTTGGGAGTGCGGCCAACCTTAGCCGCAGAACAACAGCGTGGATAATGACGAAATTTTCAGACCTTGAGTTGGACGAACGCGTCCTCAAAGCCGTATCCGAAACCGGTTACGAAACCCCCACTCCGATCCAAGAGCAAGCCATCCCGCACGCGCTGCAAGGCCGCGACGTGCTGGGCATCGCCCAAACCGGCACCGGCAAGACGGCCTCGTTCACTCTGCCGATGCTGACCATGCTGGCCAAAGGCCGGGCGCGGGCGCGGATGCCGCGCAGCCTTGTCTTGGCGCCGACGCGCGAGTTGGCGGCGCAGGTGGCCGAAAACTTCGAGACCTATGCCAAGCATTTGCGCATCTCGATGGCACTGTTGATCGGCGGGACCAGTTTCAAGGATCAGGATCGCCTGATCGACCGGGGCGTCGATGTCCTCATAGCCACCCCCGGGCGCTTGTTGGACCATTTCGAGCGTGGCAAGCTTATGCTGACCGGCGTCCAGATCATGGTGGTGGACGAGGCCGACCGGATGCTGGACATGGGTTTCATCCCGGATATCGAGCGGATCTTTAAGCTGACGCCCTTTACCCGTCAGACGATGTTTTACTCGGCCACCATGGCGCCCGAGATCACACGGATCACCCAAGAGTTTCTGTCGAATCCCGTCCGTGTTGAGGTCGCACGACAGGCGACAACCTCCGAGACCATCGAGCAGGTGGTTTGCAAGCACCAGCCCAGCCGCCGCGACCGTGCGGATAAGGAAAAGCGCCAGGTTCTTCGGATGCTCATCGACGCCGAGGGGAAGGCGCTGACCAACGGTATCATCTTTTGCAACCGCAAACGCGACGTGGACGTGGTGGCCAAGTCACTGAAAAAGCACGGCTATGACGCAGGGCCGATCCACGGCGATTTGGACCAATCCGTGCGGACCCGCACACTGGACGGATTTCGAAATAACGAGTTGCGCCTGCTGATCGCGTCAGACGTGGCTGCCCGGGGCTTGGACATTCCTTCTGTCAGCCATGTTTTCAACTACGATATCCCCACCCATTCCGAGGATTACGTCCACCGCATCGGTCGCACGGGCCGCGCAGGGCGCGAGGGCAAGGCGATCTCGCTGTGCATGCCCGCAGATCAGAAATATTTGGATCAAATCCAGGATCTGGTGAAGAAGGAAATCTCGGTTATCGATAGTCCCATCGCGAGTAGCGCAGCGCCCGCGCCGGCGGATGACGAGGATGTCGCGAAACCCGCACGCTCCCGATCCAGATCGCGCGGTCGCAAACCGCGCGAGGAAACGCCCGCGGACAACGCCATGGTGCTTCCGCCCGAGGCCCTGGCTGAACCACGCCCGGCACCGCGTTCGCGCGGCGACGACAAAACCCGTGGCGGGCGCGGTCGGGGGCGCGGCAATGGCGCGCGCGACAACGGACCCCGCATTGTGGGCATGGGCGACCATGTTCCGGCCTTTATGACCCGTGATTTGCGTCAATCCCTGGAGGACGCCCGCGCCATCCCGGTGGATGACGAGGAGGGCGTCACGGAAGATCAGGTTAAGGATGAGGAGGTCGATACGACCGCCGATGTTGAGGCGCCCGCGCCCCGAAAACGCCGCAGCCGCGCTGCAAGAAAACCGGCGGAAGATGCAGTCACCGAGACACCCGAAACGAAGTCGGATCAAAGTGAATCACCGGCGACCGAAGCACTGCAGGTCGAGACACCCCCTGCCCCGGCTAAGAATCGTTCCCGGACACGCGCGGCGGCGACTACATCCACAGACGCGGCACCGACCGACACGGCGGTGGAGGTGCAAGCGGATGCGCCCAAAAAACGCACGCGCACCCGCGCCGCCGCCCCAAAAAAGGCCGATCCCACGACGTCTGAAACATCAGTTGATGAGACGCCAGAGGCCCCAAAGAAACGCACGCGCACCCGGGCGGCTGCCCCAAAGGTAAAGGATCCAGTGACATCCGATGCGCCAGAAGAGGGCGAAAAACCAGCGCCGCGCAAGCGCCGTACGCGGGCAACGACCGCTAAGACGGCTGAGGCTGAAACAGCGACAGAGGCTGCCACGGAAGACGCACCCAAAACACCCGCTCCGCGCAAGCGGCGCTCTCGGGCCGCAACAACAAAAGCCGAAGATGCGGCCGAGCCAGCGCCGCCGGCCGCGGATTGATCCGGAACGGTTCGGGGCTGCTCAAAGCATTCGACTTGAACCGGCATCGGCTTTCATTGCCTCCCGCCTTCGGCTCGAACACAAAAGCCGATCAGAGATGCTGCAAGTTAAAGTCGAAACGCTCTAAGCATCGAACCGGTTGATCAAAACGGTGACAACTGGCTTTTTGCCCAACAGCTCGTTGCCCAGCGTATGGGCGGCCTTGACGATCAGTTTTTCCAAAGCTTCGTCATTCTTCACGGCACTTCGCTTGGCGCGTTCGAGTACCTCGTCCAGATCCTGTTCGAGCAACTCGGAGAAGACACCCTTGCCCGGCACATCCTGCGGCAGGCCCGTGCAGTCGACCCAGGGTGTATCCGCGATCCGGCCATCCGGCTCGACCATAACCGACACCACGACATGCCCGCGCAACGCCATTCGGATCCGTTCCAGCACCACGCCGTCCATCGCCCCGATCAGCACTTTGCCGTCCAGATACAACCGCCCGGTTTCAATTCTGTCGATCACCCGGGGTGTGTCCGCGCTCAGATCCACAATCGCTCCGTTAGGCGCGATCACCGCAGGAATTTGCCGCTCGGCGGCCAGTTCGGCATGCGCCCGCATATGGCGATGCTCGCCATGCATCGGGATCACCACTTCGGGTTTCAGCAGCGCGTGCATCCGCTCTAAATCGGGCCTATTGGCGTGGCCGGACACATGGTATCGCCCGTCGGCGTCATCGATCACGCGTACGCCTGCCTCAGACATCTGGTTCAGGATCCGCGCGACCGACACTTCGTTACCCGGGATCGTTTTGGACGAGAACAGGAATGTGTCCCCCTCTTTCAGCCGGAACCACATGTAGCTTTGCGCGGCCAATTGCGCCGTCGCCGCCCGCCGCTCACCCTGGCTGCCGGTGGCCAGGATGAACAGGTTTTCGCGCGCGATCCCATCGGCATCGCGCACCTCGACAATCGGGGGGAAGTTCGGCAGAACCCCAGTGGCAAAACCGTTTTGGATCATCGTGTTCATCGCCCGCCCCATGACCACAACTGATCTGCCGTTGTCATGGGCTGCCTGTGCCAGCGTTTTCAGACGCGCGATGTTCGACGCAAAAGTGGTGGCAACGACCAGTCCTTTAGCGTCTTTCATCAGCGCGTTCACATCGCCCACGATATCCGCCTCGGATCGGCCAGGATGGGGCGAGAACACGTTGGTGCTGTCGCAGACCAGTGCTTTGACGCCATCTGCGCCGATCGCCTCGAATACCTCCGGCTCGAACGGCTCGCCGACCAGGGGTGTCGGGTCCAGCTTGAAGTCGCCGGTGTGCAGGATGCGTCCGCCCGGGGTGTCGATCACCAAGGCCGAGGCCTCTGGGATGGAATGCGAGACCGGCAGAAAGCCCACCTTGAAGGGGCCGAACTGCCGTTGCGCGGGCCAAGGGGCGATTTCCTCGACCACTTTGGGATCCAGCCCCACCCGCTCTAGTTTTTGCTGCGCGATCAGCGCGGTAAACTTGCGGGCCACCACCGGCGCCTGCAGACGGGGGAACAAATGCCCCAGCGCACCGATATGATCTTCATGGGCATGGGTGATCAGGATCGCCTCCAGCCGGTCGGCCCGCTCGGCGATAAACGTCGGATCCGCCATGATCAGATCCACACCAGGGCTTCCGTCCATATCCGGAAAGGTCACGCCCGTATCGACCAGAATAAACCGCTGATCCCCAACCGGCCCATAGCCGTAAAGGTACATGTTCATCCCGATCTCGCCCGCCCCACCCAGGGGCAGGAAGGTCAGCTTGTTTTGACTGCTCATCTTAGTTTTTTTCTTTCTTCGTATTGCGGGCATGGATCAAAACCAGCCCGTGAATTGTTAGGTTCGAATCCAGATGATCGAACACGTCCGACCCCTGATCGAAAAGCGAGGCCAACCCACCGGTGCCAATCACTTTCATCGGGCGGTCCCGTTCTTCGGCGATACGCGCGCAGATCCCCTCGATCAGGCCCGCGTATCCCCAGTAAATCCCCGATTGCATGCAGGCCCAGGTGTTCGTGCCCACAACCCGCTCGGGACGAGTCACGTCGATATAAGGCAGATTGGCGGCCGCGTCACTTAGCGCTTTCAGCGACAGGTTGACGCCTGGCGAGATAACGCCACCCACATAGGCGCCGTCTGTATCCACAACGTCAAAAGTAGTGGCGGTTCCGAAATCTACAACCACCAGATCGCCGCCATAGCGGTCAAAGGCGCCCACGGTGTTCACCAACCGGTCCGCCCCAACCAAAGTGTCGGGATCCACCCGGATCGGCACACCGATGTCGACGTCTGGCTTGCCCACCACAAGCGGACGTGTGTTGAAATACTTATCCGCCAGCACCCGCAGGTTAAACACCACCTGTGGAACGACCGAACTGATGATCACGTCAGTAATTCCCCTCGGGACCTGATGATGTTCCATCAATTGCATCAACCAAACGAAATACTCATCCGCCGTTCGCGCATGCTCGGTCCGGCAGCGCCAGGCCGCCAGTTCGCGATCCCCGTCGATCACCGCGAACACGCAGTTGGTGTTGCCCACATCAATCGCCAGAAGCATGCTGTCTCCCTGTCAGAAAAAGATATCCGCGGCGGGCAGGTGCTGCCGCCCCCGGGCGGTCTTCAGAACCACCGCGCCTTCCGCGTCGACGGTTTCGAAGACACCCGTGATCTCGCGCCCCGGCAAGCGGGCGGTGATCACCTCGCCCAGCCGCGCGGCCCGCGACAGCCAAGCCTGGCGTATCGGCTCAAAGCCCTCGGCCATCAACCGTGCGTCCCATTCCGCGAAACGCACAGCTAGGGTGTCCAAAAGAACGTCAGGCGTCACGTCCACACCCAGTTCGGCCAGTGAGATCGGCAAAAACGCCTCAGGCTCAACCTCGTCAACGCTGGGCGCATGGGCCAGGTTGACGCCAATACCCACAACCAGCACCAGGCGGCCGCTTTGCCGCGTCGATTCAAGCAGAATACCGGCCACCTTGCGCCCACGCAGCAATACATCGTTGGGCCATTTCAACGAGACATCACCGCGCGAGATCCCAAGCCCAACAAGCCCATCCGCCAGCGCAAGCGCAGCTGTAAAGGATCGCAACGCGGCGAACCCTGGATCCTCACCCGGATGCAGTGCCGCCGATCCAAAAAAATCGCCTTCACCGCCCAGCCAGATCCTGCCGCGCCGCCCGCGTCCAGCGGTCTGGCTATCAGCGATCACCCAAAATGGCAGAGCGTGGCCCTGTCCCGCCAGGCGCATGGCCTCGGCGGTTGTGCTGTCCGTAACAGACAGGTGTACCCGGCCCCACCCATCGGGCCACTCAGTCAATTGACCAACGTTGCGGCCGCGGCGGCGGCAAGCCCCTCGACCCCGAACAGGTTGATGATGCCAAGCACCATCGCCGCACTGCTGGCGCCCAGAAACACCCAATGCGCGGCGGGCATGGCACCGTCCAGCGCCTCGGCCGGTTCGCCGAAATACATTAGATAGATGATCCGCAGGTAGTAAAACGCGCCAATAGCCGAGGCAATGACCCCCGCCACCGCCAACCAAACCAGACCCGCATCGACCGCCGCAGTGAGCACAAAGAACTTGCCCCAAAAGCCAACCAGCGGCGGCAGGCCCGCGAGCGAGAACATCAACACCGCAAGGCACAGCGCGCGGGCAGGTTCCACACGGCTGTAAAGACCCAGGGCCGAGATCTCCATGACCGGGGTGCCGTCCTTACTCATGTTCAAGATAAAGGCGAAAACACCGACGTTCATGGTGACATAGATCGCCAGATAGATCAGCATCGCCTCGGCGCCTTGCGCGGTTCCCGCCGCAAGCCCCATCAGCACGAACCCCATGTGCGAGATCGAGGAATAGGCCATCAGACGCTTGATGTTCCGCTGTCCAATCGCGGCGATCGCGCCCAGGAACATCGAAGCAACCGACAGAAACGCCAAGATCTGCTGCCAGTCCGCCACGGCCGAGCCGAAGCCGTCGTGCACCACCCGCGCGAACATCGCCGCCGCCGCCACCTTGGGCGCGGTGGCGAATAGCCCCGTCACCGGCGTCGGCGCACCCTCGTAAACATCGGGCGTCCACATATGGAAGGGTGCCGCCGAGACTTTGAACGCCATGCCCGCACACAGGAACACCAGCCCAAACAGCAGCCCGGTCGACAAATCCCCCGCCTTAACCACCTGGGTGATCCCGCCAAACCCCGTCGTCCCTGTAGTCCCATAGACCAGCGAACAGCCGTAGAGCAGCAACCCCGACGACAAAGCCCCCAGCACGAAATACTTCAACCCTGCCTCGGTCGAGCGCAGGCTGTCGCGCCGGAAAGCCGCGATCACATACAGGGACAGCGACTGCAGCTCCAACCCCATGTACAGCACCATCAGGTCATGGGCCGAGACCATGGTCATCATGCCCACGCTCGCCAGTGCGATCAGCACGGGGAACTCGAACTTCATCAGCTTGTTGCGCTCTAACCAAGCATCGCTCAGCGCCAGCAGGCACGCAGCTCCCCAAAGCAACAATACCTTCGAGAACCGCGCAAACCCATCATTCACGAACGAGCCGTCGAATGCCGTGCGCGTGCCCGCGGGCGACATCCCAATCCAAGCGCCAAGACCCACTAGCACCGCCACAGTGGCCCACAGCACCAAGCGCGAGGCCGCGTCGTGGTTCCGGCTATAGGTCCCGAACATCAAGGCCGCCATGGCGAAGACCGCCAAGACCACCTCGGGCAGAACGACCGTCAGATCATCCATAATCATCGTTCCGTCCTCAATTCTCGGCCAGCCGCGTCTGGACATCGCCCAGTGCCAGCTCGTAATTGTTCAACAGCGCCGTCACCGACGGCCCAATCGCATCCAACACCAGCGCGGGATACACGCCCAGCAAGATCGTCATCACCACCAGCGGTGCGAACAACGCTTTCTCGCGCGTATCCATATCTTTGATCTGTTTCAGGCTCTCCTTGATCAGATCGCCGAACACGACCCGCCGGTACAGCCACAGCGCATAGGCCGCCGACAGGATCACGCCCGTGGCGGCAAAGAAAGCCACATAAGTGTTCGCCTGAAACGCCCCAGCCATGGTCAGAAACTCGCCCACGAAACCGCTGGTCCCCGGCAGGCCGACATTACCCATGGTAAACAGCATGAAGATCAGCGCGAATGCCGGCATGCGCACGACCAACCCGCCGTAAGCATCGATATCGCGCGTGTGCATCCGGTCATAGATCACGCCGACCGTTAAAAACAGCGCGCCCGAGATAAACCCGTGGCTGATCATCTGAAAGATCGCGCCATCGACCCCCTGTTGGTTCGCCGCGAAAATCCCCATGGTAACAAAGCCCATATGCGCGACGGATGAATAGGCGATCAGTTTCTTCATATCCTCCTGCATCATCGCGACCAGGCTGGTATAGATGATCGCGATCACTGACAGCGTGAAGACGAAATTCGCCATCAGATCGCTGGCCACCGGGAACATCGGCAAGCTGAACCGCAGGAAACCATAGCCGCCCATCTTCAGCAGAATGGCCGCCAACACGACCGACCCGGCCGTGGGCGCCTGTACGTGAGCGTCAGGCAGCCAGGTATGCACGGGCCACATGGGCATTTTGACCGCGAAACTGGCAAAAAACGCCAGCCACAGCATCGTCTGCAAACCACCCGCGATCTCGAACCCAAAGACAAAGATCGGGCTGGCGCTGAAGTCATGGGCCAGCAGCGCCTCAATATCCGTGGTCTGCGCCTCCATATACATCGCGATCATCGCGACCAGCATCAGCAAGCTGCCCAGCAGCGTGTAGAGGAAGAACTTGAAGCTGGCATAGATCCGCTCCTTGCCGCCCCAGATCCCGATGATCAGGAACATCGGGATCAGCCCCGCCTCGAAGAAGAAGTAGAACAGGATCAAATCCAGCGCGCAGAACACGCCGATCATGAGCGTTTCAAGCACCAGAAACGCGATCATATACTCCTTGACCCGCGTCTCGACGCCCCAGCTGGCACCGATGACAATCGGCATCAGGAAGGTTGTCAGCATCACGAATAGGACCGAGATGCCGTCGACCCCCATCTTATAGGTCAACCCACCCAGCCACGCGGTCTCTTCAACAAACTGGAAGCCAGTGTCTTGCGGATCGAAACCAGTAATCAGCGCGATCGACAACAGGAATGTCACCGCCGTGGTCATCAGTGCCAGGCGCTTGGCGTTCAGGTTCGACGCCTCGTCTTCACCCCGCAGAAAGACCATCAGAACGAAAGCGCCGATCAAGGGCAGAAAGGTGATCAGAGACAGTAAGCTATCCATGCCTCAAAGCTCCCCCATGAAATTCATAACAAAAAACACAATCGCAAACACGAAACCCGCGACGATGATGTAGGGAAAGAAGACAAAGAGCACCGTCGCTCCACCCGCCAGGAAACTGAAAGTCAGCGTCGTAATCCAGATGTCTGTCGCGATCCACTCTCCGCCACGTCGCTTGCCCAGATACCGCGTCAACGCGAACCCCATGAACGTCAGCGTCGCGATGAACCCAACCCAAAGCACCAGCGCCCAGGTTGAAGGGCCTTCAAAGCCCACGAATTGCGCGAAGGAGACGAACCCCACAAGCGCCAAGATCGCCAGCAGTAACCCGAACACAAGGCCGGGCGGGGTCCAATCGCCGGTCATCCCGCGCCCCCGATCAACATCCAGGTCAGCAGGGCCGCGAGCCCCAGGAACATCGCAAAGGCGTAGTGGAA
Source organism: uncultured Paracoccaceae bacterium (assembly GCA_938049225.1). Taxonomy (GTDB): domain Bacteria; phylum Pseudomonadota; class Alphaproteobacteria; order Rhodobacterales; family Rhodobacteraceae; genus Halovulum. The sequence continues at coordinate 11,171 of CALICM010000080.1, forward strand.
CACATAGCCAGACTGCGCTTTACCAGCCATTCGGGTTAGGAACGGGATAATCCCCAGCGCCAATCCGTTGATCCCGCCATCGATGGTCGCACCATCGCCCTTTTTCCACAGGAACCGGCCCAGGGCCTTGGCGCCACGTACGAAGACGAAGTCGTACAATTCGTCAAAATACCATTTGTTCAGCAGGAACTGGTACAGGCCTGGGTTCGCCTCGGCCAGCCGACGCGGCGTGTCCGGTGCGCGGATGTAGAAATACCACGCGGTCACGAACCCCAGCAGCATCGCCACAAAGGGGCTGAGTTTCACCCAGGTCGGGACATAGTGATAGTCGTGCAACACCACGCCGCTGTCGCCATGATGCGCCGCTTCATCGCCATGGGCATCGGCTGCCTCGGCACCATGACTGCCGTCGTCCGCACCTTCGTGATCCTCGGCCTTCGCCTCGCCATGCGCCTCTAGTCCAGCGATATAGACCGACGGTCCAAAGAACTTCTCGGCACTCTTGCCCACGAAGGCGTTGTAATAAACCATGCCCGCCAACACGGCCCCAACGGCCAGCACCATCAGCGGCGCCGTCATGTTTCGCGGGCTTTCATGGGCATGCTTATGCGCGTGCATATCGCCACGCGGCGTGCCGTAAAAGGTCATGAACATCAGCCGCCAGGAATAGAAACTGGTGAACAGCGCAGCCACGACCAGCATCCCAAAGGCATAGGTGGAATGCCCCGCAAACACCCCTTCTATGATCGCATCCTTGGAAACGAATCCAGCAAAGCCGATCGGCAGCCCGAACAAGTCATAGCTTAGCGGAATGCCCACCCCAGTAATCGCCAGCGTGCCGATCATCATCGCCCAAAAGGTCACCGGAACCTTGGTGCGCAACCCGCCATAGTTGCGCATGTCCTGCTCGTGATGCATCGCATGAATGACCGAGCCTGCGCCAAGGAACAGCATTGCCTTGAACGCGGCATGGGTGAATAGATGGAACATCGCCGCCTGATAAAAGCCAACACCGGCGGCGGCGAACATGTATCCCAGCTGCGAGCAGGTCGAATAAGCGATGACCCGTTTAATATCGTTTTGCACCAGCCCCACGGTCGCGGCAAAAAACGCGGTCGAGGCCCCCACGACCGTCACGATCCCCAGGGCCACCGGCGCATATTCCATGATCGGCGACATCCGGCAGACCAGGAACACGCCCGCCGTCACCATAGTTGCGGCATGGATCAGCGCGGAAACCGGCGTCGGCCCCTCCATCGCATCGGGCAGCCAGGTGTGCAGGAACAGCTGCGCCGATTTGCCCATCGCACCGATGAACAGCAGGATCGCGATCAGCTCGGCCGCGTTCACCTCCATCCACAGGAAGGAGATCGAGGTCGCCGCCAGCTCAGAACCCGCCGCAAAGATCACGTCGAACTCAATGCTGTCGATCAGGAAAAATAACGCGAAAATCCCTAAGGCAAAGCCGAAATCCCCCACGCGGTTGACGATGAACGCCTTCATGGCGGCCGCATTCGCACTGGGTTTGCGATAGTAAAACCCGATCAACAGGTACGAGGCGACGCCAACCCCCTCCCAGCCAAAGAACATCTGCAGCAGGTTGTCCGAGGTCACCAGCATCAGCATGGCAAACGTGAAGAACGACAGATAAGCAAAGAACCGTGGCTTATAGCTTTCGCCGTCCTTCCAGTTCTCGTCATGCGCCATATAGCCCATGGAATACAGGTGCACGAGGGCCGAGACCGTGTTCACCACCACCAACATCACCGCCGTCAGCGTATCCAACCGGATCCCCCAGCTGACCGACATCGAGCCGCTATCGACCCAACGGAACAACTCGGTTGTCTGGCTCTCGGCGCCATCATGGGTCAGGAAGATGATCCAGCTTAGCGCAGCAGCCAGGAACAACAGGGCCGTCGCAGTGACCGTCGCGCCCCGCTCGCCAATGAACTTCCAACCAAAGCCGCAGATCAGCGCGCCGACCAGGGGCGCAAACAGGATGATGGTTTCCATCGGCTCAGCCCTTCATCACATTGACGTCTTCGACCCGGATCGAGCCCCGGTTGCGGAAGAAACAGACCAGAATGGCCAGGCCAATCGCCGCCTCGGCCGCGGCGACAGTCAGCACGAACATCGTGAACACCTGCCCCGCCAGGTCGTTGAGAAAGGATGAGAAGGCCACGAAATTGATGTTCACCGCCAGCAGCATCAACTCGATGGACATCAGAATGACGATGACGTTCTTGCGGTTCAGGAAAATTCCGAAAATGCCGGTGACAAACAGGATCGCCGCAACGGTTAGGTAGTGAGAGAGGGTGATCATTTGTCCATACCCACTTGCAGTTCTCGGACCAAACTGGCGCAGTGGCGAGACACTACATCCGTAATGGAGCCATCCAAATTTTTGCTCAGCGTGCCCTGAGGCAGGGATTCTACGATTACCGCAAGATCCAGAGGTTGGTCGCTGTCCGAAACAACATACCGCGCCGCCAAGCCATCTCCCGAGATCTCACGTGCCGCAAAAGCTTTCCCCGACTTTCCAATGCGGCTTGTGACCGCCAATATCGTTCCATCCTCGGTCAACCCAATCTCTTCTATTCTGTAGTCCGCGCCCTCATCCGAGGCCACCTCTACGTGCTCTGACAAGGCAATACGATGGAGTTTCAAGCTCATATCCCCTGCCCCGGCTTCACGTCTTTCATTTCAATCGAGGCCGCCGGATCGCGGTAGATCTGCGCCAGGATGTCCTGCCGCTTGATATCCTCGCGATGGCGCAGCGTCAGCACGATCGCGCCCACCATGGCCACGAACAGCACCAGGCCTGCAGCCTGGAACAGGAAGATGTACTTCGTATAGATCAGCTGCCCCAACGCCACCGTGTTCTGCGCCTGGTCCAACGCGGGCGTCACCGCATCACGCTGTGCCTGAGCCAGCTCCGTCACTTCCCAAGCGCCAAAGGCAAAGCCGAGCTGCAGGAGGATCACCAGACCGATCAGAAACCCAATCGGCGCGTATTGGCTGAGTTCGCCACGCAGCTCGACGAAATCCACGTCCAGCATCATCACCACGAACAGGAACAGCACCGCCACCGCGCCGACATAGACGATGACCAGCAGCATCGCCACGAACTCGGCCCCTAGCAGCACGAACAAACCGGCGGACGAAAAGAACGCCAGGATCAACCACAACACCGAATGCACCGGGTTGCGGCTGAGCACAACCAACCCGCCGGCGACCACTGCGGTGATCGCAAACAGATAAAACGCAAAGGCGGCAAAGCCCATAGTCTCGTCCTTTCCTTCGCCTGCGTCGCAGGCCGCTCCTTAGCGATAGGGCGCATCCATCTCAAGGTTGCGCGCAATCTCGGCTTCCCAGCGCTCGCCGTTCGCCAGCAGCTTGTCTTTGTTGTAGTAAAGCTCTTCCCGGGTTTCGGTTGAGAACTCGAAATTCGGCCCCTCGACAATCGCATCCACCGGACAGGCCTCCTGACAGAAGCCGCAATAGATGCATTTTGTCATGTCGATGTCATAGCGAGTCGTCCGGCGGCTGCCGTCCTCTCGCGGCTCGGCATCAATGGTGATGGCCTGCGCCGGGCAGATCGCCTCGCACAGTTTGCAGGCGATGCACCGCTCCTCGCCGTTGGGATAACGCCTCAGCGCATGTTCCCCCCGGAACCGTGGGCTGAGCGGCCCCTTCTCGTGCGGGTAATTCAACGTCGCCTTGGGCGCGAAAAAATACTTCAGTCCCAGCTTGAAGCCACCGATAAAATCGGCCAGCAGGAAATACCGCGTCGCCCGCGTCCAGTCGATTGCCGTCATTCCAGCAACTCCTTGAAATATTTTACAAAGGCAACGGCACGCGCCCGCACATCGGTGCCGATGCCATCTGTCGCCCCGCCGTTGAAATACCACACGTCCTGCGCCAGGAAGAGGTCCACCGACTGCCCCGCTGTAAGCACGCAGCGCCGATCCTCAAGCTCGCGACAGATCTCGCCATAGAGCAACATGAAGGGACCCACCGCATAGGGCTGCTCGGGTTGCGAGTCAAAGACATAGCCGATGGCTTGTTCTGCCATCGTGCGTCGGGTTTCCGGGCCCAGGCGGCCTTTCGCACGGTCAATAATGGCAAACATCAGCGAGCCAAAGCCGGTTGGCCCGCCCTGGACCGACACGGCAACGGGGGGCATACCCTCCAACTCGCCATGTTCCATCAACACGTCAAAGGCACACAGGAAATCCTCGGTCTCGAGGCACAATGCCAACAGCTCGCGGTATTCCTTCCGATCGGTCTCGACCTGCGCTGTCGCTGCTGGCGGCAGGGACATCAACACGCACCACATCGCAGCCACAAAGGATCGCATCGGGAATGCCATCAGCATCCGACCTCCATATTGATCACGCCATCCATCACGCCCGAATATATCGCGAACTGCTTCTGAATGACCACAGGCGCATCCTGCGGCAGGCTGACCCAAAGCGACCAAATGTCAATCGCGGCTGTGCGTTCCTCCTCGGCATAGCACCCCTCGCCCTCGGCCTGCGAAAAGATCGCCGAGGCGGCGTAACGCAGCGCTGTGAGCATCGCAAAACTCTCCATCCCTGCATCGCCAAAGATCCGCATCTGGCCCGCCGTCAAAAGCCCCAAACTCTCCGCCAGCGCCGCGCCATCGCAACCCTCGGCCCCAATCGGCGTCGCCTGGCAGCCCTTGAAAACCGACATATCCTGCGCTTCGACGGGCCCAGCCAACGCAACCACGCTGAAACATGCAAGCAGCCCGCTCCTCATTGCAAGGCCCTCAACTGCTTCGCAAAGTCCAAAACAAACGCCTCAAACTTTACCCAGTGTGACTGGCGCTCGGCTTCCTCATGCCGTGGGGAGAAAGGCCTGTTAGACAACCCGATGCAACGGTAGAGCGCCACGTTCGCAAAGAAGAGTCGTACGCTAGATGAATCAAGATCGTCGATTGAGGTGCGCCCATCAGGTTCGAGAAGGTCGGTAGTATGATCAACAAACATGGCGTAGCCACCGGCCGCTACCAGCGTGTCAGCCCGAATGACCCATTGTGCGACCGACATGTTAGAGTGAACGTCGCGACCGTAATCGACGACATCAAGAAACCAAGGAACCCCCCTGCTGAGCCAATTTGCGTCTCTGATTTCCTCAAACTCCTCGATGCAAACCTGAGAGCTGATACGTTCCACATAGTAGCTAGGTGGCAAGCCAACCGGGGGATCCAGCGCATCGAATAGCTCTTGTTCGCGAACTTCTTCCGCCGCTAAGTGCAACCTGCTTCTGTAGCCATTGCGGGATTCCGATGGCATTTCTTCCTTTTGAAGGATTTTCGATGCCACTGGACTAGCCAGGGGAACAGCGAGCGGCGCAACGAGTAGAGAAAGGCCCAGAACTCCTCCAACCGTTGAATACCTTCGAAATCGGATTCTCAGGCTGCTCACCCAGCCACCTCCCAGCGGGCCCACAGGCCGCCTAGGTTGCCCAGATCGCCGTCCCACAGCGCCAGGCCCGCGACGATCACAACCCAGGCCAGGCTCATGGGCAGGAAGACCTTCCAGCCTAGGCGCATGAGTTGGTCGTAGCGGTAGCGCGGCACGATCGCCTTGACCATCGAGAAGATGAAGAAGAACACGCCCATCTTCAGCACCATCCAATGCAGCCCATCGCCCAGGATCGGCAGGTCGGCGGCGCCCGGAATGGGGCTCAGCCAGCCGCCGAAGAACAGAATGGTGATCAGCGCGCACATCAGCACTACCGCCATCAGCTCGCCAATCATGAACAAAAGGAACGGGGTCGAGGAGTACTCGACCTGATAACCCGCCACCAGCTCCGCCTCGGCCTCGGGCAGGTCGAAGGGCGGGCGGTTGGTCTCGGCCAGGGCGCTGACGAAGAACAGCACGACCATCGGCAGATGCGGCAGCCAATACCAGCTGAATACGCCCAGGGATCCCGCCTGCGCTTCGACAATCGCGCTCAGGTTCAACGACCCGGTCGAGATCAGCACGCCGACGATGATAAACCCGATCGACACCTCGTAAGAGATCATCTGTGCGGCCGAACGCAGCGAGCCCAGGAACGGATACTTCGAGTTCGACGCCCAACCGCCCATGATTACGCCATACACCTCGAGCGAAGAGATCGCGAAGATATAAAGGATCCCCACGTTGAGGTTGGCCACGACCCAACCCTCGTTGAACGGGATCACCGCCCAGGCGATCACCGCCAGCACAAAGGTGATCATCGGCGCGAGGAAGAACACCGGTTTGTCGGCACCGGCGGGGACCACGACCTCTTTGACGATATATTTGATGAAATCGGCAAAGGACTGCAGCAACCCAAAGGCACCGACGATATTCGGTCCCTTGCGCATTTGCACCGCTGCCCAGATTTTACGGTCCGCATACATCAGGAACGCCAGCGCCACCAAAACGCTGACCGTCACCAGCAAACACTGCGCCAGGATCAGGACAAAGATGCCAAAAGGGGTTTGGAGGAATTCAGCCATGTGTGTCCCTATCCGCAATCCGATAATGTTCCGCGCAGCGTACGACCGACGCCCCGACTCCCGTTGATCCAAGCAAGCCCGGACGCGTCATCGGTTATATACAGCACCCCCGGCCCGGGTACCGTCACTTTGCGCCTGCGGACGACGTCACGCCCTATTCTGCCATCCAAAACAACCTTCTCGGCTTCGGCAGCTACCGTCACAAACGAGCCGTCAGCGCGGGTTCCAATGACAAAAACCTGCCGCGCCCCCGAAATCGTCGCCTTTCGCGTAATCATAGCACCGCCAAAGATGCCCAGGTTATCGCGAGCATGAGTTCCAGCGGCGCACCAGGAGGCCTCATCTCGCCGGCCGCGCACCAAAAAAGCGTCCTTGTCGAGCGCAATAACCTCGCGAGGCCCGGAAGAGGTCTTAACAGACACTGCCTCTCGCGATGCGAGGCCATCGGGTGACTGCGCTCCGCAAGCAGCCAGCATACCAAGCATCCCAAAGCTGAGGATCAAAAGCACCCGCACCCGCCTACTCCGCCGCCATCGGATTGTGTCGCGCGGCGGCGAGTTTCGACAGTTCCGCCATCACGGTCGAGGCGCGGCAGATCGGATTGGTTTGGTAATGGTCGATCGTTGATAGGTGGAAGACTCCAGACGAAAGCTTGTCCGGCTCCAATGCTGCGCCCTCGTTCTCGGGCACCTCGTCGATCCGTGCTAGATGCGGCACCGCCTCGAACATCGCCTTGCGCAGGTCCACCAGGCTGTCGAACGGCAGCGTTGCGCCCAACTCGGCGCTCAGGGCTCGCAGGATCGCCCAGTTTTCTTTGGCCTGCCCCGGCGGGAAACCGGCGCGCGCGGCCATCTGCGGCCGCCCCTCGGTGTTCACGAAGATCCCCGACTCCTCGGTCCAGGCCGCACCGGGCAGGATCACATCCGCCCGATGCGCGCCGCGATCCCCATGGCTGCCCTGATAGATCACGAAGGGCCCCGGGGCGATGTCGACCTCATCCGCGCCCAGATTGTAAACCACGTCCGCCCCGTCCAGGCAGGCCTCAAGCCCCCCATCGGTGGCAAATCCCAAGTCCATCGCGCCAACCCGCGCGGCAGCGGTATGCAGCACCAAAAGCCCGCTTTGGGTATTGCGGCAAATCTCTTGCACGGCAGCCAGCACGGCCGCGCCGTCTTCGCCGATCAACGCCGCCTGCCCCACGACCACGAGGCTTTGTCGGTCCTTGATCTCGTCCGAGCCCCCCATATCAACGACTTTCTGCAACGCCGTCCGGTCGGTCCCAGCGTGGAAATACTCATATGTCAGGTCCACCGCCTCGCCGACCAGCGCCACCTCGGCGCCCTGCGCCCAAGCTTTGCGAATCCGCGCATTCAACACCGGGGCCTCGGAACGCGGGTTGGTCCCGATCAGCAGGATCCGCTCGGCGGTATCGATGTCCTCGATCCGCGCCGTGCCGACATAGCCCGCCCGATCACCAATCGGCAACGCGGCACCATCAACCCGGCATTCCAGCTTGCCGCCCGCCCCGCCGATCAGTTCGCGCAGCGCGAATATCGCCTCGGTCGGCGCCAAATCCCCGGCAATGGCCGCCACGGTTTTGCCCGCGACACCCTCAGCGATGGCCGCAAAGGCCTCGCCCCAGCTGGCGGGTTGCAATTTGCCGCCCTGACGCACGTAGGGTCGGTCCAGGCGCTGACGTCGCAGCCCGTCCCAGATGTAGCGGCTGCGATCGGCCAGCCACTCTTCATTGGTGCCATCGTGGTTTCGTGGCAGGATCCGCATCACCTCGCGGCCCTTAGTGTCCACCCGGATGCTGGACCCGAGCGCGTCCATCACATCAATGCTTTCGGTTTTGGTGAGTTCCCAAGGACGCGCGGTAAACGCATAGGGTTTCGAGGTCAGTGCCCCGACCGGGCATAAATCCACGACATTACCCTGTAATTCACTGGTCAGCATCTGCCCCAGATAACTGGTGATCTCGCTGTCCTCGCCCCGGCCCGTCTGGCCCATCTCGGGAACGCCTGCGACCTCGGTAATGAAGCGCACACAGCGGGTGCAGGATATGCAGCGCGTCATCTGGGTGCCCACCAACGGCCCCAGATCCGGGTCAATCGCGGCGCGCTTCGGCTCGCGGTAGCGGCTGAAGTCCACGCCATAAGCCATTGCTTGGTCTTGCAAATCGCACTCGCCGCCCTGGTCGCAGATCGGGCAGTCCAGGGGATGGTTGATGAGTAAAAACTCCATCACCCCTTCGCGCGCCTTTTTGACCATCGGTGATGTGGTCTTAACCTCGGGCGGCGCGCCCTCGGGACCTGGACGCAGATCCTTCACCTGCATCGCGCAAGACGCCGCAGGCTTGGGCGGTCCGCCGACAACTTCGACCAGACACATGCGGCAATTGCCTGCGATGCTCAGTCGTTCGTGGTAGCAGAACCGGGGCACTTCGACCCCCGCGACCTCGCAGGCCTGCAACAGGGTCAGCCTTGGGTCGACCTCGACCTCGGCCCCATCGATGATGATCGTGCGCAGATCAGACATATGTCGCGCCCTTCTGAACCGGTTTTGCCCGTCCACGCCCCATATGGCCCTTGTAGCCACAGGTTGCGTCAGGTTGATACCCAGATGCGTATTGCCTGTGCGCGGGGGGGTCAACCGCTGCTAGGCCTCTCGCGCGACTGTGAGGGAACTTGTGGGGCAAAACCGTCTAAAATTCACCCATTTGTTCGGCTAGATCGCGTCCCGTTTCGCCGCTTCCGGATCCAGGCGTTTGATGCAGCGCCAAACCTCGCGATAGTCGGCCATACCAAAGACCGGCGCCCGACCGAGGCAGCGGATGAAAGGATCGCGCGGCGGGAGACCCACAACCGTCCCCCAATTAAGAAAAGCACCGGTGACCTCGGACATGTCCAGTTCGCCCGTTTCATCCAGATATCCGCCCGCTTGCCCGTACTCAATGATTTGAAGCAGCGACCGGCGCCACTCTTCGATGCAATCGGCGCGTATTTCGGGATTTTTGGTTTGTGTGGCGCAAAACTCAAAGGCGCCCTGATAGCCCAGGTCCTGAGCGGCGAGCGGGGCCGCCACCAAGAATGCCGCCGCGCCCCAAACCTTAGCTTTTCTGCAAAAACGCACCAATCCCGGCCTCCTGCCCGGCAACCGAACGACCATAGGCGCAGAGTGCGGGACCACTCTTGGGGTCGACGCCGCGGGCGCTGAGGTACTCGTCAATATAGGTCCTGAACGCCTCGCTCGTGTTCACCACATCGATCGTCGCACGCAGATCGCGGCGCGGGTACCGTCTGCTCAGCTCTATCCCCACCTCGTCAGGGGCCATCATCAGCACCCCCAAACGCGGTTGCACCCCCTCGCAATTGTCGGCAATCGTCTCGGCCAAAGCAAAGGGTACGACCCGTGCCAGAAATTCATCCGCGATCTCTTGGCGGTATGTGCCTTCCTGTTCGGCGCACCCTGCGATCAAGAACAAGCTTAGGGCCGAAATCAATCTTTTCATGTCAATATCCGTTTGACCCATCAGCTTTCCGCAGCGCGCGATCGAGCAGGGTGCTTCCCAAAATCCCAACGCCCCGCTACCTTAAGTTGTAGGTCGTGGAATTGTCGATCCACTGCCGGAACCAATGCGCCAACCGTGGCGAACACGCCACGTCGCGGCCCACTTGGTAGCCTCTATGACCGAGGGATAAGCAAGGCGCTGAGCAGGGTCTCCGCGGCAATCTCTTGCAGGGCGGCCGGGCACAGATCATCGATATCAAGGCGTCGGTTATATTGGGTTTGAAATCGCACTTCCGCCGCGACGGTCGCAGCATCAATCGTGGCGCGCTGAAACACGGCCGAAAAGCTGCCGGTTCCTATCGCGTTCCTTGCCTCGTTTGTCTCGAAACTGAGCCGCTCGTTGAACGCATAGGCCGGGCAGCCGTCCGAGACCCGCTGAGCCAGTCGAAGGGTCGCATAATAGTCAGGCACAGGCAGCGCGATCAAAGCCGCGATCCGTGGATCCGGTGGCGGCGGCTCGTCGCGGCGGCCACACCCCGCAATAAGAACGGCGCAAGCCGCAAGGGTCCATGCTGCGTTCAACGTCTGTCTCATCCAAGGCCCTCATTACGCTACTATACCGACGTCGGCCCCGATGCCGACCCCTGGGTCACACAAGCATTCGCGGCAGCACAAACCTAACGTCGACCCTTGCCCCGCGTTCCTAAGTTAGCCAGGAGTTTACATCAATGCGCGATCCACAACTGTCGCATAAATCGCAGTTTTGGTTTTTGAATAGAATGGCCGGTCACTTTCGGACAGGTTCTCAGAGGCCACCCGAAAACTAAGTTGAATGATTTCAGTCCTTTGTGATTCACCCCGGTTGCTACACCTGGGGGAACACATGGCTTGGACTGAAATCACTCGCCCTCGATATGATCGGCGCGGGCAGAGACATGCAAGCGATTGCACCGATGAAGAATGGGCGTTGATCCGGCCTTTCATGCTGCAGCCAGCGAAGACGGGTCGCCCAAGGCGCACCAAGATGCGCGCGGTATGGGACGCGCTCCAATACATTGCGTCAACCGGCTGTCAGTGGGCGATGCTGCCCAAAGAGTTCCCGCCCTTCACAACGGTGCAATACTATTTCTACCAACTCCGGAATAGCGGCGTGCTGGACATCCTGAACGAGGCTTTGTCCGAAGCATCGCGCATCCTTGCCGGGCGGGGCGCCGCCCCAACAGCGGGCATCATCGACAGTCAGTCGGTGAAGGCGACAGAAGGCGGAGGCCCACGTGGCTATGACGCGGGCAAGAAGATAAAGGGGCGAAAACGCCACATTGTCACCGATACTGAAGGGAACCTGCTCGCTTCGATCACGCATGTTGCCGACATCCAAGACCGCGATGGCGCGGCGAATGTGATCAAATTGGCGCTCGCAACCTATCCCAGACTGACCCACATTTTTGCGGATGGCGGCTACGCTGGAAACAAACTTCGTGACGCGATGGCTGAAATCGATGGCCCGACCATTGAAATCGTCAAACGCCCATCAGGCATCACCGGCTTCGGTGTCATCGCGCGGCGGTGGGTTGTTGAACGAACATTTGCTTGGCTGGGCCGCTGCCGACGGCTCGCCAAAGACTGGGAGCGCTCAATCGCCTCCTCACACGCCTGGACACTCATCGCGTCCATCCGAAGATCAGCCCGCCATATCGCAAGAAAAAACGCTCAAGAGTGTTGAGCCAGATGGTGTGGTTGCCGCCCTACTCAGACGGCATCGCAATGTGCCAGGATAGTGGTGTTTACGACCACTGAGCAGAAAGGACGGCAATCGTGACAAAGGATATTATGATAGGCGTTGATCTGGCAAAGAATATTTTC
>CALICM010000081.1 GCA_938049225.1 uncultured Paracoccaceae bacterium
CGCTTGCATAACGTTGACTCCGTCGGTCATAGTTCGGGCGAGTGATTTCTGTCCAAGGCATGATTTTCTCCAGGTTTAGCAACCACAGGGAATCACAACTGGCTGAAATCACTCAACTTAGTTTTCGGTTGGGCTCTAAGATGTATTAAGGGTCGCTTACGCCCGATTCAAACTCGCGAACGCAATCGAAGGAAGAGAAATATGCAAACGTTGAACATCCTCCCCGCTGCTTCCGTCTCGATCGGAGGTGGGACCTTCACAGTTACCGACAACACGTTTGTCGAATTTGTGGTTGACGATGATGACGCGAACTTTGAGGGAGATGCAGGCGCTCCCGATACGGGCGTTGACACGAACCAGTTTTTGGGTGGCACAACCACGCCCACCTATCTTGAGAATTCGTTTACCGCCACGAATGGCGATGGCTCTTGGACCATTTTCGTCATTGAATCCGCTACCGGTGGTGGCGGTTCGTCGGGCGCATTCGAGGGGGTGATCGTCACCGGTGGACCTGGGCCGATACCAACCGGCGATTTCACGATCTCGGGTATTACAAATATAACCGGCTCGAATGCACCGACATTCGCCAGCCTGGGCGCAATCCCTTGCCTGGTACGTGGCACGTTGGTCGAAACCACACGCGGCCAAATTGCCGTCGAGGATCTTGAAGCAGGCGACATGGTCGTGACCCGGGATCGCGGTGCGCAACCCATTCGTTGGGTCGGCTCAAAGACGGTCGCGGGACAAGGTGCGTTCGCCCCGATCTGCATCGCCCAAGGCGCGATGGGCAACACGCGGGATCTTCTGGTTTCGCCAAACCACCGAATGGTGCTTGAGGGGCGTCAGATGGAGGTTTTGTTTGGCACCGGCGAGGCACTTGTTGCTGCGAACCTGTTGGTCAATGATACGAATATTCGCCCCGCACCAATGGAGGCCGTCGAGTACTTCCACGTGCTGTTCGACCAGCACGAGGTGATCTTTGCCGAAGGCATTCCGACAGAAAGCTTCCATCCGGGTCAAGGTGGGGTGGATGCGCTATCCGCCGCGACCCGTGACGAGATCCTGCAGCTGTTCCCACAGCTTGAAGGCGATCTGGCGGCCTATGGCCCCAGCGCGCGCCAGGTGCTGACGGCCGCCGAATACGCCGCCGTTTGATCCAAATTGCCCCTGCGTACTTGCGCAAAGAGTGAAGCAGCGAGCCCGGCCACACCCTAGGTGTCTGGCCGGATTTTCTGTTCAAATCGCGTTTCCCGCTTCAAACCCCCGCGCCGCCGGACTACAGTTCCATCAAGCGCCGGGAACCCCGGTTGAAATTTGCTGTGAAAGCCACATCTAGTGGCAAATTGGAGGCGTTGCGGTTGCTGGAGAAACCGGGACCATATGCCTTGCAACAAAAGGAAAAATCATGACCGATAAGAGCAGCGTGACCCATCCTGTCTTGCCTTTACGCGATATTGTCGTGTTCCCGCATATGATCGTGCCGCTTTTTGTGGGCCGCGAAAAGTCGGTGCGCGCCTTGGAAGAAGTGATGCGGGACGACAAACAAATCCTGCTCAGCTCGCAAAAGGATGCGGGCGACGAGGACCCGGATACCGACAGCATTTTCGAGACGGGTGTTCTGGCCAACGTGCTGCAGTTGTTGAAGCTGCCCGACGGCACGGTGAAAGTGCTGGTCGAGGGGCGTCGGCGGGCGCGGATTGTCGAATTTCTCGACAATGATCGATTTTTCGAGGCCCGGGCCGAGTTGGTGCCTGAACAGGACGGCGATGATGCAACGGTCGAGGCCTTGACCCGTTCGGTCAGCGAAGAGTTCGAGCGTTATGCCAAGCTGAACAAGAACATCCCCGAAGAGGCACTGCAGGCGGTGGCCGAGGCCGATGGCGCCGCGCGGCTGGCCGACACCGTGGCCGGGCATCTGGGCGTGCGACTGGAGGAAAAACAGGCGCTGCTGGAAACAGCGGATGTGTCTGAGCGGCTTGAGAAAATTTATGGCTTGATGCAGGGCGAGATGAGCGTCCTAAAGGTCGAGAAAAAGATCAAGACCCGTGTCAAAAGCCAGATGGAGCGCACCCAGCGCGAGTACTATCTGAACGAGCAGATGAAGGCCATTCAGAAAGAGTTGGGCGATGGCGAGGGCGGCACGGATGACGCCACCGAGTTCGAAGAGAAGATCGCCGCGACCAAATTGAGCAAAGAGGCCAAGGAAAAGGCCGAGGCCGAGGTCAAAAAACTGCGAAATATGTCGCCCATGTCTGCCGAGGCGACAGTGGTGCGCAACTACCTTGATTGGATGCTGTCCATCCCCTGGGGCAAGCGCAGCCGGGTCAAAAAGGACCTGGGCAACGCGCAGATGATCCTGGATCGCGATCATTACGGCCTGGAGAAGGTCAAAGAGCGGATCGTCGAGTATCTGGCGGTGCAGCAGCGCAGCTCGAAATTACGTGGGCCGATCTTGTGCTTGGTCGGACCGCCGGGCGTGGGCAAGACGTCGCTGGGCAAATCCGTGGCGCAGGCGACGAACCGCGAGTTTATTCGGATCAGCCTGGGCGGTGTGCGGGACGAGTCCGAGATCCGCGGCCACCGGCGGACCTATATCGGTTCAATGCCCGGTAAGATCATACAGTCGATGAAAAAGGCCAAGACGATCAACCCGTTGATCCTGCTCGACGAGATTGACAAGATGGGCCAGGACTTCCGCGGTGATCCCGCGAGTGCCATGCTCGAGGTGTTGGACCCCGAGCAGAACAGCACTTTCGCGGATCACTATCTTGAGGTCGAATACGATCTGTCCAACGTCATGTTCATCACGACGGCGAACTCTTACAACATGCCGCGCCCGCTGCTGGACCGGATGGAGATCATCAGCCTGTCCGGCTATACCGAGGATGAAAAGGCCGAGATCGCCAAACAGCATCTGTTGCAAAAGCAGCTTAAGGGTCATGGGTTGAAACCCGGTGAGTTCGAGCTGACGGATGCGGCGCTGACTGACATTATCCGCTATTACACCCGCGAGGCTGGGGTGCGGAACCTGGAGCGCGAGTTGGCGAAGCTGGCCCGTAAAGCTGTGACCCAAATCGTGAAGGGCGAGACGGATAAAGTCGTTATCACCCCTGACCTGCTGGAAGAATTCCTGGGCGTGCGCCGCTTCAAATACGGCTTGGCTGAGGAGGAAGACAGCGTTGGTGTGACCACCGGTCTGGCCTGGACCGAAGTGGGCGGCGATCTGCTGTCAATCGAGGCGCTGAAGCTGCCTGGCAAAGGACGGATGAAGACCACCGGGAAACTGGGCGACGTCATGAAGGAATCGATCGATGCGGCCAGCAGCTATGTCCGCTCGAAATCGCCTGATTTGGGTGTGAAACCGCCGGTGTTTGACAAGATCGATATCCATGTTCACGTGCCCGAAGGCGCGACACCCAAAGACGGGCCGTCGGCGGGCGTGGCCATGGTCACCTCGATTGTGTCGGTCCTGACCGGCATTCCGGTGCGCCGTGACGTGGCGATGACCGGCGAGGTGACACTGCGGGGCAACGTGCTACCCATCGGTGGGCTGAAAGAGAAGCTGTTAGCAGCGCTCAGGGGCGGGGTGAAAACCGTTCTGATCCCTCAGGATAATATGAAGGATCTGCGCGACATCCCCGACAATGTGAAAGACGGACTTGAGATTATCCCCGCCGGTAACGTGACCGAGGTGCTAAAGATCGCCCTAACCGACACCCCCGATCCAATCGAATGGGACGACGATATCGCCGAGGCGGAAGCCGCTGCGGCTGCCGCAGCCGCGACCCAAGCCGGTGGGTCCGGGGCAGGGGTGTCCGCCGCGCATTGATCCTTCGGTCGGTACCAAAACCATCCAGGGTCAGCGGCATATCCGCTGGCCCTTTGTCCTTGCATCACGGCGAGGTCTTTCGTATTTCACCGGTCATAAGTGGGTGATTAGCTCAGTGGTAGAGCGCTACGTTCACATCGTAGATGTCGGGAGTTCAACTCTCTCATCACCCACCACTTTTCCCAGGGGCGCGCGATGCATCCAATTGTCTATGTGCTGCGCCATGGCCAAACCGAATGGAACCGCGAGCGGCGGGTGCAGGGATCGTCTGAGTCGCATCTGACGCCGTTAGGGCGTGCGCAGGCGGCTGCTCAAGGGCGGATACTGGCACCGATCCTGGTTGCACGACCGGATATGCGGCTGGTGTGCAGCCCGTTGATCCGCACACGACAGACGGCTGAATTGGCCCTGGCGGGCGCATTGGAGCGGGTCACCTATGACCCCCGCCTGGCCGAGGTGCATATGGGCGATTGGGAGGGACATCTGCGCGCGGACCTTGAGCCGCACCACCCGATTTTGCGGGACCCGCATACCGCCGTGCTCGCCCAATGCGTTCAAGCCCCGAACGGAGAGGATTTCGAGGCTCTTCATGCACGGGTCGCCGACTTTTTGACAGGCGTGGAAGGCCCCACTGTCGTCGTCAGTCATGGAATTACCGGTGCGGTGCTGCGGGGCATTTTGATGGGATTGGATTTTGACGGCATGGCCGATTTGGATCATGGGCAGGGCTGTGTCTATGTCTTGGAGAACGGCACGGAAGTGGCACTGAGCGACCCACAGTGATGCAGGAATTAGGGGGCGTTAGGTGATACAATTTCCCGAGATCCTCGTTATCCGCCACGGCGAAACAGAGTGGAACAGGGCGGGCCGGATGCAAGGAAGGCTGGACAGCCCCCTGACCGAAAAAGGCAAAGCGCAGGCACGTGGTCTGGCGCCGCTTTTGGCCGATGCCGGTGTTACGCGGGGCAGCCACAAGG
This sequence comes from uncultured Paracoccaceae bacterium, assembly GCA_938049225.1. Taxonomy (GTDB): domain Bacteria; phylum Pseudomonadota; class Alphaproteobacteria; order Rhodobacterales; family Rhodobacteraceae; genus Halovulum. Next base: position 4,807 of record CALICM010000081.1, read on the forward strand.
TCTTGACCAGCCCGCAACGGCGCTCAACGCATACGGCCAAAATTGCGCTTTCTGGCTTTGATCTAGCGGCCACGCCGGACCGGCGGCTCGCGGAAATTGATGTGGGCCGTTGGTCTGGCCTGACAATGACCCAGATCGCGGCCCTGGGGGATCCATCGATCCCCGACGAGCCCCACCATATGTTTTGCGCGAGAGCCCCGGACGGCGAGGGAATGGAGGGCCTGTGGCAACGCGCCGAGGCGTTATTGGCAGATCTTGCGGGTCCCACCGTCCTTTTCACCCATGGTGTGACCAGCCGGGTACTGCGTGCGATTGCGATGGGTTGGGAACGTGATCGCTTGGGGGAACTGCCAGGCGGGCAGGGGGTCATCTTTCGTGTGCGCGACCGATCGCATCAGACCCTTGCACCTGGCGGGCGGAGCGCGTAATTCACACTCAACGGGTGATTAGCTCAGTTGGTAGAGCGCTTCGTTTACACCGAAGATGTCGGGAGTTCGAGTCTCTCATCACCCACCACCACCCCCCTTTTCGTTACGGTCGTTCCCAATGACTTGAACGCAGTGTGACATCGCTTTTCGCCTGTGCATCAATGGGGTATCACCAAGGGACCCGACAACTGCAGGAGGTCCCATGCTTGACAGATCAACCGTGCCTGATGGCCCGCGACAGGTCGAGCTGACACAGTGGGAACGCCCCTTGGGTGGCAGCCCCCAGGCCGAGTACAAGTTGTTCGGCAAGCTGGCAACGCGGATGATGGCCACGCAGCTGCGCGCCAAGGCGCGAAGTGGTGCGTTGAACATCGCCCGCGCGCAATTCGCCAAACCACATGTAGCGGTGCAGGGCGCGAAGCTCGTGGTCTCGCCGGATCTGCCCGCTGATTTGCAGGTCGGACCTTGGCAGCCAAACGCTGCGTTTCAGGTCGATGTGCGCCTGTCCACCGCCGCCCCGTATGCGCAGGCTGACACGCAGCTGGATCGACGGGGAATTGCCCTGCGTTTGCAGCAGGCCTCGGGCGTGCAGGACTTGATCTTTGCAAACACCCCGGCCCAGCCCGCGCGCGACGCGACGCAATATGTGGCCATGGCGGCGGCCTCGGCCGGTTCAGGGCTGCTCTATTGGCCGCGTCTGGTTCTGGGCGTCGGTCCAGTTGAGGCTTTGCGGATCTTTCAGTCTGTAAAACCGCACCCTGTCGGCAGCCTGGCTTGCGAGACCTATTGGACGGGCGGCGCGCTTTTGTGGGGCGATGCCGGGCCTGTCCAACTTTCGTTGTGGCCGGTCCCCGAGGCCGCGCCCGCCCCGCGCCCCGATCCGCGCTACCCCGACCATTTGCGCACCGAACTGGCCGGGCGCCTGGTCGCTGGCGAGGTGGCGTGGGAGCTGTGTTTGCATCGCTTCGTGAATGCCGACCGAACGCCCGTCGAAGATGCCTCGGTCGCGTGGCGCGGTGACGACCCGGTTGTGCTGGGGCGTCTGTCCTTGCCATCGGGGGATGTCATTGGAATTGATGCGCAAAACCGGGCAAGCGCGGTCGAGGCGATGGCCTTCTCGCCTTGGAATACCCATCCCGAGTTTCGCCCCCTGGGCAACCTCAATCGGGCACGAAAGGCCGCTTATCACGCCAGCGCGTCGCAGCGCAGCGGCACGCGGTTCCTGACGCCTGTTCCGCTGCGAAACCGGGTGATCACCGCGGTGCTGACGGCGGTATTCGATGGGGTCAATAAATTCGTCCCCTGGTTCAAACTGCCTACTCACCTGGGCCTGTTTAACCTGGCCATGTACCGGCACCGTTTGCGCGCCGTGAACCTGATCGACCGCGAACCACGGCAGTTCGTTCCGCAGACGCAGCAGCCAACGCCACCGATCCCAGAGAAAATGCGAGAGCGGCGCAGCTTCGATGGCACCATGAACGACCTATCCGACCCGCAAATGGGCCGCGTGGGGGCCGCTTTTGGCCGCAATATGCCACCCGATCCAAGGCCTGAGTTGCTGAACACGCCCGATCCGGTCACCATCAGCAAAGAGCTGCTGCATCGCGACACCTTTATCCCCGCCACCAGCATCAATGTTCTGGCGGCGGCCTGGATCCAATTTCAAGCGCATGATTGGGTGCATCATTTGCGATATCCACTGGGGCGGCGTGACATCGTGGTGCCGCTGCCCGAAGGGCAGACATGGCGCAACACCCCCGATGGTCCTGAGGAGTCCGAGATGCGGATCGCGGGTGACCGCGCGCTGGACCCCACCGAAAATCAGCCGCTGACCTTTCCCAACCGCGTCTCGCATTGGTGGGACGGGTCCGAGGTTTATGGCACCACCGAAGCCCGCGCGATGAGCTTGCTTGAAGGGCCCAAATTCCGGATGGAGGACGGTTATCTGCCGCGCAATCTGACAGGGATGGAGGTCACCGGCTTCAATGAAAGCTGGTGGTTGGGCCTGTCCACCATGCACACGCTGTTCGCGCGCGAGCATAACGCCGTGGTCGATATGCTGCGGGCCGCGCATCGCGATTGGGATGATATGCGGCTCTATCACACCGCGCGGCTGGTCGTTTCGGCGCTGATTGCCAAGATCCATACGGTCGAGTGGACCCCGGCAATCCTGGCCAATGATGTGATCGACATTGCGCTGAACGCCAATTGGTCTGGGCCCACCGACACGCTCTCCAAACTGGGCGCCTGGTTTGCCGATGCGCATGCGATGACCGGGATCACGGATACGCTGCCCGATCATCATTCGGCGCCCTACAGCCTGACCGAGGATTTCGTGACCGTCTACCGGCTGCATCCGCTGCTGCCGGATGATTTCTATTTGCGCAACGCGGATACAGGCACCTTGTTGGAGCATCTGAAGTTCGACGATCTGCAGGGCCGCAAGACCGGTAAGGTCATGCGCCGAACGGGGCTGCAAAATACGCTCTATTCGCTGGGGACGGCGCATCCCGGGGCGGTCACCCTGCACAATTATCCCAATGCGTTGCAGGCCTTTACCCGCGAAACGGCCGAGGGGATCGAGCGGATCGATCTGTCCGTTGTTGATATTATGCGCGAGCGTACCCGCAGCATCCCACGGTACAATAAATTTCGGGAGGGTCTGCACAAACCGCCCATCCGCCACTGGGAGGATATCACCCCAGACCCCGAAGATGTGCGCAAACTGCGCGAGATCTACGGCAGCTTGGACAAGGTCGACACCATGGTCGGCCTGTTCTCGGAAGCCCCACCGCCGGGTTTCGGTTTCTCGGAAACGGCGTTTCGGATCTTCATTCTTATGGCCACCCGGCGGATCCAATCGGACCGTTTCCTGACGGTCGACTACCGCCCCGAGATCTATTCGCCCGAAGGTATCGCCTGGGTGCGCGACAACACGATGACCAGCGTTATCTTGCGGCATTTCCCGGATCTGGCGTCAGTTCTGCCGACAGATCGTAGCGCCTTTGCGCCTTGGCGGCCACGTCAGGGCGGGTAAGCTGGATTTGCTCGGATAGGCGCTTGACGCAGCACAAGCGCGTCCGTAGAAGATGCGAACCCTGGCAGGAGCATACTTTGTCAGGCTGTGGGATGCGGTTGTAGCTCAGTTGGTTAGAGTGCCGGCCTGTCACGCCGGAGGTCGCGGGTTCGAGCCCCGTCAACCGCGCCACCCCCACATATGCAAGCGCGCAGCCAAATGCGGTTGTAGCTCAGTTGGTTAGAGTGCCGGCCTGTCACGCCGGAGGTCGCGGGTTCGAGCCCCGTCAACCGCGCCATGCAAGGATTGGGACGCCCGACAAAGCTTCTCCAAACGTCAGATTACCTTGGGTAAATTTCAGCCTCAGTTGGCCGCGTTTACCGACAATTGTCACAATTCAAACAAATTTAGCTGTTTTTAGAATTGCAATCACGGATTGCCGCGGGGGCGCGTTGAGCGAAACTGCGCCGGGGCAAAATGTTATCGTTAAGGAGTTTTGAATGACCACTTATACGCTCAGGGGATTGCAATACAATTTTAACAGCACGGCTTCGCTTGACGATTTTACCCGCTCCAACTTGACGATTGTTGCGGCAGATGACGCAACTTTAAGCTATCGGGTGATTGCCAATTCGCCCGACGGTATTCCAATCACGAAGTTCAACGACACGGTTTATGACATCGATCTAAATGGCTTATCGTTACTCGACACCGGTTTTGGCACTGAAGAGGCTGTTTTTATCAATCGTTGGGGCGGCAATCGCAGCATCGTCTATTTGCATGCGAACGGGATTACCGGCGATGCCTCTATCTTTGTGCTGGATGGTGATCCACTCCCACCGGCCGGATCCAACCAGTTGGCGTTGTTCTTTTCTGGCTTCGAAAACCTGACGGGCGTCACTCGCGGGTCCTTTGCCCCAGATGGCGAGATTGATCTGAGCCAGTTGACGCGCGTTGAGATCACACAAGACGATCAAATCGATGGCGGCTCGAGAGATGATGTATTCGAGGCGGGCGTCGGCAATGATGTTGTTACTGGCGGCATTGGCGATGACAGTATCTTTGGTGGCAGCGGCAATGATGATCTGGATGGTGGTCTTGGCAATGATCGGATCAATGGCGGCGAGGGCAAGGACCGTCTGACGGGCAGCTTTGGCAACGATACGCTTAATGGCGGCGCAGGAAACGACGTTCTCAACGGCAACGAAGGCGACGATGTTTTGAACGGCGGGTCAGAGAATGACACTCTGAACGGCGGGGATGGCGACGATCGCTTGAATGGCGGCAGCGGCGATGACCTGCTTGTTGGTGCCCTGGGCGGCGACACATTGATCGGTGGCGCGGGTGATGACCGGCTGTTGGGCGGTATCGGCAAGGATCGCTTGCTGGGGGACGATGGCGATGACCGTTTGTCGGGCGAGGATGACCTGGATCGTTTGGATGGCGGCAAAGGCGCGGACACGCTGTTCGGCGGCAAGGGCAACGACAAACTGTCGGGCGGTGCGGGTGCCGACAAACTGTCTGGCCAAACCGGCGGCGACAAGCTGTCGGGCGGTGCTGGTGCGGACAGCTTGATCGGCGGCGGCGGTGGCGATACGGCGTTGGGTGGCACGGGCAGTGATACCATCTTAGGTGGTAACGGCGGCGATTTGCTGGACGGCGGTAAGGGCAAGGATCTGCTGAACGGCGGCAAGGGCGATGACGTGATGAAAGGCGGCGCGGGCGCCGATATCTTCGAGTTCACCGGCCCAGTGCGCCAAGACACGATCACCGATTTCCGCGATGACGTCGACACACTTTTGCTGGACCAGGATCTCTGGGGCGGTGGCCTGACGGTCGAAGAGTTGGTCGACACACGAGGAGCGGTGACCGCTGAGGGCTTTGTGCTGACGTTGAACGACAAGGATGCGATCTTGTTGGAGGGGGTCACCGATGGGACCTTGCTCTATGATGATATCGAGTTTCTGTAGCGACGGCTATCGCGTGGCAAAGTAGTCTGTAGAGAGAGTTTTAGATGACCACATATTCAATCCCAGCCTTTCGGATCTCCAGAGACCTCAATACTGGCGAATTTGAAGTTGTACAACCAGCTTCGGTGAAAATATCAACACCCGATAATGGTGTGCTTCGATACGATATACTTGAAAGCGGCCCTAACTCATTGGATGACGTCTCGCTCTTTGGTGACGTTTACACAGCTTTAGTCGAATACGAAGGCTCCAGCACAGAAGAGCTTTTTACGCTTCCGCCGGTTCAGCTGTTGGGTGTTTACAATTGGGGACAGTCCAAGACATCAACGGCCTATATTACGGTTGGCACGCTGGATGGGGATCCGGCTGATTTCTTCTTTTTCTTGGGTGGGGATCCCATTGATTTTTTCACAGTTGACGATCTTCGCACTTTTTTGGACAGCGTTGAGAGCGCATCAGGCGTGACCAGCGGTCCATTCTCGAACCAAGACGACTTCCCTCTCTCCAGAATTCCCGGCGTTCGGATTACGGAAGATGACACGGTATTGGGCACGTCGCGTTCTGACAACTTTCAATCTGGCCTTGGCGATGACTTTGTGTTTGGGGACTCTGGTGATGATATTCTTGAAGGTGGGGTGGGCGACGACGTTCTGACGGGCGGAGCCGGCAGGGACAAACTGCGCGGTGACAACGGCAAGGATCAATTGAACGGTAATGGTGGACAGGATCGCCTTTCTGGCGGTAGCGGCCAAGATGAACTCGACGGTGGTGCGAAGGCTGACATTCTTTTCGGGGGCAAGGGCAACGATGATATGTCCGGCGGTGCGGGGGCGGATCAGTTGTTTGGCCAGAATGGGGGCGATTTCCTTCGGGGAGATCGCGGAAGCGACACCCTAAAAGGCGGCTCAGGTAACGATAATCTGATTGGCGGTGGCGGCTCTGACGAGCTGTCCGGCGGCGATGGTCGGGATACTCTCAACGGTGGAAGTGGCGAAGACCAGCTTGACGGTGGTAGGGGAAATGACACGCTGACGGGTGGGAAGCGTGCAGACGTGTTTGTGTTTGGGCCCGCCGTGCGGGCGGATGTGATCACTGATTTTCAGGACGACGTCGATACACTAGTGTTTGATCGCCGATTGACCGGGGATGTTGACGCAGTGACGCTGGTGGACAGCTTTGGCTCGGTTACCGAGGACGGTTTCCTGCTGACATTCAACGATAGGGACAGTGTGTTGATCCACGGCCTAACAGACGGCGCCGCTCTCCATGACGATATCGAGTTTCTGTAGCCGACCGTAACGCAACTTGGTTCGGGCATTGGGCATAGTTTCTACTTTGTGCGGGACAAGCCCGGCTGGTTGATCTAGATATTCCTCCGAGGATACTATCTGACTTGAGATCAGACATGAACCGGGAGGAGAATTTTATGAAAACCAAGCATTTGGCACGGGCCGCGGTTGTTAGCGCCGTCACCTTTGGCTTCGCGTCCGAAGCGGTGGCCACCGAGTGGAATGTGTCCCTGTGGGGCAAGCGGCGGGCCTTTACCGAGCATGTCGAGAAGCTGGCCGAGTTGGTCAGCGAGAAGACCGATGGTGCGTTCACGCTGAACATCTCGTACGGCGGGCTCAGCAAGAACACCGAGAACCTGGATGGGATCTCGATCGGGGCGTTCGAGATGGCGCAGTTCTGCGCGGGCTATCACGCCGACAAGAACCCCTCGATAACCGTTCTGGAACTGCCTTTCCTAGGCGTCGATAGCCTTGAGAAGGAAATCGAGGTGTCGATGGCGGTCTATAACCACCCCGCGGCACAGGCCGATCTGGCGCGGTGGAATGCGACCCTGTTGATGCCCAGCCCGCTGCCGCAGTACAATATTGTCGGTGTGGGCGATGCCCCCCGGACGTTGGAAGAGTACAAAGGGCTGGCCGTGCGGGCCACGGGCGGGATCGGTGCTGCGATGGCCGCCATTGGGGCGGTGCCGACCTCGATGAGTGCGTCAGAGGTGCGTCAGGCGATGGACTCAGGCGTCGTCAAAGCCGTCAGCTTTGCACCGCACGCGCATATGTCCTTTGGGACGGTCGAGAACGCAACCTGGTGGACCACGAATTTGAACCCCGGCACGGTGAACTGCCCCGTTGTGGCCAACACCGATGCGTTCGAGGCACTGAGCGATGCTGAACGTGAGGCGTTGACCTCGTCGATTGACGAAGCGCTGGCCTACTATGTCGACTACTACAACAACCAGACGATGAGCGCCTGGGGGCCGGTGTTGGAGGAAAAGGGGATCGAGCAGATCACCTATGATGAGGCCAGCCTGACCGCCTTCCGCGAGGCTGTCGCGGGGCCTGCCGCCACAGCCTGGGTTGAGGAGAACAGCGGTCGCGGTCTGCCCGCTCAGGAGCTGTATGATCTGGTCACCGGTCTGATCGCCGACGGCAGCTAATGGATCGCAAGGGGTGGGCAGATTGCCCACCCTACGCAGGGCGCCAGATATGGCGGGATCCTCATCGGTTTTAGAAGACGGCTCGACCCTAAGCCGGTTGGATCGTGGGCTGCACCAGTTGGAAACCGTGCTGGCATTGATCGGCGGTTTGGCGGTGTTCTCACTGATGCTGTTGGCGGTGGTCAGCGTGGGCGGCCGAAACTTCTTCAACCAACCCCTGCCAGGCTATGTCGATTGGATCGAACAAGCGATGCCATTGATCGCTTTTGTAGGCGTCGCTTACACTCAGCGTTTGGGTGGGCACATTCGGATGGATATCTTGGTCGGCAGGCTGCGGGGCAGGGTGCTGTGGATCGCGGAATTCATCACCACGTTCCTGATGTTGTTGTTGATGCTGCTGCTGGTCTGGGGGTCCTGGGCGCATTTCCAGCGATCGTTCGATTTCGCCGCCCCGTGGTGGAGCCGCGACAGCAGTTTTGACATCCGCCTACCGCTGTGGCCCGCAAAGCTGGTCGTGCCGGTGGCCTTCGCCGTGCTGTCCCTGCGTTTGGTTTTGCAGCTTTGGGGCTATGCGGTGGCGGTTGTACGGGTGCAGACCCGGCCGGTTGCCGTGCCTATGATCGAGGATGCCGCGACCGTGGCCGCCAAAGAGGCCGAGACGGTCTCGGGCTTTGACGAGCCGGGGCCTGATCGATGACCCCTATCGAGATTGGTCTTTGGGTTTCGGCCGGCCTGTTGGTGTTGGTCATCTTGGGCATGCGTGTGGCCTTTGCTGCCGCACTGGCGGGCGTCGTGGGGCTGATTTGGATCTTTTGGTCCAAGAAAGGATATGACCCGGCTGAGTTCATGTGGGCCCTGGGCGTCGCCGCCAAAACGGCCGGAACGGTGCCCCATTCCAAGGTGGCCAGCCAAGCGCTGAGCCTGATCCCGACCTTCATCTTGATCGGCTATCTCGCCTACTACGCTGGTCTGACCAAAGCCCTGTTCGAGGCCGCGAAACGCTGGGTTGGCTGGCTGCCCGGCGGCCTTGCGGTCTCGACGGTCTTCGCCACCGCGGGTTTCGCGGCTGTCTCGGGCGCGTCTGTTGCCACCTCGGCCGTTTTTGCCCGCATCGCGATCCCCGAGATGCTGAAGGTCGGCTATGACAAACGCTTTGCGGCGGGCGTTGTGGCCGCGGCTGGCACGCTGGCCTCGCTCATCCCGCCGTCCGCGATCCTGGTGATATACGCTATCATCGTCGAACAAGACGTCGGTGCGCTGTTGCTGGCGGGCTTTCTGCCGGGCGCTTTCTCGGCCGTCGTCTATGCGGGACTGGTCATTGGCATGGCTTTGGTTTTCAAAGGCTTCGGCCCGCCGGTGGGCGGTTTCACTTGGGGCGAACGCTTGGTCTCGCTGCCGCCCGCGTTGCCTATCTTTTTTGTCGTCTTCATCATTATTGTCTTTATCTACAACCCCTTTGGCGGCGATGCCTGGGGCACCCCGACCGAGGGTGGGGCCTTGGGCGCTTTTGTTGTCTTCTGCATGGCCCTATGGCGCGGCATGCGCTGGCCCCAGTTGAAAGACGCGCTGCTTGAGACGGCGAAACTGGCGGTGATGATCTTCACGATCATCTGGGGCG
>CALICM010000082.1 GCA_938049225.1 uncultured Paracoccaceae bacterium
AGGTTCGCCTCAGCGCCGGCGCCGGCTTCATCGTCGCCATCTGCGGCGAGATCATGACCATGCCAGGCCTCCCCAAATCCCCCGCCGCCGAAGCCATACACATCAACCAACAAAACCAAACTCAAGGCCTGTTCTAGGAGGAAAATAGGGCGTATCCCAACCGCCGTCACACAGCGAAAGGATCTCACTTCATGCCCGTTCACAGCCGCGAGCTGCGCCTAACCTACTACGCTGTGCCGAAAATCGGGAGCTCGACCATGCGGACGGTACTTTGGGCGCTGTCAGAGGGGCGGGAGCCTGCGGCGGCCCGCCTGCCACGTTCGCGGGATAAGATCCTGAAGCGGCGCCAAGCCGCAGCCCCACTGGCCCGGGCGCAGAGGATTGCCGCCGAAGACGGTCATGGGTTCGAGACCCTGGTGCTGGTTAGGGATCCGCTGCGGCGCTTTCTGTCAGGGTTTCAAAACAAAGTCCGAAACGGCCAATTGGCGCTGAAACTGGGGGCGGCATCTTTGCCCGGCGGGGATCTTCCCAGCCAACCCGACCTGGAGACGTTCCTCACCCATCTTCCCGCCTACCGCAAAAGCCATTTCATGATCCGACAACACTTTCGGCCGATCCATCACTTCCTGGGCCCGGATCTGTCGATCTTTGATCATGTGCATCAACTGGAACGCTTCGGGGATTTTGCTGAATTTCTGTCCACGCGCCTTGGACGCAAGATCAATTTTCCTCATGTCAAAAAGCAGGATATGCGCTGGGTCGACGATATCTCGCCCGCGTTGAAGCACCGTATTCAGAAGCGCCTGCGCAAAGACTATAAGGTGCTGCACCGGTTTTACGGGGACGACATGTTGGGCATCGCAAAGCCTGAATGGCTGGGGGGCGATGCATGAGTTTGCATACAGCCGACGTGCGCTGGATAGCGGATGGTGACTTTGCCGCGAACACATACTCACGCGCGCATGTCTGGGAATTTGATGGGGGCGTAAAGGTCACGGCCTCCGCCTCGCCGCTGGTGGTGCCGGTGCCTTTGTCGGATCCGGCGGCTGTGGATCCAGAGGAGGCTTTCGTCGCCTCGGTCGCCTCTTGTCACATGCTGTGGTTTTTGGATTTCGCGCGCCGCGATGGTCTGGTGTTGACCCAGTACACGGACAAAGCCGTTGGGCGGATGGAGCGAGATCAGAACGGCAAAATGTGGATCGCACGGATCGACCTGAACATCGCGGCCGTGTTTCAGGGGGCTCAACCAGATCCACAGCGCCTGGCGGTCCTGCATCATCAAGCCCATGAGGCCTGTTTTATCGCCAATTCGGTTCGCACCGAAATTGTGACCAATCTTGTCTAAGGACCCAATAGCATGACAGCCGAGATCATTGATGGAAAAGCTTTTGCCGGGATTGTGCGGGAAAAGGTGGCCGCCCATGTCGCGCGCCTGCAAGCCGATCATGGCATAAAGCCCGGTCTGGCGGTCGTGCTGGTCGGCGAGGATCCGGCGAGTCAGGTGTATGTGCGCAACAAGGGCAAGCAGACGGTCGAGGTTGGGATGACTTCGGTCGAGCATCGGCTGCCCGCGGACACGCCGCAGGATGCGCTGCTGACTCTGATCCAAGAGCTGAACACGGATCCCGCGATCCATGGCATCCTGTGCCAATTGCCCCTGCCGGATCATCTGGACGAAGACTTGGTGATCAATGCGATCGCCCCCGAAAAAGACGTGGACGGGTTTCACATTTCCAATGTTGGGCTGCTTGGGACAGGGCAAAAGTCGATGGTGCCTTGCACGCCCTTGGGCTGTTTGATGTTGCTGCGGGATCGCTTGGGCAGCTTATCGGGGCTGAATGCGGTGGTGGTGGGGCGATCGAATATCGTGGGCAAGCCGATGGCCAATCTGCTGCTGCGAGACAGCTGTACTGTGACCATCGCGCATTCGCGGACCCGTGACATCGAGGCGTTGTGCCGGACCGCCGACATTCTGGTCGCTGCGGTCGGGCGCCCGCAAATGGTGACCGGGGATTGGATCAAGCCGGGGGCCACGGTGATCGACGTCGGCATCAATCGCATTCCCGCGCCCGAGAAAGGCGAAGGCAAGACGCGGTTAGTTGGGGATGTGGACTTCGATAGCGCCAGCGCGGTCGCCGGGGCGATCACACCGGTGCCTGGCGGCGTTGGGCCGATGACGATTGCCTGTCTTTTGGCGAACACCGTCACCGCCTGCTGCCGGGCGAATGGTCTGCCCGAGCCGGAGGGTCTGACGGTCTAGGCGCTGGCGCGGGTAATAAGGGGCACGGTTGATGTGGTTTTGCCGGTCAAAATGCACCGGGCGTTGTCGCTGAACAGCGAGGCCAGCGGACTTGCCGTGCAGTTCAGTCCGCCGGTATAGGCGCCAAAGGCGGGCAGAATCAGCCGGGTGTCGTCATGGACGAAACAAGGGCGCGACAGGGTGCCGGCCCGGGTCGCGACCCGTGTTTTGGGGTGGTAGTGGCCCGAAACCTCGCCCGCGTTGCTGCGGGGGCGGGCGATATGGCGGAACGTCAGCGGACCGCGCGAGACCTCCTCCATATGACTGCCGCCGATATCGGGCAGATCGGGGTCGTGATTGCCTGCGATCCACAGCCAGCGCCGCCCCGACATCAGCGCGCCCAGATGCCGCAAAGCGGCATCGTCAACGTGTTGCGCAGCGGTGCTGTCGTCGAAACTATCGCCCAGGCTGATCACGCTGCGCGGCTGTAGGGCATCGATTTCCGCCTGCAGTCGAGCCAACGTTTCTTGCGTTTCATAAGGCGGCAGCAGACTGCCACCCAGCCGGGCCATCCGCTCGGATTTTCCCAAATGCAGATCGGCGACGCATAAAATGGAGGCTTCGGCCCACCACAGCGCACCCGAGGGACGCGCGGTCAAAGTAGCGCCGGAAAGCACAAACTGAGTCACTGTCATGGCGATACAAAACAGGAACGATCCGGATTCGGCAATCAAGATTTCTGTTTAATTGTCTGGTGTTGCACATCAGTCAAGCCAGCCTCGGCCATCAAATCCGCTGCGGCTTCAGCTAGGGCCGTTTCCTGCGCGCGCCCCCGGATCGGGACCTTGCCGAGTTCCAGCAAAACGGGCGCGGCAATTGGGGTCACATGCGGCGCCTCGACCAAGTCAATACGGCCTTGGATACGATCCAACATCGCCTCGATCCGCCCGTAATCGACCAATCCGCGCGCAGCCTCGGCACGGGTGATCTGCATCATCAGGTGGTCAGGGTCGTATTTGCGCAGCGTGTCATAAAGAATATCGGATGAAAACGTCGCTTGCCGACCCGTTTTGCGTTTGCCCGGCAGATTGCGCTCGATCAGTCCTGCGATCACCGCGGCCGAGCGAAAGGTGCGCTTCATCACCGCGTTCTCGGACAGCCAAAGGTCCAATCCGGCGCGCAAGTTTCGCGGGTCCAGCAAAGGCGCGGGTTCGGTCACCCGGGTCAAGCCCCAGATCAGCAGCGCATAGTCGGTTGCGACAAACCCGGTTGGGTTTAGCCCTGCCTCCTCCATCCGTCGCGTGACCAGCAGCCCCAAAGTTTGGTTCGCGTTGCGCCCGGCAAAAGTATACAGCGCCAGATAGGCCCGATCCGCCCGCCAGAAGGTTTCAGCCAAAAGCCGCCCAGGCTGGGGGAGGGCCGAAATATGGCGTTGCAGTTCTAACCAATCTTGTGTGTGCCCAGGCAGATTGCCCCAATGCACAGGGTCAGACAGCATCGCGATAACGCGGTTCGACAACTCAAGCGATGTGGCCATTTTCACGCCAGAGAACACCGCGATCATCGGCTTTTTCCCAGCGGCCTTCGAGACTTCGACCGTCATCTCGCGCAGGCCTTCATAGCGGACAGTTTGGCCGCCGATCAGGAAGGTATCGCCGGGGGTGAGGGTGGCGGCGAAAGCCTCCTCGACCTCGCCCAAGGGCGCGCCGCGGCCGCGGGTGCGCACGGCCAAGGTCTCGACCTCGACGATGGTGCCGATGTTCATGCGGATCGCGCGGCCGGACCGGGGATCCCGCAGGGACCATAAACCATCACGCTGCATCAGACGTTGCCAGCGGTCATAGGCGCGCAGGGCATAACCACCGGTGGCGCAGAACTCCAGACAGCGATCGAAGTTGGCGCGCGGCAGGTCGGCATAGGGTCCAGCGGTTTTGACTTGTCGATACAGGGTATCGGCATCGAATGGTGCCGAGCAGGCGGTGATCAGGATGTGTTGACACAGGACGTCCAGCGGGCCGTTGCGGTCTGGGTCGGCATCGAGGTCCTTCGCGAACACGGCGTCCAGGGCGGCACGGCATTCGACAACCTCGAACCGATTGGCAGGCACCAACAGGGCACGGGACGGTGTGTTGTATCGGTGGTTGGCGCGGCCGATGCGCTGGACCAGGCGTTTAACGTTCTTCGGCGCGCCAACCTGGATTACCAAATCGACATTGCCCCAATCGATCCCCAAATCCAGCGAGCCGGTACAGACAACGGCGCGCAGGGTGCCACCGACCATCGCGGCCTCGACCTTTGAGCGCGCCTCGCGCGCAAGCGAGCCGTGGTGAATGCCAATTGGCAGATCTTCGGTGTTCACGTCCCAAAGGGCGCGAAAGAACAGCTCGGCCAGCGCACGTGTGTTGATGAAGACCAAGGTGGTATTGGCCTCGCGTATCGCTTGCATGACCTCGGGCGCGGCGTGGCGGCCGCCGGATCCGGCCCATGGGGGCGGATGCGCGGTTTCAAGCAGCTGGATGTCTGGCATCGGGCCGGGATCCGCATGGACAATTCGTGCGGCTTGTGGGTTTGGGGCCAGGTACTGTGCCAAGCGCGCTGGGTTTTCAACCGTGGCAGAGAGGCCGACGCGGGTCAACGAAGGGCGCAGCGCTTGCAGGCGGGACAGACACAACATCAGCTGATCGCCGCGTTTGCTTTCGGCCAGGGCGTGGATTTCGTCGACGACCACCCGTTTTAGGCCCGCGAAGATGCGCGGCGCATCCTCGTAGGACAGCAGCAGGGTCAGGCTTTCGGGTGTGGTCAGCAGAATTTGCGGTGGGTCGTGGCGTTGCCGCTGCCGCGCGGATTGTTTGGTGTCGCCCGTGCGATCCTCGATCCGGATGTTCAGGTTCAATTCTTCCGCGGGGCTTTGCAAATTGCGCTTAATGTCCGCCGCCAGTGCCTTGAGTGGCGAGACATAGAGCGTGTGCATCCCGTCATGCGGTGCGCGGTCCAGGTCGATCAAGGTGGGCAGGAACCCGGCCAGCGTCTTGCCACCGCCGGTCGGGGCGACCAGCAGGGTCGCTGGCGTATCGGCCTGTGCGAGCAGCTCCAATTGATGCGGGTGTGGGCACCAGCCGCGTCTGGCAAACCAGTATTGAAATTTCTCGGGCAACATAACCGCGACGATAGGGGCGCGGGCGCGGAATGGGAACGGGCTAAGCCAGCGGTTTCAGGGTTTGGACCGCCCGGATCAGCGCCTCGGGCAGGGCGGTTTGCGCATCGCTGGGGGCCGCATCCAGGGCGCTTTCGATGTCCTTGCGCAGAATGCCCATGGTGTTGGTGGCGTCATACCCCTCGCGCGCAAAGGCGATGTCATCGAAATGCGTTCCGAACCAGGTCTGCCCCGAGCTGGTGTGAAACACTTCGCGCAACGCCGTCAGGTCGAGCCCAAGCTCGGCCCCCCAGTCCAGTGCCAGGCGTGTCGCGGTAACCGAACTGGCTGCGATCAGATTGTTCAGAACTTTGGCGGTCATCCCAGCGCCCAACGGGCCTATAGCGTGAATCGTTGTGCCCATGGCGCGGAAAACCGGTTCCAACTTTGCAAGCGTCTCAGGCGCACCGCCCAACATAAAGCTAAGGCGGCGTTCCTGCGCGGCTATCGGCGCGCCGGACATGGGGGCGTCGACCAATGCAACATGCTTTGGCAGCCGCCCCGCCAACGCGCGCACGTACTTGGGCGAGACGGTCGAGCTGATGACCAATCGGCGCAAGTTGGGTGCCGCCGCGAGCCCTGCATCGAACAACACCGCCTCGGTCTGGGGCATATCCCGCACGACGCTGATCACCGTGTCGCGGTCGGCCATGTCCGCGGGGCGGTCTGTCATCCAGGGCGCGAAGGCGCCAAAGCTGCTGGGTTCCAAGATGTCCAGGCCGCGCGTTTGAAATCCGGCAGCGACCAATGCTTCGGCCATCGGGCGGCCCATTTGGCCGCACCCAACAACGCCGATTTTCATCACTCGTTGACGAAGAGGTTTTCCCAGGCCCGATCCACAAGATCGACGGTCATTTTCCGCTCGCGCCCCTCGTATTCGCAGATCGACAACATTTGGTCGATCAAGAATGGCGCATGGTAGTTGGCGAACTGGTTGTTCACCTCGGGGTATTTGGTCTTCAGAAGATGTGTCAGCACACCCTCATCGGGGTTGATCTTATAGTGGCGCGAGGTTTTGACAAAAACCTTGATGAAATCCTCGCGGTTGGGATTGTCGATCTTGATCTTATAGTAAATCCGCCGCAACGCCGCGCCATCGAACATCTCGGACGGCGCGAAGTTGGTTGAAAAGATCACCAGCGTGTCAAAGGGCACCATGAACTTCTGACCGGACGTCAGCGACAGGATGTCGAACGAGCTTTCCATTGGAACAATCCAACGGTTGATCAGCGCCTGTGGCGGTTCGGTCTGACGGCCAAGGTCGTCGACGATGAACACGCCGCCGGTTGCCTTGAGCTGCAAGGGCGCCTGATAGGTGCGGCTGACCTGGTTGAAGTTCAGATCCAGCATGTCCAGCGTCAATTCACCACCGGTCATCACCGTTGGACGGCGGCACAGCAGATAGCGTTTGTCGAAGTCTGGGCCACTGCGGCGCAAGCCCGTCTCATCGCCCTTGTCGACTTTGGCCAAAGTGTGCACGATCGGGTCATAGACCGAGATCACCTGACCGGCGTATTCCAGAAACTGGGGCACATAGATGTTGTCGCCCAGCGCATCCCGGATACCGTTCGAGATCGAGGACTTACCGTTGCCCGGCGGGCCATATAGCAAAACCGACCGACCCGAGTTCACCGCCGGGCCAAGCTGGTCCAACATGCCTTCGGGAAGCACCAGATGGCCCATCGAGCCCTCAAGACGGTCTTGGCTGATCTCGGCATCGCCAATGGATTGGCGCGCGGTCTGTTTCCAATAACTGTCCATCGGGACGGGCAGGGGGCCGTAGTACTCGGACTGCTGTAGCGCCTCCAACGCGCGGGCACGGCCGCCTTCGGTCAGTTGATAGCGCAATTCTGCCGTGGCCGATGCCCCACGGGCGCCCAGCGTCTCGATCAAGTTGGTTTCGCGGCACATGTCGATCAGTTCTTGCGCCAGCGGGGGCATGATGCACAGCGCATCGGCGATCTCAAGCCGCGAAGTCAGGCTGCGACGGAACATCGTCTTGATCAGAATGTCGCGCATCAACACCTTTTCAAGCCCAAGATCCTCAAGCCGGAGGGGCGTTTTGGGAGCGTTCGATTGCGCGGGATGCGAAGCCATATTGTTCATCAAGAATCCCCGAGAACCTAAGGATGTGAGAAAATATCCTAGGCGCACCATCCACTTGAAAAAAGGCTTTTCTGCGTTGCAGTGAAGGCAAAAACCCGTCACGTTGCCATAAAACTTAAGCCCGAGGCAGGAAAATCGATGAGCTTCGCACCGGTTCGGTTCGCCATTTACCTTGGCGTCGCATTTCTTGTTCTGGCCACGCTCAGCCTGCTGCCGGGCGTTTTCCACGTCACCGGCCACGAGATCGACCTGATCCAAGCCGTTGATATTGCGTATCGTATGTCGGACGGCCTGATCCCGCATGTGGACTTTATGACACCCCTTGGGGTCCTCGCTTTTCAGCCGATCGGCTGGTTTCTTGAGGCGGGGTATGGGCCGGGGCGCGCGTTTTTGCTGGCGAATGTGCTTGTGACGTTAACCTTGTTGCCCGCGATCTGGTGGGTCGGAATGAGTCGCCTTGACGGCGGCGTACGTGTGGCCTTTGGCCTGGGCATGGTGGCCCTCGGGCTCTCGATGGTTTTCGGCGGCGCGAACCCGGCCATCATGGCCTCTATGTACTACAATCGGTGGGCCTGGATCCCGGCGTTTTGTGTGATTTTGATGCTGCTATTGCCCGCGCGCCCGGGCTGGCGCAGCCCATTGGTGGACGGCGTTTTGATCGGCCTCGCAGGGGGGGCGCTGGTCTTGGTGAAGGTGACCTATGTGATCGCTCTTTTGCCCTTTGCGCTGCGGGCGATCATCTCTACAGGCCAGTGGCGCCTGTTCGGCTGGGCGGCGGCGACGGCGATTGCGCTGTTGGGCTGGGCGACGGTGAGCTATGGCGGTTTTGCCCTGTGGCCCGCCTATATCGGGGATCTAATGGCGGTTGCCTTTGAAAGTGACCGAACCAACCCTGGCACGCCGCTCAGTGATCTGGTGGCCAGCCCGGCCACCCTTAGCATGACGTTGGTCTTGCTGCTGGTCATCGTGTTCTGGCGGCGCGTGCGCATGAAAGGCGAAGGCATTGCGATGCTGCTGCTGGCGCCGGGTTTGGTTTATATCACCTTTCAAAACTGGGGGAATGATCCCAAGTGGCTCTTTCTGATGGCGATTATCCTGCTCAGCTTGCTCCCCCCCGAAACGGCACGCCCGTTTTGGGGTGTGCCGCCGCGCGTGTTCTCTAAAGTCCTGGCGGTGGTCTGTCTGGTTCTCTACGCGCCCAGCATGATGAATATCGCGACGTCGCAGATCCGCCATTTCGGCAAGGATCACAGCAAGACGACCTATCTTTTCCCAGGCGATCTGCGGTCCGACATTCGCGTCGATGTTCCACGAAATTTTGAGCCAAAGATGCAACTCCCCCTAGAGGGCATCGATTACCCTGCAGATTATGCGAAAGATGAGAACGAGTCGGAGGACGACAAACCGCTAACAGTGAATGGCGAGGAGATCCTGGATTGTTCTCTCAACCTTGGGTTCGTGGGATGGACCCGAACGGCGATAGAACAGCTTGGCGCCATCCCCGAGGCGGTTGGTCGCCATGTTTTGGTTGCGGACGTCTACGATCATCTTTGGTTGCTCGGCCCGTTTGCGCGTAACGACGGAATGGCACCTTGGTACTATGGCACCAGCGGCGGCTTTGATGAGGTGGAGTTCATCATGGTGCCG
The DNA here is from genome assembly GCA_938049225.1 of uncultured Paracoccaceae bacterium. Taxonomy (GTDB): domain Bacteria; phylum Pseudomonadota; class Alphaproteobacteria; order Rhodobacterales; family Rhodobacteraceae; genus Halovulum. The sequence continues at coordinate 9,186 of CALICM010000082.1, forward strand.
CTGTGCGCGGTGTCGCAGGGCGAACGGCGATCAAAGCTTGAGCGTATTCACGAAATGGGCTGGACGCTTGAGGAAGTTGCACGCACCGATCTGTTCATCCTGTACCGAAGGGCAGGCTGAACGCCTTGATTGCCAGGTAGAAACTCAATCCCCCGGCCAGACCCAGCCCCATAGGGAAGTTGCGGCCTTTTTCCCACGATACCCACTCAGGCGTTGCGCGGCGCAGGGGGGGCAGGGCCCGGCCCACCCGGTGAACGATCACGGCGGCCAGCAGGCAGACCGACAGGGTGAACATAAAGGCCACCAATTCGCTGGGCTCGATAAAGGGGATGAGCGCCGCGATGAACTTCGCATCCCCCCCGCCCATTGCGCGCGCCGCGTTGAGTACGATGCCGATGACCAAGGCGATCACTGCGATCCCGATGCGCAGGCCGTAATCCCCCAGGGGCAACAAAACCAAACCTGAGATCAGAAACACCCCAAACACCGCCATGTTGACGGTGTTCGAGATTTTCATAAAGCGCAGGTCGGTCCAGGCGATCCAAAGGCAAAATGGCAAGGTGAGAAAGAAAAAGGCCAGCTCGGGCATCACCACATGCACTTGCTGGCCTCCTTTAACGCGTGTCGGCTCAGCGGATCACGGTCTTATTCAATGCATCCAGCTTGGCGCTTGCCTCGGCATAGAACCGCGGATGTGTCTCGACCGCTTCCTCCAGCAAACCGCGCCCGATCTCGACATCGCCGTTTCGGATCGCCTGCAGGGCGACATTGTGCAGCAGCTGCGCCTGCTCGACCTTGGTCATTGGCACGATGGGCAAGTCATAGACTTTCCGGGTCGCCCGGCTGATCGCCAAGTTGTTCTTGGCTGAGAAGAGTGTGCTGTCAAAACTGATGGCGCGCGTGAACATCTCCTCGGCCGCCTTGCGATCGCCGCGGGCTGCTTTGGAGATGCCCCAGTTGTTAAAGATCGCGGCAGGTCGGGTGGTTAGCCCGCGCGCTTGGTCATAATAGGCATCCGACTTCTGCCAGTTTTTCTCAAAGTCCGAGATCATCGCCTCGAGCCGGTAGCGATGATAGGTCTCGACCGTTGGTGGGATGGCGTTCAACTGGGCTTTGCCCAACTCCCAATCACCGGTTTGGATAAGGGCTTCGCTGAAACGCAGCCGGTCGCCGTTGGTCAACTCGCCGGATGACTCGATGGTGCGATACGCCAGCACGGCTTCCTCGAGCCGCCCGGCACGCATCAATGACTCGGCAAACCCTTGTTTGAAGTCCAAACGATCAGGCTCTTTCACCAGGGACGCTTGGAAATAGACCACCGCCTGATCGGGATCGGCGAAGTCCAACAGGATGTCGTTCAGATTGTTTTCGTCAATGACGTTAAGACTGTCGAGGCTCTGGATCTCCTCGCGGGCCTTGTCGTGGTCTTCGCATCCCGCGACAGCCAGCGCTGTCAGCAGGACCGCCGCGACGCGACGGGTGCTCCTCGGGGTCATGGGCCTGTACCTTCTGCTCGGTGCTTTTTAATTCCCTAACAGAAGATAACGCCCATTGCCCCGTCTGACCAAGCGAAAATCAGCGTCAGGTGGCGCTTCGGATACAACATTATTCAGTTTTGCGTCCAACAGTTGCAAATTCGAACGGATTTCCTCCGAGGCGCCGTTGTCCAGCGCAAAAGCAACGCGAAATGCCTCGCGGGCTTCGCCCAGGTTTCCACGGGCGTGTAGCACAATGCCAAGGTTGTTCCAGGCTGGGACAAAGGTCTCGTCCTCGTCCAGGGCCCGGCGCAGGATCTTCTCGGCCTGGCCCAATCGCCCTAGGCGAAGGTTCGCCGATCCGATGGCGCTGAGGACGTCGGTGTTCAGGCCTTGATTGAGGCCCGCTGCGTAATAAGCGTCCAAAGCCAACTCGTACTCGCCCGCCTCCATCAAACGGTGGCCAATGATCAGACCGTCCTCGCCCTTTGCCAACGCACCGCGGATTTGCAAGCGCCCGGCGTCTTCCAGCTTGATCGCTTCGGTTTTGGGGGCGCATCCGAAAATCAATGTCAGGCCAAGCACAAGCAGGACCTGACGTTGAACGAGGCGCCTGACATCAGGCATTGGATTTGTTCCGTTCGGGGCTGCGCGCCTGGCTTAGAAGCCCAAGACCGAGCCAATTTCATAAAGCGAGGGCCCAATTAGGATAATCATCAGTGGCGGGACCGTAAACATCATCGTACCCAGTGTCAGCTTGGTGGGCAATGTGTTCGCTTTCTCTTCCGCGCGCATGACGCGTTTGTCGCGCATCTCTGACGCATAGACCCGCAGCGCGTCCGAGATCGAGGTCCCGAAAGTCGCCGACTGTACAAGCACCGTCACAAAGGCCGAGATGTCCGAGACGCCGCAGCGCTCGCCCATATCGCGCAAAACTGTCACACGGTCCTTACCGGCGCGCATCTCGTTTGCCACAATCTCGAACTCTTCCCCCAGGGCGGGGTAGGGCTTGGACACTTCGTTCGAAACACGCAAAATCGCCTGGTCCAGCGACTGACCGGCCTCGACACAGACCAACATCAAATCCAGTGCGTCTGGAAAGCCGTTTGTTACGTCTTCTTGCCGGACCTGCTTGCGGCGCTCCACCCAGTAGTCGGGCAGATAGTAACCGGCCACACCTGGCAGCAGTACGGTCAAAACGACGGTGGTCAGACTGGGTGTTTCGGACTGGAACAGGATCGCAAGGGTCCCGATTGCCAAAAAGGAGACGCCCAAGACAAAGCGGAACAGGTGATACGTGCTGACCGCGTTGCGGGTCCGATATCCCGCTTGGATCAGCTTCATCCGGGTCTGGGTGTATTCTTTCTCGTTTTGTGGCTCAAGGTACGGCTTGAACCGTTCAAGTTGCCGCCCGCCGCTGTCATAGCGCAGGCGCACAGGCGTGTCGTCTTCCTTGCGCGGGCCCATGACGCTGGAACCCTTTAGACGGTTCAAAGGGTCGGGTTTGGTGCGGAACAGGGCCGGCACGGTCACAGCGATCATGCTCAGGCCGAAGAAAGCCAACAGGTAGAGCGGCCCCAGGGGCCCCAGCGCGGCAATCAGAAAGTCCCACCCTTGCGTAAAGATTTCCATCGTCCGTCAGCCCCTTTCAGACCTTGATATTCACCATTGCGCGCATGAACAGCACGTTAATGAATAGCATAATGGCAACAACAATCGCTGCCGGTACAAACACAGTCGTATCTTTCACATCGTCGTAGTAATCCGGCTGAACCAGCTGAATCAACACCAGTGCACCCAACGGAAACACCGACAGGAACCAGCCGGACCAGCGTGCCTCGGCGGTGATTGCCTTGACCCGGCGAAACAGCTTAAAGCGCGCGCGGATCACTTGTGCCAGACCCGCCAAGATCTCGGCCAGGTTACCCCCTGATTGGGTTTGAATGGCAACGGCAACTGATAGGAACTTCACGTCCTGAATGTCGATCCGGTTGGCCATCTTGTCCAGACTTTCGGTCACATCCATACCGTAAGTGCTTTCGTCGACGATAATACCGAACTCGGTGCCCAGTGGATCGGGCATCTCCTGCGCCACGATATTAATGGCCGAGCTGAACGGGTGGCCGACCCGCAAGCTGCGTACAACCAATTCCACCGCGTCGGGCAACTGCTCTTCAAACAGCGCCAGGCGCTTTTTGGCTTTGTTGTTCAGCCATAAATATACCGCGCCGTAGCCCATCAAAACCGACAGGCCCAGTCGGATCACCAATCCGGCGCCGGTGAAAAAGGTCAGGCCCAAAAAGCCCATGATCCCGATCACCACCATCACGATCAACAAGCCAGTGGGCGAAAACGCAATATTGGCTTGTGCGGCTTTGGCCGACAGTGGCGCCAGCAGCGGCAGGCCTTGGCTTTCGGTGTGTTGCTCACGCTCTTTGCGTAGCGTGTTCAGCACATCCTCGGGCGACTCGCCTTTTTCCAGAAGCTCTAATCGTCGGTTGACCTTGCTCTCCAGCCGCACCGATTTGCCGAAAACCAGCAGGTAGATGCCTTCGATCATGAAGAAAACGCCGACAAAAATGGCGGCGTAAATCAGCGGCTCGATACTCATGCAAGACCCTCCAAGGGTGAGAGGTTGATCATATTACTCGGTCGCGGCGTAAATTGAAGTTGGCAAATCATAGCCCCACTGACGGAACCGCTCGGCGTAATACGAGCGCAGGCCGGTGGCCGTGTAGTGCCCCATGATCTTGCCGTCTGTGTCCATGCCCTTGCGATGGAACTTGAACAACTCCTGCATCGAGATGATGTCGCCCTCCATGCCGGTCACTTCCGTGATCGAGACCATGCGGCGCGAGCCATCTTGCAAGCGGCTGACCTGAACGATCAGGTTCACAGCCGAGGCGATCTGCGCCCGGCTTGCCTTGATCGGCATGTCGACGCCCGACATTGCGATCATGTTCTCCAGACGGCTGACCGCGTCGCGTGCGCTGTTGGCGTGGATTGTAGTCATCGAGCCGTCGTGACCGGTGTTCATCGCCTGCAGCATGTCGATGACCTCGTTACCGCGCGTCTCTCCGACGATAATCCGGTCCGGGCGCATCCGCAGGGCGTTACGCAGCAGATCACGCTGGGTGACCTCGCCGCGGCCTTCGACGTTGGGGGGGCGGCTTTCCATTCGGCCGACATGGATCTGTTGCAGCTGAAGTTCGGCCGTATCCTCGATCGTCACGATCCGCTCGTTGTCGTCGATAAAGCCTGAAAGCGCGTTCAGGTTGGTGGTCTTCCCCGAACCCGTCCCGCCCGAGACGATGATGTTCAGGCGGGTGGCCACCGCCGCTTGCAGATAGGCCGCCATCTCCTCTGTAAAGGCGCCATATTCGATCAACTCGTCAACCGAGAGCTTGTCTTTAGAGAATTTACGTATCGACACCAGCGCGCCGTCGACCGCACATGGCGGGACCATCGCGTTAAAGCGCGAGCCATCTGCCAAGCGCGCATCGACGTAAGGGTGACTTTCATCCACCCGGCGTCCAACAGCCGAGACGATCTTGTCGATCACCCGCAGCAGGTGGCGATCGTCCTTGAAGCGTACTGGGGTCAGTTCCAGTTTACCCAAGCGTTCGACAAAGACCTGCATGGGCCCGTTGACCAAAATATCGTTGACGGTTTCGTCCTTTAAAAGAACTTCAAGTGGGCCCAGGCCCGTGATCTCGTCGAACAGGTCTTGGTTCAGTTGTTCGGTTTCGGTTGCATTCAGGACGACGCCGTTTTCGCGCAGCCCCTCGCGCGTTATCGCGCTGATCTCGCGCCGCAAATCCTGCTCTGTCGCACGTTCCAACGCGCCCAGGTTCAGCGTCTCAAGCAGGCGTTTGTGCAGTTCCATCCGCACATCGAGCAGCTTCTCCTGACGTTTCGCGTCGCGGCTGATCTCGGCGATCTCGGCCGAGGAAACCGAGCGGCGCTCGCGCTCTTGTCGTTGCTTGGCCTTAAGCGCTTTCTCTTGGGCATCAGCCTCAAGTTTTGGCGGGTTCGGGGCATCTTGAATGCGCTGATATTTCCGGAACATGGGCTAACCTTCCAAATCTTATTGCGCGACGGCTGCTTTCTCGGCGACCACGGCATCAAAGATTGTTTGCGAAATACTCTTGAACTCGCGGCGTAGCGGGTTCTTTGGGGCGCTTTCTGCCAACGGCGAGCCCTCGTCACAGGCCGAGGCAACCGACTTGCCGCCGTCGGGCAGCATGATGTTGATCTCGACACCAAGGCTCTCGGCCAGTCGCTTTGCCCTGGCCTTGCCGTTCAGATCTGTGAAGCCAGGGGCGCGGTTCAGCGCGAACTGCACCTTGTCGTAAGGCAGATCCTCGCTTTTCAGCGCGCGCAGGAACCGCAAGCAGTTTTGGGCCGAGCGCATGTCGACCTCCATCACCGCGAAGAAGGTTTCCGACATTTTCAGGACCTGGTCGAACCAATGCACCAGCGCCTGAGGCATGTCGATGACCACGAAGTCATAGGATGCTTGCGCGATCTCGATCATCTTGGCGATGTCTTCGGGCGCGATAATGTCCAACGGCAGCGCGTCCATCGGGGCGGTCAGAACCGCAAGGCGGGTTTTGTAGGAGGTCAGGGCCTGGCTCATCGTGTGGTGATCCATCGCGGTGGGGTCCGAGATCAGCTCGTAAATCGCCTCGCGCCGCGGCAGATCCAGGTAGGTCGATACCGATCCGAACTGGAAATTGAAGTCCAATAGGCACACGCGTTTGTCGGTCTTTTTGGTCAGCAGCGCCAATTCCCAAGCCATATTGACCGCAAAGGTGCTAGCCCCAACGCCACCAGCCACGGCGTAAACTGGGATCACAATGCCGTTCCGCTTGCGATCATTGCCTGTTTTGTTCTCGGCCGTAGGTTCGCGATAGGTCGCGCGCATCTTTGTGATTGCGCTGTTCAGGGCGCCGTCAGGCAGCGGGTAGGGGGCAAAATCATCCGCGCCCACGCGCAGCAGCTGGTGCAGAGCCGTGGGCGAGACATCTTTGGCGACCAAAAGGACCTTTAGCCCATGATCACGGGCCGTCTGAACCACTTTCACGGCCGAAGGTAGATCAACTTCGTCCTCTGCCGATACGGCGACGATTGCAATCTCAAGATCAGTTCCAACCCCGCCCTTGATCGCGGCCTCGCTGCTTTTTAGCGCCATGGGCGCCCAGCGGCCCGATAATTCGCGGTTCAGATCATCGACCAATGCCGGAAACTCGTCGATATTTCTCGCAATTGCAAAAACCTCAACTTCGTCCGCTTTGACTTTTAGTAGTCCCATGCCGTTACCTCTGTTCCCGCCGGGGCATGGCAGTTTCGCCCCGTCTGTAGCCGCTGGTCCGCGTGCCGCGCTTTGGGCTTACACCGCCCGTAAACACCATTCTAACCCATTCAACTTCGACGATACACTGTCTTAGCCGTTCAAGTACTAACAAACATTGATTTTTCTATATAAAAAATGGCGAAAGTGAGACCCTTCTGCGGTCTCCTGTCGGCTTTTGCCCCAGTGTTTAACAGCGCTGTTACTGCCTGCACGCGGGAGGTTGCAACCCCTTGAACACATAAAAAAACCGCCGACACTGGGCCGGCGGAGTCAGGTGGTTTTGATGTTCTTTTGGGGTGTTATTCAGCGTCTTCCGGAGTCAGATACTGTTGCTCATAGATTTCGGCCGCCTTCTTTCCGTCGAAATCAGCGCTTCGAAAGTTACGGTCCAGACCGACAACTTCTGTCACCGTACGGCGATTCAGACGCTCCTGATTCTGTGTGTTGATCAGGGGGCGGGTTTCGCCGAAGGACGCGACAGCCTCGACCTGGCCGCGGCGTACGCCGCTGGCAACCAGATAGTTGACCGCAGCCTGTGCTCGGCGTTGTCCCAAACGGCGGTTATAAGCGTTCGAACCAACCAAGTCGGTATGCCCATAAATCCGCAGTTTGATCGACGGGTTCGCTTTGATCCAAGCGGCCTGTTGATCCAGGGCGGCGCGTGCCTCGGCGTCCAAGGTAGCCTCGTTAAAGCCAAAGTTGATCAAGTCCGGCGCGGCCGCGCGGAACTTTGCTTGCAACTCGGCCAGAAGGCTGCCCTGCAGGCTGATGGCTTGTGCCAACGTGTTTGACGCGGTTGCCTCGCCGAAGGGTGTGGTTGATTTCCCCCCCGCGACGGGGCCGTTGCAGGCCGCCAGTACCGTCATACCGGCGATGGCCGTGGATATTTTCAGAAACGATTTCATCTCTCTTACTCCATCACATAGCCATAGGAGCCCTGGAAATCTTGACGTGCCACATCCCGCACCTCGGGGGTGCCTTCGATGTTGCCGTTCAAAAACAAATCCAGCTCGCTGGGAATACGGACCCGGTCCGTGGGAAGTGTCAGCAGATCGCCGTCGGTGGGCGACACCATGTGTGCGGTGACGATGATGACAAGCTCGGTCTGCAGCCGCGTGAAGCTTGATGACCGGAAGAGCGATCCCAGTATAGGTACATCACTGAGCCAAGGAACCTGACTGACCGCGTCGGTGAAGTCATCCTGCAGCAAGCCGGCAATCGCAAAGCTCTGACCATCGCGCATTTCGACACTGGTCGATGCGGAACGGTTTGAGAACGACGGCGACCCTTCGACAAACTCAACGATTGAACTCACTTCGGTTCGTAGGTCCAGGCGCACCAGGTCTTCATCAATCACGGTCGGTGAGAAATCCAACTGGATACCGAAGGTTTTGAACTCGATGGTGATCGCACCGTCACCCGCGTCAACGGGTATTGGGAACTCGCCACCTGCCAGGAACGAGGCAGACTCACCCGACACGGCCACCAGGTTCGGTTCAGCCAGCGTCCGTACAAGCCCTTTGTTCTCAAGCGCTTGGATCAACAGGTTGACCGTGAAGTCGCCCATGTTCAGGAGCGTCACACCGAGACCACCCGTCACGTTTCCGTCAAACAGAAGGCCGCCTTCAGCGCCGTTGCCCTCTGGATCGTTTTCTTCGCCGACCGGAACCAGAACACCAGTTGCCAAGCCTGAGGCTGTACCGCCGCCGAATGCGACACCGCCGGGGTCATTGTCGTTGCCGGCGAGCGCGGCGCCAAGGTTTGTGCCCAGATCTTTCCCAACGCTGCGGGACATCTCGGCAAAACGCACTTTCAGCATCACCTGTTGTGTGCCGCCAACAACCATCAGATTCGTTACCCGGCCTGGCGCATATCGTTCAGCCAGTTCCAGAGCACGAGACACCTTGCGGGCGCCGCCGACCCGGCCTGACAGGATGATCCCGTCACTGGCAGTTCGCACTTCAATCGGTTCGTTGGGCAGGATGTCGCGCAGACGCTCCTTGAATTCGGCCAAATCGGGGCTGACCTGAACATCCACGTTGGTGATCAACTCACCCTCGGGACCCAAGATGGTCAGCGTTGTTCGTCCTGGCGCCTTGCCCAGAACATAGATCGTCCGCTCGCCCAGGGTCGCGATGTCAGCGATACCGGGGTTTGCCACGGAAAGTTCAGCAAACGGACGGTCCGCTTCCATAACGATCGCGCGATTGACGGATACAGAGATGTTGCTCGAGGTCGCCCCCCGCATCACTTTCAGCACACTTTGTGCGGACGCGTCCGTCACAATCGGTGCCGACAAAGCAAGACCAATAAGGCCCGCTCTAAAAAGTCGGTTCCAATACATGTTGTTTCCTGCCTCTCAAAACCACTCATGGAGGCCCACGCGGAACGCGGGCCTATGATGCTAAAGATGCTCGGAATTTTAATTTAACACAATAATCAATGTGTTATGGGTAAACGTTGATGTGGATAAGCCACACCGACAAGATTTTCCCTTATTTTTCAAAGGCCGAACCCACTATTGGGTTGGGCAGGGGACCTCGGTAACCTCGACCTTCATCACCCGACGAACACGGCGAAAGCAACGCTTTTGCTCTTCCTCCACGACCTCGCTGATGCCCAGCAGATCCTCTTGGCTAACTTCAAGCGGGCCAAGGATTTCTTCTTCTTCCGAGCCACGAAGGGACAGCGTTAACCGCCCTGATGATTGGGCCTGCGCAAGTGTCGCGACCACAATTGGCGAGACTTCGACCGTAACTGTGCGGGCGACAACGGGTCTGTTCGTATCCTGGTCGGCGATTTGATCGATCGCGATTAGATCGATCCCTTCAAGTAGCAGTTTGGTGACCTGACGCCCTTGCTGTTGACCTGACCAATATACGTCCACTCGATCGCCCGGTTGCAAGAAGCCCGAGACCCCTGTTGTAACGTCCACCCGGATTGTAAAGGCCCGCATCCCTTTTGTCAGGCGCGAGGCGACACCCGCATCCTGACCGAAGCGGGTCACTTTGGTCGCCATGATGATTTCACCAGGCTCCATCGTGCGGACGATTTGCCGTGGTTTCGCATCCTCGTTCCCAAAAAGGTCGTCCATTGAGGTGAAAGCATTCTCGGGAATGGCGTCGGCAGGGAATTGTACCTCAGTTGCATCCCCGTCAAGCAGGGTTTGACCGTAGCGCAGTTCTCGTGTTGCCAGAAGCACCGGGGTCGTTTCGACCACCAAATCAGCTTTCTGCCTCAGTCGCGCCATCTCGGATTGCATTCCCCTAAACTGCTGCATGGCCGAATAGGCGGCAAAGCCGGCGATCGCGATCCCAAACAGAAATACGAGAGCAAAGATTATGCGCATGACCTTGGTTCAACCTTATGATTTAGAAGGGGTTTTATCCCCTGTCCCGCATGACATCATACAGTTCAATACGTAGATGTGTCCAGTATCAAACGCCCGGAAGTTTGCCGGTGTTACGCTAAAAGTTCGTTGCCGATTGTACGTCGCTTTCGATTTTGGACGCTGTTTGGTAAACGCCAGGCGAAATGACACCGATCCCCACAATTGCCACGGTTACGATCGCCGCGGTTAAAACAACCCAGTCGACCGTCACAGCCCCGTCTTCGTCGACGACAGCCATCTCAACTCTGCTGGCAAAAAGCTTCCTGCTCGGCATGTGTACCTTTAATCTTTCAGCGACTTTCATGCACAATTCAAAGATCTGGCGAATGATCTTTCGTGCGGGGCCTGTTAAAAGTAGGGCGGCCCTGCCAACAGAGCCGCCCCGACAACCTGTGGTATAGGTTGATATTAGCTGCTGGAGCCAGCTTCGATGGCTTTGGTCAATTGTTTGTAGATGTCCGATGCCGCATCGTACACACCGCCGCGGATGATCTGCAGAACGATCAGGCCGATGCCGACGATGGCAGCGGTCAGCACAACCCAGTCAACGGTCACAGCGCCATCTTCATCTTCGACGAAGGTTTTCTTCAGTTTAAAAAGTTTCATATCGATCCTCCTAAGGGGTCATAAGTTTCAGTCGTCCACCTGCGCCGAACGTTAACCTTAGAAGGTCGAGGCCGAAGTATACTGTCACTCGCGTCCCGTCCGGCGTTCACATGGCTACTCAGCGAACAAGCGCAATACACAGTCCAAATCGGGCAGAAAAATGACGCAACACCGTGTTTTGTAAGTTAACGCCCCATCAACCCTGTTAGCCTTTGATACTGTTGTGTTTATTTTGGCTTTATTGTTGCCGCAGCCGCCCGAATCCTGTCTTAGGCCTTACCTCGAATCGGTTTTGTTGCCTTGAAGACACGTTACAGATCATAGAATCGGCGCCAACCAACCACCGGCGATTACATCGGCGCCTAGAAATTGGTAAACAAATACAAATAACAACATAGATATGGGGCGACGCAGTGAAAAGCAGGGCCATAGGGATTATTGTTGCCGTTGTGGTTTCGGTCTGCCAGCAGGCGGCCTGGGCGCAATCGCCCAGCGACTTCACCTTTAAGCGGGTCAAGCCCCCTAGTGCGGGCACCAAGCGGCTCATTACGATCCAGGTCGAACCGGTTGCTGCGGTCGCCGCCGTCTTAACCAACACACCCAATGTGCCAACTGTTCCTGTCGCCCCGACGCGGCGGGGCGTGGACGCGGGGCAAACGGCAACCTGGTTCTGGACGCAGATGTCCCCGGCTTTGCAAGATGCGGGTTTTGGAAAGCTTCGCGCGGCCATGCAGGTTCTGGCGAGCAATAGTACAAAGTCCGACGGGCTTTATCCCGCACCCGCACGGGTAGAACAAGTCGCGTCGACCTATGGGGAGTATATCCTTAAGGCGACAGCGGGCACTCAAGTCTCGCCCGCGTTGGTCGTCTCGGTAATCGCGGTTGAAAGTGCGGGCCAACCTCGGGCCGAAAGCAGCGCGGGCGCGGTTGGTTTGATGCAATTGATGCCCGCAACCGCAAAACGCTTCGGCGTCACCGATCGCACGGACCCGGCACAAAACATCTCAGGCGGTGTCAAATACCTCGACTTCTTGCTAACCGAGTTTGGGGGCGATGCGCTGCTGGCGCTGGCGGGCTATAACGCTGGCGAGGGGGCCGTGCAGCGGGCGGCGGGCGTTCCAGACTACAAAGAAACCCGGGCCTATGTCCCCAAAGTCGTCGCGGCCTGGGCCCAATCCCGCCTGTTGTGTTTGTCGCCTCCGGACCGGGCGACCGACGGCTGCCTCTTCACCGGCGCGAAGGTTGCGCGACAATGACGGCGACCAAGGCTGAAGGCTGCGATGTCCCCCTTGTGGTTGATGTTGATGGAACCTTTCTGAAGACCGACCTTCTGTTGGAGTGCTTTTGGAAGGGCCTAGGGGTTGCGCCGATCCAAACCGTGCGCGCGGCCGTCGCAAACTTGTCTGATCGTCCCGCATTAAAACAGGCAATGGCGCAAATCGCGCCGGTTGACATCAAAACACTCCCCCTGGATCCCGATGTTATGGCTGTGGTTGATCAAGCGCGGCAAGCGGGGCGACAGGTTTTGTTGGTGTCAGGCTCGACCCATTCCTTGGTGGCTGAGGTCGCCGCCGGGCATAGACCTTTCGACGGTGCCGAGGGATCGAGCGGTACGGTAAACCTCACAGCCGAGGCCAAAGCCGCGCGTCTGATCGAGTTGTTTGGCGAAGGCGGGTTTGATTACATTGGTGACAGTCACGCGGACATTCCAGTCTGGCGCAAGGCGCGGCAGGCTTTTGCTGCACGATCCCGCCCGCGGTTCCTGGCCAAATTGACCGCTCAGGGCATCACCCCAACACCCATCGGTATGGCCTGGGCTGGGCGTGACCTGATCAAAGGCCTCAGGCCGCATCAATGGCTTAAGAACATGCTGCTGTTCTTGCCACTCTTTGCGTCGCATCGGGTGGATTTGGCGGGTGTGACTGCGGCCTTGCTGGGTGCTATTGCCTTTTCCGCGCTGGCGAGCGCGATCTATATCGTCAATGACCTCACTGATCTTGAAGCGGATCGCGTTCACGAAACCAAGCGGAACCGCCCTTTTGCCAGCGGTAGAGTGCCCATAAAGGTCGGTATGGCGGCAAGCCTGGTCTTGGGGATCTTGGGTTTGGCGATCGGCGCCGCTCTTGGCTGGGGCATGCTTGCGGTGCTACTGGTTTATCTGGTGTTGACGCTCTCTTATTCGTTCCATTTGAAACGGGTCCGTTGGGTTGACGTCACCATGCTGGCCAGTCTGTACACGCTGCGTGTCGTGGCGGGGGCCATGGCCGCGAGTGTCGTGGCCTCAGGTTGGCTCTTTGCTTTCATCTTCCCAATCTTCCTGTCGCTGGGCTGTGTCAAGCGCCTGACCGAATTGGCCAAGGCCAAGGGCAGTGGCAACGTTCCGGGGCGGCGCTATAGCGCGGCGGACCGCGACGACCTGTTGAATGTCGCGATCCTTTCGGGGTTGGGTGCGCTGATGGTCTTTATCGCCTACAGCCTGAGCGCCACGGCGGCCGCGCTCTATACCCATATATGGTTGCTGTGGGGTGTCACCGCGCTGTTGGGTCTTTGGCTGACGCGTATGATCTATACAGGTTGGACGGGTCAGCAAGACTATGACCCGATAATATATGCGGTTACCGACAAAATCGGCCTATCCCTAGTCGTGACATGCATGACGTTTCTGGTGTTGGCCGCGACCTGAGACGCGACCAGGACCAGGCTTGTCGCTTAGATCTGTAGCTTCTTGAAGATCCGCTCAGGGATCGTGCGAATGATCGTCATGATCCCAATCCAGAACCAAGGCGTGTAGATAACGTTGCGCCTCTTTTTGATGGCGCGGCGGATGTCGGCGGCAACGTCCGAGGGGCTGGCCACCAGGAACATCCCCTCAAGCCCCCAGGTCATGGAGGTGTCCACAAAGCCCGGTTTAACGGTCAATACCTGCACGCCTGATCGTCCCATCCGATTTCGGAACCCGGACAAAAACGTATGAAACCCCGCCTTGGCTGCGCCATAGACATAGTTTCCAAGCCGCCCCCGGTCCCCCGCCACAGACCCGATGCCGACCACGACGCCAGCCCCGCGCGCCTCCATCTCGGGCGCGATCGCCATGAGAAACGCGGCCGCGGCCGTGAAATTGTCGGTCACCACACCGGCCACCAGGGACGGATCGGCATCAATATCCGCCTGCTCGGGCATGGACCCCGCAAAAACGGCGACGTTCAAAACCCCTTTGCTGGCGCGGCCAGCCTCAAGAATTGGCATGAAACTTTCAGGGTCGCGGGTGTCAAAGGCAAACACACGCGCCGGTGCAGCCCCTCGCAGCGCCATATCGGCGGCGTCCCGTTCCAGATCCGCCGTATCGCGGCCGCACAAGAGCAGCGCGTCCCCTTGGGTCGCCATATCCCGCGCGAAGGCCCGCGCCATGGCCGAACTGGCGCCAAGAATGATCCATGTCTCGTTCATTGCATGCCCCTTATGTTCAAACGCCGGGCCAGATCCGTCTCGAACAGCCCCGCAGGGTCAAGCGCGCGCAGCGTGGCACGGAACCCCTCGAGTTCAGGGTACATAGCTGCCATCTGTTGCGCCTCTGCCAGGGAGTCCTTTGCCAGATAGATGCGCCCGCCCGCGTCGACCGTCTGCGCAATCAATCGGTTCACCAAGGGCGCTGCACCTGGCCGATTGGTGAAATCGACCGCCAGCGTATAGCCTGCCATGGGAAAGGACAGCGGCCCGGCGCGCCCAGGCCCCATCTTTTTGAGCACCGCCAAGGGTGCGGCCAGGCCGGATTGGCCGATCTCGCGCAACATGGCATCCAAAGTCAGCGCAGCGCTTTCGGTTGGCAGCACGCATTGAAACTGATGGAACCCCCGCTTGCCGTAGAGCTTGTTCCAGCCAATCAGACCATCCAACGGGTGGAAAAATGCCGCGATCGGCTTGGTTGGCTTGCGGCCGGTGGTCGAGATCCGGCTGTAGTAAAGTTGATTGAAGGTGCGCACCACGGGGGCGGCCAAGGCAAATCCGGGCGCGTTGAAAGGCACTGGTTTGGGCGGCTTTCGGGGCTTCCAAAAAGGGGTTTCGCGTGTGGCGAACTCGGCCTCCTCAAGGATACCACGGCCCAGTTTGGCGCCTGTGCCGGTCGCATCGATCCACCCCACCGAGAAAGTGGCGGTGCTGTCCTCGAACGCCTCCATATAGGCGGCGAGGTTCGGCATCCGCCGCTCGTGCACATCCACCAGCATCGAGGGGCACGCCATCATCTGGATCCGGGCGCTTTCGATGATACCTGTCAGCCCCATACCGCCCAGGGTGGCACGGAACACGTCAGGCTCGGCCGTTTCGGACACTTCGCGCGCGACGCCATCCGCGCCGATCAATCGCACCGACAGGACATGTTGCCCGAAACTGCCCGCCGCGTGGTGGTTCTTGCCGTGTACATCCGCGGCAATTGCCCCGCCCAGCGTGGCATAGCCGGTGCCCGGCACGACCGCTGGCATCCAACCGCGCGGACCAAAGGTGTCCAGCAGGGTGGTCAGCGGCACGCCGGCCTCGGCCTCCAAAACGCCGGTCTCTGCGTCGAAGGCTAGCATCCGATCCAACCGGGTCATGTCCACGCTGGGCTTTTCGTTGAGCGCCGCATCGCCATAGGACCGCAGCGCGCCGACGGCGGGGCCCAGGTCGATATGCTTCAGACCCGCCGTTTTCTCGGGGCGCAGACGACCGCCGGTGCCGGTCAACACCCGGCCCCAGCCGGTATAGGGTTCGGTATTAAGTGGCATGCAATCCTCGATGTGCGGCACGTGTGGCGAACGGGAAAACGACCAGGCCGATCAGAATGGCGAACCACAAGGTGGTCAGCCGGATGACGGCCGTGGCAGGGATGGAGATTTCAAGTGGGACGCCTTGCAGCGACAAAAGTGCTACCATCGCCGCTTCAGCCCCGCCCAAGCCCCCCGGTGCACCGGTCAGCCCGCCGCCGACCGTGGCGATCATAAAGATACCCACGGCCGCCCAAAAGCCGACATCGGCACTCATCCAGTCGAGCAGTAGGTAGAACGAGACACCCTCAGCCAGCCACCCGGCAAAGCCCAGCGCCAGGGCGGGCAGAACGACCGGCCAGTCCGAGAAGGGCCCCATGGCGCGTGCCGCGCGACGCAGCCGCCCGAACAGGCGCGGGAGTCGCCCCAGCAGGCGCCAGGCCAACGTCAGGCACCGGGTCAGTAGGGTCGCGCGCGTGACAATAATGGCGGCAATGATAGCTAGGATCGCCACCGGAATGCCCGCGCCCAGGCCTGCCGCCGACAAAGTGACCGAGACGGCAATCAACAGACCCATCGCCGCCAGATCTGCCGCGCGGTCCACCAGCACGATGGGCGCTGCGCGGTCCAAGGCCACACCGGTTTCGCGGGTGATCCAGCGCAGGCGGATCAATTCACCCACCCGGCCCGGTGTGACCGTCATGGCGAACCCCCCCAGATAATGCCGAATGGTTTGCATCAGCGTAACCGGCAGCCGCAGCACCCGCGCATAGAGATGCCAGCGAAGGCCGCGCAGCACATAGTTCATACTGGACAGGACCAGCAGTAGCGCAACTTGCCAGACGGTCAGGGCCCGCAGCGAGGCCAGGGTCTCCTCCCACCCTGTTGCGGCGGCCAGGCCGATCAACCCAAAGACCATCGCCGCCAGCAGGCCAAGCGTCAGCAAAAGCTCACGGGTCATCAGACCAGAGGAAGATACACGAAGGGCGGGCAAACGAACGGTCCTTTAGAAGTCTTAGCGGACGCTATATTCGAACTTTGGCATCTAAAAGGCGAGGATCTTAGTTTTCCGCAAAATACTGAAAATTACCGATGGAGATCAGGAGCTAGCGTTGCGGCATACGCTCGAACACGGGGATCCCTTCGGGCAGCGTGTGAAACGGCTGCTGATCCACGGTGAATATCGCCATCATCGCGGATTCGAACACCTCGGGGGTGTCCAATGTTCCCACCTTGAGCACCACATCCGTTATGTCGTTGCGTCGCGTCAAAATATGCGTCCCGCAATCTGCACAGAATTCGCGGGTTACCGGGTTTTCCAGATCGCTGCGCGTGAAACTCTTGGGCGTCCCTTGGGCATAGGAAAACCCGTCTCCCGGCATCAATATGAAGTAATTTGGTCCACCGCCCGAGATGTATTGGCACTCGCGGCAATGGCACTGCGCCTTGATGCGCGGCGCGCCGTTGGCCTGATAGCGGAGGTTCCCGCAATAGCATCCGCCTGAAAATGTCATGATCTTGATCTTCCCATTGTTTTGCCGCCGGGGGCTCTAAACCTGAAATACATCGACCCGGTCGCGATGCCTGCAGCTCTGGGCGTTCACACGAGCGCCCGGCCGGATAACCTTTACCCCTTCCGTCTGGGCATCGGAAACCAACTGCTCGATCAGCGCCAGGCCCACGCCGGTATGGTGCCGACCATCACTGACTCCGGTGTGATCGGCCGTGGTGTTTCGCGGCGAGGGATTGAATAGGCCAACTTGCTCGGGTCACTGGCATGGCTCAGCGCGCAACTGCCCTTAGGTTCGGTCACCATACGCGCGATGGTGAAATCGAGCATCAAACGATTTCGGCTTCGGTCGCGGCGATCATTTCCTCGCGGGTCACCCCTGGTGCTAGTTCCTCGATATGCAGGCCCTTGTGGGTGACGTCCAGTACGCCCAGGTTGGTGATGATGCGGTCGACCACGCCCTGGCCGGTCAGTGGCAGGGTGCAGCGGTGCAGCACCTTGGATTCGCCTTTTTTGTTGGTGTGGTCCATCACCACGACCACGCGGCCCACGCCCGCCACCAGGTCCATGGCACCACCCATGCCCTTAACCAGCTTGCCGGGGATCATCCAGTTCGCCAAATCGCCGTTCTCGGCCACCTCCATCGCGCCCAGAATCGCCATGGCGATATGCCCGCCGCGGATCATCGAAAAGCTGTCGGCGGACGAAAAATAGCTGGTGCGATCCAACTCGGTGATCGTCTGTTTGCCCGCGTTGATAAGATCCGCGTCGATCTCGTTCTCGGTTGGGAAAGGACCCATGCCCAGCATGCCGTTCTCGGACTGTAAGGTCACGTCGATCCCCTCGGGGATGTGGTTCGACACCAGCGTCGGGATCCCGATGCCCAGGTTCACATACATCCCGTCTTCCAGCTCTTGCGCCGCGCGGGCGGCCATCTGATTGCGATCCCAGGGCATTATGCTCTCCTTATCTTCAGGCCGCGCGAACGGTGCGCTGTTCGATCCGCTTTTCGTGCTGACCTTGAATGATCCGGTTCACAAAGATCCCCGGGGTGTGGATCATGTCGGGGTCCAGGCTTCCGACCGGGACCAGTTCCTCAACTTCCGCGATGCAGATCTTGCCGCAGGTGGCGGCATTGGGGTTAAAGTTGCGCGCTGTTTTGCGGTATATCAGGTTGCCCTGCGCGTCGCCCTTCCAGGCCTTCACAATGCTCAGATCCGCGAAAATCCCGCGTTCCAGAATATAAGTCTGGCTGTCGAAATCCTTATGCTCCTTACTCTCGGCAATCACCGTGCCAACCCCGGTTTTGGTATAAAATCCCGGGATCCCGGCACCGCCTGCGCGCATCCGCTCGGCCAGGGTGCCTTGAGGGTTGAACTCAAGCTCCAACTCGCCCGACAGATATTGGCGCATGAACTCGGCGTTTTCCCCGACGTACGAGCTGATCATCTTTTTGACCTGCTTGGTCTGCAACAGCACGCCCAAGCCGAAATCATCGACGCCCGCGTTGTTCGAGGCCACCGTCAAGTCCTTGACGCCCGCATCGCGGATCGCGGCGATCAGCAACTCGGGAATGCCGCACAGGCCAAACCCGCCGGCGGCAATAAACATACCGTCGTGCAACACACCGTCCAACGCGTCCGTCGCGCTGTCATAAACCTTTTTCATAATGCTCCCCCGGGACAGGCTGCCTTGGGCGAAGTAATCCGATGCGCAGGCTCTCAGGTCAAGGGGGGCGCCATGAACTTGCGGTGATACTCTAAGCGATTAAGCCACCAGCAGGGCGCCAATGCGACGCATGGCGCTGTGATGCACTGTCATGATCCGCTCGTCGTTCACCTTAAGCCCCAGCGCCATGCTGCTTTGGACCAAAACCACCACGTCGGCTGTGCTGTCGCAGATGGCTTGGGCCACCCGTTGATCGTGTTTCGAGGTGTCGGTCTGGATCCGTGGATCCAACGCGCCACGCACCGGGGTCATAGTGAGCCGGGACAGATCGGCCACCGGGCCGACGCACGCGTAGAACAGGGTGGTGATCAAAGCGTCGGAGTTGAGGTTCGAGAACAAGACATCGACTGTGAGGGATGTGTCTTGCGACATCCGCAGTGCCACATCCTCGGCCAACAGACGATCGGCAGACAAAATGGGCGCTTCAGCCGCGGCCGCCAAGCTGGAGCAGGTCAATAGGACCGCATCGCTTCCTGTACGCATCCGCTCAAGATATTGACGCGTTTCGGCCAAAAGACCTGGATCAACGCCCTTTGTCATGCGCTGTCGCAGGTCGGGGCGGACAATATGCGCGAGCGAGACATCCTTTGGCGCCGCCGCCTCGTACAGAGCAGTATTCGCTGGATGTGTATGTAGACATGAAATACGCATAAGCGTCCTGTTGCGGGTCGATATCGACTTAGTTTTGGGCGCGCAAACTCACTCAGACGCGCGGGGAGCACTCAACGCTATCGAGCTTAAGTTGATCGAGAGTCGCGACTTGGATAAGGCGGGATCAGGGTATTTTGGAGAGGGCGTTAATCTTTGAAATGGATCTAAGTGCTTGTTGCAAAATAAATATTCCGCAAGGCGTCACAATTTCCGCACAATCATACGTGTTAATGTATTTTACAAAGCTGATGCCATTCGCCTGATCAGCGATAAATGAAACTGCGTCACCTCGGCGCTGGGCTGCTGCCCATCAATCCTGGCCTGCAAAGGATCCTCCAATGGTGCGTTGGCCCCCATCAAAGTCTCCAACACCCGATGGCCGCAAAACGGCACGTGTACCTCGGAATAGCCGCCCTCATGTGCCAGCACCAACCGCCCCCCGCATAGCGTTTCGGCCAATTCCATTGTGGTCTGGGTCAACGTACCAAACGTGTGGCTGCCCGCCAGCATCCGCGATAAAGGATCCACGCCCGAGGCATCGAAGCCGCAGGCCACCAGGATCAGATCGGGCGTATGCGCCCGCACCAAGGGCGCGACCAAATGCTCCATCGCCGCCACGTAGGCGGCGTGCCCCGCGCCCGGCGGCAGCGGGATATTCAGGTTCGACCCCAGCCCGGCGCCCTGGCCGCGATCCGCAAAGCTGCCGGTATCCAAGGGATAATTGCGATCCTGATGCAGCGAGACGGTCAGCACCTCGGGCCGCTCATAGAAGATTGCCTCGGTCCCGTTGCCGTGGTGCACATCCCAATCGATGATGGCAATCCGGGCCACGGCACCGCTGGCCAAAGCTGCCTCGGCCGCTATAGCCACATTGTTCAGCAGGCAAAACCCATTTGGCCAGTCGGGCAGGGCGTGATGCCCTGGTGGACGGGCGAGGGCATAGGCGTTGTCCAGGTCCCCGGCCAATACCGCCTCGACCGCGCCGCAAACCAACCCAGCGGCCCTGGACGCGATCTCGAAACTGCCCGGTCCAAAAGGGGTGCGCAGGCCCAATTCGCCGCCGCCCGCATCCGAGAGGGTTTTGAATTCATCCAGATAGGTGGCGGTATGCACCCGTTCCAGTGCGGCGCGCTCTGCCATCGGCGCCCCGCGCATCTCTAGCTGTTCTGCCAAGCCCGTCACGCGGATCAAATTGATCAGCCGCCGCTTGGTTTCTGGGTTTTCGGGCAAACCCGCGCCGGTCATCGGTTGCACGGTTGGGCCGACCGGCACGGTCAAAGCATAATTCCCACCGCCGTGCCAAAAGCACCGCTCGTCCCAGAAGAACCCTGTTTTGGCCATGCGCCCCCCTTTTGGGGCAGCTTAGAGCAAAATTCGATAAACCTTAATCAAAATCCACTGCCTCTCAATCAGCAAAGCGCTGATTTCGAACGCAGATTTTGATAAGCTCGTTGCTGATTAAATCGATTTCGCTCTAGCGAAGGTCCGCCCGGGTTCAAGCGTTCAACAGGGCCTCGATCTCGGTCCGTAGGGCTTGTACTTCCTGAGTCGCACGGCTGGTGCGGCCAAGGCCTAAGGCCGTGGTGCCCCGCGCCAGCCCGGCGGCAAAGGCCACACGGTTGCCCAGCGTGGTGTCCAATAGTGCGGCACCGCTTTCGCCCAAAGCCGTCCGCACTTCATCCACCAGCCCACCGCGCGGCGGCACACGGTTCAAAAGCACCCGCGCGGGCGTTTTCTCGCGCGTGGCCATCTCAAGCACCGGTGCTGTGGCCCATGCGTCCAGCATCGAGGGTTGACAGGGCAGGATCACCAGATCGCTTTCGCGCAACGAGGCCTCAAGCAAGTTCGAGGCGTTGCCGGGGCAGTCGATCAAGGTCACCTCGCATTTGCGCGCCAGATCCTTGATGTCCGATCCCGCGCGCCAGCCCGCGCTCTCGACACACTCGACCTCAAGCACTGTTTGTGCCTGCGCCCACATCGAAAGCGAGCGTTGCGTATCCAGGTCGACCAGACCGACAGATCGCCCCGCCAGTCCCCAGGCATGGGCCAGATGCGCCAGCACCGTGGTCTTGCCAGCCCCGCCTTTTTGCTGCGCAAAGGCTATGATCATCGGTTTCCCCAAGGGTTCAAGGTCGTGTTGCGGTGCAGCATAGGCGATATTCGACGGTACTTGCAATAAGCTGCCGCAGGGTTACGGCGAGGGTGATCGGAACCGCGTCTCGGGCACCACGGCAATCGGTGTCAGTTCAACCAAGAAATCCGCATGCCCCAGACCCACCACCATGATTGATGTCGATACGGGTGCTGTGTCTGGCTTGAGGAATTCACCGCGAACGGCCTGAATCTGGGGCAGATCCGCCCGATCCAAGAACCAGGTGGTCAAAGAGACGATATCTTCAAGGCGTCCTCCGACCTGGGCCAAAAGGGCCTCGATGTTGCGAAAACACTGCCGCGTCTGTTCGGTGACATCACCCTTTCCAACGATGCGCTCTTCGGCATCCCACGCCACCTGGCCGGTCAGATGCACGACATGGCCCGAGGGGTGGACAACGCCCATTTGAAACCCACGTCCCCGTGCCCGCCAGACGTTTGGCGCCTCAAATCCCCGTCCCATATCGTCCCCCGTCAGATGGCACCCGTCAATGCGGGCAGATGAACCGGTGTGGCATAGGGCACCGCCCGTGCAAAGGCTGCCGCGAAATCAGCGCGGCCGGTCAGGATCTGTGCTGCGCGGATGGGCCCGGCGTGGGTAACCACCAATGTGTGGTCCAGGTCCGCAAGGGCCGCCGCGACCCTTGTCTGTAGCTGTGTAAAACTTTCGCCCCCCGGTGGGGCGCGGGTCACGGGATCCTCGGCCCAGGGATCACTCTCGGCACGCGGGATCTGGGACCATGCGCGTCCCTCCCATGTGCCGAAGTTGAGTTCCAGCAGACGCGGGTCCAATGTCACGGGTAACGCGGTGGCCAGTGACAGCGCTTCGGCCAGAACCAGGCACCGCGCCGAAGGGCTGCTGACCAGGCGCTGGGCTTTGGGCACTTGCAACACGGCCTTCGCGATCGCGTCCTCGAAGCCCATCGCCAGCGGCACATCGCTTTGACCGTAGCAGATCCCAGGCGCGTTGACCCGCGGGTGCCGCAGCAGTGTCAGGCCCATAATGCGGCCATGCTGAGGAAAACGGCGATTTCAACGACCTGCTCGGTCGCGCCCAGCCCGTCGCCGGTGTAGCCGCCCAACCGGCGCATCAGCCGCCAACTGACCCAGATCCAGGCCAGGCTGCCCACCGCCAGCGCGACCAGGCCCGCAATGCCCCCCAGGCTGATGGCCACCACCGCGGCCGTTCCCAGTGCAAACATGCCCGTGCCTGCGCCCGCTGCCCGCGCGGCGCCCGATGCCAGGCCGTCCACCCGCGCGTAGGGCATCAAAAGCAGCGCCGGTACCATCGCGGCACGGCCCAGTGTCGCCGCGATCACCAGCGCGGCAGCGCCCGGTACAGGCCCCAGGGCCGCCAGGCAAACCAGGCGCAGCAGCAGCGACATTCCAAGGGCGAGCGCGCCATAAGTTCCGATCCGACTGTCGCGCATGATCTCAAGCGCGCGGTCGCGATCCGTGCCGCCGCCCAGCCCATCCGCGCAATCGGCCAATCCGTCCTCGTGCAAGCCGCCGGTTGTCAAAAGCGTCGCCGCCAATGCAAGCCCAGCGGCGGCCAAAGGCGGCAGACCCAACCATAGCGCGCCTGCCCAAATGGCCGCCCCAACCGCCCCGACAAATACGCCGACCAGGCCAAAATACCGCGCCGCGTGCCCCAGCAGATCTGGCGCATACGCCAACAGATCCGGCACCGGAACGCGGGTCAGAAACCGCACCGCATGGATCAACAGGCCAAGCTGGTGCCGCAAGCGGTCAACCGCCACCGGGCCGCCTTACATAAGCCCCTTCGGGCAAATCCAAAGCCGCCCGCAGGTCGGCAACTTGGCGCATCGACAGGGTGATCTTTTGAACACGCTCTGTATGTGGATCGACCTGTTCGATGGTCACTTGATCGTCGAAAATCGCAATCGTGATATCCTCGGTCCCGGGGGCGGCCATATCATCGACCAGCGTGATGACCGAGGCGTCGAATTCATGCTCTATGGTAAACATTTGCACAGGATATCGGGCGCCTGGGCCTTTGCAAGCACCCAAGTGGGGTGCGTTCACTTTTGTCACATCTATTGAAATGCCCCTTCACAAGAACGGGCCGCCCGGTTGCCCCAAACGCATAAGCCCCGCATATTCCCCGCTGAACGGAGGGCTCGTCGATGAGATCTATCTATCTTGCCGTGGTGTTGCTGGCTGCGGGCTGCACGATCACAACAGTGCCTGCACCGGGCCCAAGCCAGCGCCCTCAAGTCGCGGCACCACCACGCATTGCCAACAGTCAAGCCGCGCGCACCTTCGCCCAGGTGGTCCGCCGGGTCGAGCCGGTTGCCGAAAAGGTCTGCCGCGAGCGGGATCCTCGCAAAGCCTGCGATTTCAATATCATCGTTGATCCAGATCCCTCACTGCCGCCCAACGCCTTTCAAACCCTCGACCGCAATGGCCGCCCGGTGATTGGGTTTACTCAAGCCCTGCTGCGCGATGCCCGCAACGCAGACGAGTTGGCGTTTATCTTGGGCCACGAGGCCGCGCATCACATCCGCAATCACATCCCGCGCCGTCAGAAATCCGTCCTCGCTGGGGCGGCGTTGGGTGGTATTCTTGCTGCCGTTACCGGCGCGGGGGACGCGGGCGTGGAGTTCGGTCAAAAACTCGGTGGGACCGTTGGTGGTCGCCGATTCTCGAAAGACTACGAGCTTCAGGCCGACGAATTGGGTGCCCGCATCGCGCGGCGCGCGGGCTATGATGCGCTTCGGGGCGCGCAATATTTTGCACGGATCCCAGATCCTGGGAACAGGTTTTTGGGCTCGCACCCCCCCAACAGTCAGCGTATTGCCCGGGTGCGGCGTGCTCTCAACCAATAGTGGGATCGTTCAGCGCGTTAGGTGGTTCTCGGATCGTTGTCCGGGCCTGTGGCGCGATGCGAACACACGCCTGGCCTTGCGCGCCTGCTGCGACGAACGAAAGGCTTTTGCATAGGTTGCGTCACTGATAACATCGCGCTGTTCTTGAACCGAGCGGCAAGCGACCGGGACACGCGATGGCAGACTACGACACTATCTTCATCGGCAGCGGCTTTGCCTGCAGCTTTTTCCTGCGCAAGCGTTTGCAGAGGTCGCCAGACTCGGCGCGCTTCCTGGTGCTTGAGCGGGGCCCTTTGGTTCAGCATCCCGACCAAGTCGCGAACCGCCGCAACAGCCCGGTCGAGGCTCAGTCGACCTTTCGCGTTGATACGCCCAAAGGGGTCGAGACGGACAAGCTGTGGCAGTTCAACATTGGCTTTGGCGGCAGCTCCAATTGTTGGTGGGGGGGCTCGCCCCGGATGCTGCCAAATGATTTCCAGATCATGACCCGCTACGGTGTGGGCCGCGATTGGCCGGTCAGCTACGAGGATTTGGCGCCCTACTACACGGAAGTCGAGCAGGTGATGCAAATCGCGGGCTCGGTCGCGACGCCCTTCCCAGACCGCCCGCCTTACCCCTTGCCCGGTCACCGAATGACCGACCCCGATCGGGCATTGCAAGCCACTTACCCCGATCACTATTTCAACCAGCCAACGGCGCGGGCCAGTCGCCCCACCGACACCCGCGGGCAATGCTGTGCCAACGGCGTTTGCCATCTGTGCCCGGTGGATGCGAAATTCACCATCCAAAACGGCATGCGCGACGTTTATGACGACCCCCGCGTGACTCTGATGACCGATGCGCAGGCGCTGTCCGTGGATGTCCAGGCCGGTGTGGCGCAAGGCGTCATCTATGCGCATGCGGGACGCGAGGAACGGGCGACCAGCGATGCGGTTGTTTTGGGCGCGAACGCCATTTTCAACCCTTACCTGCTGCTTCGCTCGGGGCTAACCGACGGACCCGTGGGGCAGCGGTTGCACGAGCAGGGCTCGTTCCGGGCGCATGTGTATTTGGACGGCATGTCGGGTTTCCAGGGCTCTTCGTCGATCACCGGGCATGGGTATATGCTTTATGATGGCGAGCATCGGCGCGAGGCTGGGGCGGCATTGATCGAGGGCTGGAACGTCCCGCGCTTTCGTCTGGACCACGGCCGCTGGACCGAACGGACCGAGCTTTACGTGATTGTCGAGGATCTGCCCAAGGACGAAGATACCGTCAGCATCGACCCAGAGGACGAGACCCGCCCCGTGGTGCGGTACTCGGGCCATGGTGACTACTTCATGCGCGGGGTCCAGCGGGTCAAAAACGAGTTGGAAAAGGTACTCGCACCCCTCCCGGTCGAGCGGATCGATTATATGCCGCTGAACCAAAGCGAGGCGCATAATCAAGGGACAACGGCGATGGGCGATGATCCGGCCACAAGCGTAGTGGATCGCGATTTGGTGCATCACAAGGTGCGCAACCTGCATGTGCTGGGCAATTCGACCTTCCCCACCGGGGCCCCCGCGAACCCCACGCTGACGACCACGGCCCTGGCCACCCGCGCGGCTGAGGTGATGGGATGAGGGTCGCACGCCGTGGTTTTCTAGCACTTGCCGGGGTGGCCGTTGCGGGCGTTGCCGCCGCGACCGCGCCGCTGATCTGGCGCAGCGAAACGGATCTGATCATCGGCATGCTGCGCAAAGAACTGCCCGATCTGCGCATGGATCCCGGGGATTTGACCGCCTTTGCCGAGGAGTTCTTGCTCGACTACAAAAGCAAAGGCGAACAGCGGCGCAGCATGATCCTGACCGGCGCGCGGATGATTAAAACGCTGCCCGACACGGTCAGCGACAATGTTCTGCCCGGCCCGATCAAATCCCCGCTTGCCCGTCTGGAACGGGAGTTGTTCAACGCCTTCTTCTTGGGGACAGATTATTTGGACGTCTATAGCGATCCGGAACAGAAGGTCAGCTTCATAAACATCCCAGACCCCTACGATGTGGGATGCTCAAACCGCCTAGCGCAGTTCGACGCCTAATGCCGCTTGCGGCCTTCGGTTATTGGAACCGGTTTGATTAAGCGTGACGAAGCGATAGCCAGCCCCCTTGGCCCATTTAATGAACTTCGGTAGCGTCTCGATTGTACGTGCCCCGCGCCTGCCGACATCGTGAAAGGTTACAATCGACCCATGACGTGCGGCCAACCTTAGGTAAGACAGATAAAACCAATCTGGCAGGCCGAGCGTATCAAATGCCGGCAGGTCGCCGATGACCAGAGTTAAATCTGAAGATTGCGCAACTTGGAGAAGATCGTAGGAGGGGATTCCATATCCCGGTCGCGCGAATTCAATTGCAAGGTCGTCAGGCATCAAAGCCAGGGTCCGCGTGAGCGAGGCTTTTGCCTCATCCTTGCTGAGAAGCGCGGTGATTGCGTCTTCGAAGAAGTGGGCACCAATCTGATGCCCTTGGGAGTGAAGTGTCGAAACGATGTCTGGGTCCCGCTCAACACGCTCTCCGATCAGAAAAAATGTTCCGTAAATTTCTGCCTCGAGTAGAATCTCACCAATTCGAAGCGTTGTGTCTGGATCGGGGCCATCGTCTATCGCGATGGTAAGTGAGCGCTCTGTACCGCCCTGATGAAAAAGCACGGTTGGGAAAAATTGCGCCAAAGCAAATGTGCCAACACGTGGAAACAGACAGACTACCAAGCTCAAAGTAAGCGCGGAAACGACGAAGAATCGAAGTAGCCGTAGAAAGCGAGAGGCCATGGCGTAGCTGTCCAAATCTCTTGTTCCAAGAAAACCTTGCGGAGAGATACAATAGAGTTTTTCACGTTCATTCGTGGCAGCGGCGGCGGTGAGCTTTGTCTGAAATCACCTCATGGGTTTCGGCCAGGGATTGAATATCCGCAATACCCCGCTTGGCGGGATCACGTTGCTACCGCCATGTCCCGGCCGCCACGTGCTTGTCAGCGCAAGCGTGATTTGGTCTGGGGGTCGAAGAAGTAGGCTGGATTATCGCCCAGCGAGATGCTGCCGGTCGAGCCCTCGTGGATCGAACGCCCTTCCTTGGCTTCGGCGATCAGCCGCGTCCCACCTTGGGTGTTCAGATAGACAAAGCTGACCCCGCCCAGATGCTCGATCAGATCGATGTGCAGCGGTCCGTCGGGGGTGACGTTCAGATGCTCGGGCCGCATACCGACGATCACTTTGGACCCCGGGGCGGGCAGCGCGACGGGGGCAGGGATTGCCAGATCGCCCAACTCGGGCACGGTCACCTGACCCTCGCCCGCGATACCGTCTAGAAAATTCATGGCGGGCGAGCCGATGAAGCCTGCGACGAACTGATTATCCGGGTCGTCATACAGATCCAACGGCGCGCCCACCTGCTCGATATTCCCGGCGCGCAGGACGACGATTTTGTCGGCCAGCGTCATCGCCTCGACCTGGTCGTGGGTCACATAGATCATCGTAGCGCCAATTTCGTTGTGCAAGCGGCTGATCTCGACCCGCATCTCGACCCGCAACTCTGCGTCCAGGTTCGACAGTGGCTCGTCGAACAGAAAGACTTTCGGGCCCCGCACGATGGCACGTCCAATCGCCACCCTCTGACGTTGACCGCCCGACAGGGCCTTGGGTTTGCGATCCAAATACTCGTCCAGCTTTAGAATCGCACTTGCCTGGCCGACCTTCTGGTCGATCTCGGCCTTGGGCATGCCGTTCATCTTGAGCCCAAAGCCCATGTTTTCGCGCACAGTCATATGCGGGTAGAGCGCGTAGGTCTGAAATACCATTGCGACACCACGCTCGCTGGGGTCGCGGTGGGTGACATCCTCGGCGTCGATCTTGATCTGCCCGCCGGTGGTCTCTTCAAGCCCCGCGATCATCCGCAGCAGGGTGGACTTGCCACAGCCCGATGGCCCGACGAAGACCGCGAACTCGCCCTCCTCGATATCCAGATCGACCCCATGGATCACCTGGGTCTCGCCATATTTCTTGATCACATCGCGTAGAATGACACCCATGTCAGGCTCTCCTTGGTTCGGCCAGTGGTTGCGGGAAGGCCCAGGGCTGAAGCTGGGCGGCTATGTCTTGTGCGGTAGCTTGCAGATCTGGGGCAAGGGCGGCCAAATCCGCCAGCGAATGCCGCAGGGTCGAGGTGGTGACCGACAGCCCCCCCATGGGCTCGCCCGCTGTGTTCAGAATCGGTACCGCCACGCAAATAATCTGCGGTTCGTGTTCTTCACGGTCAAAGGACACGCCGGTCTGGCGGATCTCGGCCAACACAGCTTTGAGGGCTTCAGGCGTGGTGAGGGTAGCCGGGGTATGCCGCTGAAACGCTTGCGAGCGGATGGCCCGTTCCAACTCGGCCTCGGGCAGGAACGCGAGCATCGCTTTGCCCACCCCGGTGCAATAGGCAGGGCCGACCTTGCCCGCGTCCGAGAACATGCTGATCGGGTTCGCCGCATTGCGTTTGTCGACATAGAGCACCTGGCCCGCGTCCAACTGCGCCAGATGCACCGTTTTGCCAAGCTTCGCACTCAGCTGGTCCAAATAGGGGCGCGCCACCGGGGCGATCGAGGTTTGTGCCCAGGCCCCATGCGCCAGCCGGATCAAACGCATCCCCATGGCATAGGTGTTCCGCTCGGGATCGTGGCTGAGCATCCCCTGATTCGTCAGCGTTTGCAGCAGCCGATAGAGCGTCGCTTTCGGGAACCCGCCCTGGTCTAGCAACTCCGTAAAGCGCACGGGTCTGCCAAAGGCAGCAACGGCTTCCAGCACGTCCATGGCCTTTCCGACGGTGCCGTCGGCATGTGCGGGGGATGATCCCATTACGCTCCCTATGTCGCCCAAATTTGATCCGGGCTGCTATTGTCGTTGTTGACAAGCGTAGATTAAAAGGTAATCATTTTCAATAATCAAAACTTGGTTCCATTATATGAAACAAATGGAACATTGACTGGGAGGATACGATGAAATCCATCTTCAAAGCGTCGCTTGCGGCGCTGGCAACGGCAACTATGCTCAGCGGTCCGGTTTCAGCCGATGGCCACGCGGCCCTCAGCGGCGACTTGAAAATCTTCCTCGATACATCGAACCCCGCGCCCCGCGCGACAATGGAAGACATGATCGCCCGGTTCAACGAACTGCACCCTGACCTCAACATCGAGACCAACGTCATCGACCGCGAGGCCTATAAGACGCAGATCCGCAATTTCCTGACCGCTAATGCGCCCGATGTGGCCACTTGGTACGCCGCCAACCGGATGCGTCCCTATGTCGAGGCTGGTTTGTTCGAGGATGTGTCGGACCTCTATGAAGATCCCGAGATCGCCGAGGGTCTCGCCTCGACCAAAGGTGCTTTGACCATCGACGGCAAGCAATGGGGCGTCGCCTATACCTACTACCAGTGGGGTGTCTACTACCGCGAGGATATCTTCAACGAGCTGGGCTTGACCGAGCCCGCGACCTGGGAGGAAGAGAAGGCCAACTGCCAGGCGATCCTCGATTCGGGCCGCAAGTGCTATACGATCGGGACCAAGTTCCTTTGGACCGCTGGCGGCTGGTTCGACTACCTGAACCTGCGCACCAATGGCTTTGACTTCCATATGCAGCTGGCCGCGGGCGAGATCCCCTGGACCGACGATCGTGTGAAGCAGACCTTTGCCAATTGGCGCGAGCTGATCGATATGGGCGCTTTTATTGACAACCACGCCAGCTATTCCTGGCAAGAGGCGCTGCCGTTCATGGTCAATGGCGAAGCCGCAGCCTATCTGATGGGTAACTTTGCGGTGGCGCCGCTGCGCGATGCGGGCCTGACAGACGATCAACTGGACTTCTACCAGTTCCCGGTCATCAACCCAGATGTCGCGCTGGCCGAAGATGCGCCGACCGATACGTTCCACATCCCAGCTCAGGCCCAGAACAAAGACGCCGCGCGCGCCTTCCTGAAGTTCGTCGCCTCGGCAGACAACCAGACGCTGATCAACAATGGCGACAACCTGGGCCAGTTGCCGGTGAATGCTGCCTCGTCGGTCGATGATGATGAGTTCCTAAACCAGGGCTTCGAAATGCTGTCGACCAACAGCACCGGCGGTGTTGCACAGTTCTTCGACCGCGACTTCCCGGCTGAAATGGCCAAAGCCGGAATGGAGGGCTTCCAGGAGTTCATGGTCAAGCCCGATCAGTTGGACAAGATCCTGGATCGGCTGGAGCGCGTGCGCGAGCGGGTCTACTAAGAGAGCCTTGCGGGGGTGGGCAGATTGCCCACCCTAAGACACGTCCCACCCTGCGCCGGTAGGGTGGGCAATCTGCCCACCAAGATCAGGAGAGCATGATGGCCGACGCAGCCCTCCCTCTGGCCCAAGGCGCACAGCCGCCGCGCGGTTGGTGGAAACGCAACCAGCAAACACTGGCACCCTGGCTGTTCTTGGCCCCCGGGGCCGCGTTTTTCCTGCTCTATGTGATTTTCCCGATCTTCCAATCCTTCCAGGTCTCGTTCTACGAATGGGACGGGTTGGGCGAGGCCGAATATGTCGGTCTGCGCAATTATGACGAGCTTTGGTACGACGACGCTTTCTACACCTCGCTGAAGAACAACGTCATCTGGCTGGTGCTGTATCTGGCGGCAATCCCCGCGGGTCTGTTCATCGCCCTTTTCCTAAACCAAAAAGTCTTTGCGATCCGGCTTTACAAATCGCTGTTCTTCTTCCCTTTCGTGATCAGCCAGGTTGTTGTCGCCCTGGTGTTCAGTTGGTTTTACGACCCGACCTTTGGCCTGTTCAACGAATTCATCGGCCTCTTTGGCCTCGGCCCCATCGCGGTCCTTGGGGACGAGCGTTATGTGACCGTGGGCATCATCATGGCAGGCCTTTGGCCGCAAACCGCCTATTGCATGATCCTGTACCTTACCGGCCTGAACGCAGTCGATCCCGAACAGATCGAGGCGGGGCGGCTGGACGGCGCCAAAGGCTGGCGCATGTTGTGGTATGTCGTTCTGCCGCAACTCAAGCCAGCCACTTTCATTGCTTTCGTGGTGACCATCATCGGCGCGCTACGGTCCTTTGACCTGATCTCGGTCATGACCAATGGGGGGCCGTTTGGCGAAAGCCGGGTGCTGGCCTTCTATATGTTCGAGGTCGCACTCAGCGAATACGGCTTCCGCATGGGGTATGGTGCGGCCATCGCGGTCATACTGTTCATGATTATGATGATCTACATCGCCTTCTTCCTGTGGAAGATGTACCGCGACGAGAGGGAGGGCTAAGCTTATGTTCCCGGTACCCGTCGAAAAATCCTCCCCCGCGATCCGCTATGGCTATCAAGCGCTGCTGCCGGTGGTGCTGATCATTTGGCTGCTGCCGCTGATCGCGGTCGCCATCTTCTCGATCAAACCCGAAAGCGATTTTGCCAGCGCCAACTACTGGGGCTGGCCCGAGAACTTGGCGTTTTGGGAGAATTACGGCCTGGTCTTCGCGGGCTCAGATATGCCGCGCTACCTGCTGAATTCGGTTTTCATTACGGTGCCAACTGTGATTGGCGCTGTGGCGCTCAGCTGCATGACCGGCTTCGCTCTGGGGATATATAAGTTCAAGGCGGGAATTTGGATCTTCTTCCTGTTCGTCGCGGGCAATTTCGTGCCGTTTCAGATCCTTATGGTGCCGGTGCGCGAGTTGACCCTGGATATGGGGCTCTATGACACCAAAACCGGCTTGGTTCTGTTCCATGTCGCCTTCCAAACCGGGTTCTGCACGCTTTTCATGCGGAATTTCATCAAAGCGCTGCCTTACGCGCTGATCGAGGCAGCTCGTGTCGAAGGTGTCTCGGAAATCCGCATCTTTTGGTACGTTGTCCTGCCGATGATGAAACCGGCCATTGCTGCCCTCGCGGTCCTGATTTTCACCTTCATCTGGAATGATTACTTCTGGGCCATCGTGCTGACCCAAGGCGCCGACAGCCAGCCGGTCACGGCTGGGATCACCAGCTTCAATGCGCAGTACCGCGCCGCCTATCACCTAATGAGTGCAGGTTCCATTGTCGCCGCCTTGCCGCCCGTGATGATGTTCTTCGCGATGCAAAAACACTTCATCGCGGGTCTTACCTTGGGTGCCGTGAAATGACGCGCTGCTGGCGTTTCGATACGCTGGCACAAACCCTGGTCCTGGCAAGCCGCGATGATCACCTGCCCGAGGTGGTCTATTGGTCAGGCCCCTTGGATCAGGGCGAGGATCTGGCGACACTTTCCACCGCAATGGCCGCCTCGCCCCCGGGCGGGGTGCTGGACAAGATCCAGCCGATCAGCGTGTGTCCACAATGGATCGACGGGTTCACAGGCGGTCAGGGCGCCGAGATCCGTGACACCGATGGCGTCGCTGCCACGCTGCGCTTGCGATATGATGGCGAGGATCCCTTCGAGGGCGGCCTCGACCTGCGCTTTGCCGATCTTGATCAAGGCGTGCTCTACACGCTGACCCTTCGCACCTATGCCGACAGCGATGTTCTGGCGCTGACAGCGACGCTGACCCAGTCCGACGGGGCGGGGGGGCACATTGTCTGGCTGTCTGCCCCTGTGATCCCCACCGGCCCGCGGGTGACCGAGGTCATTGAGTTTTCCGGCCGTTGGTGCGGTGAGTTTCAATCCACCCGCACCCCGCTGACCCCCGGCGCTCGCCTGCGCGAAAACCGGCTGGGCCGCTCGGGTCACGAGCATTTCCCCGGCATCTTGCTGCCCAACATCGGCACCACGGAAACCCGGGGCGAGGCCTTTGGCATCACCTTGGGACAATCCTGCGGTCACCGCCATGTCATCGAAACCCTGCCGGACGGACGTACCCAAGTGCAGTTTGGCCCTACACCGGGCCAGTTTCTGGGCCGTGCGGCCACCTCTGGACCGCTCTACTTGACCCGCTCGGACCAGGGCCTGAACGGTGTCAGCCAAGCGTTTCACAGCTACCTGCGGACCCATGCCCTGAACTACGCTGATCCCGACCGCCCCCGTCCTGTCCACTATAATTGTTGGGAGGCGGTCTATTTCGACCATGACCTCAACACGCTCAAAGACCTTGCTGACCGCGCCGCCGATCTGGGCGTCGAACGTTTTGTGCTGGACGACGGCTGGTTCGGGGCGCGCGACGACGATACCACCTCGCTGGGCGATTGGCTGGTCGACTTGCGCAAATGGCCCAGTGGCCTGGGCCCGCTGATCGACCATGTTCATGCCCACGGTATGACCTTCGGCCTGTGGTTCGAGCCCGAGATGATCAATGACAACAGCGACTTGGCCCGCAAAAACCCAACCTGGTTTCTGGGGCCCAAGGACCAGGTGACCGGCCGCCATCAATTCGTCCTCGACCTCGCCATTCCCGAGGTCAGCGATGAGTTGTTCCGCTTGATCGACGCGATCCTGACTGACCACGGGATCGACTACATCAAATGGGACCACAACCGCGTTCAGCCCTTCCCCGATCCGCGCCAGGCCGAGGCGCTTTATGCGCTGCTTGCCCGCTTGCGCGGCAAACACCCCGATGTCGAGATCGAGACCTGCGCCTCGGGCGGTGGACGCATCGACTTTGGCATCCTGCAACACACGCAACGGGTTTGGCTGAGTGACAGCAACGACAGCCAGGAACGTTGGAAAATCCAGCGTGGCGCGTCGTACTTCATCCCGCCCGAGGTCACCGGCTCGCACATCGGTCCACGCATCTGCCACACCTCAGGCCGCAATCTGCCGATGGGGTACCGCGCGGCCGTGGCAGGGTCGCGCGCGATGGGTCTTGAGATGGACCTGCGCGAGTTGACGGGGGATGAATCAGCCCGCGTCAAGGACGACATCGCGGCTTTCAAACAACGCCGTGGCCTGATCCACACCGGCAAGCTGCACCGGCTCGACGTCACCGACCCGGCCGTTCTGGCCGAGATGCATGTGGCCCAAGACGATAGCGCCTTTATCGTCTTTGCTGCGCAAATGCAGCCCTCGGCTCAGACCTTGCCCCGTCCCGTTTGTCTGACAGGCCTTGACCCCACCGCCCGCTATGCCGTGCAACTAGCCAACCCCCAGGACGTCCCCGCTGCCCTTAACCGTGGTCCCCGTAGCCCTTTGCACAGCGGCGCGGTGATCACAGTTTCGGGTGCCGTGCTGATGAACACGGGCCTGCAGTTGCCTGGCGCTTTTCCCGACACCATCTGGACCCTTACCGGAGCACGCCTATGACCTATGCCACTTTCCATGACCTCGCGGGCCGGTCGGTCTATATCACCGGCGGCGGTTCGGGCATTGGGGCCGATCTGACCGAAGGTTTCCTGGCCCAGGGCTGCAAGGTTGCTTTTGTCCAGCGGTCGGATGCGACCGCGTTTTGCGACGAGATGGAGGCCAAGCATGGGCGACGCCCCTTGTTCATCCAATGCGATCTGACGGATGTCGAAGCCCTCAAAGCCTCGATCGACCAATCCGCCGAAGCGCATGGCCCCATCACCGTGCTGGTCAACAACGCGGCCAACGACAAACGCCACCCGATCCAGGGCTTTACGGTGGCCGAATGGGATCAGATGCAGGCGATCAACCTGCGCCCGCATTTCTTCACCACCCAGGCGGTGGCCCAAGGAATGAAGGCGGCGGGCGGCGGATCGGTCATCAATTTCTCCTCCGTGAGTTACATGATGGGCAATGGTGGCTATGCGGCCTATACCAGTGCCAAAGCCGGGATCACGGGCCTGACCCGGGGCCTGGCGCGGGATCTGGGTCCCGACAAAATCCGCGTGAATGCGCTGATGCCTGGCTGGGTGCTGACCCAAAAGCAACTCGACAAATGGGCTACGCCCGAGGGGCTTGAGGCGCATCTGGATCGCCAATGCCTGAAGGAGCATTTGGTGCCCAGCGATATCGTTGATGGCACGCTGTTTCTTGCCTCGAAAACCTCGCGTATGATGACCGGGCAGGCCTTGGTGATTGACGGTGGGGTTGTGGTGACCGGATGAGCGCAGATGCAGATATCAACGCGACCTGGGTCGCCGTGGACTGGGGAACCTCGACCCTGCGCGCTTGGGCAATGGACCCCGGCGGGCGGGTGTTGGCCCAGGCGCGCAGCGATCAGGGTATGGCGGGGCTCGCCCCCGGGGCGCATGGGTTTGAGCCCGTACTGCTGGATCTGATCGCCCCCTGGCTGGGGCAGGGGTGCACCCCTGTCGTCGCCTGCGGCATGGTTGGCTCGCGCCAGGGCTGGGCCGAGGCGGGCTATCGCAATGTGCCTGCGGCCCCCTTGTCGGACAACGCCCTGACCCGCGCGCCCAGCCATGATCCGCGCATCGCCTTGCATATCGCGGGCGGTCTGAGCCAGACCAACCCCGCTGACGTGATGCGCGGCGAGGAGACGCAGATCGCCGGGTTCCTGTCGCAAACGCCGGGGTTCGCTGGCGTGATCGCGATGCCCGGGACCCATTCGAAATGGGTCCACATCGTCGATGCGGAAGTGTTCCACTTTGTCAGCTTCATGACGGGTGAGGTGTACGCGCTTCTCGCCAAATCCTCTGTCCTGCGCCACTCGCTCGACCCCAAGGGCTTTGACGAGGCCGCCTTCTTAGAGGCTTTCTCGGATGCGCTCTCGCACCCCGAACGTTTTGCCGCCAAACTGTTCACTCTGCGCGCCGAACATCTGTTGCATGGCACTGACCCTCAGGTCGCTGCCGCGCGGCTGAGCGGTGCGCTGCTGGGCCTGGAGGTGGCGGGCGCGAAACCCTATTGGTTGGGTCAACCCATCGCCCTGATGGCTGCGGGCACTCATGCGAAGCGCTACGGCGCGGCTCTGACCGAGGTGGGCGCCGCGTTCACGCTGCATGATCCGGACGCGTGTGTCTTGGATGGGTTGCGCGCCGCCTATCTGACCCTGCAAACCGCAAAGGTTGCCTGATGACCCGAAAACTGATCGCCATCCTGCGCGGCATCCATCCAGACGAGGCCGTCGCGGTGACCACCGCCATCCTGGACGCCGGGATCACGATGATCGAGGTGCCGCTGAACTCGCCGCACCCGATGACCAGCATCTCGAAAACGGCGCATGCGCTGCGGGGACGTGGGAGCTTTGGGGCAGGAACCGTCCTTACGGAAATCGACGTGCGCGAGGTGGCGGACGCTGGCGGCAGTTTCATCGTCTCGCCCAATTGCGATGTGGCCGTCATCGCCGCCACGAAAGCCGCCGGAATGACCTCATATCCTGGCGTTTTCACGCCTTCGGAGTGTTTCGCGGCCCTTGCCGCTGGCGCGGCCGCGCTGAAAATCTTCCCGGCCGAGATGATGGGACCTGGTGGCTTGAAAGCCGTCAAAGCCGTCTTGCCGCCGCAGGTCGATGTCTATGCCGTGGGCGGTGCTGACCCCAGCAACTTCGCTGAATGGATCGCTGCCGGAGCAACGGGCTTTGGTTTGGGGTCGTTTTTGTATAAGCCCGGCCGTTCAGCGGCCGAGGTTGGACAACGGGCGGCGGAATGCGTCGCCGCCTATGACGCCGCTTTGGGCTGACGTTTTTAGATTAGAGTTTTCAGGACCGCACGATGAAATGCACTTTGGGTGTCTGTTATTACCCCGAACATTGGCCCGAGGCGCAGTGGGCCGAAGACGCGGCCCAGATGGTCGACACCGGCTTGACCTGGGTCCGTATCGGTGAGTTTGCCTGGTCGCGGATGGAACCGACACCTGGCGATCTGCGGTTCGACTGGCTGGACCGTGCTGTCGAGACCCTGGGGGCCGCTGGCCTGAAGGTCATCATGGGCACCCCCACCGCCACGCCGCCACGCTGGATGCTGGACAAGCATCCCGACATGCTGGCGGTGGATGCGCAAGGTCGCCCGCGCAAGTTCGGTTCGCGCCGCCACTATTGTTTCAGCCACCAGGGATATCGCGCCGAATGCGCCCGCATCGTGACCCTGATGACCGAACGATACGGCGCCAATCCGCATGTCGCGGCTTGGCAGACCGACAATGAATACGGCTGTCATGATACGACCCTCAGCTATTCACCTGCGGCCCTGCAGGGCTTTCGCATCTGGCTGGCCGACCGCTATGGCCAGATCGACAGCCTGAATGCGGCTTGGGGCAACGTCTTTTGGTCGATGGAATACCACACCTACGCCGAGATCGATCTGCCAAATTTGACGGTCACCGAACCGAACCCGTCCCATGTTCTCGACTTCCGCCGGTACAGCAGCGACCAGGTCGCGGCTTTCAACCGGGTCCAGACCGAGATCTTGCGCGCCCATACGCAAGCCCCGTTGATCCACAACTACATGGGCCGCACTTTGGAGTTCGACCATTTCGCCGTTGGCGCCGATCTGGATATCGCCAGTTGGGACAGTTATCCCTTGGGCTTTCTCGAAGACCGTTCCGACGCGGATGACGCCTGGAAACGCGCCTTCATGCGCCAGGGTGATCCGGATACGCAGGCCTTCCACCACGACCTTTACCGCGCTGTCGGGCGGGGCCGCTGGTGGATCATGGAACAGCAGCCGGGCCCTGTGAACTGGGCCCCCTACAACCCAGCACCGCTGCCCGGCATGGCCCGCCTGTGGGCGTGGGAAGCCTTTGCTCATGGGGCCGAAACCGTCTGCTATTTTCGCTGGCGCCAAGCCCCTTTCGCCCAGGAGCAGATGCATGCAGGCCTGTTGCGCCCTGACGGCGGGGCGGCCCCGGTCCTGGCCGAGGCCGCTCAGGTGGCCCAAGAACTCGCCGAGGCGCCGGATATCGCCACCGGTCCCGCGGATGTCGCCATCGTCTTCGACTACCAATCCGCTTGGGCCTGGGACACGCAGCCGCAAAGCGCCGATTTCGACTATTATCGTTTGATTTTCGACTTCTACCGTGGTCTGCGCGAATTGGGACTGAACGTCGACATCCTGCCGCCCGACACTGCCGATCTGTCACCTTACAAACTGGTTCTGATACCCGGTTTGATGGCCTGGAATGACACGCTGCGAGCCGCCCTGAAAGCGCATGAAGGCCTTGCCCTGATCGGCCCGCGTAGCGGCTCCAAAGACCAGAACATGGGGATCCCAACATCCATGCCCCCGGATCTGTCTGATCTGGGTGTGACCGTCACCCGGGTTGAATCCCTGCGCCCAGATGCCCCTGAACTGCTGGAACAATGCGGCGCTGTCCACCTGTGGCTCGAGCATTGCGAGGGTGCGGCACATGTGTTGGAACAGACCCAGTCCGGCCACCCCGTTTTGATGCGGACGGGCAGACAGCTGTACCTGGCGGCCTGGCCCGACCCCACGGCCATGCGCCGCATTCTTGGCGACGCTGCGGCCATCGCTGGTATCCGGACGTTCCCAATGCCCCAGGGCGTTCGCCGCCGCGATGCGGGCGACCGGATCTATTACTTCAACTACAACGCAACCCCCGTGCATGTCCCCGACCTGGGGCAGGATCTGCCCCCTGCCGGTCTTGCTTGGACCAAGCAAAAAGGGTAGGTTTGTAAATCAGGGATCGGACACCGATCCCACCTCTCGACACCGATGGACCTGCATGAACCCACGCAAGCGCGGGACTTCTGTCGAATGGCCAACGCTTGGCCTGATCCTCGTCACCTATGGCGCGTGGGGCCTGAGCGTTATCAATCCCTTGGCGTTGCCGCTCTGGGCTTTGATCCCCCTCCTGTCGGTTACCCAGAAAGCCACTATTTCGACCCCGCGCACTACCGCCAATTCTGCGGCCCGATCCGGCTGATCCTCTGTCTGAACAATACTTTGCTGGGCCGCCTTATCTTGGGTCCGGCGATTGGGATCCAGGGGTTCTTGCGCGTCAATGGCCGCAGGGTCGGCGCCTGCTGCGGCGCGTGCCCGGTACGACCCGCGACCTGAAGGTGTTGACCATGAGCAAACCGACCCTCGCCCTGCCGCTGATCACCGGTCAAATGCCCTGGCACCGCTGATCCAAAGGGCACTTATCCAAATGATCGTGCCCACCCAGCCTCGCATTCGGCTGGGGCTGCGCAGTTTCATTCCGCTTGTGCCCAAGGCCTACCTCGACTGAGGTTCTGGCCAGCGTTGCGCCGCAACCCCTTTCGCCCTCAGAAAGCACAAGCCCCTCGCCAAGAGCGGCCCGGCCTTGCGCGCCCGCTATTCCTGCGTAACAGAAGGGGCCACGCAATTGATCAGGGGTTGTTACGCTGGAGCTTTGGATCCCCATCACGGTCGCCGCGGCGTTCAGCCAGAACCTGCGCTTCATGCTGCAAAAGTCTCTCAAAGGCCGTTTGTCGACCCTGGGCGTGACCTTCTCGCGCTTTGTGTTTGCCGCGCCCCTGGCGTGGTTGGTCGTCACGGTCCTGATGCTGCGCCCAGGGGCGGTGTGGCCAGGTCTGACCCCCGCTTTTGCCGCCTATGCCAGCGTCGGCGCCTTGGCGCAGATCATTGCCACGGCCCTGTTGGTCGCCCTTTTTTCGCTGAAAAACTTCGCCGTGGGGATCACCTTTTCCAAGACCGAGACGGTTATGACCGCGCTGCTGTCCGCCGCAATCCTGGCCGAGCCGGTGGGGGGTGGTGCGTGGATCGCGATCCTGGTGACCGTGGCGGGGGTGATCGCGATGTCCGGCTTGCCAAGCCCGGGCAAGCTGGCCAGCGGGATCTTTGGCCGCGCCGCGTTGATCGGGATCACCTCGGGCGTGATCTTTGCGATGGCGTCGATCGGCTATCGCGGGGCGTCGCTGTCGCTGAACCAAGGCGACTTTCTGATCCGCGCGGCTGTCACCCTGGCAATGGTCACCACATTTCAGACCTTGGTGATGGCGCTTTGGCTGGCTGTCCGCGAACGGGGCGAAGCCACCCGCGTCCTGCGGGCTTGGCGGGTCGGTATTTGGGTCGGCCTGACCGGTATGCTGGGCTCGCTCGGGTGGTTTACCGCCTTCACCTTGCAAAACGCGGCCTATGTCAAAGCCGTCGGCCAGGTCGAATTGGTGTTCACCGTCGCGGCCTCGGTCTTTTTCTTTCGCGAGCGGATCAGCCGGGCCGAGGCGATCGGTATCCTTCTGATCCTGGCGGGCATTCTGGGCCTTGTGCTAAGCTGATCCGATGACCACGGAACAAACCGTCCGCACCGCCTTTGCCGACCAAGCCCGATGGTGTGACCAACTGGGCTCACCCTTCACCGCCCAATTGATGCGGGTGCTGGGTGAAAGCCTGCACCCCGGCACCCCGGTTGCCGACCGGGTCTTGGGGTGGCAGGGCGATCCGAATGCTATGGCCGACAGTGTGCCCTTGCGTCTTGCTGGCGCGCTGCACGCACTGGTGCGCGCAGGGCAGGCGCCGGATCTCGCCAGTTTGTACCCGCCCGCACCGCTGCCTGACGGCCCACTTCTGGCACGCACCGCTCTGGCCACCCTCGCCACACACAACGAAACGGTTTTGGAAACCCTTGAATACGCGCCGCAGACGAACGAGCCCGGCCGAGCGGCGGCCCTTTATGCCGGACTGCTCTATGTTGCTGCGCTATATCCGTGGCCCATCGAGCTTTTGGAGTTGGGCGCCAGCGCGGGTCTCAACCTGATCCCCGACCGCTATCGTTATACCTTTGGGCGTCAGGGCTATGGTGATCCTGCCTCGCCCGTTCATCTGGCGCCGCGTTGGACCGGTCCGGCACCGCCCCAAGCGCGGGTAGAAATTGTCGAACGCCGGGGCTGCGATCTGAACCCGCTGGATATCCAAGATCCAGAGCAGCGGGCGCGGCTCCTGTCATATATATGGCCTGACCAAATTGAGCGTCTGGCCCGGGCCGAGGGGGCCGTGGCCCTTGCCCTGCAGGATCCGCCAAGGCTGGATCAAGCCGATGCTGCCGATTGGCTGGACATTCAACTCGCGACACCGCGACCGCCCCAGACAACTCGGGTGGTCTGGCACTCGATCGCCGCGCAGTATTTCCCCAAGGCCGTCCAAATGCAGATTGCGACGGCTTTGCAGGCCGCTGCCGCCAAAGCGACTCCCGAAGCCCCTTTGGCGCATTTGGCGTTTGAGCAAGATGGCAAACAAGGCCCCGCCCTGACCTTGGCGGTTTGGCCCAATGGTACCAAGCAGACCCTGGCCACTGGAAATGCCCATGTTCAGCGTCTGAACTGGGTGGTCTGATATTCGCGATCCGTTAGATGTCGGGGTTCGACGCTATAACCACCAATAGGGTATCCATTTGCGTCGCAACCAGCCGCCCACGCTGAAATGATCGCGGTGGATCAGCAGCACAAGGGCGATCATGGCGCCCAGAACGGCAAGGTCGATCACCGGGTTGCGGTTCACTGGGAAACCCCGGTCATTCACTGCGAAGGGATCCAAGAACCGCTCCCACCGACGCAGTACCGTGAAGAGATGCATCACGGCCATCGCCCCATAGGCGAAAGGCCGAAAGATCCCAACAAGGGCGAGGGCCAACAGGAATAACTGCACGCCTGCGATCCCGTAAACCTGGATCAGGCTGAGGTCCATGTCGTCGAAATGTCGGGCAAGTTGTTGGTACTGACCCGGTGTGATCACCTTGTGGATCGCCCAGAGGAACAGAAACCAAATCAGCCCCAACCGCAGGATCAGTATCGCAAGCGCGTCACGGTTGTCGTCAAATGTCAGCTTGTTCAACGGTTTACCCCCCACCCACCCTTTAGACTGCGCGTAGCATGGCCAAGGGACAGACCGGATCACATTTGCGTGCGTCTTTATCGCTTGCCGTAGTAGAGCCCGACGACATGTTCAGCCTCGGCAAAGAACAGCCAGCGCGCGATCAACAGACC
Organism: uncultured Paracoccaceae bacterium; assembly: GCA_938049225.1. Lineage (GTDB taxonomy): Bacteria > Pseudomonadota > Alphaproteobacteria > Rhodobacterales > Rhodobacteraceae > Halovulum. Next base: position 51,411 of record CALICM010000082.1, read on the forward strand.
CGCAATATGGCTCAGCACGATCACTCCGGCGAGCATGTGCTTCACTTCAAAGATGACACCCAATGCCAGCGGCAGGCCCACCATAAGGGCAAAAGCGATGATGCGCAGCTTGGTGCTGTGTTTGCGACCAATGACAAACACCATCTCTTTCAGCAGGTAATTGCTGCCCGTATGTGGCGGCTCTAAAAGGCGCACCTGGCCCAGATGCCCCAGTCCCGTTGCGGTTTCCATCGTGGTGCCGGAGGCTGCCAATGCCTGATCCCCCTGCCACCAGACAATGAGTTGCACAGCACCCAGGGCGGCGAGAAGCCACAGCGCCAGGGTCACCTTGCCCGCCAACAGGGCACCGCCTGCCAACGAAAAAAGGATAAATAGGACAGGTGTTAAGGGTTGGCTCCAGCGTGGCACTGTTTTCAGTTGCCCATAGATCATCGCGGTGCAAATGACGGTGATCAGGGCCAAGGCTGCCGCCAGCCCGCCTAGAACGGGTAAGGTCACGCCAAAGACAACTATTAACCCCGCGTAGGCCCCGAAGCAGACCAAAGCGGCGACCGCCGCAACCCCCTCGCGCGACAACCAAGACGAGCGCCACTGGCGAAAGGCTTTGATCGCGCGCTCGGGGTGTCCCAGGTGCAAGGTCGAGGACAGCAGGCCACCGACGCTGAGCGCCAGCGCCAGTGCGGAAAATACCGCCATGACCCAGCCCCCCTTTGCCGGTGGGGCGAGGCCCAGAAAGACCATCAGACCGAAACCCAGGCCCGACAGCGCGGTGAACAGAATGATCGAAGGGGCCGGGTGCATCTAGAGCTTCTCCAAAGCGCGGTCCAGCCAGCCGAAAAACCCGCCCGCGCCTTGCGTGCTTTCAGCCAACAACGGCCCGAGCACGTCCAATTCGGGGCTCGTGTCTGTTTTAGGACGGGGGGGGAGGTATTTGTTCACCGGGCGCGTGCCCTGCTCGGGCATCAGATCGATCCCGCCGCGCGCCTCAACCAATTTGAACACACCCGAGGTCGGATCGTCCAAATCGCCGAAATGCCGCGCGCCGGCGGGGCAGGTGCGGACGCACGAGGGGATGCGATCCTCTTCGGGGATATTGTCGTTATAGATGCGATCCACGCAAAGGGTGCATTTTTTCATAACTTTTTCAACGGGATCCATCTCGCGCGCGCCATAGGGGCAAGCCCAGGCGCACAGGCCGCAGCCGATGCAATCGCTTTCGTTGACCAGGACGATGCCATCCTCGACCCGCTTATAGCTGGCGCCGGTCGGGCAGACAGTCACGCAGGGTGCATCTTTGCAATGCAGGCAGGATTTGGGGAAGTGGGTGACTTGGGCGGGATGGTTTTCCTGTTTGACCTCGAAGGTATGCACACGGTTGAGGAAGCTGCCAAGCGGGTCGGCGCCATAAGGATCCGTATCGGCGAGCGGGGCGCCATAGGCGCCGGTGTTCCATTCCTTGCAGCTGATCACACAGGCATGGCAGCCCACACAGGTGTCCAGATCGATGACCAGGCCAAGGGATTTCTCGGTGCTTTGGGGGAGGGTGGTCATTGGAACACCTGTATTTCTTGGAATGTCGGTCCTGGCGTCCAGGCCGGAGCGAGGGGCCAGCCCCTCGCGCTCCCCGGGATATTTGTGGAACAAAGTGAGGGTC
>CALICM010000083.1 GCA_938049225.1 uncultured Paracoccaceae bacterium
CACCTCAGGCGCATTGGGGCGCGATCATTTACCGGTCTGTTCGAAGCCCTCAGGGAAATCTGCGACCTCTACACGCCAGAAGAATGCTGGAATTACTTTTGTCAGGCCGGATATGCTTCCACGTAAACTGGAAATGCTCTAATGGTCGATATCTTCAACGACGGCATTGCCCGCTTTGGCGCACGCGAACTGTCGCCCAATATCATTCGCAGGCTTGAAGAGGCCACGGGTTTGTCAATCCTGGCAGAGGGGTTTCCTGCTGAAATGGTCGATGGCGAGCCAGAAGAGCCCGGCTATGAGGTTGTCCCGACCGGAGGCGCAACCGTAATCTGACCTGCGCTCAGGACTCACTTGACGCTTCAAGATGATCCCTTCTCGGGTTCACGCCGAAAACCCGTCGCGACCACGAATTTCTCTGAACTGTCCTGGCGGCTGGCTGGCGGCTTCATGTGCCGCACATTCGAAAAATCCTTCTTCAACTGCGCCAACAGCGCACCCTCGGCGCCGCCGGCCAAAACCTTGGCCACGAACGTCCCCCCAGGCTCCAAAATCTCGCCCGCCAGCGCCGCCGCCGCCTCGCCCAAAGCCATGATCCTTAAATGATCGGTGTTCTTATGCCCGCTCGAGGCTGCGGCCATATCGGACATCACCACGTCCGCAGGCCCGCCCAGCCAGTCCTTGATCCGCTGATCCGCGCCCTCCTCAAGAAAATCCAACACATGCAGTTCAACCCCTGGAATCGGCTCAACCTCTTGCAGGTCGATCCCCAGGATCCGCCCCACCGCCTTGCCCTTCTTCTCGCCCAGCGCGTTCACTCGGGGCACGGCCACCTGGCACCACCCCCCTGGGGCGCACCCCAGATCCAGAACCCGCGCACCGGGCACCAGGAATCGAAACTTGTCGTCCAACTCCAGTATTTTATAGGCCGCCCGCCCACGATACCCCTCACGCTTGGCGCGCTGCACATAAGGATCGTTCAACTGCCGCTCCAACCAGCGGGTTGAACTCAACCGACGTCCCTTCGCGGATTTGACCCGCACCTTCAGGTCCCGCTCGCCCCGGCCCGAAGTGCGCCGCTTATCGCCCGCCATCGGATCCCCGCATTGCCAGTGCCCCGCGCCCGCTCATCATCGACAACAACATTCCTTCCCTCAGCCCCCGATCCGCGACGCCCAGTCGATCTGTCGGCCAGATCCGCAGCAACGTTTGCAAGATCGCCGCCCCTGACAGGATCAACTCAGCCCGATCCTTGCCAATCGACGGCTCGGCCTGCCGCCCCTCGGGTCCCAACGCGATCATCCGGGTGATCACCGTACCGATCTGCGCTTCGGTCAGGGTCAATCCATCCACCTTGCGCCGGTCATAGCGTTTCAACCCCAGATGGGCCGAGGCGACCGTCGTTACCGTGCCCGAGGTTCCGATCATCTGAAACCCCTGCACCCCGTCCAGAACACTCAGGTCCTGGTACGGCACGAACTCGCTCAAGTGTTCCTCGAAATACCACGACATCAGCGCAAAGCGCGCCGTCTCGTCCTCCACATCATCAAACCGTTCGTGCAATGTGGCAACCCCAAGCGGGACTGAGATGAAATCCACGATCCGCGCGGCCCCAAGGTCCGCCCCGGTCAATCGCCGATTGCGCACATCCAGCGCCATCACCGCCCCGATCCGCTCGGCCTCGGGCACATCCGACACGTCGATCCAAACCAACTCGGTCGACCCGCCGCCGATATCGAAGACCATCACATGCTCGGATCCCGGGCTGACCAATGGCGCACAGGAAATGACGGCCAGGCGGGCCTCTTCCTCGGGGCGGATGATCTCCAACTCCAACCCCGTCCGTTTGCGCACCTGCGAAAGGAAAGAAGCGCCGTTCTTGGCCCGCCGACATGCCTCGGTCGCAACCAGTCGGGCGTGCCGCACTTCCAGTTTTTTCAGCTTCGACGCGCAAACCTGAAGCGCCCGCACCGTACGTTCAATCGAGGCCCGCGACAGCGCACCCGTCCGTTCCAGATCCGCGCCCAACCGGACCGATTTCGCAAAGGCATCCACGATCTTGAACTGCGCGCCATTGGGTGTCGCGATCAGCATGCGGCACGAATTCGTGCCAAGGTCCAGCGCCGCATAAAGCTCGCCAGACGCCTGCGCAGGCGCGCGCGCCCCCCGCCCGCGGGTCCGGGCACGCTGGGATATGTCCTGCGCAGACAGATTTCTGTTCTGCGCCATGGTCTTAGCCAATCAATAAAGTCGCGCGAGACTGCGGCAACCGTTTGGGATCACGCTACAGCATGCACCGGTCCTGGCGCAAGCTTTCCAAAGCCCAGGCCACGACAAGGTGTTGAGCCGTCATCAAAGACACGGCGGAACAAGAAACGGCGGCGAACCAAACAAAGGCACCAACCGCCCGTCAGGGCTTATAGTAACGCGCCGTCAGGCGCTCATTTTGACAACTGATACCAACGGGTGGTTCACGCGACGCCGCCCTGGGCCGCCATGGCAAAGGGGGCGGGCGCACATCCCAAGGCGCGCGCGACATTGTAAGTCAAATCGGGCTTGTTCAGCGTATAGAAATGCAAATGATCGCAGCCCGCTTGGATCAGTTGATCGCACATCTCGGTGGCAATCGCGGTCGCCAACAGGCTGTGCTCTTCCTCTGTCTGCGCGTTGCCAAAGGCGCTTTCCATCCAGCGGGGCACGTCCGTTCCGCAAGCGCGCGCGAACCGGGACATCCGCGCAAAATTCTCGATGGGCAGAATGCCGGGAATAATCTCTACATCGATCCCCGCCGCCGCCACGCGATCACGGTAGCGCAGAAAATGCTCTGCTTCGAAAAAGAATTGGGTGATGGCGCGGTTCGCGCCAGCCGCCACCTTGCGCCGCAGCATCTCAATATCGGCCTGGGGCGACGTCGCCTCGGGATGTGTCTCGGGATATGCCGAAACGGTAACATCGAACCCTTCGTCGACCAATGCCACCACCAATTCCTCGGACCCCGTGAAACCGTCTGGATGCGCCACGAAACCGCCCGACCCCTTCGGCGGATCGCCGCGCAGGGCGACAATACGCTTAACCCCCATACCGCGATACTCCCGGGCCATAGCCAGGGTTTCGGCCCGAGTCGCACCGACACAGGTCAAATGCCCCGCGACCGTCAGCCTGGCGCGATCTTGGATCGTCCTTATCGCGGCTTTGGTCCGTGTCCGGGTCGTGCCCCCCGCGCCATAGGTGACGGACACGAATCTGGGGCCCAGCGGCGCCAGCCGTTCCACCGACCGCCACAACTGCAGGGTCGCCTCGGTCGATTGGGGCGGAAAAAATTCAAAGGAAAGTGATACGGGCGATGAGTTTGGACCGGGCGCCCCGGTCTCTGAAAGATCTGTCATAAGCGTCGGTTCCTACCGTCAAAGCTTTTCGCTGCACTGCATATACGCGATAAAGGCGACACCTGAAAGCCGGAAACCGACGCATATACCAAGAAACTGTCTGGATGTTTCGATATATGTCGTCCATGTAGGGGCGAACGTCGCTGTTCGGCCGACCCAAACAGGCGCTTGGGGATAGAACCGGACAGATTTTGGGGGAAATAGGACGACCGTTATGGCAGACGTGACAATCGTTTACTGGCGTGACATCCCGGCGCAGGTGATTGTGGGCAAGGGCCGCCGCGGGGTCAAAGTGCCCCTTCCCGAGCGGTTCGAGCAAGCGATTGACAGATGCGCGATGAAGGTCGGCACGAAGGACGCGGATGCTTATCTGGCAGAATGGCGCAAAGCCGCGCCGTTTTCCGTCGAAGGCGACGCGCAACAGGTCGCAAATGCCGAAGCGACCCGGCTAGAGGCGGAATACGACCAAGACAGGATCAAGATCCTGATAGACAACGACGGCCGAGCCCCGGCTGATTGAGCATTTGGAGGGACGTCATGGCGCAAATCCTATCGTTTGGCCGCAAGCCCGCAGCGCAGACGCCCAGCCCTTCCGCTGCGGTGGCCGAGTTTACCCGTGGGTTCTCCATTGAGGTGATGCCGCGCACCGCCGAGAAGGTCGTCGATTTTCGCGCGCTGCTGCCCTCGGGCACCCGGATTTATATCGCGCATATCGACGGCACATCCTTCGAAGATATGCTTGCAACCGCCAAGCGCCTGGTCGGCGAGGGGTTTCCGGTCATGCCGCATTTCCCCGCCCGGATCATCCAGGATCGTGCGATGCTGGCTGATTGGGTGCGGCGCTATGCCGATGTCGGCGTGGATCAAGCCCTGCTGTTGGCTGGCGGTGTTCCGACGCCGCGCGGGGATTTCCATTGCTCGATGCAGCTTCTGGACTCCGGCATTTTCGATGCGCATGGGTTTTCACGTCTGCATGTCGCGGGCCACCCCGAGGGCAATCGCGATATCGATCCGGATGGTTCGGATCGCGCGGTGATGGAGGCGCTGCATTGGAAAAATGCTTTCGCCCAGCGCACCGACGCGACGATGGCGATCGCCACGCAATTCGCTTTCGAGGCCGATCCGGTGATCGCCTGGGCCGACCGTTTGGCGGCCGAAGGGGTGACAATGCCGATCCACATCGGGGTGGCTGGTCCCGCGAAACTGCAAACTCTGATTAAATTCGCCATGGCCTGCGGCGTCGGTCCCTCGCTGCGGGTGCTGCAACGCCGGGCTGCGGACCTGACCAAACTGATGCTTCCGTTCACGCCTGAGCAGATCCTGATCGATCTGGCCAGCCACAAGGCCGCCCATCCTGATTTCAATATCGAGGCCGTGCATGTCTTCCCCTTGGGCGGCATTCCCAAATCGGGTGAGTTCATGACCGCCCTTGGCCAAAGCGCCGGCGCAACCGCCGCACGCGCCTAATCCCCTTCTTCACAAAGGCTGTTGAATGACCCAGACGATTGTCGAATCCCGTAGCAAAACCGCGATCATCGGTTTTGATCAGCCCTTCTGCGTGATCGGCGAACGGATCAATCCCACGGGTCGCAAGGTCTTGGCCGCCCAGCTTGAGGCGGGGGATTTTTCGACCGTCGAGAAAGATGCGCTCGAGCAGGTGGCCTGTGGGGCGACGATGCTCGATGTGAATGCCGGGGTCGTTTACAACTCAAACCCGAACCCGAACGAGACCGAACCCCCGCTCATGACCAAGATGATCGAGCTGGTTCAGGGGCTTGTGGACGTTCCTTTGTGCATCGATTCAAGCGTGCCCGCCGCCTTGGAAGCGGGCCTTGCTGCCTGCGAGGGGCGACCGCTGCTGAATTCGGTGACCGGTGAAGAGGATCGGCTAGAGCTGGTTCTGCCGCTGGTCAAGAAATATAATGTGCCGGTTGTTGCGATCTCAAACGACGACACCGGCATCTCCGAGGATCCCGAGGTGCGCTTCGCGGTCGCCAGGAAGATCGTCGAGCGTGCGGCGGATTTTGGGATCCCGGCCAATGACATTGTGGTCGATCCGCTGGTCATGCCGATTGGCGCAATGGGTACGGCTGGTTTGCAGGTCTTCACATTGGTGCGCCGATTGCGTGATGAACTTGGCGTGAACACGACCTGCGGTGCGTCCAATATTTCGTTTGGGCTGCCAAACCGCCACGGGATCAACAATGCGTTCTTGCCAATGGCCATGGCGGCCGGAATGACCTCTGCCATCATGAACCCGATCGCGCTGCCAACTGGCCCCAAGAAAATCGCTGAAAAGAAAGCTGAAGTTGAAGCTGCCGGAATTATACTGCCTGCGGACATGGACGACGAAGCTTTCGTGCAGTTGTTTGGCCTTGGATCAACCAAAGCACGCGCAGGCAAAGAGATGGAAGCAATCCGAGCCGCAAACTTTCTGACCAATAATGACGCCGGTGGTGGTGAGTGGATCAAGTTCAATCGCGCCCCCGTCGTGCCCGGAGAAGGTCGTGCCCGCACTGGTCGACGTCGCCGCGGTTAACGTT
>CALICM010000084.1 GCA_938049225.1 uncultured Paracoccaceae bacterium
GTGCTGAGCGTATCCAACCGTCCCCCGTCCGGCCCTTTGGGCGAGATGCCAGCGTTGTTCACGAGTGCGTCAAGTCGGCCACCCGGCAGGCGCGAGCGGATATCCTCGATCGCCGCGATTACGCTGTTGGGATCGGCCAAATCGACCTGGACATGGTCCGCTTCGCCCGCATCCCAAGGGCAGTTTTCCGGGAACGGATGGCGCGAACAGGTCAACACCCGCCAGCCGTCGCGGGCAAAGCGCTGCACGGTGGCATGGCCAATGCCGCGACTGGCGCCGGTCAACAAAAGGGTTCGATCCTGCGCCATATGTTTGTCCCCTCACAGCCCAACCGAAGATTAAGTTGAGTGAAACCAGCTGGTTATGATTCTCTGGGGTTGCAACACCTTGAGAATGCGATGCCTTGGACTGAAATCACTCGCCCCCATTATGATCGGCGCGGTCAGCGTTATGCAAGCGACTGTTCGGACGAAGAATGGGCTTTAGCCGCGCCGTTCATGCCGCCCGTTTCGAAAGCCGGACACCTGCGGATTCTTTGGCAAAACAACGTGTTGCAGGCGCAGAACACGGCGCGAATGCCTTTCGGATCAGGCTACGCGCGTTTGCTGCGGTGCAGGAAAGATCTTTGCGAGATTGCGGAGGTTTTGGGCGGTTGCGGCTAGGAGGAATTCGTCGTTTGCCCCACATGGGCTGCGTAGTCTGAGCCATCCCAAGCCCAGTATGCGTTTGAGATGTGCGAAGAGCATTTCCACTTTCTTCCGGAACTTGGACGAGACTTTGTACTGGGGTGTTTTGCGGATGGCGCGTGCAACGTCACGGGCGTCTTCATGTTCTTCGCGGGTGGCCCAGGACTTCAAGGGCGAATATCGCTTCACACATTGACCAATATACTGGCCGCTTCGTAAAGCAGGCGACGCATTGCGGCATCGTCCCGTTTGGATACGCTGCGGCACAGCTTTGCCACACACCCGCTGGACGGCAGGACCGACATCCGGGTGATCCAGGTTCTGCTCGGCCATGCCAAGCTCGAGACCACGACGATCTATACCAAAGTGGCGACCAAGACGATCCGGGGTGTCACCAGCCCGCTTGATCTGCTGGTGCGACGGGGAATTGGAACCGGATAAACCCCGGCTCCGATGCCCTGTCCCAAACTGGAGGTCGCGGATATCTTCCGCGCCGTCACGCCGGAGGCGTGCTTTCAGCACGACGGGCCTGCCTATCGCCGGGAACATGCCAGACACCTGAACCTGCCGCAGTTGAAGGTGATGTCCGCGATCGAGAATTACCGCGCTTGGCGGGCATGTCGCGGCGTGCATTAAGTGCGGCCATCAGCACGTCGCCTACAACTCGTGCCGCAACCGGCACAGCCCGAAGTGCCAGGGGGCCGCGTCGCGGGAGTGGATGCAGGCGCGTAAGCGGAGGCGCCAATAACGACGATCTGCGCGGCGGCAAGGGCAAGGATGTTCTGAATGGCGACAGGGGCAGCGACATATTGGACGGCGGCAATCAGGCGGACATTCTGAACGGCGGCGCGGGTGGCGACACCCTGCTGGGCGGTCGCGGCAGAGACAACCTTTTCGGTGGCGGCGGGCGCGATGTGCTGAACGGTGGGCAGTCTGCCGATCGGTTGGTCGGTGGCAAGGGTGGCGATACCTTTGTGTTCAAGGGCAATATCGACAGCGACGTGATTGTGGATTTTGACCTTCAGCGCGACACTCTGCAGTTGGATGACGGGCTTTGGACCGGTGACCTGACCGCCCGCCAGCTGGTCAAAACCTTCGGCTCGGCCCAGGGCGACGCCTTTGTGTTGGACTTTGGCGGCGGGTCAAGCAGCAAACGCGACCAGATCACGCTGGACGGACTAGAAGACGTCGAGATCCGCGAACTGGCCAGTGTGATCGACATTGCCTAAAGCGACAGCCGTTGCCGTGTAACCGGTGAAACACCCATCACAGTGTCTCATCTATGATATCATTGGGTTGCCCAGGGTTTCCTCGTGCGGCCCTAGCGGCTTAGCATGGGCTTCCGGCCCTTGATGGGCCCCCCGCGCGCCTTGGGGATCAGCACGGAATAGTCCCCCTCGTCCACGGCCGCCCGCATGGTCGCGCGCAGGATTTCCTCGGTGGCCAACTCGCTGTCTGCGGGCAGCGCCGCACCATCCAGCACCCGCCCCGACCGCACACGGAACGAATGGTCCGACTTGTTGATCACTTCGTGAAACAACGTGACATCGCGCAAGGTCGGATGCAGCGCATCGAACAGGTAGAACAGCACCGAGTTTCGCGCCGTGATATGCATTGGAATGACAGGCAGCTTGTATTTCCGCGCCAGCATCGCCGCCGACGGCATCCAGGGCCGCTCGTACAGCTTCAACCCCCGTCGTTTCGCCAGCCGCCCCGAGGGAAACAGCACCGCCAGCCGCCCCTGTTTGAACGCAGCCGAAGCATAGGTCAGCGTCTCGCGGTTCGATCCATGACTGCGCTTTTCCGGCCGCCATTCCACCGGTGCGATCACATCGGCCAGTTGCGGCATCACCCGGATCGCATCGCGGTTCGCGAAATAAAACAGATCGGGCCGCTTCTGCCGCAAAATAGCCCACAGCACGATCCCATCGGCAATCCCGGTGGGGTGATTGCAAACGATAATCGCCGGACCTGTTTCGGGGATCCTATCCAGCCCGTCGAACTCGACATTCTTAGCCACCATATCCGCCAAAAAATCCATCATCTCGACCGACGGTAGATGCTGAATGCCCGTCCCAATGCGGATGGTTTTGTCATAGCCCAGCATCAAATGCAGTAGGCCCCGGGCGAAACGGATGTGAGCCCCCGGCTGATACAACCAAGGTGCTCGCTCTTCGATGAGTGGATCGACGCGCTCTTTCATAGGGGCCCCCACGGCTCACCATTGATGGTCGGGCGGTAACGGGTTTCATGCCGAAACGACCTCGATAGGCATTTTATTAACAGATAGATGCGACCGTAAAAAGACTGTTCAAGACCCGGCACCGGGCACGGCATAAAAAGGCTTGGTGAGGTATGTTTCAACGCCAGGGCCCGGCAAGGCCGCACGAAACGCCGCACGACCCCGCAGACGCGTATGATAAGCAGCCACGGTTGGAAAAGCATCGAGCCGCGTGAACCATTGCGCAACATGGACCGACCAACCAATCCCCGTATCCACTGCCGAGAAGCCACCTGGCAGCAGATAGTCCCGCCCCGCCAGAGCATCTTCAAGCACACCCAGAGTTTTCTCTAACCTTCGCGCTTCGAGCTTCATCACCATCGGAGGGCGGTCGGCGGGATCACGGATCGCGATATGGGCCTGCGTGAGGGCGGCCAGATGCTGGCCCATTGTCTCGGCGAAATGCAGCCATTGCAACCAGGCGGGCCGGTCCACATGCCCCGGCCAGCGCCACAGCATACCAGGGTCGTATTGCTCGCACAGATACTCGCAAATGGCGCCGCTTTCAAAGAGGTGGATCCGGGCGTCTTGCGGGCCGTCCTCAAGCAGCGGGACTCGGCCCAATGGCGAGCGGGCGAGATAGGCGGGGTCCCGCAACGCGACGCCGAAAGGGTATTCGACAACCTCGAAGGGGACACCGATTTCCTGCAGCAACCATAGGCTGCGCATGGATCGGGTTAAGGGGCTGTGGTGCAGGATCAGGGCTGGGGTCACGAGGGAACTGGCACGACCTGCGCGCCCACGCTGGCCAATGCCATCTCAACATAAATCGCCTCGATCCGATCCGGCGACAAACGTCCGCCGGCACGGTACCAAGTGGAAATTCCGGTCAGCATCGCGATCAAGCCCAGCGTGCTGATCCGTGCGTCGGTCAAACGGAACGCGCCCATGGCGGCACCATCCTGAAGGATTTCCTCCAGCACGGCCTCGTAAAGTCTGCGCAGGCGTTCGACGCGGGCGAAGTTCTCGGGGCTTAGATTGCGCAGCTCCATATAGGCGATGAACACCTCGTCAACGCGGGCGAGGTGATAGCGAATGTGAAAGCGGACGAAGTCTTCAAGCCGCGCGCGCGGGTCCACGGCGCTGCCGCGCGCGGCATCCCAGTTGGCCAGCAGATCCTCAAGATGGGCAATCATCAGATCCGCCAGCAGACTTTGCTTGTCGGCCGTATAAAGGTAAAGCGCCCCGGCTTGCACCCCGACGGCCTGGGCAATTTGGCGCATCGAAACAGCGGCATAGCCATGATCGGCGAACAGGCGCGTTGCGGCGGCGCGAATGTCGCGCGCGGTCTGCTCTCCGTTTGATCCGGTGCGACGGGCCATGGATCGACGGTACTGAACGCTTGTTCATATGACAAGACGTTACAAAAGGGTGGGAAAAAACACTGAAATGTCATTGGCCCAGGAGGACAAGTTGACGCATCATGATGTAAGAATAAGTCTTACGATGAAGCAAGCGTATGGGGAGTCTTGTTATGATGCGTATCTTTGCGGCAACCACAACAGGTGCTGTTTTATTGGCGGCAACTGTCACCTTGAGCGTCGCGGGTGGACACAGTCCTATTGAGCAGCGTCAGGCCGCGATGAAAACGGTGGGCAAATCAGCCAAGAGCATCGGCGAAATGCTGAAGGGCAACGCCGAGTTTAATGCCGAACAAGCCGTCGCCGCGATGGTGGCCGCGCGCGAAGCGGTCGAAAACTATGGCGATCTGTTCCCCGAAGGCTCTGAGACGGGTTTCGATACCGTCGCCAAAGACACGATTTGGTCGGATCGCGCGGGCTTTGACGCAGCGGTAGCAAAGTTCAAGGCAGACTTGGATACAGCGATTGCCGCCAACCCACAGGATGCCGAGGCCGTGGGCGCGCAGTTCGGGGCGGTGGGCAAAAACTGCTCGGCCTGCCATGAGACCTATCGCGTAAACAAAACCTGATCCGAAGGCATGCGCCGTTTGCTAGGCGCTGCATTTGCGCTGATGGCCCTGGGGGCCATCGGCTTTTGGGGTTTGACCTGGCCACAGATGTTGGCCGCGTCAGACCTGCCCCCCCATCAAGGTGATCCGGCGGCGGGGGCCCAGGTGTTTGTCGCCGGGGGCTGTGCCTCGTGCCATGCGGCCCCGGGGGCCGAGGGCGACGCCAAACTTGTCATGGCTGGGGGACTGGCGCTGAAAACGCCCTTCGGGGTGTTCAATGTCCCCAATATCTCGTCCGACCCCCAAAATGGCATTGGCGGCTGGACGGATGCTCAATTTGTCACCGCAATGCAATTGGGGACCGCGCCGGACGGACGGCACTACTACCCGGCATTTCCCTACACCTCGTACGCGCGAATGAAGGTGACGGATGTACTGGATCTGCATGCCTATCTGCAAACTTTGCCCGCGTCCCAGAATGTGGTCGCGGGGCATGAGTTGGGCTTTCCGTTCAACATTCGGCGGGGTCTGGGGCTGTGGAAGCTCTTACATCTTGGCCCCGACCCCGTGCAGCCGGTCCCCGAGGACCCCGTTTTGGCCCGTGGCCAGGCCCTGGTTGAAGGCGCGGGCCATTGCAGCGAATGTCACACACCGCGCGACTTCATGGGCGCAATCCGCAAGGACCGCTGGCTGGCGGGCGGTCCAAACCCGGATGGCGAAGGGCGCATCCCCAACATCACCCCCGACCCATCGGGCCTGGGCGGCTGGGGCGAGGGGGATATCGCCTATTATCTGGAAACAGGTTTCACGCCCGAGTTCGATAGCGCGGGCGGCTCGATGGCCGCGGTGATCCGCAATACATCGCAACTCTCGCCCGAGGATCGCGCGGCCATGGAGGCCTATTTGCGCGCCGTTCCCGCTGTTGCCTCGTCGAAGTAAGGGCTTGCGCCGTGGGCTCTCGCGGCGTTCAACTCTTAACTGAAAACCGTCCAACCCAAAGGCGAAACTGATGTCCCAAACCGCGCAAGCCCCCAGTTCGGGCGAGGTTCCCGCGCATGCCCCGCTTTTGTTCAGCCCCTTTGATCTGAACGGCAAGATCGCAGCGCCCAATCGGTTCTTCAAATCTGCCATGAGTGAGGTGATGGCCAAACAAGGCGAACACTTGCCAACCCCCGAGCACTACCGCGTCTATGGGCGCTGGGCGGCTGGCGGGACGGGCACACTGGTTACGGGGAATGTGATGATCGATCGCAACGCCTTGGGCGAGCCCGGGAATGTCGTTCTTGAAGATGATCGGCACCTCGACCGTTTCACTGCTTGGACCAGCGCTGTGCACAAAACCAAACCGCTTACTCGGTTTTGGATGCAACTGAACCACCCGGGCAAGCAAAGTCCGAAGTTTCTGACCCCCAATCCCGTGGCGCCCAGTGCCGTGCCTTTGGCCAAAGAACTGGAGGCGAGTTTCGCTCCGCCCCGAGCGCTGGAGCCTGACGAAATTCAGGGGTTGGTTCAGCGCTTTGCCACCTCCGCCGGCCTGGCCAAGCGCGCCGGGTTTGACGGCGTTCAAATTCACGGGGCGCATGGTTATTTGATCAGCCAGTTCCTGTCACCGCACCACAACCGGCGCGACGATCAATGGGGAAGGAGTGCCGAGAACCGCCGCCGCTTTGTGATGGATGTTTATCGAGCGGTCCGAGCAGCGGTCGGCGCCCATTTTCCGGTGGGCATCAAGATGAACAGCGCGGACTTCCAGAAAGGCGGCTTCGGCGGCGAGGAGGCCTATGATCTGATCACCGCATTGTCGGACGAAGGCATCGACCTGATCGAAATATCAGGCGGAAACTATGAAAGCCCGGCAATGACCGGTGCAAAACAGTCCACCAGCGATCGGGAGGCCTATTTCCTGGATTTCGCAGCCGAAGCGCGAAACCGGACAAATGCCGCGCTTGCCGTGACCGGCGGGTTTCGGTCCGGGGCAGCGATGGAGGCGGCTTTGGCCTCGGGGGCGACCGACTTCGTGGGCATCGCCCGGGCACTGACACTGGAGCCGGAACTGCCCAAAAAGGTCGCAGCGGATCCAGAATACAGATGCGATGTCGGCCGCCCGACGACCGGTATTCGCGCCCTGGACCTGATGTTCATGATTGCCATTACCCACTATGAGACTCAGATCCGGCGTATGGGCAAAGGCAAGGATCCGGCGCCCAATATGTCGGCATGGCGGACGGTGGCCGACAATGTCTTGGCCCTGGGCCGGGCTGCATTCAAGAAACGACGGGCATGAACCGGGGGAAAGCCATGTGTTTGATCCCATAGCGCACGGCAGCGAGGATCCGATCACGCACACTGACCCCACGGTTGCCTATCCAGCCGGTCAGGCTTTGGCGTACGATGTACTTGCAGGCGCGAGAAACGGCATTCTCTGTCTTTGGTTCAACAAGGGGACGGCCATCACGTCGTCACCCTTCGACCGTACCTGGTACAGAACATCAGACAAGGAGCAACTTGGGAATCCGATGACGACGGAACACTTGTGACAAATTCGCGGCCCGCGCCAGTTCTCTTGATTCATCGCGATTCCCATGCTTCGTTAAAGTGTCATGTTCAGACGCGAATGATCGTGCGGGATTTTATGACAATGCACCTATCCCGGTGCCTGGGAGGAAAAACATGAAAAAGACACTTATCGGCATGCTTGCCACGTCCAGCGCTATTCTGGTCCCGATGGCCGCGATGGCTCAAACTGAAGTACAATTCTGGCACGCTTTCACTGGCCGCCTTGGCGAATTGGTGAAGGCGCAGGTCGAAGAGTTTAACGCCAGCCAAAGTGACTATGTCGTCGTGGAAAGCCATAAGGGCAACTACTCGGAAACGCTAAACGCTGGCATCGCCGCATTCCGTGCACAGGAACAACCCCATATCCTTATGGTGTTTGAGGTTGGCACAGCCACGATGATGGCCGCCGGGGGCGCAATCAAGCCCGTGCATGAGGTGATGGAAGCCAGTGGTGCGACGTTTGACCCAGACGCTTACATCGGTTCGGTCAAAGGGTACTATACGTCCACCGATGGCGACATGCTTTCGCTGCCGTTCAACTCGTCGACCCCTGTGTTGTGGGTGAACCGCGACGCGTTTGAGGCCGCAGGCATCGACCCAGATACAGACCTTTCAACATGGCAGAACGTGGATGCCGTCCTCGATCAGTTGAAAGCCGGTGGCGAGAATTGTCCGCTGGTCACCGCCTGGCAAAGCTGGATCCATCTTGAGAACTTCTCGGCCTATCACGACGTGCCGTTTGCGACGAAAGACAATGGATTTGCGGGGCTTGATACCGAGCTTGCTTTGAATGGGGAAGCGCAGGTTGCGCACCTTACGGCCATGGGGGAGTGGGCCAAAGACGAGAAGTTCATTTACACCGGTCGCCGGAACGAGGGCGGCGCAAACTTCCGTTCGGGTGACTGTGCGCTCTTTACCGAAAGCTCGGCGGGCTATGCGGGCATCAAGGCTGAGGCCGAGTTCGACTTTGATGTGCGCCCGCTTCCTTACTGGGAAGGTGTCGGCAATGGGCCGCAGAACACCATCATTGGTGGCGCGTCGTTGTGGGTCATGGAAGGCCATGAGGACGAGGAATACAAGGGCGTGGGCGAGTTCCTGAGCTTCCTGTCGTCGTCCAATGTTCAAGCCGCATGGCACCAGAACACAGGCTATCTGCCGATCACCTCAGAAGCGGGTGAGGCAACGAGAGCAGCTGGGTTCTATGACGAGAACCCTGGCACCGACATCGCGGTGATCCAGATGACCGCGAAAGAGCCGACCGCCAACTCGAAAGGACTGCGTCTTGGCTCGTTCGACCAAATCCGCGGCATCATCGACGAAGAGCTTGAGGCCATTTGGTCAGGTGACAAGTCAGCCCAGGAAGCGATGGACAGCGCGAAGGAGCGTGGCGATGCCCTGCTGCGCCGCTTTGAGACCGCCAATAAATAGGCGGTTCTGAAAATATGAGGGCAGACCCAAGTGGGCCTGCCCTCATCGAAAGCGGGAAGGGCGATTGATGGAAAAACGCGTGACGTTTCGGGGCTGGGCGCTTCCGCTGTTGCTGATTGCGCCGCAAGTCCTGATCTCGGCGGTTTTCTTTTTCTATCCCGCAGGCCAAGCAATCTGGCAGTCGTTTTTCATCCCTGACCCCTTCGGGCTGACATCGCAATTCGTCGGGTTGGGCAACTTTGAGTTTTTGCTTGGCGACAAGTTTTATCGCGCGTCCTTTTTGACGACAGCGGTTTTCTCAATCCTTGTGACCTTGTGCTCGATGATCCCGGCGCTGTTTCTGGCCGTCATGGCAGACCGATTGATCAAGGGCTCGGGCGTGTATCGCACGCTGCTGATTTGGCCCTATGCGGTCGCGCCTGCGGTGGCTGGCGTGCTGTGGCTTTTCATGTTCAACACGCGCGTCGGTGTGATTTCCTGGTACCTTGGAAAACTGGGGTATGATTGGAACCATGTGCTGAACGGCGGCGAGGCTATGGGCCTTGTCGTGGTCGCGTCGGCATGGGGGCGGATCAGTTACAACTTCCTCTTCTTCTTTGCCGCTTTGCAGGCCGTGCCCCGCTCTGTCATCGAAGCCGCCGCGATTGACGGCGCGCGTTTTTGGCGACGGTTTTGGACGATCGTTTTGCCCCTTTTGTCGCCGACGACCTTCTTCCTGCTGGTGGTGAACATCGTCTACGCCTTTTTTGAAACCTTCGGCGTGATCCACACGATCACTGCGGGCGGACCTCAGCAATCAACCACTGTATTGGTTTACAAAGTCTTCTCGGACGGGTTTGTAGGCCAAGACCTTGGATCGTCCTCGGCGCAATCGGTGGTTTTACTGATCGTCGTCGGGTTACTGACGGTGATCCAATTCAAGTTCATTGAAAAACGGGTGCACTACTGATGGCGCGCGAAATCCAAGGCATGGTTGAAAAGCGCGGCGCGGGCCTTTGGCTGACTCACGTGTTCATGATCCTTGGTGTTTTGGTGATCTTCTTCCCGATCTGGCTGGCCTTTGTCGCCTCGACCGTCACACAGGCCGATATTGTGCGCCCGCCGATGCCGGTTTGGCCGGGCGATCAGTTCTGGATCAACTACAAAAACGCGCTGTTTTCCGGTATAAATGTGCCGGTCGCGACGATGCTGTTCAACTCGCTGGTGATGGCCATTGGCATCGCGGTGGGCAAGATTGTCATCTCGCTTTTGTCAGCCTTTGCGATTGTCTATTTTCGCTTTCCGGGCCGGAATGTCTTTTTCTGGATGATATTCCTAACGCTGATGTTGCCTGTCGAGGTGCGTATCGTGCCCACGTTCGAGGTCGTGGCGGGCTTTGGTATGCTTAACAGCTACTCCGGCTTGATCTTCCCCCTCATTGCCTCGGCCACAGCGACGTTCCTGTTCCGCCAGTTTTTCCTGACGATCCCGGATGAGTTGGCCGAAGCGGCGCGCGTGGATGGCGCGCGGCCCATGCGGTTCTTTTGGGATATCGTTGTGCCTATGAGCCGCACAAACATCGCCGCATTGTTCGTGATCCTCTTTATCTACGGCTGGAACCAGTACCTTTGGCCGCTGTTGATCACAACCGATCCCGAGATGAATACGATCGTCATGGGCATCAAGCAGATGTTCCCTACGGGCGATGATTTTGCCCATTGGCCGACAATTATGGCCACCTCGATCTTGGCGATGATCCCTCCGGTGATCGTGGTGGTGGGCATGCAGCGCCTGTTCATCCGCGGACTTGTAGACAGCGAGAAATAAGACATGGCGACAGTCACGCTTCAGGACATCAGGAAAAGCTTCGGTTCCACGGATGTCATCCACGGGATCAGCACCGAGATCGCCGACGGTGAGTTCATCGTCATTGTGGGACCGTCGGGCTGCGGGAAATCAACCTTGTTACGCATGGTTGCGGGGCTTGAGACCGTGACCTCGGGCGACGTTCTTATCGGTGGCGAGCGTGCCAACGACAAAGAGCCGATGGACCGCGATATCGCGATGGTTTTCCAGAACTATGCGCTTTATCCGCATATGTCGGTTCGCCAAAACATGGGCTACGGACTCAAGATCGCTGGCCTGCCTAAAGACGAAATCAACACCAAAGTGGTCAAAGCCGCCAAGCTTTTGCAGCTTGAACCGCTGTTAGATCGCAAACCGAAGCAGCTTTCCGGTGGACAGCGCCAGCGCGTAGCCATGGGTCGTGCCATTGTCCGGGAACCAGCGGTATTTCTATTCGATGAACCGCTGTCCAATCTTGACGCAAAGCTGCGGGTGCAGATGCGCCTTGAGATCAAAGAGCTTCAATCAAAGCTGGGGATCACGGCACTGTACGTCACGCACGATCAGGTCGAGGCGATGACGATGGCGGATCGGATGATTGTGATGAATGGCGGCGTGGCCGAGCAAATTGGAACCCCGTTGGAGGTTTACGAGACGCCGCGCACGCTCTTTGCGGCTCAGTTCATCGGTAGCCCCGCGATGAATATCATCGATGGCGAAATGAAAGGCGGCGTGGTCCACATAAATGATGCACCTGTTTTTGAAGCCGCTGTGCAAGATGGACCCGTGAAATTCGGCGTACGCCCCGAGCATTTGGTCGCCGACGAGACCGGGGCACTTTCGGTGACTGTCCAGATGGCAGAGCCCTTGGGCGCGAACACCCTGTTCCACGGGCATCTTGGCGACAGGTCAGGAGACTTCACAGTTAGTTTGCCGGGAGTGCATCTGCTGGCAAACCCAGGGCAAGAAATGCGCTTTTCTGTTCAGCCCGGGCAGGGCCATGTCTTCGACGCAGAGACCGGACTAAGTTACAACGCAGTGGGCAATGGCCTTGGCAACGGCGGCTTTAAGCCCCGAACAGCCGATTAAAGCGGTTCCAGCTTTAACAGGCGTTCGCATGGGTGGCGACAGGAAGTTTAGCGCTGACTCGTGCTTGCAAAAAAGCCCATAGAGAGCCCAAGCGCTCAAGGCTCAGCTCACATTCCTCGTAACCATTTCAAGTTATTGGTAGCGGAGGAGGGACTTGAACCCCCGACACGCGGATTATGATTCCGCTGCTCTAACCACCTGAGCTACTCCGCCACATGTCTGCCGTATATAGGGATCCAGCGAATACCCTCGGGCGACAATTGGGGCGTTTTAGGGTTTTGCCGTGGCGGCTGTCAACTGCCATTTTGAACACTCATGGACCAACTTCTTACGGCTTGCCATCTGCGGTAAGCCAGCCACCGCGACAAGTTATCCGCACCCTCAATCGGTGGTTTCCGGCGCGGCGTTTTGGTTGCCGACTTTCTTCTAACCATCTGTTTCACAGTTGAACTCATGGGGCTTGTATCCGGGTCCCAAGGCCTCATTCTTATCCACCAAAGCGGCGTAGCCAGGGGATCAACTCGTCATGGAGTTCCATCCGCTGTTCCGGGCTTAGAAATGCGCCCAACTCGATCTCGCGGCCACCGCCGGCCAGGGTTAGGTATTTTTCCACGCGCGCGCCCTCGTGCAGGGTGGCCGTCACCCAATAGGGGTTGGCGTGCCACCGTTGGACGCCCCCGCGCGGCTCAACACGTTGTACGGTGATCAGGTCGGGCCAAACCCGAACTTCCTCGCGCAGGGTACCATCGCGATAGCTTCGCCGGATGGCCATGTTCAGAGCCACCAGCGCGGCAATCAGAAAGGGCAACAGGGCCCACCCAACGGGAGTGCCCAAAAAAGGCACAAGCGACACACCAAGACCCGCTGCGGTAAAGACCATCACCAGCCTGGCGCCGCGCTGGCTGAGGGAGCGATTGGGGCGCAGGGTGCAGGCATAAAGCGGCGGATCCGCACGCTCAAAATGCAAAGGGACAGAGGATTGCTCCCCTGCCCCCTTACTAGGTTGAACACCCCCGGCCATAGTCAATCAGTGCTGGTGCGGCTTGTCCCACATATCGCGGGTTGGCAGCGTCTCGAACGTATGCTCTGGCGGCGGGTTCGGCAGGGTCCACTCCAGCGTATCGGCATGGGGGCCCCAATAGGCCGGCTCGGTCACGCGTTGGCCCGCACGCAGGGTGTAAAAGACGATCGCGAAGAACAGCAGAAACGATGCGCCCGAGATGAACGCGCCCCAGCTGGAGATATAGTTATAATAGGCGAACTGCTCGGGATAATCGATATACCGGCGCGGCATGCCTTGCCGACCCAAGAAGTGCTGCGGGAAGAACGTGACGTTCGCGCCGATAAAGAACATCCAGAAATGCACCTTACCCCAGAACTCGGGATACTGACGGCCCGACATCTTGCCAATCCAGTAATAACACCCGGCAAAGATCGCGAAGACCGCACCCAAGCTCATCACATAGTGGAAATGCGCCACGACATAGTAAGTGTCGTGATAGGCCCGATCAACCGCAGCCTGGGACAGAACGATGCCCGTCACACCGCCAAAGGTGAACAGAAAAATGAAGCCCATAGCGAACAGCATCGGCGTCTTGAAATCCACCGAGCCGCCCCACATCGTCGCGATCCACGAGAAGATCTTGATGCCGGTTGGCACCGCGATCACCATCGTGGCCAGCATGAAATAGCTTTGCTGAGTGGTGGACATACCGACCGTGTACATGTGGTGCGCCCAGACAACAAAACCCAAGGCACCGATGGCGATCATCGCGAAGACCATCGGCAGATAGCCGAAGATCGGTTTTCTTGAGAAGGTCGAGATCACGTGGCTGACGATGCCAAAGCCTGGCACGATGACGATATAGACCTCGGGGTGGCCGAAGAACCACAGCAGGTGCTGATAAAGCACCGGATCGCCACCACAGTCGCCCTGGAAGAAGCAAGTGTCGAAGTTCCGGTCGGTCAGCAGCATGGTGATCGCACCGGCCAGCACGGGTAGCGCCAGAAGGATCAGAAAGGCCGTCACCAGAATCGACCAAGCGAACAAAGGCACCTTAAACAGGGTCATTCCCGGCGCGCGCATGTTCAAGAACGTGGTGATCATGTTGATCGCACCCAGGATCGACGACGCCCCTGACAGGTGCACAGCAAAGATGGCCAGATCGGTTGATATTCCATCCTCGGACGTTGAAAGCGGCGCATACAGCACCCAGCCGATGCCAGATCCCGCCTGTCCGTTCCCGCCTGGCACAAACACCGACAGCACCGCCAAGGACGAGCCTGCGATAAACAACCAGAACGACAGATTGTTCATTCTGGGGAACGCCATATCCGGCGCGCCGATCATCAACGGCATGAAATAGTTTCCAAATCCACCGAAGAGCGCGGGAATCACAACGAAAAACATCATCAAGATGCCATGTGCGGTGATCATCACGTTCCAGATGTGACCGTTGGGCGTACCGTCCTCGGTCAACATGTACTGAACGCCCGGCTCCATCAACTCGAGCCGCATGTACATTGTGAAGGCGACCGATATCAGCCCCAAGACCGCGCCCGCGATGATGTATAAGATCCCGATGTCTTTGTGGTTCGTTGACATGAACCAGCGGGTAAAGAACCCACGTGTATCTTCGTGCCCGTGGGCGTGTGCCGTTGCGTCAGCCATGAATGCTCTCTCTTACCTGGACCGCCCCGATGTGCGGGGCGGGTCACGATCCTCAGACCTTATCCCAGGATTGGTTTGCACCTCAATAATGGGAGTGTCCAGACTCAGCGCCGTATTGTCGCGGGCTTTATGAATGTGGCGGACATGCGAGCTGCCCAAATTTTGGTCACAATTGTGCCAAAATTGTTAACGATACGTAAATGGCCGACCCTAACATTGGGTGAGTCTTTCCGGGTTCGGCGTGTTCGTGAGTATGTTTTGTGGGAGTGACTATGAGAAATTTAACAACGCGCTTTGCGCGCGCAAAGTGGTGGGCGATGCCAATTTTCGCCGCCGCGTTTACTGCTTTGTCAGGGTCTTCGATACTGGCCCAAGATGAAGCCTCCATCACACTAAAAACCGCCGATGGAACCCTGGATTTGTCGGGCAAACTGATCAGCTTCGACAGCAAGATCTATGAAATTGAAACAGCATTAGGGGTTTTGCGGGTTTCGGCCGACGCAGTCGAATGCACCGGGGCTGTTTGCCCATCACCGGCGTCTTATGAGTCAAGGTTCGGAATCCATGGTTCGCGCACCGTAGGAACCACGCTGATCCCGAATTTGCTTGAAGGCTATGCAAAGAGCATCGGCGCCACCCTCTCGATCGAGCGGACCGACGACCCCGCACAGCGCATGGTGCGCCTGGTAAATGCGGACGGAACCATGCGGGCTGAGATTGATTTGCAAACCCGCGGTTCGGGCAGTGCCTTTCCGGCTTTGGCGAATGGTTCGGCGGCGATTGGCCTGGCGGATCGCCGCATGAAAGACAGCGATCTGGAAAAGATCGCCGCGGTCGGCATGCCCGAATTGCGCGATACCGAGAACGAGACAGTGCTTGGCGTGGATGGCATCGTTTTGATCACGCACCCGGACAATCCGGTGCGCAACCTAACCTCGGACGAAGTCGCGCGCGTTTGGTCCGGTGAAATCACCAACTGGCTGGAGCTGGGGGGCGGGGATTTTCCGATCACCGTCAATTCATACGGCGAGGGTTCGGGCGACCGCGCTGTTTTGCTGGATGGGCTCGTCCGGCCCACGGGCCGTGACGAGAAGCCGGATGTGACACGTTGGAGCGCCTATCAAGACCTGGTGGACAATGTAATGGCCGATCGTGGCGGGATCGGCTTTGTTGGGCGCTGGCTTGCGCGGACCAACGATGTGAACCTTCTCGACATCCGCGAGTCCTGCGGCTTGCTGTCGCCACCCAGCGATTTTCGGATGAAGATCGAAGGCTATTCCCTGTCGCGACGCTTGTACGCCTATACCGCACCAGGCCCGATGCACCCCGAGGCAAAGGCATTCTTGGATTGGACCCTGACCAAAGAGGCCCAGCATTACATCAAAGAAAGCCACTTCATCGACCGCGAGCTTGAGCGGATGCGGCTCGAGGATATGGGAATGATGCTGGTCCATACCGCCGCTGTCGAGCCTGATTTCGACGGGGTCCAGTATAGCAACATGATGCAAGAACTGCGAAACGCAGATCGGCTGTCGATCTCGTTCCGTTTTGAGACCGGTTCGTCCATTTTGGACAGCGAGTCGGTACGCAACTTGCGCGAACTGGCCGATCGCATGGAGGACGGCGAGTTTGACGGGATGGAGGTGATGCTGGTTGGCTTTGCCGATAGCATCGGCGACCGCGAGCAGAACACCGAGTTGGCGCAACGCAGGGCGCTGGCGGTTCGCGACATCCTGGCGCGTGAATTGCCGGCCTCGGTCGAGCGTCGGCTGCGGCTGACGCCGCTCAGCTATGGCGAACTGTTACCGCTGTCGTGCAATACCGATGAGGTTGGTCGCGCGCGCAACCGTCGGGTCGAGGTCTGGCTGCGGGTCCCAGGCACGCGCAGTTCGCTTCGATAGGTCGGCAAAAAAGGCGTCGCGGGCTGTTCGCGGCGCCGTTCCCATTGTTTCAAATATGTAAAGGTTAACGAGAAATTGCCTATGAATGCTGTTTTTTGTAACCTTGAGACTTATTTCGGACAATTTTATCTCAGATGCTCATCACATCGTCAGATGGCATGGCGATAAAATTTATAATTTTGGGTGCTTTCTGGGGAGTTGATTATGGAACAGACTATTGTGCGCGACACCCGCGTGCTTCGTAGCACTTTGCCGATGTTGGCAGCGTTCGTCATGGCAATTTCAGGGATACAGGCTGACGCACGTGCAATCGGTCCAGTCCAGTTGAAATCCGTCGATGGATCCATGACTGTTTCAGGCACATTATTGGCCTATGACGTCGCGTCCTACATCATCGAAACGGATCTGGGCATCCTCCAATTCTCGGCCGGATCGGTCGAATGCATTGGTGCGCCCTGCCCTACGGTGGTGAAGTAACGCATTTTTGCGGCAGTTTTTGTCCAGGTATCAGGCCATGTTACCAAACACGGCCTGAAAGCTTTCTTTGAGGGCTGCATCGACGTCCGCCATTGTGACAGGCAGGCCCAGGTCGACCAAGCTGGTGACGCCATGCTGTGCGACACCACAGGGCACGATGCCACTGTAGTGGCTCAGGTCTGGCTCGACGTTTAGGGACAATCCGTGAAAGCTGACCCACCGGCGGATACGCACGCCGATGGCCGCAATTTTGTCCTCGGCCGGGGTGCCGTCGGGAAGGGGCGGTTTATCTGGGCGGACAACCCAAACGCCGACCCGCCCAGCGCGCCGTTCGCCGCGGATGTTGAAATGATCCAGGGTGTGGATCACCCATTCCTCAAGCTTCCAAACATAAGCCCGCACATCCCGGCCCCTTTGGTTCAGATTCAACATGGCATAAACGATCCGCTGACCCGGCCCGTGATATGTGTACTCGCCGCCGCGTCGGCTTTCAAAAACCGGAAACGCCTCGGGCCGCAGCAGGTCTTGCGGCTTGGCACTTGTACCCGCTGTATAAAGGGGCGGATGTTCCAGGAACCACAGGCACTCGGGGGCAGTGCCGCCCAGGATCCCGGCGACACGCGCCTCCATTTCTGCCAGCGCTTGCGGATAGGGTGTCAGACCTGGGGTCAGACGCCAATCGATGTCCATTTCGCGGCTCCTCCCCAAGAGACCTAAACACGTGTGGCCAACTGTGACTTTTGCGCTCGTATGAGGCCGCCGTCATGTTAGGGTTAACGACATAAGTTTGCAGTGATGAGTCTGCGTCAGGGTTCTGAGGAGTTTATCATATGAAAATCAAGGCAATTATTACGACATTGGTCAGCGCCGCCGTTATCGCGGGATCTGTTGATCGGGTGGCTGCCGACGCCAGCGACGTGCTTGGCGGGGTTGTGGGCGGCATTATTGGCGGTGTGATCGTGAACGAGGGCAACCGCGTGCGTCAGCAGCAACAACAACAGCGCCCCCGCACGGTGGTCCGGCGTGCGGCACCCGGGATTTCCGCCGCGCAGCGGGCCTCCAATCGCGAAACGCAACAAGCGTTGAACTACTTCGGGTTTCCCGCCGGCACACCGGATGGGGTGATGGGACGCAACTCGCGCAATGCCGTTTCACAGTTTCAAGGACATTTGGACTATCCGATCACCGGGCAGCTGACCGGGTTTGAGCGCGACTTCCTGATTTCGTCTTTCTATCGGGCGCAAGCGGGTGGGGTGGCGACCTCGCAATTGGTTGCGCAGCAACCAAATGGGGTCAGGGGCTTGCTGACCGTTTATCGGAACGAGGCCGCTGGGATCGCAGCAGCACCGCAGACACCTGCTGGCACCACAGTTACCGTCGTAACCCCCGCCGTTCCAGTGCAAGAGGCTGAGGAGCAAGCGCCGGTCGAGGCTGCCACACCAGCCCCTGCAATGCCAAGCTTCGGAACGGTGACCGAGGTGCGCTCGATGGCCAGCCACTGTAATTCGGTCAGCCTGCTGACCTCGTCCAACGGCGGTCTGACCAAAGTGAGCGAGGTGACCGACCCTGGCTTTGCCTTGTCCGAACAGTTTTGTCTGGCGCGCACCTTTGCGATCGCCAATGGCGAGGCCCTGGCGCGCAAAATCGAAGGCGTGACGCTGGCGCAAATGGACGAGCAGTGCACGGCTTTTGCGCCTTTGATGCAAAGCCACGTCGCAGCCCTGTCGCTTTCACCGCATGATACGGTTCTTGCGCAAGTGCGCGAGTTCACCCGCAGCACCGGCCAGTCCCCGGCACAGTTGGCGTCGACCGCGACGATTTGTTTGTCTTCGGGCTACAGGACCGACAACGCAGATGTTGCGATCTCATCGGCTCTGCTGCTGGTCGCAATAGGGGAGCCGGTCTATGGCGAGGTCCTGGGGCACCACCTGTCACAAGGGTTTGGCGCCACTCAGCGCAACGACCTAGCACTGCCCTGGTATGAGGTCGCCATCTCGGCCCTGGAAGGCGGCGCGCCGGGAGTATTCGCCCCGGGGCAAAGCGACCGCGGACAATTGCTGCGCGTTGCAGTCGGCCTGGATACAGCGCCAACGGGCGCTCAGGTGGTGCCGGTGTTCAACCTGCCCGCTAAAAACTAGGGTGTGAAGCCAATTCATCTCCCTGTGCTGAGAAGACCCTGGCAAGACTCATCTGTGAAAACAGATGTGTGATTGCGAGATTTGATCTGAGTGATGCAGAATGGGCAGCGATCCAGCCTCGTTTGCCTGGTTTTGCCCCGGTTTAGTTCCGGTCTCTTTCGAGCAATGTTTGCTGTGAAGGAGATAAGGAATGGCAACGAGATACACAGACGAGTTTCGCCGTGATGCGGTGCGCATCGCAACCACCAGCGGTCTGACAAGACCCCAAGCGGCATCAGATTTGGGCGTTGGTCTTTCGCGGTTGAACAAGTGGGTCCAGAAGCATCAGCACGATGAGCTGATGTCGGGTCCGCACGAGGACGTTGAGAAGGAGAACGAACGCCTGCGCAAGGAAGTCCGCCTGCTGCGTGAGGAGAGGGAAGTGTTAAAAAAGGCGGCAATTTTCTTTGCAGGTCAAAGTCGGTGAGGTTTGCCTTCATCGATGCCTGGAAAGAAGAATGGCCTGTCGAATTCCTCTGCCGCGTTATGCAGGTCACATCGCGGGGATTTCGTGCATGACGGGTGCGCCTGATGAGCCAGCGACAGCGCGATGATATGGTGATCTTAGCCCATATCCGTGAACAGCATCGCTTAAGTCTGCAAAGCTATGGGCGGCCTCGGATGACCGAGGAACTGCAAGAACTTGGGTTGAGGGTGGGGCATCGTAGGGTCGGACGTTTGATGGGTGAGAATGGCATCAAGGTCGTCAGAACACAGAAATACAGAGCAATAGCTGAAAGTTGGTGATGGCCCTGAGGGGCGGCATATCATGGGAGAGTGTCCGACCTTCTGTGTATGAGTAAATTGGCCCATGCTTCACCAACGAAGGAGCATGACGACAATGACGATTTCCAAAGAATTACTAGACGATCTGCTTAGCGGCGTTGAGCGGCCCGAGGATCTGCTAGGCGA
>CALICM010000085.1 GCA_938049225.1 uncultured Paracoccaceae bacterium
GTCAAAACGAACCTGACACGTATGCGGGGGCGATCCCAGCGCGGGACGAGACTGACGGCATCTGCGCCGTTTGGATCATGGGGAACCCAGACTTTGATCGCCGGACTGGGGCCGTCTGATCTGATCGCACCCTGGGTCATCAAAGGCGCGATGGATGGGCCCGCCTTTGTCGCCTACATCCGCGACGTGCTGATCCCCGAAATCGAACCAGGCACTGCCGTGATCCTCGACAACCTGGCCACGCATCGCAACAAGGAGGCCGAAGCGCTTCTGCACGAACACGGGTGTTGGTTCCTGTTCTTGCCACCCTACAGCCCGGACCTGAATCCGATCGAGATGGCGTTCTCGAAACTCAAAGCGCACCTCAGGCGCATTGGGGCGCGATCATTTACCGGTCTGTTCGAAGCCCTCAGGGAAATCTGCGACCTCTACACGCCAGAAGAATGCTGGAATTACTTTTGTCAGGCCGGATATGCTTCCACGTAAACTGGAAATGCTTTAGGACGATGGCCCTTCCGCTGCGCGGAAGAACAGGCTTTGGCCCGTATCGTTGCTGAGCAACAGGCTGGACCCCGCTACCTCCGCGAAATCCATTGACCGCAGCGCCAGGAAAAATGCCTCCTCCTCGCGTGCTTGCGCACAGCCGCGCTGGCTGCTTGAGAAGTCGGTAAATTCAACCCAGGGCAATGGCGCGGCCTGCACCGCTTCGAATTTATTGCAGGGCCCGGTGCCCAGCACGCGGCCCGAGTTCAACAGGCGCAATGTCGCCCCGAAAGTGGCCTCGCCACCGTTGACCTCAACCAGGGTCCAAACCGTTGATGACGGCGCCGCCTCGCCCACTGTATCTGGCAAGGGCGAGCACGCGGTAAGCGCCAGCGCCACGACAAAAGGCAGTTTACGTCGCATTGATCCTTGTCCGAACATCCGTCGCACCTTCCTAACGCCAGATCCTGCGTGAAGAAACCTTATCAAAGCCCTAACGATTGATCAGCCAGTCGCCGCGCCCTCTGGGATAACAGGGCATTCGGTTGATGGATTAAGGTCCTCATGCGGAATGATCTGCAAAAACCGGGGCGAGGTGACAAGCGCGTTTTTCCAATCGATACTTGGCAAGCCACCAATCCGCGTGAGCGGGTGCCAACGAGCCCGCACCTCGGTCAGAATGATCGATTCCTGATCGACCATTCTGGGCAAGATGTTCGTGGGCACGGTGGCATCCGTCAGTGGCTGATAGGCGCCCACGCCAGCGTCCGCCGATGCATGCGACCAGAGCACCTTGTACTGATTATCTTCGTAACAGATCGATGTGATCCGCGTCGCCCGCGTCGTCAGGCGCGGCGGCAGCATCTTGTTTTGCACCGCAACCAGATAGTCCATATCGCCGTTATCAACCTTGTCATAGCGCGACGCAATGTCCGAGATCGCGAAGGCGACCTTAAAGGTCTGTGCCTTAGATCGGAACGCATCAAAGAACAAAAGACTGAACGCGATCCACAGGATCAACAGCGGCATATAGATCGCGAATTCGATCGTGATCACACCTTCCTCATCCCGCCGAAACTTTGAGGATACTGATCGCAAAAGAGCAAAATATCCCATCATGCAGGCTCGTTCATAAAGGCCGTGTAGGCGACCATCTGCACCCCGCCAGACGCATCCTTGGGCATTTGCAGACCCAGGCCCATACCGGGAATGATCGGGTCGATGATCATACAGGCGCGGACAAACACCACTTCGCCCCGCTGACCAGGATTGAAGTCAATCTTGGGGTTGATCGCCCCGGTGCGGTCGATACAGTTCGCTTGGTTCTGCGGGTAGGACGCATCGATATTCATCGGGACAACCTCGAGGATCAAATCCCGTCGGCAGTTCGCCAGATTGCCGGAATGCTCGCAAATCGCGTCTCGCAACCCATTGTGAGTCAACGCGTTTGCATAGCCCAGTTGCAGATCCCGAACCGCGATGCTGACACCGCGCTCCAGAAGCATCGAGCGGGTCATCAGCCACCCCGCCTCGATGACCGAGAAGACCAGGGCCAGAAGAACCGGGAACACCAGGACGAACTCGATCGTTGCGGCCCCCTCGTCATCCTGACGAAACAGTCTTAGGCGTTTCAGCAAAGCCATTGTCGTCCCCTTACTGTGTCAGCCGCAGCTTTTTGATGCTGGCTGCGATGTTGGCAAAGGCGATGTCGATGTTATGACCGTTGGTGTCATACTCGGTCGCAACCGACGATGCGCAGTCGTTCAGTGCTGCCTTGGCCGCGAGCCCATCGGTCGTGTCGTCCAATTCAAACGCGACGGTGAAGACGATGGTGTTGCTGTGCTGCTTTGCCGCCTCGCAAATCTGAGACAGATAGGCATCGCCTTTGCCACCATCATTGCGATTGTCGACGTTCAATTCGAGCCAACCGTCCGGCGCCAAGTTGTCATTCCAGTACGCGGGGGTCTGCGTGGCATACCTGTCATCTCTAAAGTCGTACTGCCGCGTGTTCCGACCGTCAGTCATCAGGATAACAACCTTTTGCGTGTTCGGGTCACTCCAATCCGAGGGCCAACCCGAGAACTCAGCGGGAACATCACCGCTGTTGATGAGTTCTTGAACCACCGGGCGCGCCGTCGGATCCAGCATCGCAACGCCCCACTTCATGCCAGTATACGAGGCGGTCCACCCTTCGTAGTCCAAGTTGTCGATCGCGGTTTTCAGCTTTGTGTTGTCGTTCGAGTAAGGCACGATCTGGTTGGTCGTCTCGGGGCAAAGATAGTTCGATGGCACTTTGACCTCTTTCTTATAATAGGGCCCATAGACAGCCTTGTACCGCCAGCCATAGATGGTCCACACGCGTTGGTAGTACAGGAAATTCCGCGTCCAATAATAGCGTGTGCTCCAGTAATCATAGAAGTGCTCGCTCTGCTGCAAAGTCGTCAGGGTACTGATGTCCGTTCGCGTATAGTCATCAGACGAAAAGTTGACGCAATTTCCATAGGTGTGGTGACGGTTGATCGTATAAGCGTCCGCCATTTTGTCCGACAGGTTCACCTGTGCCGAATAAGGGATGATCGAAATCGCGGTCCGGTCGCGGTTGTCGTCGTTCAAAACATCGTCGACAAACTGGCGCGCTGCTTTCTGAAGGTCGGTCAACCGTGTCGCACCGACCTCCGAGGTTGCGGTCGAAGAGGCCGACATCGAGTCGGACACATCCAAAATCAAGGAAACCTCAAGGTTGCCGGCGTTGTCTTGCGCTTGGGCCATGGCAGGCACCGACATCGTGTCGATCCCCATCATATTCAGGAAGAACGTGTTTAGCTTGTAGTTGGCCGAGGCTGTCACCCGACGCCCACCGGTGATCTGGGGTGAACTCACATCGATATTCAGCACTGGGGACTGATAGCTGCGCGACTTCATATAGTCCAAGATAAGCTCGCGCGTTGCGACTTCGGTTTCGGTCAGCGATACACCATCGCTACCGCCGCTTTGAAACAGCGCGTCATTCCCACCCGAGGACGCATCCTGCGCATCGGTTAAATCGCTATCGCCGCCAGGTTCACCATCGCCAAATCCAACCTCGTCTGGCCCGCCATCTGAGCCGCTAGCGTTCGCGATGGTCGGCAGGACTTGATCCACATCAGCGGCGGCCAAAACGCCCCGGTCCAGGGCGTTTTGAAGATCGGCGCGCGCCATTTCATGCCGCATGAAATCGACGGCCATGCCAGAGACGAGAACCATGGTCAAAAATGCGATGAGAATGAAGGGGGTGATGCCGCCTTCTTGGTCCATGAGGAACTCTTTAACCGTATTTCGGTTATGACTTCCAAATTCAGACGTCTTAACATCTAGGTGTTTCATGGCGCTCTCGGCTGTTGCTGTTTGTCTTTATTCCTCCTCAATAGTTAACGCGTGATTCGACCGAATTTTGGACTGTCGCGTGACCATACAGCGGGCCAGATAAGGCCCGGTCGACATAGTATGGCGCAATTCGTTAATTTGTGGCGGCGCTGGGCGGCATTGAAATGGTTTCTCAATCAGTCTATTTTTTCTATTATTATCAGAATATTAGAAACCCTTGGCGCGCGGCGTTTTGGTTAACACACGCAAGGCGACTGCCTTAATGACCCCACACAACTTCCAGATGCCAACAGCGGCGCCGTGCCGAACCCTTGCCAAATCATTGGGTTGGTATCCGCCAGGCAAGTCCCGCTTACTCCGGGGGTGCCACAGGAAAAACAAACAACTTTATGTAACGTAAACGGGCCAGGGCGGCGTTAATATGCGTTAAGCCCCGGATCCTTAGCCATCCAACGTCACCCAAGCCGCATTTCGGGCCGAGGACCTGACACACGCGCCCACAAACTGGACCCCCTTCAGCCCATCATGGACCGTCGGATAGATCACCTCGTCCGCAGGCCGCCCGCCGTCCCGGGCCGCCACAATCGCCTCAGCAGCCTCGCTATAGATCGTCGCGAAACCCTCAAGATATCCTTCGGGATGGCCCGGCGGCACACGGCTCACACGGCCCGCTGCCGCGCCTGCGCCGGCCCCGCTGCGGGTCAGCAGCCGCTTGGGCTCACCGAATGGCGTATGCCACAGGTAGTTCGGATCCTCCTGCGCCCATTCCAATCCGCCCGTCTCGCCATAGACCCGTAGGCGCAAGGCGTTCTCGTTGCCCGGCGCCACTTGGCTGCACCACAGCATGCCCCGCGCGCCGCCCTTGAACCGCAGCATCACGTGACCGTTGTCATCCAATTGCCGCCCCGAGACGAAAGCCTGCAGGTCCGCGGCCAGGCTTTCAACCTCAAGCCCGGTCACAAAACATGCCAAATTATGCGCATGCGTGCCGATATCCCCGGTCGAGCCCCCTGCCCCCGACTGGGCTGGATCGGTCCGCCACCGCGCCTGCTTGATGTCCTGATCCACGGTCAGCCAATCCTGCGGATACTCGACCTGCACCACCCGGATCGCGCCCAGCGTGCCATCAGCGATCATCTCGCGCGCTTGGCGCACCATCGGGTAGCCCGTGTAATTGTGGGTGAGCACGAACAGCGCATCCGACGCCTCGACCGCCTTCACCAGCTTTTTGGCATCCGCCAGGGTCGAGGTCAGCGGCTTGTCACAGATCACATGGATCCCGCGTTTCAGAAACTCCCGCGCTGCGGCGTAGTGCACATGGTTGGGCGTCACGATCGCCACTGCTTCGATCCCGTTTTTCAGCCGCGCCTCGCGGATCGCCATGGATTTGAAGTCGTCGTAGACGCGCGGCAGCCCCAGCGCCTCGCCCGAGGCTTGCGCCTTTTCGGGCGTTGACGACAGCGCACCCGCGACCAACTCGAACCGATCGTCGATGCGGGACGCAATCCGATGCACCGCGCCAATAAAGGCGTCGTTGCCGCCGCCTACCATGCCCAAACGTATTCGGCTCATCACGAAATCCCCAGCATCTTGCGGTTCGCAGCCTCGTCTGTGCCACCATCCGCGAAATCGTCAAACGCCCGCTCGGTCACCCGAATGATATGATCGCTGACAAATTGCGCACCTTCGCGCGCGCCATCCTCGGGGTGTTTCAGGCAGCATTCCCATTCTACCACAGCCCAACCATCGAAGTCGTTCGCCGCCATTTTCGAGAACACCGCCCCAAAGTCCACCTGCCCGTCACCCAACGACCGGAACCGGCCAGCGCGATCCACCCAGGACTGATAGCCGCCATATACGCCCTGCCGCCCGGTCGGATTAAACTCGGCATCCTTCACATGGAACATCCGGATCCGGTCGCGATAGATATCGATGTTGTCCAGATAATCCAGACACTGCAGAACATAGTGCGAGGGGTCGTACAGCATGTTGCAGCGGGCATGCCCGCCGACGCGCTCTAGGAACATTTCGAACGTCACGCCATCGTGCAGATCCTCGCCCGGATGGATTTCGTAGCAGACATCGACACCGCAATCCTCGGCATGATCCAGGATCGGCCGCCAGCGCTTGGCCAACTCGTCAAAAGCGGTCTCGACCAGCCCCGCGGGCCGCTGCGGCCAGGGGTACATATAGGGCCAGGCCAAGGCGCCCGAGAACGTCGCATGCGCGCCAATCCCCAGGTTTTTCGACGCCGTCAGCGCCAGCTTAACTTGTTCAACCGCCCATTCCTGCCGCGCCTTCGGATTGCCATGCACCGATGGTTCCGCGAACCCGTCGAACCCCGCGTCATAGGCCGGATGCACGGCCACTAGCTGGCCCTGCAAATGCGTCGATAGTTCGGTCACCTCGACGCCGTTCTCGGCCGCCTGCCCCTTGAAGGTATCGCAGTAATCCTTGCTTGCGGCCGCCTGGGCCAGGTCGAACAACCGTCCATCCCAGCTGGGCACTTGCACACCTTTATAGCCGCAGTCCGCAGCCCATTTGGTGATCGCATCCCATGAATTGAACGGCGCCTCGTCCCCCGCGAACTGCGCCAGAAATAACGCTGGTCCCTTGATGGTTTTCATAATCCCTCCCCCGCCGAATTACTCCGGCATGTTTTCCTTCAGATAGACATCGATCCTAATCCGCTCTTGTGCGGGGTTGATCGGCAAGGCGTCTCGTTGGGCACGCATCACCCGCACAGCGCTGCGCACCAAATGCCCGGCATCTTGGCTGATTACCGCATCAAACACACCCTTTGCCAGCGCCTCGCGCGACAGCGGCGTCAATTCATGCGCGATCACCACAGGTTTTTTTGCCAAACATTGGGTTTCAAAGTAGCGCACCAGTCCAGCGTTTCCCGCAGCCGAGGAATAGATCCCAACCACATCGCCGCCCGCCGCCATCGCCCGCGGCAGCAACCGCTGGATCAACTCCGGATCATCGCGCCCCTCAAGCGAGGCCAAGACCTCCAACGCCGGGAAGTCCCGTGCCATGACCTCGTCAAACCCCAGCCGCCGCTCAAGGTGATCCCGCGCCAGCATCGAGCCGGTCAGGACCAGCACCTGACCCCGCCGCCCGCCCAGGAACCGTCCCATCAGTTGCGCCGCAGTCCGCCCGGCCGCCACGTTATCGACACCGATGTAGCTATCGCGCTCGGAGCTGGGCAAATCCGCCACTAACGACACGACTGCCACGCCATGCCGCTTCAACCGCGCGACCGAGTCCCGGACCGACGGCGTCTCGGGTCCAAACACCGCCACCCCGTCCACATCGCTCAGCTCAATCGCATCAATGGCATCGGACAGTGCCACGGGGTCAAAGGCCGCCACGCGGATACAGCGCAGCTGCGTCCGCTCGCGCTTCAACCCGTCGGCCAAGGCGTCAATTTGCGCCTCGAGCAAACTCAAAAACTCATTCCGCCCCTCGGGCAAGATGAACACAAACTCATAGACCCGCCCCCGCGCCAGGTTCGCGGCCGCTGTGTCGCGCACATAGCCCAGATCGGCAATCGCTTGGTTGACCTTGTCGACGGTCACCTTGCGCACGCCGGGCCGCCCGTTCAGCACCCGGTCCACGGTCGCAAGGCTGACCTCGGCCACGCGCGCGATGTCATTGACCGTTGGGTTTGCCAGGGTCGTACCGGTCTTCATTGTCCTTCTACAGCGCCCCCTCAAGCCCCTCGAACACCCGCGCTACCGCCTCGGCGCCCGGGTCATTGTTGCCGATCAAGTTCTCCTCGGGCACATAAGAGGCGCGGCCCGCCTTGGCCCGCCCGATGTTGGCTGTTGCATCCGCCCCGGCCCGCGCCGCCTTGGCCGCAGCGCCGATCCCTTGGTCCAGGGCCGCCAAGGCAGGCTCTAATGCGTCGATCATCGTCCGGTCGCCCATCTTGGCCCCGCCCACCTGCCCGATCCGCTCAAGCCCGGTGCGCAAGGCCGCCGCCACAGGCCGCCCGTTCGCACAGGCGTCCCCCGCCGCACCAAAAAAGATCGCCAAAAGCACGCCTGACGAACCACCCATCGTCTGGCTCAACTCATCACCCAGGGCACGGAACAACTGTGTCAGATCCGCCAAGGGCATCCGGTCCAACGCCCCTTTCAATGCCCGCGCCGCGGTCGCCAAAGTGGCCCCGGTGTCCCCGTCCCCCGATTTCGCATCCAGCGCATTCAAATCGCCCTCGGCCGCGATCAGCAGATCGCAGCACCGTTCGATCACGGCGCGCACTTTGGGGTTTTCGGACGGGATCGGCGCAATCGGGCTAAGCCCATCGGGCAAGGGCAGCACTTTGACCGATCCGATGTCCTGCATCCCGGGCCAGGCCGCCAACTCGACGGGCCGCCGCAGGGCCGCTTCGACCGCTTCCGTCACCGGCAACACCGAGACCGAAAACCCGTGCATATCCAGCGAGGTCATCATCCCCGCCGGCCCCACGATAAACCGGATGTTCGCCTTGCCGCTGGTCTCTAACTCATGCGCCAACACCGCCATCTCCAGCGGTGTCGTGGCGCCAAGGTTATTCAACAAAGCCACATGCGGCCCGTCGTCCATTGCGGGGGCCAGCTTGTCCAGTACCATCCCCATGGCCACTTTGGCGCCCTCGAAATCCACTTGCTCGACCCCTGCCTCGCCATGGATCCCAAGCCCCAACTCGGCCTTGCCCGCCGCGATCCGGTCCTCCTTGGCCGAGCCCGGCACGGTACAGGTGTCCAGTGACATACCAATGGACGCCATCGCTCCAATCGCGTCTTCCGCCGCCGCCGTCACCGCCTCCAAATCCGCGCCATCCGCCGCCAGGGCCCCAGCGATCTTGTGCACGAACAACGTTCCCGCAACGCCCCGCGCCTGCGGCAGGTCCGGCAGCGCGATATCATCGTCGACCACAACCATCGAAACCTTGTGCCCGAACGCCCGCGCCCGTTCCGCCGCCAGGCCAAAGTTCAGTCGATCCCCAGTGTAGTTCTTGACGATCAACAGGCACCCCGCAGGCCCCGTCACCGCCAAAATTCCCGCCAGCACCGCATCGACCGAGGGGCTGGCGAAAACCTCGCCACAGACCGCTGCCGTCAGCATCCCCTCGCCCACGAACCCCGCATGCGCTGGTTCGTGCCCCGATCCGCCGCCCGAGATCAGCGCCACGCGGCTTTTGTCCCAATCGCTGCGCACCACAACCTTGATATGCGGATACCCATCCAGCCGCGACAACGCCCCGCCGCTGGTTTTGAGCACCCCATCGATGGCCTCGGTCACCAGCGCATCCTTGGCGTTCACAAACTGGGTCATAGCGCGTCCTCCTCAGGCAATCCGGTTGCCGCTGGCGTCAAAACACAGCGGGTTGCGCGGGGCGATTTTGATGTGCGCCCCCGGCGCATAGTCTTGGTGCGGGTCGGTCAGGGTGGTGATCGCATGGCCCTTCAGCGTCAGGTGCAAACGCGCCTGATCGCCCAGATGCTCAACACGGATCACCTCGGCCTCCTGCCCCTCGCCCTGGGCGATATGTTCGGGCCGCAGGCCGATCTGCGTGACGCCGTCCGGCACACCACCGAACACATCCGCGGGCAGCACGTTGATCCGCGGCAGGCCCAGGCGCCCCGCGACATACAGGCTGTTGGGGTTCTCATAGATCTCGCGCGGGCTGCCGAACTGGACCAACCGCCCTTCGTTCAGCACACCCACATGGGTCGCCATCGTCATCGCCTCGATCTGATCATGGGTCACATACAGCAGCGTCGCGCCCAGGCTGGCCTGGATCCGCTTCAGCTCGACCCGCAAATCCGTCCGCAGCTTCGCATCCAGCGAACTGAGCGGCTCGTCCATCAGGTAAATCGACGGATCGCGCACCAGCGCCCGGCCAATCGAGACCCGTTGCATCTCACCCCCCGACAGCGCGGTCGCTTTGTTGTCCAATTTATGGGTGATCTGCAAAACCTCGGCCACTTCCGCGACCTTGCGGTCAATCTCGGCCTTGGGGGTCTTCAGGATCGGGGATTTCAGCGGGAACGCCAGGTTCTCGCGCACGCTCAGATGCGGATACAGCGAGTATTGCTGGAACACCATCGCCACATCGCGCTGCGCCGGGATCTCGGCCGCCACATCGCGCCCGCCGATATGGACCGTGCCCGCGTCCAGCTTTTCCAGCCCCGCGATCAACCGCAGGGTCGTCGTCTTGCCCGCGCCGGTTGGGCCCAACAGCACGACAAAGGCCCCGTCCGGGATCACCATATCGATGCCATCCACCGCTACCGTATCGCCGAAGCGCTTGGACAAATCTCTCAGCACTACCTCAGCCATGCGCGAGCACCCCATCGTTCAGGGCCGAGCGCAACGCCCGCCCGCTGGCCGCGTCAAACAGCGTGATGGTCTTAGCATCGAACCCCAGCCCCACGGTCTCGCCCACCGTCGCCACCTGGCCCGAGGGCGCGCGCACTTTCAGCGCCCCGTTTGCCGTCTCAAGGGTGATGATCTGCGTGGTTCCCAAGTACTCGACCGCCAGCACCTCGCCGCGATAGGCGCCCTCATCCGACAGCCGGATATGCTCGGGCCGAACACCGAACACCAGCTTGCCCCGCGCCTCGGCCATTTGCCGGGGCACACCCACAGTGGCGCCGTTCAACGCAACGCTGTCGGTGCCCGCCTGGACCGCCCCCTCGAACGGTAGAAAGTTCATCGAGGGCGAGCCGATGAAATCGGCCACGAACATGGTTGCGGGCATGTCATAGATGTCCTGTGGCGTGCCGAACTGCTCGACCACCGCATTGTTCATTACCACGATCTTGTCGCCCATCTGCATCGCCTCAAGCTGGTCATGGGTGACGTAAACCGTCGTCGCCCCCATCCGGTCGTGCAGCGCGCGCAACTCCTCGGCCATATGCTCGCGGAACTCGGCATCCAAGGCGCCCAGCGGTTCGTCCATCATAAAGGCCTTGGGATCGCGCACAATCGCCCGCCCCAGCGCCACCCGCTGCCGGTCGCCGCCGGACAGACCGCCGACGGGTCGGTTCAGGATATCGCGGATCCCCAAGATCCCCGCGACCTCGTCCACCTTGGCCCGCACGTCCCGCCGCGCCATGCCCTGGCTGACCAAAGGATAGCTCAGATTGCGTCGCACATTCATATGCGGGTATAGCGCAAACATCTGAAAAACAAAGGCAATATCGCGCTGCGAGGGCGGCCTCTGACTGATCTCCTCACCATCCAGAAAGATCTCACCCGAGGTCGGCAGTTCCAGCCCCGCGATCATTCGCAATGTGGTGGTCTTTCCGCAGCCCGAGGGGCCAAGCAGCATGAAGAACTCGCCGTCTTGAATGGTGAAAGAGCTTTCTTTCACGGCGACGAAATCGCCAAACTCCTTACGGACGTTCTTGATCACAATCTCAGCCATGCGCCCGCACCTTCTTCTGATGATAGGTCAGCGCCAGCGCGATACACTCCGCCAGGGCCCCCTCAGGCACCGGCACGTCCAGCGGCAGCACCACCGCCCGATCCCCCTCAAATGCCAATTCGCCGGAAAACCGTGCGCGGTAGGTGTCCAACAGCGAGGTTTGACAATGCACGAACATCCCACAAACATCTGGCCGCTTCGCCGACCACCCCAGCCGCACCGTCGTCCCAGCCTTGCAGGCGGGTAAATACGCAGGCTCGCCCCATTTCACCGTCTCGGTTACCGGCGCCACGCTACGGGCCTTCGCCACCTCAAAAATCAGACCCCGCACCTGGCCCAACACAGCCTGCGCCGCAGCGGGATACCCTTCGAAAACCGCCCTGACATTTGTCGGCATCGCACTCATTCCGGAAAATGGCTGACGATGATAAACATCACCGTGCCCACAAGCGTTGTGATGAAGGAATAGGTGAAGGCCCACAGCACAAAGGGCTGCATCAGCATCACCACCCCCAGGCCGATCAGAACCGTCGCCACCATCTCCCAGGAGCCCCGGCGCAACCGCACCAGCCCGCTAAAAAACCCGCTCATCGCGCGCCCCCACTTTGTCCCAAAAATATCCCCGCCGGAGGCATTTCTCTTTTAGATCCCTTCATTTCCGCACCGCCCCAAAGGTAATCCCCCGCAGCAGATGCTTGCGCAAAAGGATGGTGAAGATCATGACCGGCAGCAGGAAAATCGTCGCCCCCGCCGCCACCGCGGGCCAATCCAAGCCACCCACCCCAATGATCGTGGGAATAAACGGTGGCGCGGTCTGCGCGGTGCCGCTGGTCAGCAGCACCGCAAAGGCATACTCGTTCCACGCAAAGATCAGGCAAAAGATCGCGGTCGAGGCGATGCCCGTCGCCGCCTGCGGCAGCACCACCTTATAAAACGCCTGAAACCGGGTGTAGCCGTCGATCAACGCCGCCTCTTCGTATTCTCGCGGAATCTCGTCGATGAAGCCTTTCAACAGCCAGACCGCCAGGCTGATATTGACCGCCGTATACAGCAGGATCATCCCCAGATGCGTGTCCGACAGGCCCAAGTTCCGGTACATCAAGAATATCGGGATCGCGACCGCGATGGGCGGCATCATCCGCGTTGATAGGATGAAAAACAGCAGATCATCCGCCAGCGGGATCTTGAACCGGCTGAACGCATAGGCTGCCAAAGTGCCCAGGAAAATACTCAGGAAAGTCGACCCAAACCCTATGATCACCGAGTTCATGAACCGCTCACCAAACTTCGACGGTCCGGCAATGACCATATTGCGATTGCGCACGATCTCTTCGGCGAAATTCGCGGGCGGCGGCAGGGCGGCCAGCGCCTCGGGGCTGACCCGGGTTCGGGTGGTGAACAGGTTCACATAGCCCTCAAGCGAGGGGGTGAAGACCACCTTGGGCGGATAGCTGATGCTGTCAGGCGGCGTTTTGAAACCGGTCATCAGGATCCAGATCAGCGGCGTAATCGTGATCAGCGCGTACAGGATGACCAGCGTACCCGCGACCCATTTTTGCCGCGACGACGGCTCGGTGATGGAATGCGCGCTCATCGCTCTTTCACCTTGTTCAGGGCTTTGACATAGATCGAGGCCAGGCCGAAGACGGTCACGAACAGGATGATCGCAAAGGCGCTGGAATACCCGGTGCGCCATTTCTCGAAGGCCTCGCGCTTCAGGTTGATGGAGGCCAATTCGGTCACCGACCCCGGCCCGCCACCGGTCAATTGCACCACCAGGTCGAACATCTTGAAGTTTTCGATGCCGCGGAACAGCACCGCCAGCATCAGGAAGGGCAGCACCATGGGGATCGTGATGGTAAAGAACTGTCGCAGTTTGCTGGCCCGGTCGATCTCGGCCGCCTCATAGATATAGTCGGGGATCGAGCGCAGCCCGGCCAGGCAGATCAGCATCACGAAAGGCGTCCACATCCAAGTGTCGACGATCACGATCGACCAGGGCGCCAGGTTCACCGACCCCAGCATTTCGAAGCTGGATGGGTCCGCCCCGGTGAAAAAGGCGACGACGTAGTTAAAGAGGCCGATCTGCGGCTGATAGAGGAAGGTCCAAAAGTTGCCCACCACAGCGGGGCTTAGCATCATCGGCAGCACAATGATCGTGGTCCACAGGTCGTTGCCCTTGAATTTCTTGTTGATCAGCCAGGCCAGGGTGAATCCGATCAGGACCTGAAAAAAGATCGTCCAGAACAGGAAATGCGCCGTCGCCTGCATCGACAGCCAAATGTCGCTGTCTGTTAGGATCCGCTCGTAATTGCGAAAACCGATGTACTCCACCGCTCGGTTGGCACGGTTCGCCTTGAAGTTGGTGAAGCTCAGGTTGATCGTCCAGATCAGCGGAAAGATGTTGATCGCCAGCAGCAGAAAGATCGTCGGCCCTACAAAGATCCAGGCGATGGCCCGATCGGACAGGCCTTTGATCCTGCGGGCAGCCCTTGGCGGCGTGGCCTGGGCGGCTTGGTCGAGGGTGGTCTGAGACATCGATCGGGGATCCAACGGCTGGTTGAGCGGGGCCGGGCCCCGGAGGCGATCCGGGGTTGGGCAAAGAGGCCGGGCGAGTATTGGGGTTTACCTGCCCGGCCATACGCTCCCGGGACAGGCCCGGGACCGGTTCTGGGTTACAGCTTGCCTTCGTCCTCGAAGACCTCAGTCCAGTCTTCGATCAGCAGATCGAGCGCCTCTTTGGCTGTGCCCTGATCGGCAACGACATAGTCATGCATGCGCTTTTGCATTGCCAGCAGCAGCTCGGCATAGGCCGGTTCTTGCCAGAAGTCCTGCACCGCATCCATCGCCTCAAGGAAGTCGCCCGCAAATGGCGCGCTGGCCTCGAACCCGTCACCTTCCAGCACCGATTTATGCGCGGAATAGCCGCCCAGATCCCACCACTTGGCCTGCACGTCGGGCTGCGCGAACCACTTGATGTACTCCAGCGCCGCATCCTGCTTGTCGGAGTAAGCGACGACCGAGATGCCCTGCCCGCCCAGGGTCGAGCCGGCCTGGTTCTGCGGCGGATTCACGAAGAAGTCGATCTTGTCACCACCGGTGTTCGGATCGGCATAAAGCCCCGGGAAGAAGGCGAACCAGTTCATCGCCATGGCGACCTGACCGGATTTGAACGCGTCCAGGCTTTCGCCCATATACGAATTGGTATAGCCCGGCGGTGTCGCGGTCTGATAGAACTCTTTATAGAATTCAAGGGCTTCCACGGCCTCGGGCGAGTTCACAGCCCCCTCCATGTCATAGGATCCAGGCGTATTCTCGTATTTGAAACCCCAGGGGTACAGGGCGCTGGTGATGCCCATCGTGATCCCCTCAGACCCACGCTCGGTAAAGATCGCGGCGCCATAGACGGTCTGGCCGTCGATCTCGCGGCCCTGGAAGAACTGGGCGATTTCCAGCAATTCCTTTTGGCTTGTCGGTTCGGCCAGATCGCGACCCGTGGCGGCTTTGAAGTCCGCCTGAATATCCTCGCGCGCAAACCAATCCTTGCGGTAGAACCAGCCGTTCGCATCGCCCATCGCAGGCAGTGCATAGTAGTTCGGCGAACCCTTGGGCCAGGTCGAATAGGCATAGACGGTCGCATCGGCGAAATCGCCCATGCTGATCCCTTCGGAATCGAAGAAGTCG
Organism: uncultured Paracoccaceae bacterium; assembly: GCA_938049225.1. GTDB lineage: Bacteria > Pseudomonadota > Alphaproteobacteria > Rhodobacterales > Rhodobacteraceae > Halovulum. Next base: position 14,954 of record CALICM010000085.1, read on the forward strand.
TTCAGTTTCACGTAATGACCGTTCTCAGCCCCGCCGCCGATCCACTGGCTGTCGCCGATCAGCAGGTCGCACAGCTTGCCGCCTGAGTTCAGCTCGTTCAGCATACGGTCAGCGAAATTGGGCCAAGGAACGAACTCGAAGCTCATGGAATGGCCGCTTTCAGCCTCGAATTCTTTGCTCAACTCGACCAACGCATTGGCCGGATCCCAGGCCGCCCAGCACAGTGTCAGATCCTCGGCCTGCGCCGTTGCGGGGGGCAGTCCGGCCGCCGCAAGGCTCAGCGCGCTTACCGTCGCCAGTTTCATGTTTCTCATCACAGTCCCTCCCAAGGTTTTCATTTTGTGGGGGCGGTCACGATTCGCCGCCCCGATATTCAGACGCTAGTTGAGGTACGCACCTCATGTCTACATATTTTTTGAGGTACGCACCTCGAAACGAGCAAACCCATAGTTCAGCCTTCGCGAACATGTTACCCCTTTCCGCAAAATCCACTGTGTCTGGAGACCCGAATGCCCCGCAAAACCCTCGCTCTCACCCTGGCCACATTGGCCCTGACCGCCACCGGCGCCGTGGCCCAAGCCGTCTGCGGCATGCCGGATCAGCCCTCGGACTGGGCGGGGGGCAGCGCTGAGGCCTCGGACATCAGCATCGCCGAGGGGCCTCTCGCGCAGCCCGTCGCGATCAACGGCACCGAGCCGCATGTGACCCAATTCGCCCTCTCCGAACCCACGGATGTCCGCCTCGAGGCCCGCCCCGAAGGCGCTGGCGATACGATTATACGCCTGCTGACCGACACTGGCGAACAACTTGCCGAGGATGACGACGGCGGCGGCAATCTGGCCTCGCGTATCGAAATGACATTGGACGCGGGCACCTATTGCTTGGTTACGGCGGGCTTTGACGACAGTGCAATGACCGCAACCATCCAAGTGGGCCGGATCGAGCACGAGGCGATGACCACCCCAACGCAGGCCGACGCCAGCGAGCAGGTCTGCACCCCCGATACGCCCGCCGAAACCCTGACTGTCAGCGTCGATACTATGGCCAGCGGCGGCCTGGTCGCGACCGGCATGTCCAGCGAGACGCCCTTCTACCGCTTCACTCTGGACCAGCCCACGGCGCTGACCATCAGCGCCGCAAACAACGACCATGACCCTGCCGTGAAACTGTTTGATGGTCAGGGGCGCCTGGTTGGTGAGAATGACGACGCCGATGGATTGAACGCCCGCCTCGACCTGACTGACCCGTTGTCCGCTGGGGACTACTGTATTGCGGTGCGCCTGTTGGGCGAGACCGCCGCCCCGATCACCGTGACCGTTTCGGTCTTCGACCCACAGGCTGCCACGCGCCGCCTTTTCGCGACGGGCGAGGCCAGTCCACCTGCCGACGGCAGCTATCCGGTGACCGCCTTGGGTCCGCTGCAAACCACCTTGCAAGACGACGTGATCGCGGGTGACGAGATGTCCTGGTACAGCTTCGATCTGACCGCCCCTGGCCTGGTGGTGATCGACGGGATCGGCGCCGGGTTGGTCGACCCAACCTTGCGATTGTTCGACGAGTTTGGCCGCCCCATCAGCAGCGATGACGATGGCGGCGACGAGACCAACGCCCGCATCGCCACCCCCTTGCAACCCGGCACCTATATGGTCGGTCTGGGCCGTGTCGGCGACAGCAGCTTCGGGCTGCTGCGGCTGGTTGTCCAACGCTACGTCCCCGCAGAATAGGGGAACCTGGCGCCGTCAAAGCCCAAAAACACCTGCGGGATGCGCATTTACCGCGCACCCCTTCAGATCAGCCGATACTGCCGCGCCTTACCCCGCAGAAACGGCAAGCCTTTGTCCATCACTGCTTGGTGGTTCTCGGCCACCGGGCGCCAGACGGACAGGCCGTAGCCGATCTCGGGCGGCATGTTGATGAAGCTCTCCATCGCCAGCCCACCCCTAAAGCCGATTGCGGCGAGCGTCGCAAAGATCTCGCCCCAGTCGCAGGTCCCTTCGCCCGGGGTGCCGCGATCGCTTTCTGAAAGGTGGATATAGCGTAGATGGTCGCGCGCATCCAAAATACCGTTGCCCGCGCCCTTTTCCTCGATGTTCATGTGATAGGTGTCGAGATGGATGAAGATATTGTCCGACCCCACCCGTTCGATCATATCGCGCGCCTGCCAACCGGTGTTGATCAGGTGGCTCTCATAGCGGTTCACCGGCTCGATCCCGAACAACAGGCCAATGGATTTGGCATAGGCCGCAGCAGCTTGAAGCGTGCGGGCAACGTTGCTGAGTTCGCCTTCCGTCGGGGGCAGGCCCGAGCGTTCGCCGATGCCCCCAAAGGTCACACCGGACAATGCCTCGCCGCCCAGGGCCTTGGTTTTGTCGAGCGCCACCTTCAGGTAATCAATCGCCCCGTCAGGATTGACCGAAGCCCAAACCGGCTGCGGCAAACCCAGCGAGCAAACCGCGCGCATCTGTGCCTTTTCCAGCAGGGCACGGGTATGCCCGGCATCCACCGCAGGCGCGTTGAGCAAGGCGATTTCGATGAAATCCATCTTGTAGTCGACCGCCGCCGCCACCGCCCGTTCGGCACCCTCGCGGTCCCAATTCATGGTCCACATGCTGGTGTGAACTCCGAAACCTTGCATATTAACCCCCTCCTCATTCCATTTCCTCACTGACGCAGAGCACCCCTAGCCAAATGGCAGCGTGCGAAACTGGGCGTGGCGTTCGAGCAGGACCTGCCGCCAAGCTGGAACAGGTACTGCGGCGGCCGGGGTGGCTTGGCGACGGCTGAGAATGGCGTCGATCTGCGTCGGCTCAAGGGCGGCTTGCGCCAGCTTCGCGGCCCCAAGGCACGCCGCGATGGGGCCATTTTCCGGCAGGGCGATTTCCGCGTCCAGCAATGTGGCGATCAGATCGACCCACAGGGCCGAGCGGGTCCCGCCGCCCACCGCGCGGATATCCTGGATCGGGACCTGTGCGGCGGTTTGGGCCAAGTAGCAATCGTAGAATTGAAACGCGACCCCCTCAAGAACCGCATAGGCAAGATCGCTTTTGTCCGACACCGCCCGGATATCGCGGAACACCGCCCCGGCGTCGGGGCGATTGTCCGGCGTGCGCACGCCGGTGATGCTGGGCCGCGCGAGGGGGCGCCCGGCAATGCCTTTCGCAGCGCGATCTGCGGCCTGGTCGGCCAGATCGGCGGCGGGGGTGGATGTGATCGCGCTGAGCCAATCCAGCGACTGGGTCGCACTCATCACGACACCCATAGACAGAAAAGTGTCCGGGGCGGCATGCGGTGTGGTCAATACCGCCCGATCCGGGGCGGGATGAAACGCCCCATCGACCGCGCAAATCACCCCCGAGGTGCCGAGGCTGAGCGCTGTCTGCCCCGACTTGGACGCGCCGACCCCAAGCGCCGCTGCATAATTGTCCCCGCAACCTGCCGCGACAAGCACCGTCGCCGGGGTCTTCCACCGCTGGCACAAGCGCGCCCGCAACCGGCCCGCAGGATCATAGGATTTCAGCAGCCGCGGCAGCCTGGCCCTGTCCCAGCCTGCGGCTGCAATCAATTCGTCATCCCAAGCGCCTGTGGCACAATCCATCATCATCGTGCCTGCGGCATCGCTGACCTCGGTCGCCCGCTCGCCCGTCAGGCGCAGGCGAACATAGTCCTTGGGCAGCATCAGGATGTCCGCACGGTCCAACGCCTCGGCGGCATGTTCCGCCAACCACAGAAGTTTGGGCGCCGTCAACCCAGGATCCGGTTGGCCATTGGTCCGCCAGCCAATATCGGGCACCCGTGCCACAAGCTGTGCGCATTCCGCCAAGGCCCGCTGATCATTCCACAGGATGCAGGGTGTCACAGCCCTGTTGTCAGCATCCAGCAGCACCGGCCCCAGCATCTGCCCGGAAAGCGAGATCGCCGCCAGTCGCGCCATAATGTCAGGATGCGTTGTGGCCAAGTCATCGAAAATCGCAACGACACAATCCCACCAAAGCTGTGGATCCTGCTGGCTCCACCCCGGATGGGGGCGATCAACGACGCAGGGTCGCGCCGCTTGGGCAAGACACGTGCCCGCAGCGTCCACCAGCGCGATCTTAATGCCCGAGGTCCCCAGGTCGATGCCAGCAAAGACGCTCATGTCCCAGCCAATTTCGCGGCGGTCCCCTCGTCCGTCACGATCATGTTGACGCAGCCCCGGCGCAGCAACGCGCGCAGAATGGGAAGTTTGCTGGCGCCACCTGCGGCCAGAATGACGTTGGAAATAGCGTTCAGATCCTCAAGCTTCAAACCCAACACACGGTCATTAATGGGGTGATCCAAAGCATCGCCGTTTTCGTCCAAGAAGTACCCCATGATGTCACCCACCGCCCCGGCCCGGCGCAGGTCGTCGGCATCGATATCCTCGGGCAGACCGTCCTTTAGCAGCAGCGAGTTTTCCATATTCCCGGCGGCCATGGCCAGCCCGTCCGCCGCGCGGATCTTCTCGATCGTCGTGCGAAACACCGCTTGCGATTGCAGCAGATCCCGGCTTTCGCGGGATCCCGCATAAATCGGCGCGGTGAAGTAGCTGTGGCTGGCGTTGCACAGATCCGCCAGGCGCGTGGTGATCTCGTAACTGTTGATGTCGGACCCTTTGGACAGCCCGCCCATCACCGAAATGATCTCAAGGTCCGGGCGGTTGATCGGCTGCATAAACCGGGTCGCCATGTTCAACGTATTGCCCCAAGACATCCCAAACAGCTTGATCTGGGGCCGCGCCAAAAACCCCGCCAAATGCTGCCCCAGGGCCGAGCCGATCATCGTATGCAGGTCCGAGCCGGGCCCCGCCAAGGGCACGACGCTGGCCGCCTCCAATCCAAAGCGTTCGCACAGCGCGAACTCGAGGTCCGCGCAGGGCGCGAAGGCCGAGTTGATCGCGATCCGCACGATACCCCGCGCGCGCGCCTCGCCCAGTGCTTTGTTGACCTTTAGCCGTGTCACCCCAAAGCGCGCCGCCGCCGCGGCCTGGGTCATGCCCTCAAGCTCGCACGCCCAGGCCAAACGAACCATAAGCTGCTCGTCCGCATCAACCTGTTCGATCTTGGGGGGGCGGGGCATGGCGGCGACCTTTGGCTATTTCACGGCGCCCATCGTCAGCCCACGCACCAGTTGCTTGGAGGCCAGCAAGGCAAAGATCAACACCGGAATGACAATCAGGGTCGAGGTCGCCATGATCTTTCCATAGGGCAGATTATACCCCTCCATGAACGACACGGCCATCGCGGGGGCGGTTTTGGCGGCGGTGCGGGTCAGGATCAGGCCGAACATCAATTCGTTCCATGAAAAGATGAACGAAAAGATCGCTGAAACCGCCACGCCAGGCATCGCGAGCGGCAGGCAGATCTTGGCCAGGATGGTCAGTTGTGACGCGCCTTCAAGCCGCGCGGCCTCGTCCAGATCGTAGGGGATTGAGCGGAACTGGTCGGTGCAGATCCAAATGACAATGGGCAGATTAAACGTTAGATAAATCAGCACCAGCGTGATGTGCATGTCCAACATGCCCAAGTTCCGGGCGATCAGAAAGAACGGCAGCGCCAGCACAATGGGCGAGACCATGCGGTTGGTGATAAACCAAAACCACAGATCCTTTTTGCCGCGAAATTCGAACCGCGCCAAAGCAAAGGCTGCCGGGACGCCAAGGCACAGCGCCAGGGCTGTTGTGCAAATGGCGATAATCAGCGAGTTGATCAGGGTGCGCAGCACGCCATCCTCGAACAACGCCTCGCGGTAGTTGTTCAACGTCGGCTCGAACAGCCAGACCGGCGGGCTTTCCAGCGCCACGATCTGGGTTTTCAGCGAGGTGGTGACCATCCAGTAGAACGGAAAGACGCAGACCAGCATGATCAGCGCCAGCAGGACAATCTGCCAAACCATCGAACGGCGCGCGGCGGCGTTTGCGGCCATCGATCAGACCTCGCGATAGAAGACGCGGATATAGATCTGCGCCAAGATGATCGTGATAATCAGCAGAATAATCGCCTGCGCCGAGGCCAACCCCTGGTCAAACCCGCGAAAGCCCACCCTTTGGATCATCAACGAGATGAACTCGGTCGAGGATCCTGGCCCACCGCGTGTCAAGGTAAAGACCATGTCGAACAGCTTCAGCGTGTCGGCGGTCCGCAGGATCAGCACCGCGACCAGACCGGGCATCAGGAACGGCAGTTGGACATAGCGCAGCACGGTCCACCAGCGTTTGGTTTCCAGCCGCGCGGCCTCCTCAATCTCGCCCGGGACGGTGGTGAGGCCCGCGAGCAAGACAAGGGCCACGAAAGGTGTCCATTGCCAAACGTCCCAAAAGACGATCATCGCGAACGCATTGGTGCTGTCACCGATCCAGTTGATGTTGCCGCCGCCAAAGGGCGAGAGGAACTGATTGATCACGCCGAATTTCTGGTTAAACATCACCTGCCCCAACAGGCCGACCACGGCATAGGTCGTGGCCATCGGCAGCACCAAGCTGAGGCGCGCTAGGGTCTTGAGCAGGGTCAGGCCCGGCTTGTGCAGGATCAGCGCGATCCCCAGCCCCAACCCCAATTGCAGCGGCAGCGAGACGCCCAGCAAAAAGAACGTTCGTCCCATCGCTTGCCAAAACACCTCGTCCGTCAGGACCGAGGTGTAATTCTCAAAGCCGACAAACTTGACCTTCTTCAGTTTGGTCAGGTTGAAGAAATGCAGGCTGGTCCACAGCGCATACAACAATGGTGCGATGCCGATCAGCGCCAGGGCGATAACCGAGGGGCCCAGAAAACCAAAGATCGTTTTACGAGAGACTTTTCCGCGCATCGGGCCGCCCTATAGGGTGCAAGGGCGGCACAGGCCGCCCCTGCACATTAAGTTATTGCGCTAAAGGCTTTTCACCGCTGTAATAACCGGCCTCATCCAGAACGGCTTCCATCCGGCTGCCCAGCTCTTGCGCGCCCTCTTCGGTGGTCACCTCGCCCAACATGATCTTGGTGCCCCACTCCTGGACGATCTCGGTGATCTCGGGCCATTCGGCGAAGCGGGGGCGGAACTCGGGCACACCGTCTTGCCAGCTTTCAACCAAGGCCGGGATGAACTTATAGGTCTCGGCCAGCGCGGGATCTGTGTAGGCCGACTGACGCGCGGGCACGCCGCCACGCTCAAGATATTCACCCGCGTTCGCCTTGGACGTTGCCCATTGGATGAACAGATAGGCCGCTGCTTGTTCATCTTCGTCCGCCTGGCTTGCAACCGCCAGCGAGAAGCCCCCCAAGGCGGGTTTACGACCCGCAGGTCCCGACGGTTCCGGTGCGATGGCCACACAATCGGCCACCTTCGAGGTGTCCGGACTGACCACTGTCGAATAGAACGCCGACCATTCGGTGATCATCGCCACATCGCCCTGACTGAAGGCGTTCACCGTCTCGGCATGATCGTAAGCGACGATACCGTCAGGCATGTACTGCATCAGGTCCTGGCGGAATTTCAGACCTGCCTGGCTTTCGGCGGACATCAAGTTCGATTTGAAATCAGCGTCCAGGAACGAACCGCCAAAGGGCCAGATCACCCGCGCGAAACTGTCGGCTGACTGGGTCTCGTTACGTTTCGATTGCAGGGCATAGGCGTATTTGCCGTCCTTTGTGAGGGCCGGACCATAGGTATCCTTCAACTCCTCCCAAGTGGCGGGCGGACCGTCGAAGCCGGCCTCCTCAAGCAGGCATTTGTTGTAGAACAGCAAGCCCGAATAGTTGTCGAACGGCAGACCATAGACGACGTCATTCCAGCCGCCAAAAGCGTTCAGGACCAAGGGGAAAAAGTCATCCATATCCAGGTCCGGATCGGCTAAATCGGGGTTCGACGTGAACTTATCCATCGGCTCAATCCACTCGTTCTCGGCGAAATTGCCGATCCACACCAGATCGATCAACGCGATGTCCAAGTCGCCGCCGGCCACGAAATCGCGGACCTGCTCGCCCAGGGCATTCTCGTAGGGGTGCTTGATAATGTTGATTTTGATGCCGGTCGCCGCCTCGAACTCTGGCAACATCGCCTCGATGGCCTCATAGCCCGGGCGCAGTAGGAATACGACATCCACAGTGGTCCCCGCATAGGGTTTCGCGGCTTCCTCCAGGCTCCAGGCCGATGCCGTTGTCACGGCCCCCAGTGCCAGGCTGGTGGCCAGCACGGTCGACGCAAGCAGCTTTCTCATTTTCATTGGTCCCTCCCTTTTCACGCTATTGACAAGCATTTGTATCACAAGACATACAAATGTAAGTGACGGGAGAAAGTCAATATGGTTTCGCAGACCAAGCACCCCCGTGACGCGAAATACGTTAGGGAGACCGCCCTGTGGCAACCGTCGAACTCACTGGGATCACTAAGTTTTATGGGGCGGTCCGGGCCCTGACGGATGTCACCCTGACCGTGCCTGATGGAACATTCGTCGTCTTCGTTGGTCCATCCGGTTGCGGCAAGTCCACTTTGCTGCGCACGATCGCGGGGCTAGAGCCCATCGACTCGGGCCAAATCGTGATCGGTGATCGGGATGTGACCGACTTGGAACCGGCGGATCGCGATCTGTCGATGGTGTTTCAATCCTACGCGCTTTATCCGCATATGAGCGTGCGGGCGAATATGGAGTTCGGGATGAAAGTCGGCGGCATCGCGGCCGATGAACGCGCAGCGCGCGTGGCCGAAGCCGCCCGGGTGCTGCAACTGACCGAGCTGCTGGACCGCAAACCAGGCCAGTTGTCCGGCGGACAGCGCCAAAGGGTCGCCATCGGCCGCTCGATCGTCAAAAACCCAAAGGTATTCCTGTTTGACGAGCCGCTGTCGAACCTGGACGCCAAACTGCGTGTGCAGATGCGCGTCGAATTGGAGGCCTTGCACAGCGAACTGAATGCAACAATGATCTATGTGACCCATGACCAGGTCGAGGCGATGACAATGGCCGACCAGATCGTCGTGCTCAACGGTGGCCGGGTCGAACAGGTGGGCCCCCCTATGGAATTGTACCACAGACCCAGGACAGAATTCGTGGCAGGGTTCATCGGCTCACCCGCGATGAACATCCTGCCCCGGGACAGCGCGGCGGCGCAGCCGCTTGCCCTGTTGGATGGGACCGCAAAGATCGGCATAAGGCCCGAGCACGTGGCGCTCACCACACCCGGCACTGGCATGCTGGACTTGAACGTCGCGGTCAAAGAGCTGTTGGGCGGCGAGAGCTACCTGTATCTGAGCGCCCCGGACGGCAATCGTTTGGTCGTCAAAACCGATGGCGAGGATGCCACCGCGGCGGGCCAAATCGTCGGTGTTACCCTGCCCCCGGCCCGGCTGCACCAGTTCGGATCTGACGGGACGACACTGTCTAACGACCCTTTGGGGGCGGCGGGGTGATGGCCAGTTGGATGTCGCAGATCGAAAAGCTGATTGCCCCAGCGGTGCGGGCTTCAAAGGTCACCCAAGCGGTGCAAATCGACCGGGGTGTGATCGGCAATACCGGTCCCCTGGCTGCTGGGCTGACACCGCACCGCAGGGCGGTTCTCTTCGCCGACAGCGCGGGTTTCGCCGCCGCTGGCGCGCCGGTGCGCGACGGCCTGACCAATGCGGGTTTTCACGTCGAGACCCAAGTGCTGCCCGCCGACCCGTTGCCCGAAGCGGCGGTGGAACAAGCCATACCCTTTGTGCAAACGTTGACGGCGGACCCTGACGCGTTCCCGGTGTCCGTCGGCTCGGGCGTGATCAATGACTTGGTGAAATACGCGGCGTTTCGAACCGACCGGCGTTATCTCTCGGTGGCCACCGCGGCCTCGATGGATGGCTACACCAGCGCGGGCGCGCCGCTGGCTGAGGGCGGGTTTAAGGTGACCATCCCCGCCCGGGCGCCCATCGCACTGATCGCCGATCTGGATGTAATCGCCAAAGCGCCGCGCGAAATGACGGGCTGGGGCTATGGCGATCTGGCGGGCAAATCGCCCGCGGGGGGGGACTGGATTCTGGCGGATCTTGTTGGGGCCGAGGCCATTGACGACCGCGCCTGGCCGCTGGTCCAAGACAACCTTCACGGTTGGTTGGCCGATCCCCAGCATCTGATGGCGCGCGATTTCGACGCCATGGCGCGGCTCTTCATCGGGCTGACCGCAGTCGGCTTTGCGATGGAGTTTCATGCAACCTCGCGTCCAGCATCTGGGGCCGATCACCAAATTGCCCATATGTGGGAGATGGAGGGGCTTCGCCACGGTGGTCGCAAAGTCTCGCACGGCGCGGCGGTGGCGGTGGGAACGACAGTGACCTTGGGCCTGTTTGACTGGCTGCTGGCGCAGGATCTGACACGCCTTGACGTCGACCAGTTGACCCACACCTTCCCTGATTTGGCCACGCAACAGGCCAAGGTGGACGAAGTGATCGACCACCCGCAAATCGCGGCGCGGGCCAAGGTCGAAACCGCAGCGAAATGGGTCGACCGGGACGTCCTCAAAACGCGGCTGACCCGTGTGAAAAGAGACTGGCCTCGGGTTCAGAACCGGTTGCGCCGACATCTTTTCCGGCAGGACACAATGATCGACATGTTAAGGCAAGCCGGGGCGCCCACCGCACCCGATGATATCGGCGTATCGGCATCGCATATGATGCGAACGGTCCGCACCGCCGCCTTTATCCGTAGCCGCTATACCGTTCTGGATTTCCTCAAAGAGGTGGGCCTGTTCGACCAAGCGGTCGCGCATGTGGTTGGGCGCCTTACCGCCGCACCCGTGAACGGAGCCGCCGAATGACCCTCGCCACCCTCGCGCAACAAGCCACACAAGAAGTCGCTGCCGTTCTGGCCCAGGCCCTGCCCGATGCCGCCACCAAGATGGCCGTCCCGATCTTGAACGCCCGCCGGATCGCGCTTTATGGCGTTGGTCGCGAGGGGCTTATGATCAAAGCCCTTGCCATGCGCTTGTTCCATATGGGGCTGGACGCGCATGTGATCGGCGATATGACGACGCCTCATATTGGCACTGGCGATCTGCTGATCGTCAGCGCGGGGCCAGGGTATTTCGCAACCGTGGACGGCCTGATGCAGGCGGCGGCCGAGGCTGGGGCGGAAACCATGGTGATCACGGCACAACCCGATGGACCGTTGGCCAGCAAGGCGCGGCATGTGGTTCATTTGCCAGCGCAAACAATGGCAAATGACCAAAACGGACCCGCCTCTATCCTGCCGATGGGCTCTCTGTTCGAGGCGGTGATGTTCCTCTTTTTCGAGATCTTGATCCTGCACCTGCGCGACCTGCGTGGCGTCAGCGCCGAGGATATGCGCGCTGCCCACACGAATATGGAATGACCATGTCAGACTGGGTCGAAAGGTTCTCCATCGAAGGGCGCAATGCGCTGGTGACCGGCGCCTCGTCAGGCATCGGCGCCGAGATCTGCGAGGTGTTTGCCCAAGCGGGGGCACATGTGCTCGCCACAGGCCGCGATGCGAAACGCTTGGCACAGGTTCAGGCGCGGATCCTGTCGGACGGCGGGATTTGCGAGACCGTCACCGCAGATTTAACCACCGTCGAAGGGGCCGAGGGTTTGGTGCGGCAGGCCTTGGCGCAGCAAGGGACCACAGACATTCTGGTCAATAGCGCGGGCACCGCGATTGTCGGCCCCGCGATCAGCTATGATGTCGCCGATTGGGACGCCACCATGGCCCTCAATCTGCGCGCGCCCTTTATCCTGGCCAAAGGCCTTGCGCCACCGATGATCGCGGCAGGGCACGGTAAGATCATCAATATATCGTCGCAAACCGGGGTGATCGCCCTGCCCGATCACGCGGCCTATGCGGCCTCGAAAGCAGGACTGAACGGGCTGACCAAAGCGCTGATGACCGAACTCGCGCCGCATAACATCCAAGTCAACGCGATCTGCCCCACGGTCGTGCTGACCGAGATGGGCCAAAAACTGTGGAGCGCCCCCGAGAAGGCCAACCCTTTCCTGGCGGCCACGCCGCTGGGCCGGTTCGGCGAGCCGGTCGAGGTGGCGGATATGGCGCTTTACCTGGCCTCCCCCGCGTCGGATCTTGTCAATGGCGCTTTGATGATGATCGAGGGCGGATATTCGAGTGTCTGACCGGGGCAGATGACTTATCAGCAAACGCTCACAACCGAAGAAGCCTTTGCGCGCTACGAAAACGTACGCCACCGGCTGCCGCAGGCGAAGTTTCCAAAACATTCGATCCACGCGAGATCGCTGGCGGATATCGCAGACCAGGCTGACGCCTTTGTTTTGGACGCCTTTGGTGTGCTCAATGTCGGGCTCAGGCCCATTCCAGGTGCTGTTTCGCGTATGGCTGAGTTGCGCGCGCTGGGAAAGCGCCTGGTGGTGCTGACAAATGCGGCGAGCGAGCCCCGCGCGGCCGCCCTTCGAAAGTATCGAACCTTGGGCTTCGACTTCGCGCCCGAGGAGGTTGTCGCCAGCCGGGATGTTTGTGCAGCCAGATTAACCGAAACCTTGCCCCACGGCACCTGGGGCGCGATTAGTGCTGATGAAGATGACTTCGTGGACATCGACGCCCGTGTTTTGCGCTGGACAGCCACAGACCAACCCTGGGTCGACGGTTTCCTTATGCTGTCGAGCGCCCGGATGGACGCGGCGATCGAGGCCGCTTTGTGCGACGCTCTGCTGGCCCACCCCCGGCCCCTGCTGGTCGCGAACCCCGATATCGTTGCCCCGCGCGAGGCGGGCCTGAGTTGCGAGCCGGGCTATTTCGCCCACCGCCTTGCGGATCTGACCGGCGTGGTGCCTGTGTTCTTCGGCAAGCCATTCCAAAACGCCTTTGAAGATGTCAAAAAGCTGCTGACAGATTGCGAACCGGATCGCGTTATGATGGTCGGTGACACCCTGCATACCGACGTTCTGGGCGGTGCCGCGGCGGGGTTTCGAACGGCGCTGATCTCGGACTTTGGGCTGTTTGCGGGCAAACCGATCCCGCCGTTTATCGAACAATCGGGCATTCGCCCTGACTTCATTTGTCCCACAACGTGAGCGCCAACTTGGCCGTCTGTATGCAGATTTTTAAATTAAAAGCACTTTTTAGTCAGATAATTATACGCCATTCTTAAAGTAAATCTGTATCTGCTTCGACGCCGATGACACCCTGTAGCAGGACAGATGAGCCATCGTCGAAGACGAGAAGCGTGCTGTCCTCACCGTCTGTCTCGTCGGTATCAACCTCGGTCCGGGTTGCGATTATGATGCCGTTCAAGGCCAGCGCGTCGACACCCAGCCGAAAGTCCGTGATCGTGTCGGCCCCACCGCCCGCTGCAAAGGCAAAGGTGTCAGCCCCTGTCCCGCCGCCCAGCTTGTCATCGCCCTGGCCGCCGCGCAGATGATCATCGCCACCGCCACCGCGCAGACGGTCCGCACCGTCATTACCCCGCAGACGGTCGTCGTCCTGACCACCGCGCAACCGGTCGTTACCGTCGTCGCCGCGCAAGCGATCCTCGCCCCGGGCACCGCGCAAGATATCGTTGCCATCCCCACCCCTCAAACGATCATCGCCGATCCCGCCGCGCAGGCTATCAGCGCCATCGCCGCCGCGCAGACGGTCGTTACCACCACCGCCTTTCAACGTATCCTCACCGGATTTGCCAGCAAGCCTGTCGTCCCCAAGGCCGCCCATCAAGTCATCGTCCCCCCGGCCGCCGTTCAATATGTCATCGCCGTCGGTGCCGACCCTGGTGACGCCCCCATCGGGGTCTGTATTTGGGTCCGGGTTCGGGTCCGGTACTGCTGTCCCAACCTGGACCGTGACTGTGGCTTTGGTGAACTCCCCAAAACCATCCGTGACCCAATATTCGAAACTCTCGGTACCGGCGAAACCTGGATCCGGGGTATAGGTCAGCGTGCCGTCGCCGTTGTCGACGACACGCCCGTGGATCGGCTGCACGGTACCATCCACATAAACAACGTCACCATTCGCGTCACGATCATTGTCCAGCACATTCACGGTCACCGCGCGCCCGGGGGCGGTTTCAATCTGCTCGTCGGTCACCTCGGGCGCGACGTTGTCCTCGGGAAAGGCACCGTTAAACTTGGAATCGGGAAAGTAGCGGCCAGTGAAAATGCCGGTGTCCGCAGCCTCGACCATATGGCCAACCTTGATCAACTCGCCGGTGATGCGATCCTGATAATAAGCTTCGACGATAATGACGTGTTTGCCGTCTTTCTCGTAATATCCATCGTTCCTGAGGATATATTTCAGATCCTGCAGGCCAACTTTGTATTCGTCGGTACCCGCGGGGATCGGGATCTCGCCCAGACTGTCCGTTTTGGTGCCGGTAAAGATCACCTCGGGGTTGGCGCCATCCGCCCCAATCACCGAGGCGGTGACATCAACCGTGGGCGTGCGGATCACGATGTCCGCGGGGTCGACCAAGGTTGTGCGGTCGGCCCAGTCATCTTGCTTGAACACACCCGTCAGTAGGTTGCTGAGCTCCCCGCCGACCACAAAGAACTGCTTCTGATCCTGAGTCGCGTTCTTTTTGGGGGTGAAGACATCCGTGAAGTTATAGGCGTAGTTGAAGCCGTCGATCCGGATGTCGATCAGAACCATATCGGACGCGTTATTGCCGAAGTGAAAGCCGTCCTTGACCTTGATCTCGCCCGGGATGTCTTCGGTCGCGATCAGATCGAAGTTCCGGAAGGTGTAATGCGAGGTGTATTCGACATTCACGCCGGTGCGGACCTCCCAGGCGGTAAAGCCATCGATCATCGAACGGATGTCGTGGCCCTGATCGGTTACACCCTTGGTAAAGGTCACCCCTTGTTCCGAGCCAAAAACCTCGTTGTTTTGGGCCAGCGCGATGGCCATGTCATGGGCAAGCGCATCACTGCCAAGACCAAGTGATTCCGGTTGATCCGCCAGCAGCGGATCCGCGCCCACGGTGGATCCTTGGGCGATCCAAACAAAGCCGGTACGCGCCGCAACCGCGATATTGTCGGCGCTTTCGACCAAGCGACTTTGGAACCAAAACCCATTGCCCGTCGCGGCCAAATCGCCCGCCGCGACATTGGCGTGATTACGCTCGATAATAAAGCGTCCCACATTGCCGATCGAGATATTGTCGGACCACAGCCCCGTCTCATCGCCCGCCTCGGACACATAAGAGGCGCCCCAAATATCCAACGTGGCATTGTTGATTAGATTGGCGTGCGAGGAATGCTGTGCGATGCCCCATCCAGGCGAGCCGACGACGGCGTTGCCCTCTATGATCACCGGATTGTCCTGGTTCTCGACGCCCAGTTGATGCAAATGCAGCGAGTAACGCCCCTGGACGTTGCTGTCGAAGGCGATATTGTCGAAGGTCGAGGCGGGGGCTGACAACACACTTTTATCGGTGCGGCCAAGGTGTTCGAACCCGGCGTATTTCACCTCCACATCGTCCGAAGCCATGAACATCACGTGGCCGCGCTCGTGCACCGCGCTATCGGCCCCATCTTCAGAGCTGAAGGTGATCGAGCGCGAGTAATTCGCAACAGAGGTTTTCAGATCAGCGCGGGGACTGTCGTGATCATAATCCAGCGGTCGGTCGAGCGTGATTTGATCCCCATCGATCGCGGTGATCGTCCGCACCTCGTTCGTGTCGCCCTCGTAGCTGCGCTTGGACGCACCGATGCCACTGTAACCGGGATTATGGGTGCCCGCGATGACAATCGTGTCGCCGACCTGCCAGCCCTGCGCCTCGTCCACCAGGGTAAGCGTGGTGTCACCCGCCATAGGATCGGTGGTGACCTTGATATGCGCATCGATCTCGCTGCCGTGGATCTCGACCTCGCCCAGCGATACAACACCACGGCTGAGCAACTGTGCATCCCAAGCCGTGTCGATCGCGCCGTTGTTGGCGATGACGATATCGATATTGACGTCCGGTCCAACCGGATTGGCCTCGGTTCCGATCTCAAGCCGTCCACTTGGGGTCACGACCATCGTGTCGACAATCATCTTACTGTCTTGGTTCGGATCAAAGCGCAGCTCGCCAGCGACCCCGACCGTGAACAGCCGCGCGTCGCTTTCACCGGCATAGGTGACCGAGAACCCATCGGGGATGTAAACTTGCGCATCGTCGCCCGGGACTTCGCCGCCCGCCCAAGTGCTGGCATCAAACCAATCGCCATTCGAGATGGCCACATGCGTCGCATCGGCCGGGTCGACCAGCCCGATGGCCGTCATATGCTCCATGTGATCGCCAGACATCGCCGCCTGATCCTGGTGATGCTGGACCATTTGTGTGGCAGGGCTCGGAGCGTCCGAGCTGGGATCGGAACTGGCATCATGGCTTGATGTCGGCACAGACATGGTCACTCCGCAATATATCTATATGTAATATCGAGCCAAATTGCGCGATACCGAGGGATCTTCACCGCCGCAACGCGGCTATTTTCAGGTCAAACTATGGCCAGATTGCAGCGCGTTCCTGCGGCAGCCATGGGCGTTGGGCACTAAATCCAACCCAGATGACCGCCTTTTCAACGGTGCGGCGGGCAAACGTGCGTTTTAAAAGGCGAATTCATAGGGAAACGCAGGCAAACTTAAGTTAACCAATGTGACGAAGATCAGCGATGCGCCCAGTCCAACCCCATCTCAAGGCGCCACATTCCTTCCTATTTTCCAGCCTCCAGCGCCTCAAACCTCAGGCCCTTGGCGGTGCGATTTGGAAACCCAAGCCAATGGGTATGATCCGGGGTATCGGTGCCGTCCTCGGCCTTCGCCCAGACGCCCGCGTTCGAATGGGGCACAAGCGACAGATACGCCTCCATGTCGGGATCGCCCTTCAAGTGCTTGCCCAGCCAGGCGGTCACGAAGTGTTGGGCGATATTGTTCATTCGGGCGGTGTCCCAAACGGCATCGCTGTAATGCTCACTCAGATTGAAACCCAGATCTTTGTCGAACCGGTCAGCCTCCCGCGGGGCGGGGATCGGCGCGCCAGCGTTATGATTGGCATTCTCATATGTCAGCAATGACCGATCCGCATTCACGGTCGCCTGCCAAATCGCCCGGACGCCGGTATCATACTCGGACACATCATCGACCGACCCCGCGACGAACAGCATCGGGGCTGTGATGCCCTTCAACGTCTCAGTATCCCAGAAATCCCGGTTCATGCCCCACGGGGCAAAGGCGATGGCGGTTTTAATGCGTGGATCGCTAAGCGCCGCATGCGTGGCCGACCCGCCCTGATGCACCGCCAAGGTGCCATGCGGCCCGCCCCATGCATAGTCGACCGAGGTCCGCGTGACCCCACCGCCCATCGTGATCACCGCCCCATAACCGCCCATCGAATACCCAATAAGTGCTGTGTTCGAGGCATCGACCAACCCGTTCAAGAACGAGGTCTCGTTGGTCGACATCCGATCCATCTCGGCCAGGGTGAACACTTGGTCGAGGGGCCGGTTCACCAGGGTCGAGCCAAAGGCGGCCTGGGTCCGATAGGTCGAGTCCGTATGATCGATCGAGGCAACCACATAGCCTTTGGAGGCCAGGCTCTCGGCCAAATGCGCCATCAAAAACCGGTTCCCAGGATAGCCGTGCGACACGATGACCAGCGGGAAGCGCCCCTGCCCCGGTGCCGCGTCGCGCATTGCTTGACCGTGCAGCGCGACCAGTGTCTTGCCGTCACGCAAATAGGCTTCCAACACCGTCTCACCCGCCGCGTCCGGTGCCGCAGGATACCATACCTCCAACGTCAGGGGGCGATCATAGCGGGGCCATACATCTGGTTTGGGCGCCTGGGGGTCAATCGCAAGAATATCGATCTGGTCCGAATTGACGATCTCGACAGTACGGACACCAACCGGATGGGTGCCATAGGCCGCCAATTCCGGTGCATTGGGCAGTTGGGTGTCGATGCGATTTTCTGCGAAGGCCATTTTGGACACCATGGCAATAGCCACAAGCGCCAAGCCTGCGGTTCGGGCGAAAGCTGGCATGACGGATCCTTATGCGGTGGTGAAATGCGAAACGCGCTTGGACATCTTAGACCCTTATGACGGGCAAAAGCCCACCCTGTCACCCATAAAGCGGCCTGCATCAGGAAGGCCCGGACAAAGCCGCTGCTCTCAGCAATTCGTCGCACCTAAATTGCCGGGCCTCAGCCGCCCTCGAGGGGCACAAACCGACCGTCTTCGAATTCCACCGCATCCCGAACCCAGATCGTGCCTTGAGCGTCGTCATAAAGAACTACCGCGCTTCGATCAGCTTCGAGCACACCCTGCCCCAAAACGCGATACAAACCGCCTTTGCGGTGCCGGTGGGTGGGTGCCCAGTCTGAACCGACCGCTGCATCCGGCCGAATAAGTACGGGCGGCCTGAGCCGCCCGTCTTCACCCCGCCCGTCCTCATCCGGGCGGCCCAAAAAGCCGAGATAACGAAACATCGCCGCTATCTTCGACCCCCAACTCATGTCGACAAAACCGACCCCGTCACCGCATTGGGCCGGAACGTGGTGCATCCTTTGCAACCAAGATCATAGCTTAACCGGTACACATCCTCGAACTCAGAAAACGGGATATCCTCGGGGCAATTCACAGTTTTCGAGATGGCACTGTCAACCCAGCGCTGCGCTGCCGCCTGCATGCGAACATGGTCCTCGGGGCGCAGATCCTGGGCGGTCACGAAAGCCTCCGTCAGCGGGGCTGCCTTTCCGAACATCTGCCGGAACAGCCAAACCGCATAATCCTCGACGGGCTCTTCGGCTTTTGCGCCGTTGGGCGTCGTGATTTTCCGCCGATAGGACAGCGCAAAGACAGGTTCGATCCCGGACGAGACGTTGCCGCCATACATCGAGGTTGTTCCCGTCGGCGCGATGGTCGTCAAAACCCCATTGCGCAGACCATGCTCCGAGATGGCCGCACGGACATGCGAATCAAGCGCTTGGATGACCCGGTGCTTCTGGTGCTGTTCCGCATCATAAAGCGGGAAAGGGCCACGCTCGGCCGCGAGCTGGGCGGATGCCAGATAGGCCGCGTTTTGGATGGTTTGCATCCATGCCCCCACCAACTGCTCTGCCTCGGGCGTGCCATAGCGGACACCCAGCATGATCAGCGCGTCTGCGACCCCAGTAACCCCGATCCCGATGCGTCGCTTGCTCTGGGCCTCGCGCAACTGGGCATCGACGGCATAGCGCGAAACATCGATCACATTGTCCAGCAAGCGCACTGCGATCCCAGCCAGCCGACGCAGTTCTTCCAAGTCAAGCCGCGCGTCCGATGCAAAGGGTGCTGTGACGATTCTGGCAAGGTTGATGGATGTCAGCGGACAGGTCCCGTTCGGCGGCAAGGGTTGCTCGGCGCACGAGTTTGTCGCTCCGATTTTCTCGAGATACCCAAGCGGATTACCGGCATTGATCCGATCTATGAAAAGGACCCCTGGTTCCGCCGCAGCGTATGTCTGCTGCATGATCGCTGTCCACAAACGTCGTGCGCGTATGCTGCGGACCGGCTTGTCGTCCCAAATCAGATCCCAATCAGCATCCGCCTCGACCGCCCGCATGAACGCATCCGTGACCATAACGGACATATTAAAGTTCCGCAGACGCGCCGGATCTGACTTTGCCACGACGAAGGCTTCGATATCGGGATGATCGCAGCGCATGGTCGCCATCATCGCGCCCCGTCCCATCCCGGTGACAAGCATCTTGCAAACCGAGTCGCAGATATCCATCGCCGCAAGCGGGCCTGCCGCCGGGCAATCGAGGCCGCTCACAAGATGACCCTTTGGTCGGATCGTCGAGAAGTCGAATCCTATACCGCCGCCCATTTGCATCGTCAGGGCGGCATCCTTGATCGTATCCAGGATCCCCTCAACAGAGTCGGGGATCGTGCGCATCACAAACGTATTCGCCAGTGTCACATTGCGCTCAGTCCCACTGCCAGCAAGAATACGCCCCCCGGGCAGAAGCTTGAAATCCTCCATCGCTTCGTAGAAGGCAGCAGAGACCCGATTTCTCTGGTCCGGCTTCTCGACTTTAGCGAGGCCCTTGGCAACCCGCATCCAGGTATCACTGACGAAATAGTCGACCTCTGCACTTTCAGTCTCGTACTTATACTTAGATCGCCAAATCTGTTCTGCAATCGACTGCTCAAATGCCGCAAGGGGTCGTCTTGTTGAAGAGTAATCTAGCATAGTTCCGCACCAACCTTTCTTGTCTTTTGAAATAAATACTCATCAAACCAAACTGTTTTGCTAAATAGCCGATAACTATCTTAAGAGAAGGACAATCTTGGTTAATAAAAGGTTAATTGGTTAACGAATCGACATTCGTGAAGCAACAATGCGCAATATGCACAAACATTAATCAATTTTGTATTATTAAGCGCCTAGGGCGGCTTATATGCAGCCTGATGCAATAGCGGCGTGGCGGCGGTGCTGTATTGTGATTTATATTTAAATTATTAAAACTGTATGCATTGGCTTTGGATCGATTAAGCGGACAAATTGAGACTCAATCTAGGGCTGTGAAGCGGCTGAGTTCAATCCTCCTTAACTTTCGGAACCTAACGAGAACTTCTGGAAGGGAAAGAAAGGGAACTCTTGTGACAAAGTTTTATGCATGCCTGGGGTCGGGCAATTGTTTCAAACCATGGCTGGCAATGCATCAGTTGGGTCAAATCTTTGATTTGACGCTGATTGATGTTCTTAAAGGCGAGCAGAAGTCGCGGGCATATCTGGACGTCAACCCACTTGGTGTTGTTCCCTATTTAATCACAGATAAAGGGCATGGTATCGGGGAAAGCAATGCTATGCTTTGGTACCTGGCAGAGGGCAGCCACCTCATCCCCACAGACAGCGCTGAACGTGCCGAGGCGCTGCAATGGATGTTCTTCGAGCAATCGAAACTGGAACCCTTCATTTCGCCGGCGCGTTTTTTTACAACGATCCTGCCAGAACAGCGAGAAAATCGAGCGTCCGACATAAAAAACTGGCAAACAGCTTCCGAACCTGGTCTGTTCAGGTTGGATGCGCATTTATTCGACCGCCAGTTCGTTTTGTCTTCGGGATATTCAATCGCTGATATCGCTATTTTCGGATACGTACATGTGCTTGAGGAAGCAGGGCTTTCCATGCGGGATTTTCCCGCGATACGCCGTTGGGTCGACGCGGTCACCCGAACCGAAGGGTTCCAACCGCTGGCTGACCTGGGTCAATCAAAAAGCAAAGCAGCATAGGGCCGCCTCGCACGGGACAGATTGACATGCGCAATGCCAAAATAGATCTCGGCTCTTCACGGCCCTTTCTTGCGACACCGCAAGAAGGCGCCCAGATCGCCGTTGACCCGTTCGCCGCAGAACGCCGGCTGCAGACCGCGATTTGGATCTATGACATTGACAACTCCTGCGTGCTTTATGCGAACGCGTCGGCTTGCCACTTGTGGCAAGCCGAAAACGAGGAAGTGTTACGTCGGCGTGATCTGACCAGAGACATGTCCTCAACGGTCGCGAATCGCCTCAAACAGTATCAGATCGACTTCATCGAACGGGATGCCACGTTCAACGAGATGTGGACGCTTTATCCCAACGGCGAGCCGACAAGCACCATGATTATTTTCCGTGGTTTTTGGCTGCCCGATGGACGTATGGCCATGCAATGTGAGGTCGTTGGGCGGGCAGATGACCAACCAAGCAATCTGCGCAGCGCCGAAGCTCTGTTACATACCGACGTTATGATCACCCTGTACGAGCGAAACGGACCTGCATTTTACATGAACCCCGCCGCGCGCAATACCTCGATACACCCGGCTCATCGCATTTCCGAGATTTTCGCTGATCTTGAAGACTATGAGGAACTCGTCTGGGAGTTGGAGCAGTCGGGCGAGCACCGGATGGTCGTCAAGGTCGTCACCGGCTCGGGGCAACGCTGGTATGACCTTTCCGCAAAGCAGTGCTCGGATGCGGTCACCGGCAAGCCGACTGTTCTTGTGACTGCAGTTGACGTGAGCGAGCTCAAAAACGCACGGGACAAGGCCCGCTATCTTGCCGACAGCGATCAGCTTACGGGATGCTATAACCGCAGCTACTTGCAACAACACATGACAATGCTGGCACAATACCAGACCGAGCGTTGTGCGTTGCTCTATTTCGATGTGGACCGTTTCAAGCAGATCAATGACCGACTCGGGCATGAGATGGGCGATGTTGTCCTGAAAGAGATTGCTTCGCGAGCCAAGGGTGCGATCCGTAGCAGCGACATCATTGTGCGTCTGGGTGGCGACGAGTTCGTCATAATTTTCGAAGACACGCCAAATGAAGCCGACTTCGCACCAAAGATCGAGCGTTTGCTCGAGATCATCTCAAAACCCATTACACATGATGCGACGCGCGTCAGTGTGACCGTCAGCATGGGTGTCGCGACCTTCCTGCCAAGCTCGGCGGATTTCACGGCCGTTATGCGGGAAGCGGACATCGCCCTTTACACCTCTAAGCAAACGGGGCGAAACCGGGTGACCTTTTTCAGCGACGAAATGGGCACTGCGGCCAAAGCCCGTGACCTGATCGAAGTTGAGCTTAAACGAGCCGTTGAAAATGACGAATTCGTGCTCCACTTCCAACCACGTATCGACTTGAGAACCGGCAAAGCCGTCTCGGTCGAAGCGCTCGTCCGCTGGCAACACCCGCAACGCGGATTGGTGATGCCGGGCGAATTTATCCCTGTTTGCGAAGAAACAGGCTTGATCGAAGATTTAGGTCAGTTGATCTTTAAGACGGGATGCGAGCAAGCCCTTGCGTGGCAACGCGCGGGGCTGGACCTCGAACTCTCCATCAACATCTCTCCGCGTCAGTTCGACGACACGCGCCTGATGCAATCGCTTGAGGCCTTTTCGCGGCACCCAGAATTCCGGCCTGGGAAAATCGAACTCGAGATCACAGAAAGCGTTTTGATCGGTGACCATGACCGGATCGAACAAAAGCTCGAGGCGATCTCTCGGATGGGATACCGCATCGCGATCGATGACTTTGGGACAGGGTATTCCAACCTGTCTTATATCTCGCGTTTTCCGCTGAACTGTCTGAAAATCGATCAGTCATTCATCCATCAACTGCCCAGGTCGGGGCCGATCATCAGCCTCATTCTAACATTGGCAAAGCAAATCGGCGCTACGGTCGTCGCGGAAGGGGTCGAAACGCAAAGCCAACTCGATTGGCTTCGCGAACAGGACTGCGAACAGGTGCAAGGTTACCTGCTATCCCGCCCGGTCGAGGTCAGCAAACTCGCTGACGCCGTTGAGGATTTGAACATATTTAGCGGAACCTAGGGCTGCCCTGTGGGGCGCGGAACAGCTTATTGATATTATTTGTAAATATTTCAATGTCTTATTGAAGTTGCGAAAAGACTACTTTCCCAGGCAAAAGCCGTGGCCACCATCGCTGAAGCGCTTGGGCGGTTCGTGCATGCGCTACGGGTGCCGATCTCACCTGTCAGCCGTCGACCTGAGTACCGATTTCCTCAAACAAATTGCCGACATCCAGGGTCGTTTTCCGCCCGATATCGTCGAAATGCCGCGCGATCCACTCGCCGGCCGCCGCCCGACCGATGTCGCGCAAGTGCTCCAAAAACTGCCATTCAGCGTTTAATTTCGACGAGGCCTGGAGACGCAATAGCGCCTCACCCCCCTCGATCATATGCAGTTTCATGTCGCGAAACTCGTTGGCCGACACGCGGCCCTCGGCCAGCAGGCGGCAAATGAAATGTATCGACCGCAGCTCCTTTGTCAGCGAAGCATTGAAGGTGATCTCGTTCATCCGGTTTTGGATATCCCGGGCCGTTTGCGGCGTTCCCTCGCGTTTCACCGGATTGATCTGGACGATAAGAACATCCTCACAAGGGGAATGATCGATGAAAGGAAACAGCACCGGATTGCCCATGAAACCACCATCCCAATAGGGCACACCGTCAATCTCGACCGCATGAAAAAGCCCCGGCAAGCAGGCCGAAGCCATAACCGTGTCCAGCGTGATCTCCTCGCGCTGAAAGACACGCACCCGGCCGGTTTCCACATTTGTGGCCGACAGAAAGATCGGCATATCCTCGCAATCGCGAACCTTTTCGAAGTCGACAAACTCTTCAACAAGATCCCGCAATGGGTTGATTTTAAGCGGATTCATATCATATGGCGAGGCCATGCGCGACATCAGGTCCATCATCAGAAACCCGGGCGAATTGTCCATCGACCAATTGCCCATCACTTGATCCATCCAGCTACGCTGAATCGGGCTCGCCCGCCCGGCGGTGGATACCGCGCGCCAAAACCGCGCTAACTCGGCCCGCGCGCCATCGCCTCCGCCATCGTACATGCCTTGTGCCGCAACGACCGCATTCATCGCACCAGCGCTGGTGCCCGACACCGCTTCGATCCAGATGCGGCCATCCTCGAACAACCGATCAAGCACGCCCCAGGTGAAGGCGCCGTGTGCCCCGCCACCCTGCAATGCCAAATTGATCGACTTGATATGCGCCTTACTGCGTCCCTGGTTCTTTGCCATCTACATCCCCAATACGCGCCCCGCACGCGCCTTTGAGGTAGCGCGTCCGACCAGGCCTGCCAATGGGGGCTGGCGCCGCGAACAATGAAACCTTGGTGACTACTCCGGCCCCGCACGCAGGTTATTCGGCAGCCAGGTTGCCAGATCGGGAACCAGGATCAGGACGAACACCATCAGCACCATGATCAGGAACATCGGGATGGCAGCTTTGGCGATGAAGCTCATCTCGTGATCGGTCATGCCCTGCAGCACGAACAAGTTGAACCCGATGGGCGGCGTAATTTGCGCCATCTCGACCACCACCACGATGAAGATCCCGAACCAAATCAGGTCTATGCCTGCATCGCGGATCATCGGCTCGACCACCGCCAT
The DNA here is from genome assembly GCA_938049225.1 of uncultured Paracoccaceae bacterium. Lineage (GTDB taxonomy): Bacteria > Pseudomonadota > Alphaproteobacteria > Rhodobacterales > Rhodobacteraceae > Halovulum. The sequence goes on from CALICM010000085.1 coordinate 39,830, forward strand.
GGTCAGAACCACGGACGAGATCCCATCCAGAAAACACCCCAGGATGATGTAGAACACCAGCAACACCATCAACAGCTCAAACCGGCTCAGATCCAACTGCGCGATCAGATCCGCTAAGCCGCGTGGCAAGCCGGTAAAGCCCATCGACAGCGACAAGAACGCCGCGCCCGCTAGGATCAGCGCGATCATGGCCGAGGTGCGGGTGGCGCCCATCAGGCTCTCGGTGAAGGTCTTCCACGACAGCGACCCTTGGCCCGCCGCCAGCAACAGCGAACCAATCACACCGAACGCCGCCGCCTCGGTTGCCGTGGCATAGCCCAGGTACATCGAGCCTATCACCACCAGGATTAGGCAGATGACCGGCAGCAGGAAACGCGAGTTCCTGACCTTCTCGGCAAAGGCCAGCTTGGCCTCGACGTTTGGTTTCCAGCCTTTGGCGACCAGCGCATAGATGGCGACATAGGCCATGAACATCGTCGCCAGAACCAGGCCCGGCAGAATGCCTGCAAAGAACAGCTTGGTGATGCTCTCGTTGATCGTCACGCCATAGACGATCAACGTCAGCGATGGCGGGATCATCAGGCCCAGGGTCGCGGCGCCGGCAAGGGTGCCGATCACCATCGTTTCGGGGTAATTGCGTTTGCGCAGTTCGGGGATCGACATTTTGCCCACGGTCGTCAGCGTGGCGGCGGATGAGCCCGAGACGGCGGCAAAAATTGTGCACCCCACGATATTCGTGTGCACCAGCCCGCCAGGCAACGGCGCCATCCAAGGGCTGAGGCCCTTGAACATATCCTCGGACAATCGGGTGCGATACAGGATCTCGCCCATCCAGATAAACATCGGCAGCGCGGTCAATGTCCACGAGGACGAGGCCGACCAGATGGTGGTCAGCATGACGTCCCCGACGGGCCGGGTGGTGAACAACTCCATCCCCACCCAGGCGACGCCCATCAGCGCAAGGCCGACCCAGACACCAGATCCCAGCAGCGTGAACAGCACGAACAAAAACAGGATGATAATCGACAGGTTTTCCATGCGCTTACGCCCCGTGGCTTTCATCCGCATCGCGGATGATACGGTGTTGGCCCTTGAAGATCAGAGACACCAAATGGTCGGTCAGCGCGATGGCCAAGATCACGGCACCCAGCAGCATGACAGATTGGGGAATCCACAGTGGTGTGCGGTCCTGGCCTTGGCTAATGTCGTTGAACTTCCAGGACCAAAAGGTGAAGCGGTAGGCGTAGAACACGAAATACCACATCACCGCTGTGCCCACGGCAAAGCACCAGATGTCCAAAATCCGACGGGCCCCGGGCCGAAGGGCATTCAGCACAATCGACACGCGGATGTGCGAGCCGCGGTTCAGGGCATTCGCAAAGGCCAGGAACGATGCGGCGGCCATGGCATAACCGGCATAGTCTGGCGCACCCGGGAACACCTCGCCTGTCCAACGCGCCAGCATCTGTACTACGATCAAGACCAGGATCGCGATCAGGCTGAGCGCGGCCAGAATGCCCGCCATCAGGTAAAGCGCGTCCAGGCCCCGACGGACCCCTTTAAGCAATGCCATGACGTTCCCCGCTAGTCGTCTTTTTTTGTTGCAGTACGTCCGGGCGACAGGTGAGTGCCGCCCGAGATCGTATCACTCAGCCTTGAACGCATCGACGATGGCAGCACCACCTTCGCCCGCGGCTTCCAGCCATTCGGACGTCATGGTCGCACCGATTTCTTGCAACTCAGCCTTTAGCGCGTCGCTGGCCGGGGCCACGGTCATGCCACCGTCACGCAGTCCCTGCAGAGTGAAGCCTGTGTACTCTTTGGACCGCCAAGTGCCAGCATACTCGGCAAGGGCCGCACAGGCGTTGATAACGTTCTTGTTGGCGTCCGAGGTACCACCCCAGACATCGCTGTTGACCATGATGTAGTTGCGCGGTAGCCAGGCATCGACCTCGTAGAAATAGTTCAGACTTTCCCATACCTTACGGTCGTATCCTGTCGCGCCCGAGGACACCATGGACTCAGCCACGCCAGTAGCAAACGCCTGGCTGATCTCGGCCGCCTCGATGGTCACCGGCAGCATGCCGGTCAGTTCGGCCAAACGCGCGGTTGCGTTGTTGTACGAGCGGAATTTGACACCTTCCATATCGGCGACCGAGTTCACTTCGTCCTTGAAGTACAGCCCCTGTGGCGGCCAAGGCACCGAATAGAGTAGCGTCAGGTTCTGCTCGGACAGCGTCTCTTCAAGCGCGGGCCTTGCCGCCTCCCACAGCTTCGCTGCATCGTCGAACGAGGTCGCCAAGAAGGGCACCGAATCCACCCCAAAGATCGGGTCTTCGTTCTGGTGGCCCGACAGCAGCCGCTCGCCAATCGGCGCCTGACCGGTCTGGATCGCGCGTTTGATGTCCGCGCCCTTGAACAGCGAGCCCGACGGATGCGTGACGATCTCGATATCGCCGCCCGTGCCCGTGGTCACGCATTTGGCAAACTCGGCAGCTGTGACGGAATGGAAGTTACTGGCGGAATAGGCCAGCGGCATATCCCACTTCTCGGCAAAAGCAGGCGCAGCCGTGGCTGCGGTCAGCGCCGTGGCCGCCATCAGGTTTGTCAGTGTTTTCATTTTGTGGTCTCCCTTCGTTGGTGAAACAGTTAAACGTCAGCAATCCCTTGGGGTCTAGAGGGTAAATCGCACCGGATCATATGCGGTCATGTCGATATTAGGCCTGCGACCGGCAATCATTTGCGCCAACAGCCGCCCGGTCTTGGGCCCGCCTGTCAAGCCGATGTGGTGATGGCCAAACCCCAGAAACGCCCCTTTCACACCCGGAACCTCGCCAATCACTGGGATCGAATCTGCCGGTGCGGGCCGATGGCCCATCCACTCGGTCATCTTCTCCCATTGCAGTCCCGGCATCGCCGCCAGGGCGTTTTTCTTCAGCAACGCGAAGGGCGCGGCCGAGGGTTCGGCCTTAAGCCCACCAAATTCGACCACGCCCGCCAAACGCAGCCGCCCGTCCATCGGCGTGGCCACGAACTTGCCCGAGGCGATCATCACCGGCGATTTGGGCATGAAATTGGGCTCCCACAGCTCCAGATGATATCCCCGCTCGGACTCCAGCGGCACCCGCATACCCAGCTTTGCGGCAAGGGGTTTGGACCACACACCGGTCGCGATCAGAACCGCATCGCAGGGGATCGTCTCGCCACCCGCCCGCACACCGGTGACACGCGCGCCATCGCGCACGACATCCTCGACCAACGCCTTGACGATCCGGCCGCCGTTTACCTGAACATAGGCCGCTAAGTCTTTGACATATTTACCTGGATCGGCAATGCGTCCGTGGTCGCCCAGTCGAACCGCAAACCCCAGATCGGGGGCAAAGATCGGGTCATAGGCCTGAAATGCCGCGCTCTCCAGCGGCTCCCACGTAAACCCATGGTCCTTGCGCAAGCCCCAGCCAAAGGCGTCGCCCTCGAAATGCGCACGGTCATTGTAGATGTACAGATAATCCGACGGCCGGACCCACTTCTCGGCCCCAGTGCCTGCCGCCAGCGCTTGGTGGTCAGCCAGGCTGTCGCCCACGATGGGCGCCAGTGCCGCAGCAATCCGGGCGGTATCGGCGGCGTTCGCATGCGACAGGTATCGCCTGAGCCAGGGCAAAAGCGGGGGCAGATATCCCCATTTCAGAAACAGCGGTTGGTTCGGATCCAGCAGCATGCGCGGCGCCTTGCGGATCAGCCCGGGCGTCGTCACCGGCACGATCGAGCATGAGGCCAAGACGCCACCGTTGCCATAGCTGGTGCCTTCGCCCGGCCCCGCCTTGTCGATCAGGACAACATCATGCCCGTCGCGCCGCAGCCAGATGGCGGCCGAAACCCCCACGATCCCCGCCCCCACGATAGCAACTGTCTTGCGCGGCCCAGTCACGCGCGCACCTTTGCGTAGTGGTCCAGCTTGTCCACATCTGGGCGACCGCCCAGGCCGGGGCTGTCAGGCACCACGACCTGGCCATCGTGGATCGGGAAGGGTTCCTCCAAGATATCTTCGGTCAGATAATATTTGGCCTGATAAAACTCGCAGCCCAATGTAATCTCGGGAGTGGCCGCAATCATCTGTGTTCCGGCCAGATGCGCCAGCCCGGCTTCGAACATATCGCCGCCATAGGCGCTCAACCCGTGGGCGGCGGCTATGCGGGCGGTGGTTTGGGCTCGGTTCAAGCCACCCGCCTTCATGATCTTGATCGACACGCCATCGCAGATCCCCTCGGCCGCCGCGCGGGTCATATCTTCTGGGCCGAAGACGCTTTCATCGGCCAAAAGCGGCACATCGACAGCCGCCCGCAATTGCGCCATCAGGGCAAAATGATGGGCGCGGACCGGCTGTTCGATAAAGGTTGGACCAAAACCGGCGACACGGCGCACCCGGTCGGGGGCTTCCTCGATACTCAGACCCTGGTTGAAGTCGACACGCACATCCAGGCTGGGGTGATGCTGGGCCAGATGCTCAAGACGCATCTGGTCAAAAGCATGCTCGCGGAAACCGGCCTTGAGTTTGACGATGCCAACACCATCCGCCGCAAGCTGTTCAAGAAGCCTGATATCGCTAGAGAAATCTGGATTGGCGATCGAGCAGGACAGCGGGATCGCATCACGGCATTTGCCCCCCAGAAGGGCATGAACCGGCACACCAGTGGCCCGCCCGGTCAGGTCCAGCAACGCCGTCTCAAGGGCCGCCTTCGCCTCGGTGCAATGGGCAACCGCATAGCGCGCTTCGTCCATGATCGCCGCCCGCTCGACCAGGCGGCGGCCCAAGACCAGGGGGCGCAGATACCGATCAAGGGCAGCAAAACTTGCCTCGGGCGTGCCGGTAAAGACCGACCAGGGCGAGGCTTCGCCAAACCCCTGGGTGCCCCCTTCGGCGGTCAGCCGCAGAACGACCACCTCACAGGCCCCCTCGACCGACCCAATCCCATGATCGCGGCGCGAAACGACCGGCAGGGCCAAGCACCACAAATCCATGGCAGTGATGGTCTGATCCAGTTCCGACACTCAGGCAATCCATTCCGAAACGGGCGCGGCAGCCTCGTGCAAAGGCTGCGAAATGACGTCTACCAAGGTTGGGCCATCATGCGCCACGGCAGCCTTAAGTGCGCCCGGCAAGTCCGCGGGATCGGTCACAGTCCAGGATTTGACCCCAAAAGCGCTGGCCACGGCGGCATGATCGGTGCGGTTGAAATCGACGTTGTAATAGCGCTTGTCAAAACCGCTGTGTTGACCCGCCTTGATCCAGCCAAAGGTCGCGTTCGAGAACACAATCGAGGTGATCGGCATCTTGTGCCGCACCATCGTCTCGAACTCGCCGCAACAGAAACCGAACGAGCCGTCGCCCATCAGACAGACGGTCTTGACCCCGGGCCGCCCAACATGCGCGCCCATCGAGGCTGCCAGCGCATACCCCAATGCCCCATGCGCGCGGTTGGTGATAAAATGCCGCCCCGCCCTGGGCCAACGGTAGTGGGCCGAAACGTAAGGGCACGGCGTGCCCGGGTCGGCGCAGATGACAGCGTCTGGGTCAAGCGTGTTCATCAACGCGGCGATCACAGCCTCGGGACGGACCGGTGTCTCGGTCGATACCGCTAGCGCGTTGAAGTCGCTCAGCTTGGCGTCCCAGGCAGCCTTGGCGCGAACAGTGCCACCCTGAGACGCGGCCTGCCCATCAACGGCGTCGGCCAGCGCCCCCAGCGCCAGGCGGGCGTCGGCGCAAATCGCAACATCGGTCTGATAATTCGCCCCGACCACCATCGGGTCGCTGTCGATGTGGATGACCGTCGTACCCGGCTTGGGCGAACGCCAGCGCTCGGTCGTGACCGAGCCCGCGCGGCAGCCGATGAACAAAACCACGTCGGCCTGATCGATCACCGCGCGGGTCGCGGGTACCCCGCCATTTGACCCCACGACACCCAGGGCCAGCGGATCCGTCTCGGCCACCGCCCCCTGCCCCGACACAGTGGTGGCAATCGGCAGGTCACAGGCGCGGGCCAGCCGCAGTAAAGCCTCCCCCGCCCCTGCGATGACTGGCCCACCGCCACAGATTGCCACCGCGTTGCGTGCCCCGCCCAGGATCCGCGCCGCCTCGGCAATAGCCTCAGGATCGGGCGCGGTGGGCTCGGCGGGAAAGGTCGCATGCCGCGGATCCGCCCACACCTCGGCCATATCCACCGGAGCTTTCTGGGTGTCGAAAGGCAGTGCCAGATGTGCCGCCCCGGGCCGTCCTGTGGTCATGGCGCGAAACGCCGTGCGGATCATGGCGGGCAGGCGGGCCGCGTCATCCAGGCTGGCGTTCCACTTCGTGACCGGCCGGAACAGCGCCACCTGATCCAACTCGGTCAGCGGATAGCGCCCGCGCGAGGTGGTGGCCACATCCGTCGTGATCGCCAAGATCGGAACCGAGCTTTCGTTCGCCTCGACCACACCTGGAAGAATATAGCTGGCCCCGCCGCCCGACGGCCCCTCGCAGACGCCAGGTCGCCCAGTGACCCGCGCATAGCCGTCGGCCATATAGGCGGCGTGGCGCTCGTCGCGAGTCAGGATATGGGTCATGCCGTGATCCAGCCGCCCCAGGGCATCATAAAGCGGCAAGGTGGTATCGCCGCACAGGCCAAAGATATGTCGAACGCCATGGGCTTGCAGCATGCGCACTGTGGCCTCGGCGCCATTCAACGTGTTCGGTTTCTCCGCCACGTTATCCCCCCTTTGGAAAAGCGCTTGGATTGCGCTTGTTTGTCGCGCAGCTTAACGGAGGTTTCGAATTGTGAAAGGGCGTTCTGGCGATGGTGCATGGGGGCAAGGCGATCTACGGCGCCGCGATCGGGATTCTGATGCTCGAGGCGCGGTTTCCGCGGATCCCCGGTGATATGGGGAACGCGCGGACCTGGGATTTCCCAGTGCTCTACCGGGTGGTCCGGGGCGCGTCGCCCGACCGGGTGGTGCGGCGGGACGCCGAGGGGTTGCTGGGGCCATTTGTCGATGCAGCGCGGGGGTTGGTCGCGGATGGTGTGGATGGGATCACGACGAACTGTGGGTTTCTGTCACTGTTTCAAGAAGAATTAGCGGCGGCCGTGCCGGTGCCGGTGTTGAGTTCTTCTTTGATGCAGGTGGGGATGGTGAACCGCTTGCTTCCAAAAGGAAAGGTCGCTGGGATCCTGACGATCTCTGGCTCCACACTGACACCTCGGCACCTGGCGGCGGCAGGGGTGCCTGAGGGGACGCCGATTGGGACCACCGAGGGTGGGCAAGAGTTCAGCCGGGTGATCCTGGGGGATGAATTGGAACTGGATGTAGAGGCAGCGCGGGCAGACAATGTGGTGGCGGCGAAGGCTTTGGTCAGGGCGCATCCCCAGGTGGGCGCGATCATTTTGGAATGCACCAATATGCCCCCCTATGCCGCCGATGTCCGGGCAGCGACAGGGGTGCCGGTGTTCTCGATGGTTGATTTTGTGACCTGGTTCCAGGCAGGGCTGGTGCCACGGCGGTTCTAACGCCGGTGAACGGCCCAGTGGTCGCCGACGCGGGACTGAACCTCGCCCAGAAAACGGTGGACATCGCGCCGCATCTCTTGTGCTTGAGTGTGGCGGCCGTCGTTTTCAATCTCCTCCGGGGGTTTGAACCGGTATCGCTTGGCTTTGGCGGCCATCTCGTTCAGGCATTGCAGGACGGGATCGTTTATTTGCTCTTGGTGATTGTTCACAAAGAAAATCGCCCCCTCGTCGCGCAGACAATACAGCCGCGAGCGGAGCATTCGGCGTTGGGCGTCAAAGGCCTGAGCGTCGACATGTTTGTCATAGCGCAGGGCGACAAGCTCGGAATTTGTCTGCAAGACACGCTGCGCCCAGCCAAAGATCTGCTTGTCCTCCTCCAACCGCTTGCCTTGCTTGGCAATCCGGTTGGCCGAGACGGCAATTAGAACGGCAGCGAGCGCAAAGACGATGGAGGAGAGGTGTCCTATAATTTCAATGGAATGCATGTTGATGCCTTGGTGACTGAAAATGATGGCCCGAGGCTAACGGCCCAGATTGCGCGCATCAAGACCGTGGGGTGACGCCCGTCTCGGAAACCGTCCAGCGGTCGGTTTCGGGGCTGAACGGGCGAATTGCCAGATCAGCCGGGCGCTTCAGGTGGATGAATTGGAACTGGATGTGAGCAAAGCGTTAGCGCGGTTGGGCGTTGGCGCGCAGCCAATCGGCCAATGCGCCTTCATCCAAGGCCCCTTGAGCCGCTCGGATGATGCGGATGGCGACGGGTTCGACGCCCCAATCGATCACGATGCCGTTAAAGGCGAGTGCCGCGTTCATCGACCGAAAGGCCGTGCGCTTGTTGCCATCGTTGAAGCAATGGTCTTGGGCGATGGCCACGGCATAGGCGGCGGCGAGGTCGAAGGCGTCTTCGATCAGGCCATAGTACAGGCGGTTTTCGACGCGGGCGAGCGCGCCCTCAAGCGACTTGTCGCGGGCGCGGCCGGGCAGTTCGCCGGGGTTGAGAACCTCGTCATGGATCGCCTCGACCAAGTCGGGCGGCAATAGCGCGAAAGTCATTTGTCTTTGAGATAGTCGAGGATCGGCTGCACGGCCTCTCGGGTCTCGGCCAGATGCTTCATCACCTCTTCGCGCGTGGCGTAGCGATGTTCGGTCAGGGCGACAGCCTCGGCCGGGACGAAATAACCGACGAGGGCGGAGTTTTTGAGGACCGCGACGGGCTGACCGCCAGATTTCTCGAGAACTTTATGCGGCTCTCGCATTTCGGTCATGGTGGCGATGTGTTGGGTCAAGAGACGGGTCATGGGCAGATCTTTGGGAGATTGGATGTGCGATATAATATAGATTGTAATGGATATTTTTACAATGGGGGGTTCGGGCCGAAAAAGAAACCGTCCAGTGGACGGTTTCCGGCCCGAACGGGCGAAGCCCCGGGAGCGATCAAGTTATGTGGGACATCGATCCCAGTGTTGCTGCCATCCTTGCCCCGGTTAGGGCAATTTGAAACGGAGGGTAGCGCCCGGCCCGGGGGTGGGTCGGGCGCTGCCCTGTGCCCAAAGGCACCGGGGTGAGCGGCGTCTAGGAAACGCTTCAGTGGAGCGTTTTAGCCGCGAAGGCGAGAGCGAGATGAACCTCGATCTGACGCGCCTGATCGATAAGCAGTTCCTGGAAACGCCGTTTTATGGCGTCTGACAAATGACCTGGCATCTGCGCAACGAAGGTCACGTGGTTAATGAGAAGCGGATC
>CALICM010000086.1 GCA_938049225.1 uncultured Paracoccaceae bacterium
ACCTGCTCCGCAGATCACCATACCGGCCAGCGGCTTCTGAAAACGCCGCACTTAAAGGCCTGACAGAAGACCGCACTTGATCACATGCTCATCGGAACAAAATCTTCTTGCATCACGGGCGGCAACCACAGAAGACTCTAAGGTTCAAAAGATAAAGCAATTGGTGGCTTTGATGGGTTTGCAGCACTGGTTTATTTTTGTGGCTACCGTGCTTGGCATTTCGCTTATACCCGGGCCAAGTACATTCATCGCCTTCGCACATGGCGCGGCCCATGGATGGGGCCGTTCTGTGTTTACCGCGTTTGGAAATGGCACTGCATCATTGCTCCAAGCCACCGCCGCATCGGCGGGCCTTGGCGTGGTCATAACAAACTCGGCAACGCTCTTTCTCGCGATCAAATACATTGGTGCCGCCTACTTGATTTATGTCGGTGTTCAGATGTGGCGCACTGCGGCGCGGCGAGTATCTCTCAATTCCACAGCATATCAGCAGGACGGAAGCGCACGAAAACTCTTTATGGGGGGATTCACGGTTGCCATCAGCAACCCCAAAGCCATCGCATTCTTCACAGCGCTCTTTCCGCAGTTCCTTTCTGTCGATGGCAATGGTTGGTTGCAATTAAGCATGATGGTCGTTTTTGTGGGTTTTGGAGCTTTTCTTGTAGCGCTTTTCTATGGATACCTTGGTTCGTGGGTGCGCGGGCTGGAGCTTTCAAGGTCGTTTATGACACGGTTTTACAAAACGACAGGTGGATTATTCGTTGCCAGTGGCGTCGGGCTGGCGACCTCCAGGAACGGGTGATTTTCGTTGCGGATGAGGCGCGGCGCCATTTTCAGCGTAATCTGCGGACTTCGTTCGCTGAGGACGATCCAAACCCTGTCAAAAAACACCCTAGATTTTGTCGGCTTCACTCGGTTTAGCATTCTGCATAGCAGGAGAAGCACCCAGTGCATTCAAATTGATTGCTGGCGTCCTATCAGTTGCCAGCGTTGAGCAAACGAATAGCGAACAACAGTATCGCGAGGCATGAGAAAAGTAGGGGTAATCGGGCATTCTAACGTAACCGAAATCATCATCCGTATTCAGCCACAAAGTATAAATTCACTATACTACTTTGCGTGGCCGCTTTATCCTGCGGACGCACTTTCTGCCCCAACAGACCAGCACTGCAAGCTTCGCGGCAAAACCTGACCGCGGCTTACTAGCAACACTGTGGCAGATGCGTCCAGCACCGCTGGACGACGTCAGCACCCCCAGCCTAGAAAGATCCAACGAACACGTAAATCGGGCGGATCGCGATGCGGATTTTGGTCACGAACGACGATGGTATCAACGCCCCCGGCCTGCGTGTGGCCGAGGCCGTGGCCACCGATTTGGCCGGGCCGGACGGCGAGGTTTGGGTCGTCGCCCCCGCAATGGAACAATCCGCCGTCTCGCATGCGATTTCCTATGTCCGCCCCATGCGTCTTGAGCAATGGGCCACGCGGCGGTTCATCGTCGAGGGAACGCCCGCCGATTGCGTGATCGCGGCCTTGGGCGACATTCTGCCTAGTGCGCCGGACCTGGTGTTGTCCGGTGTGAACAGGGGCCACAACGTCGCCGAGGACACGGTCTATTCCGGGACCGTCGGCGCCGCGATGGAGGGCGCGATGCGCGGCTGTAAAGCCATCGCATTGTCGCAATATCACGGCCCCGAAAACCGCGCATTGGACGACCCTTTCGAGGTCTCGGCCGCCCTGGGCGCCCAGATCTGCACCAGACTGCTGAACAGTGCGCCCTGGCATGACCAGCACTACGGCGTTTTTTATAACGTCAACTTCCCTCCCGTAGCCGCCGCGAACGCCAAGGGCATCAAAGCCACAACCCAAGGCCATCGGCCAAACCCCAGCTTTGGTGTCGCACCCCACACAGCCCCGAACGGCCGCCAGTACTATTGGTTGACCCACGGTGGCACGGGCCTGAAGGGCAACGCGGGCGCCCTGCCCGGCTCGGACGCGCGCGAAGCCTCGGAAGGCTATGTCACTGTAACCCCACTGCGCGCGGATCTTACCGCGCATGATGTCCTGCCCTCTCTGGGCGAGGCCTTGAATGACGACTGAGGCGGAAACCCGCATGGGCTTTGTTCTGGGCCTGCGCGCCAGCGGCATCACCGACCAAGCGGTCCTGAAGGCGATGGAACTGACACCGCGCGAGGATTTCTTGGACGGCATCTTTAAACCCCGGGCCTATGAAGATGTGCCGCTGCCCATCGGCAGTGGTCAGACCATTTCGCAGCCCAGTGTTGTCGGCCTGATGACCCAAGCCCTGCAAGTGACGAAACGCTGTAAGGTGCTCGAGGTTGGCACCGGCTCGGGTTATCAGGCGGCGATTTTGTCCCACCTCGCCCGCCGCGTCTATACGACCGAGCGGCATCGCGGCTTGGCCCGTCGTGCAGATGCCCTGCTCGCGGCGATGGACCGCACCAATGTCACGGTGATTGCGCGCGACGGCACCTTTGGGCTGCCTGAGCAATCGCCCTTCGACCGTATCTTGCTGACAGCGGCCGCCGAGGACCCCCCCGCACCGCTGCTCGACCAGCTCAAACCCGGCGGCATCATGGTCCTGCCGGTGGGACAATCGGATACTGTGCAAACCCTGCTGAAGGTGATAAAAACAGATCAAGGGTTGGACTACCAAAGCCTGGGCGATGTGCGCTTTGTGCCATTGCTTGAGGGGATGGCGGGCGACGAGGCATAGGCCGCGCACCAATCCTGGCTTATGAATTCCCGGGCACTCGGGGGGAATGGGCCGAGCAGTGAAACGGGTATGGTGAGGCGGACCTTAAGATGACGACGTTAACAAGTGTATCCCGCGTGGCATTGGCGGCCATATTAGGTGTGTCGCTGGCGGCATGCGCCGGTGGGCCCGGCCCCTTCGGCGGCTCAAGATCCGCCAGTACAACCGAACAAGAACTGCCGCCCCCGCCGCCCGATGCGCGCGGCGTTATCACCTATGCCACCTATCAAGTCATCGTGGCTCAGCCCGGGGATACCATTCCCACGATGGCCGCGCGGGTCGGTCTGACCGCAGACGAAATCGCGCGTCACAACGGCCTGCCCATCACCTATATCCCGCGCGAGGGCGAGGTTCTGGCCCTGCCGCAAAACGTTGGTGGCACTCCGGTGACCACCTCTGTCTGGTCGCCCGACATCGTGTCCAACGCGCTGAACCCAGCCCCGGGCTCGGTACAAACGGGTGATCTGGCGCCGTTGGGCACCGAAGGCACGCAGCTGGCCACCACAGCCCCGCTGGATCAAAACAATCCGTTTTCCAACGGCCAGACTGACCGGGTGATCGAACCGCTGCGCCACCGTGTGCAGCCGGGCGAGACCGCCTTTGCGATTGCCCGCCGCTATGGAGTTTCGGTCACGGCCCTGGCCTCGTGGAACGGTCTTGATAACAATATGACCGTGCGCGAAAACCAGGAACTCTTGATCCCCATTATAAACGGCCCTGCCCCCGCACCCGTCCCAACGGCCGAGGTCGCAGCCGTGCCGGTCGAAAATCCGCCGGGCACGGAAACACCGTTGCCACCCCCGCCCAGCGCAACCGAGCCGCTGCCCGAAAACCAAAACATTGACGAGGTGCAAACCCCCGCCTCCCCGAATTTGGTCGAGGAACAAACACCGCCGCCGCCGCCCCAAGGCCAATTGGCCCTCCCTGTGGCGGGGGGCAGCGTGTTGCGCGGCTATGACCCCAATGGCGCCTCGCGCAACGAAGGCATTGATTTCGCCGCCGCCGCGGGGTCTGCCGTCATGGCCGCCGAAGGCGGCGAGGTCGCCTTGATCTCGGAATCTCTGGGCGGCTTGGGCACAATCGTTTTGATCCGCCACCCCGATAACCTGATGACCGTCTATGGCCGGGTCACGGATGTCAGCTTGCAGAAAGGCGACCGCGTCACCCGTGGTCAGCAAATCGGTGTGGTGGCCAACGGCGACACGCCCAATTTGCACTTCGAAGTGCGTCGCGGCACCGCCAGCGTCGACCCGGACCCGTTCTTGCAGTAGCCAGGATTGCTCGGGTATGTAAGGCGATCCCGCTAATCCTTTTGGCGAAACGCATAAGCAACGCACCACAACCCCAATCCCGCCTGCGGGATTGGGGAGCATAGACTTGCCCCGCAAGGGGCGCCTTTTGATTGGAAAGCCCTACCCCAGATCCAGGACAACCCCCTGCCGCCCCGCCAGATCCGTCACATACTGCCAGGCCACCCGCCCCGACCGGCTGCCCCGCGTCTGCTGCCATTCGATCGCCTCGGCCCTCAGCACATCCTCCGACACCGCCAGCCCCAGCGCGTCGCAGTAGCCCTGGATCATCGCGAGAAACTGTTCCTGATCGCAGGGATGAAATCCCAACCACAGGCCAAACCGGTCAGACAGTGACACTTTTTCCTCAACTGCTTCCGAAGGATTGATCGCCGAGCCGCGCTCGTTCTCGATCATATCGCGCGGCATCAAATGCCGCCGGTTCGAAGTGGCATAGAAAATCACGTTTTCGGGCCGCCTCTCGACCCCGCCATCCAGAATCGCTTTAAGGGATTTGTAATGGCTGTCGTCATGCCCAAAGCTCAAGTCGTCGCAAAACAGAATAAACCGGGCCTTGGCCCCTCGCAGCGCATTCAGCAGCCGACCGATACTCGGCAAATCCTCGCGCTGGATCTCGACCAGTTTCAGCCCCGGAACATCCACCGCCACCGCCGCATGCGCGGCCTTGACCAAGCTGGACTTCCCCATACCCCGTGCGCCCCAAAGCAGCACATTATTGGCCGCAAAGCCCGTGGCGAACTGACGGGTGTTCTCGACCAAAGTGTCCCGCGCGCGATCAATCCCCACCAGCAGTTCTATCGGCACCCGATTGACCCGAGGTACCGGCGTCAGCCTATCGGGATCGGTGTGCCATACAAAAGCATCGCTGCCCCAAAGATCCGGCATCGCGCTGGGCGGTGGGTTGATCCGCTCCAACGCTTCCGCGATCCGCACCAACGCCTCGTCGCCGGTCATTCGCCCGGTTTCTCGGCCGGTGTCCCCTCCGGCTCTTCGTCGTCGTAATACCCATCGGCACGCAGCTGCGCCTCGCGCTTGTCCTCGATCATCCGGACCAATTGGATGGACACCTCGTAAAGCGCATAGACCACGGTGAACAGAATGACCTGGGTGATCACATCCGGCGGCGTCACAATTGCGGCAAGCACCAAGATCCCAACCACCGCGTATTTTCGTGTGGCCCTAAGCCCCGCAGCCGAGACCAATCCCGCCTTACCCATCAGCGACAGAAGCACCGGCAATTGAAAACACAATCCAAAAGCCATGATGAATTTCAGAGTGATATCAAGGGACTCGTTCACTTTGCCCGTGAATATGATATCGATGCCGGTATCTTCTTGAGGCGGCGCGATCGGGACATCCTCGGCCCCCGTGGTTGCTTCAATAAGACCGCTCACCAATGAGGTCGCGTCAGCAAAACCCAGAAAGAACGCCATTGCCAGCGGCGTCACGACAAAATGCGCGAAGCTCGCCCCAATCAAGAAGAGGACCGGCGAGGCAATCAGAAACGGTAAAAAAGCTGATTTTTCATTGCGATACAGGCCAGGCGCCACGAAACGCCACAGTTGATGTGCGATAACAGGGAACGATACGGCCAGTCCGAAGACCATTGAGATCCGGATCAGCGTAAAGAAATACTCCTGCGGAGAGGTGTAGATCATCTTTGGATCCGGATCGCCCAAATCCCGCAAGGTACTTTCAATGGGGGTGACCAAGAAATCGAGGATCTGTCCGGCAAAGGCAAAACAGATGATCATGCCGATCAGAAACGCAATCACCGCCCGGATCAACCGGGTTCGCAGTTCCGCCAAATGCTCGATCAGCGGGGCCGAGGTATCCTCGATCTCGTCCTTCGCCGCCATCTAGTTGTCCGTGGCTTGTTTGGCGGGGGCAGCCTCGGCCGGCGCGGCTTCGGGCGCAGGGGTCGGTGCGTCTGGGGCCGGTGTCTTGGCGGTTGGCGTGTCGGCTTCGGCCTTGGCGGCGGTCTTATTGTCCATGAAATCCTTAGCGAAATTCTGGGCGGATTTCGTCGCCGAATTCAGCCCCAGGTCATTCATGCCGCGCAGATCCTTGGTTGCCTCTTTCAGCCCCGATTGATCCGCCGCATCCTCCATCGAGCGCTGAAATTCGCGGGCCATGCCCCGCATACGGCCCATGAACTTGCCGGCCGTTCGAAACATGCCAGGCAGGTCTTTAGGGCCCACGACGATCAACGCCACGATCCCTATGACGATCAGTTCCAGCCCACCGATATCAAACATGGGTTATCAGCCCCAATGGCCGGATCAGGCTTTGTCTTTCTCGACGTCCGGCGTCACGTCCCGGGCCATCTCGGCCCCTTCGCTGGCGGCGTTCTCAAGCTCTTGCTTGCCTTCGCTGATGCCTTTTTTGAAGCTGGTGATCCCTTTGCCAACCTCACCCATCAGCGAAGATATCTTGCCGCGGCCGAACAGCACCAAAACCACGACGGCAATCAGCAGAATGCCCGGCAGGCCAATATTGTTGAGCATGGAGGTCTCCCGTAACTGTGTGTGCCGCATCCGGCGGCACGCTCCCGCGCTATGGCATGTATGTATTGCCTGCGGGCCCCGGGATAAAGCCCTAAGCCGCTATTCCGCCGGAATTTCGTTCAGATAAGGGTCCGCAACCCGGCTTTGCCGCTTGCAAGGGAAGACAAAACAGCGGTCGCGCCGCAGGCTGAGCCACAGTTTCGTGCCGGTTTTGGGTAAGAACACGCCGGGAACGGTGGCCCGCAGGATCGAGCCGTCGTGCTCCATCCGCATCTCGACCAGGCTTTCGTGCCCCATGAACCGCGCGCGGGCCACGGCGCCCCGGGCTGGCACCCCCTCGGCCGACGTCGGCAAGGGCCCCGAGCCTTGTCGGTCAAAATCCATTTTCAGGTGCTGGGGGCGAATGATGATCTCGACATCCGCCTTATCGCGCATATTGGGGCAGAAAAACTGGCCAAAGGGCGTTTCTGTCTGAAAATCTTTAACAACGCCGTGCAGAAGGTTGATATCGCTGAAAAAGGCGGCAGCCTCGGCATCGACTGGATTGTTATAGATATTATAGGGCGCGCCCATCTGAACGATCTTGCCCGCGCGCATCAAAGCAATCTGGTCCGCCATGCGCATCGCTTCGTCCGGTTCGTGCGTGACCAGCAGGACCGCCGCACCTTCTTCCTTGAGGATTTCAAGCGTATCGTCGCGGATCCCATCGCGCAGACGATTGTCCAGCCCCGAAAACGGCTCATCCATCAGCATCACTTTTGGCCGTGGCGCCAAGGCCCGCGCCAAAGCCACGCGCTGCTGCTCGCCGCCTGACATTTGGTGGGGATATTTGCCAGCCTTGTCCAACAGACCGACCCGCGACAACAGGTCCCGCACCCGCGCGTCTGCGCCGCGCCCTGCCCCAAAAGCGACATTCGCGGCCGCCGTCAGATGTGGGAACAGCGCGAAATCTTGGAACATCATCCCGATGCCGCGTTTTTCAGGGGGCAGATGTACGCCCGGCCCTTCGACGGTTTGGCCGTCGATGCGCACCTCGCCGCTTGTCGCCCGCTCGACCCCGGCCGCCATGCGCAGTGTGGTCGACTTCCCGCAGCCCGACGGCCCCAATAAACAGGTGACCTGCCCCGGAAACAGCTCAAGCGACAGCCCATCCACAACCGCCTGGCCATCAAACCGACAGGTCAGATCGATCAACTCCAGACGCGGGGTGGGCAGCAAGACGGCAATCCGATTATTTTGATCAGGTATTCCCGATGTAGCGCTCCCTCGCCCCCATCGCAACCCTATGCGGTGGCCGGTAAACCTTGACCTCCCCAAAACACCCATCTCGCCGGGTGTTTACACCGCGCGAGGGGGCTCAGATGGTGAAATTCGTGCCACCGCCGTCCAGCAGCAAATTCTGCCCCACGATAAACCGCGCCTGCTGCGAGCACAGGTACGCGCAGGCCGCGCCGAAATCCTCCGCTGTGCCGTAGCTGCGGGTCGGGATCGTCGCCTCGCGCAGCTTCCGCGCGTCCTCCAGGCTGATCCCCTTTGCCTCGGCCACCGGGCCGTCCAGGGCATTGGCCCGATCGGTCGCATGGATCCCCGGCAGCAAGTTGTTGATGTTCACCCCATGCTGTGCCACCTGCCGCGCCGTACCAGCGACATATCCCGTCAGCCCGGTCCGCGCGGAGTTCGACAGGCCCAATTGCGGGATCGGCGCCTTGACCGATTGGCTGGTGATATTGACCACCCGCCCCCAACCCTTGTCGATCATGCCCGGCATACAGCCTTTCATCAGGGCAATCGGGGTCAGCATATTCGCGTCCAACGCTTTGATGAAATCCTCGCGGTCCCAATCCGACCACAGGCCCGGCGGTGGGCCGCCCGCATTGGTCACCAGAATATCGGCGCCCTGCCCCGCCTCAAGCACCTGCGCCTGCCCCTCGGGCGTGGTGACATCGCAGGCCACATCGGTCACGGTTACACCAAACCGGCCCCGCAGGTCCTGCGCCGCTTCGGCCAACGGCCCAGCACTACGCGCGTTGACTATGAGATGCACGCCCTCTGCCGCCAAGGCCTCAGCACAGCCGTGCCCCAGGCCCTTGCTCGACGCACAGACGATCGCTGTCTTGCCCGCTATTCCCAGATCCATCCCCGTCCCCTTTGCTCTGTTTGCCGTTTGGTCTGACGGGCATCCCGCCGCCTGTCAAGAACCGCCAACCAGCATCGCCTGAGGCATATCACGGACGGCCGCGCCTGTGCTCGCGTGCGCGATATCGCCGTTAATCGCTCGCCAGTCATCACCACTATGAGAACGCATTAATCACATTCTTGTTGCAACCGATTTGCCGATCCGATCAGACCGCGCGGTCGAGCGCGCCGCCGACACCCCTGCACCGTGGGCGCGGTCGAACATCTTCGCTGTTTTTCGCGCGAAACAACGCTTCAGATCGGCGCTGTGTCTTTTTTGCGCCGAATGTTCTATAAATTACTCCCGTACTTTGGGAAATTTAAACAAAACACAACGGGATAAGGGGGCGGACAGATGCCACGCATCAACGGAAAGAACGTCAATGATTTTTTTGATGGTACATCGCTGGGAGATATCTTAGGGCCTAACGGCAATTACACCATCACCGGACCCGATGGCGACGATGTTATCCGCGGAGGCGCCGGGAGCGACTATATCCTCGGTGGCGCGGGCAACGACCGCATTTCGGGCGGCGGCGGGAACGATTACTTGGGCGGTGACAGCGGAAGTGACCGTATCAAAGGCGGAGCTGGAGATGACTATCTGGGCGGCGGCGGCGGACGCGACTTTCTGAATGGCGGCGCGGGCAACGACGCGCTTGTCGGGGGCCGGGGCAATGACCGGATGACCGGCGGCAACGGCGAGGACAGTTTCGTCTTCACTTCGGGGCGTGATGTAGTAACTGATTTCAAGGCCGGAGAGGACGAAATCGATCTGGTCAATATCGATGGCCTGGAAGATTTCGGCGATGTTCTGGCAGCCGCCCAGCAGCGCGGTGATGACGTATTGCTTATGTTCGATGAGGGCAAGCTGAGATTGAAAAACGTCGATCTGGCTGACTTGGATGCTGATGATTTCAAGGTCAATCCAGACGCGGACATTTTTGGCATAGCCTGAGCCGTCCACCAGCGGCCAGTTCTGCAAACCGTCTGAGCGCAAAGTGCGGGGCGCGGATTGATGTAGCGTGGCTTACCCCTTTTTCGCCATCGCTCCAAGCACATTTTGGCGCAGGGCTGCAGGGCCTACCATATCCCGCAAATGCCCTGGGCCTCGCTGCATTGGTTGCCCCCACCCGACCACAGGGCTATATCGCCCCCATGTTGGACCGCACCCATAACGCCCCCGCCCTCCCTCCAGAGATTGCCCGGCGACGCACCTTTGCCATTATCAGCCATCCAGACGCGGGCAAAACCACGCTGACCGAAAAGTTCCTGCTGTATGGCGGGGCGATCCAACTGGCCGGTCAGGTGCGTGCCAAGGGCGAGGCGCGGCGCTCGCGGTCGGACTTTATGCAGATGGAAAAGGATCGGGGGATCAGCGTCTCGGCCTCGGCCATGTCGTTCGAGTTCCGCGACTATTGGTTCAACTTGGTCGATACACCGGGCCACTCGGATTTTTCCGAAGACACCTATCGCACCCTGACCGCCGTCGACGCCGCGGTCATGGTCATCGACGGCGCGAAGGGCATCGAAAGTCAGACGCAGAAGCTTTTCGAGGTCTGTCGGTTGCGCGACCTGCCGATCCTGACGTTTTGCAACAAGATGGACCGCGAAAGCCGCGAGACATTCGACATCATCGACGAGATCCAAGAGAACCTGGCCATAGATGTCACCCCCGCCAGTTGGCCCATCGGCATGGGCCGCGACTTCATCGGCGCCTATGACATGCTGAACGACCGGTTGGAACTGATGTCGCGCGCCGAGCGCAACGTCAAGGCCGAGAGCGTCCAGATCGACGGCTTGGACGACCCGCGCATCGCCGATCACGTGCCGGACCACCTGCTCGCGCAGTTGCGCGAAGAGGTTGAAATGGCCCGCGAGCTGCTGCCGCCCTTTGACCGCCAAGCGTTTCTGGACGGAACGCTAACCCCGATTTGGTTCGGCTCGGCCATCAACTCGTTCGGCGTACAGGAGCTGATGAACGGTATCGGTGACTACGGACCCCAGCCACAGGTTCGCCCCGCTGTCGAGCGGCAGATTTCCCCGGACGAAACAAAGGTTTCCGGGTTTGTCTTCAAAGTTCAGGCCAATATGGACCCTAAGCATCGCGACCGCGTCGCCTTTGTTCGTCTGTGCTCGGGGCATTTCAAACGCGGGATGAAACTGACCCATGTGCGGTCTGGTAAACCCATGGCGATCTCGAACCCCGTGCTGTTCCTGGCCAACGAGCGTGAGCTGGCCGAGGACGCCTGGGCGGGCGACATTATGGGTATCCCGAACCATGGCCAGCTTCGCATCGGCGATGCCTTGACCGAAGGCGAGGCGCTGCGTTTCTCGGGCATCCCCAGCTTTGCCCCGGAACTGCTGCAATCCGTCCGCGCCACCGACCCGATGAAGGCCAAACACCTTGAAAAGGCCCTCACACAGTTCGCCGAGGAAGGTGCGTCGAAACTGTTCAAACCGGTCATCGGCTCAGGCTGGATCGTCGGCGTTGTCGGCCAGTTGCAATTCGAGGTCCTGGCCAGCCGGATCGAACTGGAATACGGCATCCCCGTCCGGTTCGAACCCACGCAATACACGTCCGCGCGCTGGGTCTCGGGCCCGCAAGCCGCTGTTGACGCTTTCACCAAAGCCAACAAGGGCCAACTGGCCCAGGACCACGACGACGACCCGGTCTATCTGACCCGCCTGCAGTGGGACATTGACAGAGTCGGGCGGGACTATCCGGAGGTGCGGCTAACGGCCACAAAAGAGGTCATGGTTTAGGAGGGGCCTTCCCACACCGGCATATGTTTCAGACCCAGCGAAACACCCTCCCGCCTCCGGAGAACGCCGTAGTTTTGCCGTATTCCCCGGCAAACGTAAATTATTTGTTACCATCCCGTCTTAACGCCAAAGGCCCTAACCTATGCCGCGATTTAGCACGACCGAAGCCGTAAACTTTCAGAACCTACTTGCAGACATCGTCGACACCACCGAAGCCGAGATCACCGTTCTGCCGCCAGCCTTCATCGGGGCCGAGGACCTGGCTTATGAACTGGCGCTGGACAACGGCGCGATAGCAAGTTTCGCGAGCTATTCTTCTGGAACCTCTATTAAAGCGTTTCGCCTTTAACTTGGGGCATATCTCATCACCTAACGCGTTGAAATCTATGATTTCAGGCAGCGTTAGGTGATTCAAGTTTAAGAGCCCAACCGAAAACTAAGTTGAGTGATTTCAGCCAGTTGTGATTCCCTGTGGTTGCTAAACCTGGAGAAAATCATGCCTTGGACAGAAATCACTCGCCCGAACTATGACCGACGGAGTCAACGTTATGCAAGCGAC
>CALICM010000087.1 GCA_938049225.1 uncultured Paracoccaceae bacterium
TTGCATAGCGTCCCTTGTTGCGCTCATATCGAACACGGGTGATGTCAGTCCAAACCATGGCGATCTCCTTCGAATCTTTGACAATCCGAATGAATCACAAACGACTGATATCACTCAATGAGTTTCGGGGTGGACACTTAGAGGCTGTGTGCTTGCAGCCTCATTGCCCAGTCCAGGGTTAGAATAGACGGATCAACTGCCGCAAAGGAGCCCTCAGGTGGAAAATATGCAGGCCGAATGGACATTCGTGCGTGGGCTAACCATGGACCTGTTGAACGCCTGTACCACGGATGATCTCACCTTTGAACTTAGCCCGCAGTGTGGACCTTTGTGGAAACAATTCCGCCATATGGGACGGGTGCATGAGGAGTATCTTACCGCACTTCGAACTGGCCAAGTGAAATTTGATCCTTCCAGCGGCAGCTACAATCAGGGGAAGTCGAAGCCGGGCCTTGTGAATTATTTCGCGAAACTGCATGACCTTCATGCCGAGTTGTTCAGAGGGGTGGGGTCCGAGGCACGCATAAGTTGGTTCGTCCAAACCATCTCACCAGAAATCCACCTTGTTCGGCTGATCTCGCATGAGACATTGCATCATGGCCAATTGATCCTGTACTGGCGCGCTCTTGGAAAGCCCTTTCCCAAGAGTTGGGAAAGTTGGGGAGAAAGCTAAGTCTCCGGCTTTCGGGCCATGTCTGCTTCGCCCCGCAACCACGACATATTCGGCAAAAGGCCTGGGTCTTTCACACAATTTCAGCTAGACCGTTTCTGCCCAGCGTTGTACCACAACATCTATGGCTGATCCCACCGATACCCCCGATATACCGCCCCCCAGCGAGGTCGTCGAATCCCTGCGTCGGGCGCTGGGCGACCGTTATCTGACCTATGCGCTCAGCACGATCACCGACCGCGCGCTGCCGGATGCACGTGACGGGCTGAAGCCAGTGCATCGGCGGATCCTCTACACGATGCGCAGCCTCAGGCTTGAGCCGACGGGACCCTATCGCAAATGCGCCAAGATCACCGGCGAGGTGATGGGGAATTACCACCCGCACGGGGATCAGGCGATTTACGATGCCCTGGCCCGTTTGGCGCAGGATTTCAACATGCGCTACCCGCTGGTCGACGGGCAGGGGAATTTTGGAAACATCGACGGGGACAATCCGGCGGCAGCGCGGTATACTGAGGCACGCTCGACGCCCGCTGCCTTTAGCCTGATGGAGGGGTTGGCCGAGGACGCGGTCAATTTTCGACCCAACTACGATGGCTCGGACAGCGAACCCGAGGTTCTGCCCGCCACCTTCCCCAACCTTCTGGCCAACGGCTCAAGCGGCATCGCGGTGGGGATGGCCACGAACATCCCGCCACATAATCTGGACGAGTTGATCGCGGCCTGCCTGCATTTGATCAAAGCGCCGAATGCGCGGGACGAGACCTTGCTGGACTACATCCCCGGCCCCGATTTCCCCACCGGCGGCGTGTTGGTCGAGGGCCCCGAGGCGATTGCCGAGGCGTACCGGACCGGGCGCGGGGCCATGCGGGTGCGCGCGAAATGGGATGTCGAGGATCTGGGCCGCGGACAGTGGCAAATCGTGGTCACCGAGATCCCCTTTCAGGTGCAAAAATCCAAGCTGATCGAGAAGGTCGCCGAGCTTGTCACCGCCAAAAAGATCCCGATCCTGGCGGATATCCGCGACGAGAGCGCCGAGGATATCCGCGTGATCCTGGAACCTCGGTCGCGTACCGTGGACCCGGCGGTGTTGATGGAGACGCTGTTCCGCCAATCGGATCTGGAAAACCGCTTCAGCCTGAACATGAATGTTCTCATTGATGGGCGCACACCGAAAGTTTGCAGCCTGAAGGAGGTTTTGCGCGCCTTCCTCGACCACCGCCAGGACGTGTTGCTGCGCCGAACACGGCACAGGCTAGAGAAGATCGACCACCGGCTTGAGGTGCTCGAGGGTTATATCATCGCCTTCCTCAACCTTGATCGGGTGATTGAGATCATCCGGACCGAGGACGAGCCGAAACCGGTGATGATGGCCGAGTTCGAATTGTCGGACGTCCAGGCCGAAGCGATCCTGAATATGCGCTTGCGATCGCTGCGCAAGCTGGAAGAGTTGGAGCTGCGCAACGAGCGCGACGCCCTGCTGATCGAACGCGCGGATCTTGAGGATCTGCTGGCGGATGAGGGGGTGCAGTGGTCGCGGATCGCCGACCAATTGCGCGAGGTCCGAAAGACCTTTGGCAAGGGCACCACGGGCGGTGCGCGACGGACCCTGATCGAGGCGGCGCCCGAGGTCGAAGAGGTACCGTTAGAAGCGATGATCGAGCGCGAGCCGATCACGATCGTCTGCAGCCAGATGGGGTGGATCCGCGCGATGAAGGGGCATATCGCGTTGGACAGTGAATTGAAGTTCAAAGACGGTGACGGGCCGCGCTTTATCTTCCATGCGGAAACCACCGACAAAGTGCTGCTGTTCGGGGCCAACGGTCGGTTTTATACCTTAGCGGCCTCGACCCTGCCCGGTGGGCGCGGGATGGGTGAGCCGGTGCGCTTGATGGTCGATCTGCCCAACGATGTGGATATGGTGGACCTGTTCCTACACAAACCGGGGCGGCGGTTGATCGTGGCCTCGAGTGCTGGCGATGGGTTCGTTGTGCCCGAGGCGGAGGTTTTGGCGCAGACCCGCTCAGGCAAGCAGGTGCTGAACGTGAAAGACGGGATCGCGGCGATCGCCTGCAAACCGGCCGCGGGCGACCATGTGGCCAGTGTGGGCCGTAACCGCAAGATGCTGGTCTTTCCGCTGGCGGAACTGCCCGAGATGACCCGCGGCAAGGGTGTGCGGCTGCAAAAAGTGCCGGCCGGCAGCGCGCCGCTAGATGCTTCGGCCAGCGGGCTGAGCGATGTGACCACCTTCACGCTGGCCGAAGGGTTGAGCTGGAAAGATCCGGCAGGCCGGACGCGAACCGAATTGGAGCTTGCCGACTGGATTGGAAAGCGCGCCGCCGCCGGACGCATGGCGCCACGCGGGTTCCCCCGGGACAATCGGTTCACGCAATAGCGCTGGCCCGGCCCGTCGCAGCGATCGACACAGCTGTGAAGCTGGGTTCAGTTGCAGATAGGGGCGAAACCTTTGCG
The DNA here is from genome assembly GCA_938049225.1 of uncultured Paracoccaceae bacterium. GTDB lineage: Bacteria > Pseudomonadota > Alphaproteobacteria > Rhodobacterales > Rhodobacteraceae > Halovulum. The sequence continues at coordinate 3,143 of CALICM010000087.1, forward strand.
AAGAATTTGGCCCCCCAAGATCAGCTGTGAGCCCAAGGACTAAGCCGCTGCCGCGCCGACGGCGCTTGTGGTTGATGGTTTTAGCCTTCCATACCTGAGTGCAATTTGCGATCTTCCTGACCTGATTGACGATTGGAGTTTCTCAATCGTCAATCAGGAGGTTCCCATGACACAGGAGAAGATAAGCCCGCTGCGTGAGCGGATGATCGAAGATAAGGCGCGGACAAAGCGACCTTTCGACAATGCAATGTGAATGTCTTCTATGGATCAGCGAGTTTTGCAGTCTCCAAAAACTGGATCATCCGGCGCGTCAGTTTCTTTTGCGGCCCGATATCGGGCCAAACGGCGTAAATGCCCAGATCAGGCGGTGTCCATTGGGGCAGGACTTCAACCAGTTGGCCATCCGCGATCTCGATGTCGACCTCACTATCGGGCAAGTGTTGAATGCCCAGAACCGCATATCCTGCATCAATGAGAGCAACGCGCTGGCCGATTGAAGCTAATCCAAATGCAAGCGCGGCGGAGGTTGTTGTCCGACCAACGCCACCCTTGAAACCGAGGCACGATATAGTGTGCAGGTTTGGCTCCATTTCAGTTCATTCCTCTATTGGCGATGACTTGTATGCAGTTCTCTTCGCCTATTCCGGCGATGGAGTGCGCGATGCGGTGAACGCATTCGACGGGCCGACGGTCAAGATCGTCAAGCGGCCGCCGGGGGGGACTGGCTTTGTCGTCATAGCGCGCCGCTGGGTGGTCGAGCGGACATGGCGTATCTGCGGCGAATCCAGCTTGGGAGGTTTCGAACATCGTTAAAGCGGTTCGAGCTTTCGTTGCATCGAAGGGGATTCACATTTGGCATGTTTTCTGATTCATCCTGTTCAGGAGGATAAGTTCATGCCCAACCCGCTTTCTGCAGATATCCGTGCCCGTTTGAGTTACTCTTTGCCCAAGGCC
>CALICM010000088.1 GCA_938049225.1 uncultured Paracoccaceae bacterium
GCCAACAGTGCCATGTAGCGGCCGGGAACATCCAGCGTAAGGCTGGGGAACAACCCATCGGTATCTGCCAATGCCGCGACACTCAGCGCCGGGCGCTCAACCAAGGACCATTCGAACCGCAAGGTACCAGTGCTCGGAAACGCGCGGCAGCTTCCCAACCGATGACGCCGCAACAAAGCTTATCTACCTCGCAATCCGCGGTTTTGAAAAGACCGGCAGAGCTTTCAGAGAATGGGTTGCTGCACGCAACCAGTTCGCTATCCTATACTCAGAACGGTTCAACAAATGACCCGGTAAACTCGCATGGGCTGACCCTCATACACAGAGTTTCGGATACTCCCCATTGCTTCCAAACCCATCTTGGCCATCAAACGTCGGACGCGGTGACGTCCCACGACGGTGCCCTCCCGGCGCAGGTATGCCGCGATCTGACGTGACCCGAAGAACGGGTACTTTGTGAACACGCGATCAATCTCCTTCATCATTGCCAGCGTGTCGGCGTCAATCTCGACCGGCGTGTAGTAAAACGCTGACCTGCTCAGCCGCACGAGCTTGCATTGCTGGACGATGCTCAGCCTAGGGTGATCTCGTCTGATCATCGCGCGTTTCTTCTCCGGGCTCATCGCTTCAGCCCTTCGGATAAAAAATCGTTCTCTACTGCCAACCTCCCAATCTTGGCATGCAGGTCTTTGACTTCCGCTTCAGATCGGCCCGTAGGCTTGCCGCCACCAGAAAAGACATCCGCCATCCCATCGATGGCCTGACGTTTCCACGTGCTTACCTGGTTTGGGTGCAGTTGATGCTTCGCTCCGATCTCCTGAACCGTCTTGTCGCCACGCAACGCTTCCAACGCCACCTTGGCCTTAAACTGATCTGTAAAATTTCGGCGTTTCGCCATGTTCGTATCCCTTCAAAGGTCTGGAATACACCTTAGCTGACTGTCCGATTTTCTGGGACCACTTCAGTCTTACAATTAAGTGCCAAGTGACACTGATCTACATATGCTTTTCTCCTCTTTCCGTACATGATGCGATTCCAGACCCACGAGCGGGCGATTCTGATCCCACGATCCACACTTGTTCGGGGCAGGGGACTGTCTTACGTTTGGGTGTAATTAAAACCACGATCCTCGCGGGCAGTAACATCCATGGTTCAGGCGTCCCTCTCTGGCCGACCGGCGCAGGCGGAGTTGTTCCTCTGCGATATCTTCGATGCGCTGCCCAAGGATGACATGGCCTCCATGGAGCATCCGATCTTTTCGCTTTCCACCGGGCCGGACCGGCGGGTGTTGCGCTATGACCATCGCGGCATCACGCCCTCGATTGAGGGCCTGGCGACGATCCATGACAAGGATATTCTGATCTATTGCATTAGCCAGCTGATGGCTGCACTTAACGCGGGCCGCGCGGTCAGCCGTACCGTGCAACTCACCGCCCATGATTTGCTGCTGGCCATCAACCGCGAGACCAGTGGCGATGGCTACCGGCCCCTGCGCGAGGCGCTGGAACGGCTGGCGGGCACCCGGATCGTGACGACGATAGAGACCGGCGGGGTGGAGACCACCACCGGCTTCGGGCTGGTCGAAAGCTGGCAGATTGTCCGCCGCAAGCGCGCGGGCCGTATGGTTTCGGCCCAGGTGACGTTAAGCGAATGGCTTTACCGGGCGGTGCTGGCGAAATCGGTGCTCACGCTCAGCCGCGAGTACTTCCGCCTGCGCAAGCCGTTGGAGCGCCGGGTCTACGAGCTAGCGCGCAAGCATTGCGGGCGTCAGGCGGAGTGGACGATCAGCCTGCCGGTACTTTTGACCAAGTCCGGATCGACCAGCCCCCTGCGGGTGTTTCGCAAGATGATCCGAGACATCGCCGCAGCCGGAAACCCGCCCGATTATGCGCTGAAGCTTGAGCCCGGCGATCTGGTGCGAGTGAAAAACTACACCCGCCCCCCCCGCGCCACGGCCGGACAGGGGGGGCTGCCGTCCCCGACACCGGAGGTGCTGGAGACCGCCCGTGCCGCCGCCCCTGGGTGGTGGGATGTCTACGCGTTAGAGGCTGACTGGCGCGCTTCTGGAGACGACCGTGCGGCGTAAGATCCGCCACACGCAGAAGGCTTTTGTCGCCTTCTGCCTAGCTCGCGCAGGCTAAGCCCATGGCGGCCCTGCGGGTGGCGAGCTGGCCGGGATTTGAGGCGATGCACAACGCGTTCGTGCCGATCTTCCTGCACGCGCTGGAGCAGGCGGGCTGCACCATCCAGAGCCTTGAGCGCGCCACCGACCTGGTCGGTGCCCTCAAGGCCGATCCGCCGCCTGACATCGTGCTGCTGCACTGGGCCGAGCGCGTCTTCGGCGAAACCGCCAACCGCTGGCAGTCGCTTAGCTCGATCCGCAGCCTGCTTTCCGCCCTCAGTCGCCGCTCTGATACGACCCGGGTCGTGTGGCTTGTGCACAACCTCGCCCCTCATGACGCACGCCCCCTGCAGCGGCTTGTCTGGCCGCACTATGTGCGGGGCTTGGCGCGCCGGATCGATGGGTTTCTCACGCTCTCGCCGGGCACTGTTGACCCGGTCCGATCGGCGCTGCCTGCGCTGGCCGAGCTGCCGGCGGCGGGCCTGTGGCATCCGGCTTATCCGCATGCGGCCCTGCCGCCGGCGGCGCGGGAGCAGGCGCGGGCTGTCTATGGCTGGGGGGCTCAAGACCGGGTGCTGGGCTATTGCGGCCAGATCCGCCCCTACAAAGGGGTCGAGGATCTGGTAACGGCGTTCGAGGCCACCGACCGCACCGATCTGCGCCTGCTGCTCGCAGGCCGCACCGGGGCTACGGGTCTGGCCGAGACCCTGACCCGCGCTGCTGCCCGGGACCCGCGCATCACGCTTGATTTCCGCACGCTCCCGCCTGAGGCGTTCCGCGCTGCCCTTGGTGCCTGCGACGTGATTGCCGCGCCGCTGCGCCGCTATTTGCATTCGGGCTCGCTGGTGCATGCGCTCAGCGCGGCACGCCCGGTGTTGACCCCCTCGACCCCCTTCGCCGACAGCCTGCGTGCGGCTTTGGGTCCGACCTGGGTCAACACCTACGACGGCCCGCTCACGCCCGGACAGCTGCAAACCGTGCCGGAGACTCTGCCGCAGGGTCAGCCTGACCTGGCCGCCTTCGCGCCCGAGGCGGTGGGGCGGCAGGCCGTGACGTTCTTCGAAAGCCTCCAGCGTTAGGGGCTTCCCCAGGGGATCTCGCGCCCCAAAAGCTCGGAAAGTCGCGTCTGATCCGCGCGAAACCTCTCTGCCAGCTCGGCCCGCAGCCCCTCGGGCATCGGCGGGACGGGGCGGGTGTTCCAGGCGTTGAGACGGCGCATCACCGGGCGCGAGAGGCGCCGAACCCTCCGCCGGAGCAGGAACCGCCTCAGCGGACTGGGCCAGTTCAGCCGCCGGTCGAGCCAAAGGTTGCGCGGCAGGCGCGTGACCATGCCGCGCTGGCTCATGTCCGGCTCAAAGCTCGGATCGACGCCGATATGGCGACAGATCTGCGCATAGACCCCCAGCGGGTCTGCGACAAAATCCTCATAGAGGAACACCGCGATCTGGTCGCGCTGGAAAAGCGCATAATAACGCTCAAGCTGCTCTGCATAAAGCCCTGCGCGCGTATAATGCCAGTCCCAGCCCCAGCCGTCGGCGATCCGCGCCTCTTCCGCGGCGATCGCGTCCGCCAGGCCTAGCGGCTCCAGCTGGATCTGGCGGTTCATCATGTAATGCGAATACAGCCGGGCCACCGGGTCGCGCAGGATCGCGACAAGCCGGACGTTGGGCACCAGCGCCCGGATCCGAGCTGGGGTGTCCTTGAAATAAAGATAGCGGACCGAGCCTTCCCCGCGGGCGGGTTCCGCGCCGGCCGGGGCGAACAGCCTGCGATAGGCCGTCAGATCCGTGCGGGACCAGTTATACAGCATCTGCTCTAGGATCTTAGAAGGGGCCGGGCCCCGCGGCGGGCCCTCAAAGCCCTTCAGCGCGAAGTAGTTCGGCTCTTTCGAGGTGGGAACGAACACCTCCGGGTGCTGCTTGAGATAGGAAACAAGCGAGGTTGTCCCGCTCTTGGCCGCGCCGATAACCAGAAATGTTGGCAGCGTCATGGCACTCAGCCTGCTGCCTTGGTCTGTGCAGTGTCGGTGGGGATGATCGTCGGATCCGCGCCCGAGAAGCTGGGGCAATGGATGTCGTTCTTCCACTCTGCCTCGGGGATCCCCAGTGCGCCAAACGCGGCGGTGATCATCTCGCGGTTCTTAAGTGCCTTTGTCGCGCCCGGGTTCGGGTTCGCGTGCGGCTTTTCGATCTCGGCGGATTTGCCCAGAAATACCGCCATCTTCCGCGCTGCGTCCGGGTCGCGGATGTAGTTGATCAGCAGTAGATCTTCGGGCCGGTCGCGGAAATGGGTGAGCACATCGATGTGATGCTCGTTCCATTCGCGGATCCAGGCTTGGACCGAGCTTTCCTTGACCGACCATTGCGGATGCCGGGGTTTGTTCTTGGGCAGTCGTTTGATGTGTTCCAGTCGACTGTCGAGCCAGGTGTCTAGATCGCGCACCTGCAGGATAAACTTGGCCTTTGAGAACATCTCATCGAGCGCGCGGAAGTTGCTGGGGATATCGTCGCAGAAAGCATCGTAGAACCGATAGATTGCCGGGCGCGAGGTGTCGCGCCACTGGGTGCCGTGATAGGAATGATAGCCCAGATCGATAAAGATCTCATGCAGCGACGTCGTGGCGCTCTTGTTAAAACCGATGGCAAAGACCTTCTCGGCGCGCGGGCCTGCAAGTGCGCGCGATACGGTTTTCCGCGGCTGCACCAGGAAGTCTTTCAAAATATTGAAAGCAATACGCCTTTTCAACTCTGAACCTCTTTGAAACCGGGCGACAGATAGCATGAGAGCCCTGGATTTCCAAGCCTCGATCACCCGCCCGGTCCTGCGCCGAGGCGGGCGAGCGAGGCGCTGATACCGGCGGCGGCGGCGGCCCAGGAGTAGTGCCGGTTGACCGTCTCAAAGCCACCAGCACCCAGTTCGCGGCGCGCGCGCGGGTTCGCCGCGAGCCGGGTGATGGCGTCCGTAAACTCATCATCCGTCTCAGCCAGAGAGATGTTCTCGCCCGGACGGGTCTCGATCCCCTCGGCCCCCTTTGGGCTGCTGATCACCGGGCAGCCGGCGGCGAAGGCTTCGAGGATTTTCAGCCGCGTGCCGCTGCCCTCGGTGATTGGTAGCACAACGATGTTGGGCTGGGAAAGATAGGGCAGGATGCTGTCGACCGCGCCGGTGACGGTGACGGCCGCATCGCCGGCGGCAGCCGCGCGCATCGCAGGCGTTTCCTGGCGCCCGACAAGCGCCAGCCGCAGGTCAAGCCCGCGCGCGCGCAGACGGGGCAGAATATCCCTAATTAGCCGCAGGGCGGCCAGTTCGTTGGGTTTGTAGGAATAGACCCCGATATAAAGCAGAAGCGGGTTTGTGCTGTTGTTCGGTGTGCTTTGCGCGCTGTGCGCCTCGGCATACGCCGCCACATCCACCGCATTGGGGACCACCGCAACCGGCAGCCGGGGGTGATAGATCTTCCCCAGCAGATCTGCGTCGACCCGACTGCAGGCCCAGACCAGATCCGCGCCCTGGACTGCCGCCGCCTCGATCTGGGCAAGCCTGTGCTCATAGGCCCAGCGGCCCAACCGCTTGCGTAGCGAGCCCCGCCCGGTGCTTTGACCGATGTCCTGGCGCAGACGCGCCTCGACGTTGTGGGCATCGAACACCGTTGTCAGGCCCGCCGCCTTCAGGGGCGCGATGTAGCCAGCCAGCGCGATCTCTTCGACGATGGCCACATCATAGGTCCCGGGGGCTAGGCTGCTTATATGCGCCTTTGCCCCCGCATGTGCCTGGCGGTCGGTGATCGGGTGGCGGCTGGGGGTGGCAAACCATGCCCCGGGCAGGCCCCGGGAGGGTTGGCCGCGTTCGAAATGGGTCCAGGCGTTGATGCCGTCGACCTCGTGCGCTTGCGTCGGGCCGCCGATCGACAGCACATCGACCGGCCCCATCCCGGCCAGGGCCGCGATGTTCTGGGCGTTGCGCAGGGCGCCACCGCCGTCTTTGCGGTAGGGCTCCCACCGGGTTACGAACAGGCTGCGCATGGTCTCAGGCCACCAGCGACCGGCAGGGGGCGGCCAGGGCGGCGGCGGCATCCTCATTCATCTCCGGCGAAGGGTAATATTTGTTGGCCTCCCAGGGGGTGCCCCCCAGATCGTCCCGATCCGAAGAGGTTTGAACCGTTGTTGGCTGCCCGGTAAATCGGCTGATCAGCGGCTGGGGCGATCCGCGGGAGGTGACGCATTCCACATAGGCTGCCGTGCGGGCCTGTAAAGGCGCCAGAATCTCAGGCGTGATCAGATGCGGGTACTCGCCCAGAAGTCGGCGCGCTTTTGAGAAGTCATCCGCCCGCTCGGGCGGGCGTTTTGAATACCACAGCAGCACCACCGGAACCTCGATCCGGTCAAGCAGCGCCAGCGAGCTTGCGATCCAGGCCGCCCGGATCTCCGCAACCAGCGCCCGCGCCCGGGGCCGGGCGCGCAGGTTGGCAAGCCGCGCGCGCACCCGCTGCGGCAAGCAGGACAGGGGCGTTCGTGGGTGCGGATCATGTAAAAGCTGCCGGAACGCGGCCATCGCGCCCATCTTCTGGCCGCCGTCGCGCAGGGTGACATATTCCAGCCCATTACAGCTGTAGTAGGAATTGCTTTGGCTGCGGCCCGACATCACCTGTAGAATCACAAAGCGGGCGTTGTTGAGATAGGGCAGCAGGCTGTCCTGGCCGAGGAAGAACTCTGGACCCGCCCCGCCATAGCCCAGATTGAGCGCGGGCAGGTCTAGATCGCGGGCCAGAAGGTCGGGGAAGGACTGTTCGCAGAAACAGCCAAAGGTCTGGGCCGCGCCAAGGCAGGCAAAATAGGCGCCCCGCTCCAGGCTGGGCGGTGGGGGGCCGCGAAACTGCAGCCCGGTGTCGCCGAGTGCGTACATCTCGTAGTCCACGATGTCGTAATCGCGGACCTGATAACCGGACAGATGGATGGATGCATCGCGACGCATGTCTGTAGGCATGACGATTACACTCCGGTCCCGCACAGACCCCAAAACCCCCAAGGTCTCGCATTCAGCATATCACTACCCTGCTTGTGCAAAAACCCAATAACGGATTGAAATCGGGTAGCTTGCCGCTTTGCAACATGCCAGATTGGCTGCAGACGCCGCGTGCGTGCGGCGCTGTACAGATGAACGGGTTTTTCATGGGCGGACCTCCCCGCAACAGTGCCAGCCGTTATGTCGTGAACGCTGGCAGTTCGGTGCTGACCACCCTGATCCGGATGACGGTTCTGGTCTGGATGAACCAATATCTTCTGCGTCGGATTGAGCCCGCCGAGTACGCGCTCGTCCCGGTGATCACCTCGCTGATGGTGGTGGCCGAGCTGTTTCCGCTGATTTTCCTGCGGGGACTGTCGCGCTTCATGGTCGAGGCGGATGCCCGCAACGATGACCGCGGCGTGGCCGAGATCGCTTCCTCGATGTTCCCGGTGCTGCTTTCTGTTGCCACGGTCCTGCTGGTTGGTGGGCTTTTTGTCGTGGTGCATATCGACAGCATCATCACCGTCGACCCCGCCTACCGCGCGGATGCGCAGATCATGCTGCTGCTGCTTGTGAGCGTCATGTGCCTGACGGTGGCCGCGACGCCCTTCCGGGTGGGGCTTTACGTGCGCCAGCGCTTTGTCGAGCAGAACCTGATCCTTCTGGGGTCCGAGCTGTTGCGGGTGGGGATGCTTCTGACGCTGCTTCTGATGGTCAGCACCAAGGCGCTTTGGGTCATTGTCGCCTCTTCTGCGGGCAATCTGGTCAATGTGCTGGTCCTGATCGTGGTGACCTACTATGTGCTGCCCGGCGCGCGCTTCCGCCTGTCGCTGATCTCGCTGGCTACCATCAGGCGGCTGATGAGTTTCAGCCTTTGGACTTTCGTGCAGTCGATCAACAACCTGGCGCTGCGCGCGGCGCCAGCCCTTCTGCTCAACCGGCACAGCACAGCACTTGATGTGGCCGCCTTCCATGTGGGCAATCTTGCCGATGTCCAGATCCGCAAGGTGGTTGTTTCGGCGGCCGCGCCGATGATCCCGGCGCTAACCACGATCTATGCCACCGAAGGAGAGGGGGCGCTGCAGCGCTTCTACTATCAGGGCGGGCGCTACTATCTGTGGGCCACGCTGTTTTTGCTCCCACCGCTGCTGGTCTTCGCCGATCCATTGATCGAGCTTTATATCGGCGCACGCTACGCCGATGCGGCGCTGGTGATGGTGCTGGTGCTGGGGGCCTATCCCTTCACCTGGGCCAGCGCGATGTTTTATCAGATTGCCTATGCCGTGGGCCGGATCAAGACCTTCAACCTTTGCATCCTGTTTCTTGCGGGCGTGGCGCTGGTGGCAATGTGGTACTTCGTGGCCGTACGCAACATGGGGGCCATCGGGGCTGCCCTCGGGCTCGGGGGGGCCTATGCGCTGGTGCATCTTCTGATCATGTGGCCCTGGGGGCTTTGGCTCGTGCGCGGGCGCTGGTCGCGGTTCCTGCGCACCACCGTGCTGCCGGGCATCCTACCCTTCGCTGCTGCCATGCTGGCCTGCTGGTTTTATGTTTGGACTGTGCCGATCGACAGCTGGCCCCGGTTCTTCTCAGGCTGCGGGCTCTCGGCGCTCGTCTATGCGGCGGTTCTCTTCGGTCTGGCGCTGCAGGATGGGGACCGGGCGCTGATCGGCCGTGCCGCCGCCAAAATCCGCAAGCGCCTGGGCCGCAGCCGATCGTAGATGAACCGGGCAATACCGTGCATAATGCGGGCAAACCCGCCTTTGTGAAAACGCTGTTTGAAAAGGTACCACCATGGTTTTGTCGACACTCCGCCGCGCTGCCCGCCGGGCTGTCCGGTCGCCGTTTCCGCCAGGATCGGGTAAGAGCGATCTGCTGGTGCACAGCTGCCACCACAAGGTCGGCACCGTTTGGTTCAAACGGGTGCTCAACGCGGTGGCGGAAACCTATGGGCTGAGGGTCCACAGCGGCCCTCAATCCGCTCTGGGCCGCCAAGATATCTTCATCGACGACCACAGCCGTGTGGACCGCAGCACACTAAGGCCCTATCGCAGCTCACACTTGATCCGCGACCCGCGCGACGTGGTGGTCTCGGCCTATTTCTACCACCTACGTACGACCGAGGCCTGGGCACTCGAACCTGACGACCGCTACGGTGGTCTGAGCTACCAGGAGCATCTCAAGCAGTTTGACACCGAAGAGGGGCTGGGGGTCGAGATCCAGCGCAGCGCGGCCACCATCCTGAGGGACATGGTCGCGTGGGATTACAATGACCCGCGGGGCCTGGAGCTGCGCTATGAGGATCACTTGGCTGACGAGGAAACCGGCTTCCGCCGACTCTTTACCCATTACGGTTTTGCGCAGGATGCGGTCGATGCGGCGGTGGAGATCGCGCTCAGCTTTTCGCTGAGCAAGGTCAAAGCAACCACAACCCACATCCGGTCAGGCCAGCCGAACGATTGGGAAAACCACTTCACGCCCGCGCTCAAGACGCTGTTCAAAGAAGAAACAGGTGATGCGGCGCTGAAGCTTGGTTACGCGGACAACCCCGACTGGTAAGCCGTCTTGCGGCGGCGCCGCCCGCATGCCGGTTGCACGCGGGTGACGGTGATCTCATCAGACAAACACGAAGTTGTCTTCGATGTAGAGTTGCTGGAGATAGGTCTCCACCTCCATCCGCTCGGTCTCGTTGAGTGCGCGGTCGTAGATCAGCGCGCCGGCGACCTGCATTTCGGCCTCGCCCAGATCGTTTATCTCTTCGCCGATGACCAGGCGCTCCAGATCGGTGTTGAACACATGGGTGTCGCTGTCGATCAGAGTGCCGTTCTGGTAGTGGTTGAAAGTGTCGTCGTCGAGCACGACGGATTGCACCATCCAGCCACTGGCGGCCGCATTGACCCCGCTGTCAAAGTCGTTCCGGCCCCCGAAACCCTGCACCTCCAGGTGACCGTCCTTGGCCGTCACCAGGCCGAAGGCCTCGTTCTTGGAGCCGTCGCCATAGACCAGCCCCGACGACACGCCCTGGTCGTCGATGTAGTTGACGACGAAGAACATGGTCCGGTCCCCAGAGCCATCAACGAGGCCGTTGAGCGTATCGATGGCGTTGACGCGCTCCAGGAAGTCATCCGTGCCATCGAAAACGATGGCAGCTTCGCCGGTGGGGGTCAGCCCCGCGACCAGCGTCGGATCGCCCCCGGCGACCAGGTCGTTGCCGCGGCCCGATCCGTCAAGCCAGCCGGTCACGGTGTTGCCGACGCCGGTGCTCACGTTCTCGGCGGCGGAATAAGCAGCCACCAGCCCGTCGGTCACCAGGTCCGCCGCCCCGTCATCCACTGAGATGTTCACCACGGCGGTATCGCCGCCGGTGACCTGATAGGTGAAGCTGTCGGTGCCCGTGAAACCTGCATCCGGCGTATAGGTGAGGCTGCCATCGGTATTGAGAACCAGCGTCCCGTCCGAGACATCTGACACCAGTGTGGCGGTGAACGGATCGCCCTCCACATCGCTGTCGTTGGCCAGAACACCCATGCTTGCGTCCAGAAGAAGCGGGGTGTCGAGCTCGGTGGCGTAGCTGTCGTTCGCGGCCATGGCCGGGTCGTCCACCGGATCGACCGTGATCGAGACGGTCGCCTGATCGGTGCCGCCCGCACCATCGCTGACCTGATAGGTGAAGCTGTCGGTGCCAGCGAAATCCGCGTCCGGCGTATAGGCGAAGGTCCCGTCGGTGTTAAGGACCAGCGCCCCGCTCGAGACATCCGCCATCAGGGTTGCGACCAGCGTGTCGCCGTCAACGTCGCTATCCGCCCCGTTGCCGTTGTCCGCCAGCACGTCGCCGTTGAGCACGTTGTCCTCGTTGAAGACGAACACATCATCCTCGGCCACCGGCGCGCTGTTGCCGGTAGTGATCGTCAGCCCCTGGATCGAACCAAGCACCGACCCGGATCCGTTCGAGCCGCTGTAGGCGGTGACGGTCAGGGTGAACCCGGCCGCCGGGAAAGGTTGGCCCGAAAAATCGCTGCCTGATTTGCCGAAACTCGCATAGGGTGCGGCGTTCTCGGTTTCCGAGCCGTTGATCCCGCCGCTGAAGTTGAAGATAACCGATCCGACCGGTCCGATCTGCCCCTCGTCCACCCGCGCCTCGATGGCGAAAGGCGTGCCGACCGGCAGCTGCGAAGGATCGATCTGCCCGTTGGCGGGCACCGGTCCGATCTCGGTATCGGTGTCCGCATTGATTAGGAACAGCGAGATCGCCACCGGCTGCTCATCCGCCCCATCGATGGTGACGGTGACCGTTGCTTGATCGCTGCCGCCCTGCCCGTCCGAGACGGTATAGGTGAAGCTATCGGTCGCTGTCTGACCAGCGTCGAGCGCCTCGAACTGGCCGTTCGGGTCGTAGGAGATCGTGCCGTCGGGGTTGATCGAGACCAGCCCAAGCGTTCCGCCTGTGTTGACCCCGGTTACCGAGAGTGTGTCGAGATCCGCGTCCGTGTCGTTGGCCAGCACATCAATGTTGACGACACCGTTTTCGCCCACAGTGCCGCTGTCGTCCGCCGCCACCGGGGACGCATTGCCGTCGCCGGTGATGTACTTGTTCTGCAGGAAGTCTTCGACCTGCTGGCGCTCGGCTTCGTTGAGCGTGCGGTCATAGATCAGCACAGCCCCGATCTCCAGCTCGCTTTCGCCCGCGCCATTGATCTCCGCCCCCAGCACCAGCTTCTTCAGGTCGGTGTTGAAGGTGTGTGTACCGCTGTCGATGAGCCCGCCATCAAGATAGTGGTTGTACTGGTCGTTGCTTAGGGTCACCGACTGCACGATCCAGCCCTGGCTGGCTGCATCGACCCCGCTGTCGAAGTCGTTCCGGCGCCCGAAGCCCTGCACACCCAGATCGCCACCGTCATAGTCAGACACCAGTCCGAAGGTCTCGTTCTTGGTGCCATCGCCATAGACAGCCCCCGCCGAGACACCCTCATTATCAATGTAATTCACCACGACGAACATCGTCCGGTCGTCCGATCCGGTCGACAGATTGAAGATTGTGTCAGAGGCGTTGACCCGCTGCAGCAGGTCGTCCTGCCCGTCGAACACGATCGCGGACTGCCCCGTGGGGGTGACGTTTTCCACCAGTTGCGGGTCGCCCTCGGCAAACAGGTTGTTGCCGTTGCCCGAGCCGTCCAGCCAGGCGGTCACCGTGTTGCCGTTGCCCAGCCCTATCTTGATGTCGGATTGCAAAAGCAGCACCAGCCCGTCTGTGACCGGCACCTGAGATGCGACGCCCACCTGCAAGGGCACATCGTCTGAGAAGGTCGTCTCGGTGCCATCGGTCACTTCCAAGAAGGCGTTGAAGGTGCCTTCGGTCTGGTAGACATGGGTCGCCGTCACCACGCCAGAGGTGTCGACGGTGCCAGCTGCGGTGTTACCGTCACCAAAATACCACACATAGGTAATCTGGTCGTTGTCTGGGTCCGTTGCCATGGCCGAGAAGGTCACTTCCGTGTCGCCTGCGGCGGCGATGGCAACATCGGAAGTCTCGTCGGTGATCACCGGGGCAAAGTTCACGTCCCCCACCTCGACCTCGAAGGCCTGCGAGAAGGAGGTGTTAATCCCGTCGCTCACGCTCAACGAGACGTTGAAACGCCCGTCCTCGTCATAGGTGTGGTTCTGGGAAATGACCCCGCTCTCGGCGACGTTGCCGTTGAAAACCGTACCGTCGCCGAAATTCAGGGTATAGGTCAGTGTATCCCCTTCGGGATCGATAACCGAGGCGTCAAAAACCACCGCCAGCGGCGCGTCACCGTCGGTCGGCGTGACATCGGCCGAGGTGATATCGGGGGCGGCGTTGCCGTCAAAGGTGATACGGCGGATCTCGCCGCTGGCAATCATGGCGTAATAGAGCGCACCGTCGTTGCCAACAGCGATCGACACCACTTCGTTGGTGGTCCCGGGGATCTGCACAGAGGGTTTGAAATCGAAATCCCCCAGAACCTGCGTCCCGGTCTCGTCCAAGAGCAGGTAGCGGATGTTGTCGCGGGTGTAGTCGCCATAGAAATAGACCCCGTTCCACTCGTTGGGGAACAGATTGCCACGGTAGACCTCGCCGCCTGTCAGCGAGGCGCTCTGGCCCTGGTGGTCGAGCGACCAGATCGGTGCAGAATAGAAATCGCCGTTGGCCGGGTCGGCCAGATCGTTGTCAGGCAGCGGGAAGTCGTTGGGGTCCGCGTTGCTTTGGCCATCATTCACATAGGTGTTCGGTGTGCCCTCGTAGAACGGCCAGCCGTAGAAGGCGCCGGGCTGGTCGAGGCCGGCCACATGCACGTCATCATGGGCGACGTTCTGCTGGTTGCCGCCGACCTCGCCAATATAGGCGTTGCCGGTTTCCTCGTCGAAGCGCATCCGGAACGGGTTGCGCAGACCATAGGCCCAGATCGAATCGTCATTGCCGCCGGGCCCGTCAATGAAGGGGTTCGCTGCCCAGCCATCGGTTCCGTCCGGGATGGTCCCGTCGGAGTTGATCCGGATGATCTTGCCCGACGATGAGGCCAGGTTGAGCATGATGTCCTCGCCGCCCGACGGGCCCTCGCCCGGCGTGGTGGCCTGAAACTTGTCCGAGGTGGTCAGCCAGAGCTTGCCGTCTGGTCCGAAATCCAACCCGCCGCCGTAGTGGCAGCAGGACAAATACCCGTCGGTGTCCTCCCAGACGACCAACTCCGAACTCAAATTACCCGTCGATGTTAGGCCGCCGGAGCTCTCCTCGTGAGTGAACCGCGCAATGCGCGCATTTTCGGGGCTGTCGGGGGTATAATAGAGGTAGAAATACCCGTTGTTTTCGAAGTCCGGGTCGAGCGTGATGTCGAGCAGCCCGCGTTCCTGCCCGTCATCAATGTTGTTGATCGTCATGTAAAGGCTGTTCGACCCCGTCGCGGGATCGACGATGCGGATCTCTCCATTCTTGGACAAAAGCAGCATGCGGTTGTCGGGCAGGAACGTCATCGAGATCGGCAGGAAACCCGGCGAAAGAACTGCCCGGGTGACGACCTGCTCGTCGGTGAAACCGTCAAGCGACAGCGGCTGGATGCCCACGTCGACCGAAACGGTGGCAATGTTGGAGACGTTCCCGTCCCCATCGGTCAGCTGGTAGGTAAAGCTGTCGGAGGTCGAGGGGCCGCCGTTGTGGGAATAGGTGACGACCCCGCTGGCCGCATCGATGCTCAGGATGCTGCCGTTGTCCGGCCCATCAACGATGCTGATCGACGACCCGTCGAGGGGCGCATCGTCCACATCGTTGTCCAACACGTCGATGGCCACGGTATCCCCGGGCGTGACGCCAACGGTGTCGTCGCTAGCGATCGGATCCCCGTCGAGGAGGTACTTCGTCTGCAGATAGGATTCGACCTGCTGGCGTTCTTGCGTCGTCAGCGCGCGGTCATAGACCAGCACTGCGCTGACATTCAGGGCCGACTGGCCCAGTCCGCCGATCTCCTCGCCGATGACGAGGCGTTGGAGATCGGTATTGTAGGTGTGCGAGACCGAATCGACCGAGCCGCCATTAAGATAGTGCTGCAGAACACCGCCATCCACGACTGCGGATTGCACAAGCCAGCCCGGGGAGACGCCGTCCACCGGCGCATCAAAGTCATTGGCCCCGCCGAAGCCCTGCACCAGCAGGTCGTTGTCCACATCCGCCGTCAGGCCGAAGGCTTCGTTTTTCCGGTTGTCGCCGAATACGACCCCCGCAGTCACGCCCTGCGGGTCCACATAGTCTACAACGAAGAAGACGGTGCGATTCTCATCGCCTTCCGGCAGGCCGGACAACGCGGCAACACGCTCAAGAAAGTCACCGTCGCCGTCCAAAGCGATGGCCGCAGCCCCGGTCGGTGTGGTAACCGTCCCGATCGTGGGATCCCCGGCTGCTGTAAGATCGTTGCCCTGGCCCGACGAATCGCCCCAGCCGGTCACGGTTCCACTCGATGCGGTTACGCCACTGTCTGTCTCAAGCTGAAGAACAAGACCATTCGTTACGGGAATCACCATACTACACACTCCAAACACATGCTAAATAACCGTGACACTCAGCCCTTATTCACACTACCCGAACTGGGGCAAAACTTAAAGTCTGGCAACGATATTTGATCCGGGTTCAAAGAGATAAGTGAGAATCGCAACGGTTAGGCCGGTATATTTTTTAAGGCAGACCTGCCTTAATACTGGCGGGATTCTGCCAATAAAATCGGCCTCAATTGTCGCGAAATAAACGAAGTGTTAGTAAACGCTGGATATCAGAGTAGTGGGATCGGGGGGCTCTCTCACAAAAGCAAATGAGAAAGCGAACCACATGAAAGTTCCCTAGCGACGGATGGGTTAAATTACTGAAGCATCCAAGTACCCGATGTTTTCGGTGCCATCCTGTACAACGCTTAATCTTAAAAATGTCGGAATTGCCTTTAAGGGTTTGTAACGAGCTTGTGCGATCTAGAATAGTTGCCCTGGGATGCCCGATACAAACCGCAACGATAGACAGTCGTCAGGCAACTGTACCGCTTAGCGGGGCAGGGCGTGCCTTTTATCGGCTGATCAGATAGGCCACAGATGACGAATATTTACGTTTCAAATGCCAGTCAACTGCAGTCCGCCCTTGCGAATGCAAAGGGCGGGGACACTCTTCTTCTAAAGAGTGGAAACTACGGATCAATTAAGATAGAGGATGCCAACTTTAACGACTTCGTTACCATCAAGTCGGCGGATGGCGACAATCGGGCGACATTCAGCGGACTCGATGTGTTCGATTCGAGCTATCTGCGAATCGATGGCGTCCATGTCGCGGCCACATCCAATTCCGGCACCTCCGTGCTGCACATTGACAACAGCGATCACATCGATCTTGTGAATTCGGAGGTCAATGGGAAGGTCGATAACGTCTATCCGATCGAAGGCCCGGCCTTTGGGATTTATGTCTACAACGGCAGCACCAACATCCGTCTCGAAAACAACTATGTGCACGATGTTCAAAACGGCGTGGTGGTTTTCGGGGCCACGAATGCCGTGGTGGAGGGGAACAAGGTTGACCGCATCGGCGCGGACACCTTCAAGTTCTCCAACCTCGATGGGGCGCTGATCAAGAACAACATCGGCCCCGAGTACCTCTACCCCGGCGACGACACGCATGCCGATTTCATGCAGTTCCAGGGCTCGCCGTCCAAGAATGTAGTGATCGAGGGCAACGTCTTCCTGCCCCAGAACCGGTTCGACAGTCAGGGTATTTTCGTGGCCGGTGCCGGTGGCCACAAGAATATCACGATCGAACAGAATATCATCTACACGAAGATGGCCAACGGCATCTTTGTGAATACCAGCTCCACCCTGGCTTCGACGATTACGATCAAGGAAAACACCCTGATCAACGCCCTGAGCGACGACCGCCCCTCGACGCGGATCTCGGTTCCCGACGGAGCAAAGGTCACAAACAACATCGTATCGCGTAAGTCCGGCGAATATGATGGCAACAATCTGCGCATCCAGCACACCGACCCCGGTGGCGACTACTACTACGGCGATCTTTTCGCCAATCTGCTTGGCAAACCGGGGGTCAAGCTTGCCGATCTCGCCCCGGTGCCCGGCAGCGTCGCTGACGGAATGGGCGCCTACGATCGGCTGCTGGAACTGCTGGGAGAGAAACCCGCATCGGGTCCAGATCCCGATCCAGAGCCGGTGTTTGCTCCGGATCCCGATCCAGCGCCCGACCCAGAGCCAGCGCCCGACCCTGATCCAGAGCCGGTGCCGGACCCGAATCCCAAACCAGGACCGACGCCTGAAGATATCGATGCGATCTACGCCAATCTCCCGGTGCAGAACATCGCCCGGGCCAGCAATGTCATTGAACTCAAGCACTCCAGCGATTTCGAGGTTGCGGCGGCCACCATTGCCCTGAGCTTCAATGCCGATTCGGTCTCGGGCCGCCTCGGGTTGGTGTCAAAGGATGCCACCGGCTATGGCGGCGGTGGCAACCACATCACGGCCTATATCGATGACGGCGAGCTCATCGTCCGCTTCCAAAATGGGAACAATGACAAAACGTTCACCATCCCCGGGATCGAGGTAGGCAAGGACTATGATCTTCAGCTCAGCTTCGGTGAAGGCGCCGTCTCGGTCTGGCTCAATGGCCAGCCGGTGAAGGCCGCGTCCTTCAACATGTCTTGGGAAGACAACGTCGAATATTTCCAGATCGGTGGCAACGGTTGGGCTAGCGTCAGCGGTGAAGCTGGGTTTACCCATGTCTTCGATGGCAAGATCTGGGATGTCGTGATCGTCGAAGGTGTCAAGAGCCCCGAGAAAATCTCGGATATCTTGAACGGCACCAGCCAGAACACGACATCGGCTCAGACTCTGTTCCCGGACATGGGCGACATTGATTGGGATACGCTCAATGTGCTGACACAGGACGGCGGCGGAATCATCGAAGGGACGGAGAAGGCCGACTACTTCGGCGGGACCAACGTTCGCGATGTCGTGCTCGGCGATAAGGGCGGCGACATCTTAGTCGGCGGCGGCGGAAACGACAGTTTGAAAGGGAACTACGGGTCCGACATCCTGGCCGGTGGTAACGGAGGCGATTCCCTCAGAGGCGGCCGCGGCGAAGATATTCTGGCCGGCGGTGCTGGAAACGACTACATGAACGGCGGTGCGGATGCGGATATGTTCCACTTCGCCGAGATGGGCAAGGACAACAGTGATTTCATCAAGAACTTCAAGACCGGTTCCGACCAAATCGGCCTTGATGGCGATGTCTTCAAGAATATTGACGATCCGTCGGACGCGTTCATCGCTGGCACCAAAGCGCTGAGCGCAGGTGATCATCTGATCTACGATGAACAGACTGGCAAGCTTTTCTACGACAGGGATGGTTCCGGATCTACCAACAAACGGCTGGTGGCTGAATTCGAGGTCGGCACCGACCTGACGGGGGATGATTTCAGCATCCTTTGACCCAATAGCGAGCGGACCCCGCACCACCATGGCGGGGTCCGACTCTCTCTCTGCTAAGACAGCCTATCCCCCGCCCAGCATCAGCCTCTGGTTCCTGGTCACGACCGATAGAGGGTGCAGACCGATCATGCGGCCCCGCGCCGGTGTTCCTTTCTGCTGAAACGCCCGGGGGGGTGGCGACCAATCGCCCGTGGCTGGCTATCCTCAAAAGTCGAACGGCACCACGATATTCATCGAAACGCTGTGCGACTCCGCCTCGTCTGCACCCTCGTCCCGCAACCGGTAGGCATACCCGAGCGAGAGGTTGGCGCGTCGGGTCAGGGTCCGCTCGTAGCCCGTACTGAAGGAGATGCGGGTGATATTGTCCACGGTGGCGACGTCGAGATCTTCCCGCAGCGAATAGGTCAGACCGAGGTTGGCGCTAGAGACCGAGTTGATCGGGTGGGAATAGCGCAGCCGCGCCGCCGTCTCCGCCACCTGCTCGCCATCATCCCCGAACGACAGCGATCGGTTCAGCCCTGCGGTGATCGTCCCATCGGGCAGGGTGGCCCGCAGGCTGACCACCCCAGTGAAGATGATCTCGTCATCCGCCGTATTCTCAACCCCCAGAGAGGTATTCAGCCGGGTGTTCGGCAGCTGATAGGTCAGACCCAGATCTGCGGCGATCCCGTCGGACTGTGTCGTCACACCGGACTCGGTCGTATCCAGAATGCTGTAGCCGACCCCCGCATTGCTGCTCAGCCGCGGGTTGATCGCATAATCGACGCCGGCGCGCAGTGTATAGCGGTCACGCTCTGTCTGTTCCGTGTCATCGGCCGAAAAGAACGACGCCTGTGCCGAGAGAACCCCATCGAGAACCGGTGAAAACCGCAGCCGCACTGCGGTGTCGGCGACAAATCTCTCGGTATCGTTGAGGTTGGGGGCCGCCGCATCGAACTCGGTCCGGGTGAAACCGAGGCTCGTGCGCCACTCGCGCGGGCCGCCGATGCCCAAGGTCACCGCCGTATCCGCCCCATAGCGGAAGCGGGTGCCGGTGCCCTTGATATCGTCCAAGTTAGAAGGTGGCAGCGGGTTGCTCTCGTCGTCGAACTCCAGTTCGGCGGGGCGCAGGAAGGACACCGGGTCCTGCCGGAACTGTGACCCGGCCTCGAACTGCGCCCGCGCGCTGGTGCGCGTGTACCGCGCGGTCAGCGACGGCAGCGTAAACTCCGTCTCACCGTCGGGACCATAGAGAACGCGCAGCGACGTGTCGCCCGACAGCTGGAACGACTGCGTTCGCGTCTCCGTCAGATAGCTGATGCCAAGGGCGGTGGTGGACCGCCCGGTCGTGCCGGGTGACACCGGATCGAGATCGAAATTGGTGTCCGCCTCCACCCCCTGACGCAGCGTGCCCGTCAGGCGCTGCCCGCCGTCCTGGGCGACGGCGACGGACAGAATGCAACAGGCAAGTCCGCCGGAGACCAGCCCCGTGCGGATCATTCGAACAAACGTCGCTCGGGCACGACGATGATGTCGCCATCCACCAGCGCGCCCAGCGACGGGGTCTGCCCGCCGCGCAGCACGCGGTCATAGTTGAACGTTGACATATGCTCGACCCCGGTTTGCGGGTTGATCCGGCGCAGTTGGATCCGCTTGGTCGCGGCATACTGGCTGGGACCGCCGACAACCGCCATTAGCTGCAACATCGTAGTCCCCGGCGAGACGCTGACCTGCCCAGGGTTGTTCACTTCGCCCAACACATAGATTTCAACTGCCTCCAGCTCGACTGGGGCGGTGGCCACCGGCGGCGCTGCCGGCGCCAAAGCGGCTAGCGAGACGAAGACATTCGGCGTCGAGGCGAAGTTCGCCGCCAGGCCCCGGGCGATCGCCACCTGAACTTGCTCTATGGTCAGCCCCGCCGCCCGGACCGTGCCTGCCAGCGGCACGGAAATCCGGCCATCGGGTAGGACCAGCGCATTGCGGTTGAGGGTCGGATCCTCAAGCACACTGATCTCAAGCGTATCGCCGGGCTTGATCACATACGCCCCCTGGGCAAAGGCCAGGGGGGCCAGTAAAACGGCAAGAAGGGTCAGGATGATCGGCTTCATAACAACTGCCTCGTTAGACTCTAAAGGAGATACAGCAACTTCACCTTAGGGGTAAAACGCAGAACAACAAAGAAACTCCCTCGACAAGGCGCCTTAGGTGTGGCCGCTGTGCCGCGCAGGGGTGGCGCCGCCACCACAACCCCTCGCACCGCAAAACACCGTCCTGGGGTCTGGTGAAGCCCCGGCGTCCCGGGTATCCTGGTCTTGCGGTTGTTTTATGTCCGAGGTTTGTATGGCCTGGCTCTTCAAACCCCCGCCACCGGCGTTGGCAGAGCTTGATCCCGGCGGCATCGTCTACGCCATTGGCGATCTCCACGGACGGGCCGATCTGCTCGACCGGGCGCTAGCGCTGATCGCCGCCGACCGGGCCGAAGCACCGGCCCAGATCGTCTGCCTGGGTGACTACATCGACCGAGGCCCCGACAGCGCCGCGGTGCTCGCGCGGCTGATGGCCGAGCCGGCGCTGATCTGTCTGAAAGGCAATCATGAGGCAATGCTGCTCGATTTTCTGGATGACCCGGGGCAGGGAGCTCGATGGCTGCAAAACGGTGGGATCGAGACGCTGGCAAGCTTCGGCGTGACCGGGGTTGACCTGCGCGAGACGTTGGCGATCCATACGGCCCTCACTGCCGTCCTGTCGGGAGCCGTAAAGGGCTTTCTGAGCAGGCTGCCCACACTATGGCAAAGCGGTACGCTCTTGTGCATCCACGCCGGCGGCAACCCCGGCGCCTCCCCTGCCGCGCAGACCGACCGCGACACGCTTTGGGGGCACCGTGCGTTTTTCCGGACCCCGCGGCAGGACGGGTTGTGGGTGGCGCATGGCCACTGGGCCCGTAAGACCCCGGTGGTGGAAGACGGGCGCATCGGCGTCGACACCGGCGCCTGGCATTCGAACCATCTGACAATCGCGCGGATCGCCCCTGGCAATGTGCGTTTTCTTGTCGCCGAATTAGAGTAGAAGAGGCGCGAAAGGGGCCGCTCGCCCGCAGCCCGCAAAGAAAGGGTAAAGATTGATGAAGATAGCCGTTTTCGGCACGAGCTACGTGGGCCTCGTCCAGGGCGCGGTTCTAGCAGAGGTCGGGCACGAGGTTCTGTGCATCGATGTGGACGCGGACAAGATCGCGCGGCTGGAGACGGGCGAGGTCCCGATTTTCGAGCCAGGGCTGGAGTCGCTGGTACAATCGAACCACGCCGCCGGGCGCCTCCGTTTCTCTACCCGCGCGGAAGACGGTGTCGCGCACGGGCGGGTCATCTTCCTGGCCGTAGGCACGCCGCCAGACGAGGACGGTTCGGCGGATATGCAATACGTGTTGGAGGTCGCGCAAAGCATCGCCCAGCACATGGAGGCACCCAAGGTGGTGGTCACCAAATCCACCGTGCCCGTGGGCACCGCCGATCTGGTTGGCGAAACCCTCGCCGCCGGGCTGGCTGCCCGCGACCGTGGCGACCTGGGTTTCGATGTGGTCTCGAACCCAGAGTTTCTGAAGGAAGGCGCCGCCGTGGCCGACTGCATGCGCCCCGACCGAATCGTCATAGGCACCGGCACCCGCGAGGTCGAGGAACTGATGCGCGAGCTTTACGCCCCCTTCAACCGCAACCGCGACAAGATCATCGTGATGGACGTGCGTTCGGCCGAGTTGACCAAATATGCCGCCAATGCGATGCTGGCGACCAAGATCAGCTTCATGAACGAGATGGCGGCGCTCGCCGACCGGCTTGACGCGGATATCGAAGCGGTGCGCCACGGCATCGGCTCGGACCCGCGCATCGGCTATCACTTCATCTACCCCGGCGCGGGCTACGGCGGCTCCTGCTTTCCCAAGGATGTTAAGGCGCTTATCCGGATCGCTGACGACAGCGGCTTCGAGCCCCTGGTGCTGAATGCGGTCGAGGCGCGCAACAGCGCTCAGAAAGAAGTGCTGTATGACAAGATCGCACGGCATTTCGGCGATGATCTGATGGGCAGGGTCTTTGCGCTCTGGGGACTTGCCTTCAAACCCAACACCGATGACATGCGTGAGGCCTCCTCCCGCGTGTTGATGGAGGCGCTCTGGGATGCAGGCGCCACAGTGCAGGCCTATGACCCCAAGGCCATGCAGGAAGCGCAGCGACTTTACGGCGACCGTGCCGCACTGATACTCGCCGGCACGCGTGAAGCAGCCCTTAGGGGCGCGGATGCGCTGGTGGTGATGACTGAATGGCAGGAGTTCAAGGCGCCTGATTTCGACGAGATCATCGAGAAGCTCAGCGCGCCGGTGATTTTCGACGGCCGCAACCTCTATGACCCTGACCGCCTCAAAACCAAGGGCATCAGTTACTACGCCATCGGCCGGGGGCTTTAGGGGGTGTCTGCATTGTAAATGCCAGATCGACGAAGGCTTTGAATGACCTCACGGTCTTCTCGCAGCGCAGGGCGATCCTGCGGAAGCGTTTGATACGGTTGAAGAAACATTCCACGAGATGTCTCTCCTTGTAGAGGCTCCAATCGGTCGGCGGTTGAATTGCGCGGCTGGGGTTTGGTTTG
Source organism: uncultured Paracoccaceae bacterium (assembly GCA_938049225.1). Lineage (GTDB taxonomy): Bacteria > Pseudomonadota > Alphaproteobacteria > Rhodobacterales > Rhodobacteraceae > Halovulum. Next base: position 22,715 of record CALICM010000088.1, read on the forward strand.
ATCTGGGCGGTTGCGCCCATGTTCTTGGTAATGAAGGTCCGCAGGTGGCTTTGATCGATGCAGGCCTCAACTCGACTCCAGCGCTGGTTGAGGTCTTTGCGGACCGCCGCGAAGGCAGTTGCGACCGGTGGCGTGTAGAAGACGGTGCGCGACCGCGCCAACAGCAGTGCCGCTGGAGGAAACAGGCAGCGTCTTACTTGTGATGGGCTGCTTCATCCAGGTCTCAGAGCGGTCGAAGACAGAGAGCAAGAATAGTTCTCTATCTGCGGCCGTTAATTCAAGAGCGTAATTTGGTCTCATCGGGTTCATGGTTCTCTCCGAGGTCGGCGGTGCCGCCTCATAATGGCGTCGGGGACTGGTGCCTCAAAAAGGTCCGCTGCGAGGTCGCCTGGGT
>CALICM010000089.1 GCA_938049225.1 uncultured Paracoccaceae bacterium
CGGGCAAGGCCATCATCGCCACAGCCCGAAAACTGCTGTCGATTATCTACGACACGCTGAAAAACAGCTGGATCTTCGAAGACTTCCCGAACTTCAAAATCAAAGAAAATCAACGTCCTGATGGACAACCATCATAGGAGACTGACCATGACCAGAACGAAAACACATGAATTCGCCAAGCGCGCCTTCGCAGCCTTGCTGCTGTCGAGCGCCATCGCTCTTTCACCGACGGTGTCACCACCCGCCCATGCCGGGCTCTTCGGTGGCGGCTTTGGCGGCATCGTCTACGACCCGACCAATCATGCGGAGAATCTGCTGACCGCCGCGCGGACCTTGGAGCAGATCAACAACCAGATTGCCCAGCTGCAAAACGAAGCGCAGATGCTCGTCAATCAAGCGCGCAATCTCGCCAGCCTGCCATATTCCTCGTTGTCGCGGCTGCAATCATCGTTTCAGCAGACACAGCAGCTCCTGAACGAGGCGCAGCGCATCGCCCATGACGTGGCCACTATCGATGAGGCCTTCACTCAGGATTATGGCGCAGCCGCTGCGCGCGGCGATTTTGACGAGATGATCGGCGGCGCGCAGGCGCGCTGGCGGATCTCGGTCGACGGTTTCGAAGACGCGCTCAAAATGCAGGCAGGCGTTGTCGGCAACATCGAAACCGCCCGCACCGAGATGCAAACACTCGTCGGTCAAAGCCAGGCCGCAACCGGCGCGCTGCAGGCCACGCAGGCGGGCAATCAATTGCTCGCCCTCCAAAGCCAGCAGATCGCCGATCTGACCGCCGCGATCGCCGCGCAAAACCGCGCGCAATCTCTGGAAGCGGCCCGTACCGCTTCTGCCGAGGCGCAAGCGCGCGAGAACCTCACGCGCTTCCTCGATTATGGCGGCGACTATGAGCCGACCACGGTTCGGATGTTCCGGTAGGTCGCGATGACACTTACCGCCGAAACCACCCTAAAAGGGATCGCTATCGCCATGGGGGCCATCACCGCCCTCATGGCGACGATAGAGCTGCAGCGCGCGTTCGAGGAGGAGAGTGCCGAACGGCCTGCCGTGGTTTCGGAAAATCCGCTCAAGACAACATTGCAGCGATGCCGGACGCTCACAGCACAAGATCTTGAGACTGACACGCGCTGCCAAGCGGCATGGGCCGAGAACCGACGGCGCTTTTTCGGCAGGCCCTCAAATAATAGAGAGGCGGAATAGGACATGGACGGTGTCGGCGTCATCGATCGATTCCTGGAGGTTTTTACAACCTATATCGACAGCGGGTTCGGCCTGCTCAGCGGTGATGTCGCCTTTCTCGCCACCACGCTGATTGTCATCGATGTCACGCTGGCCGCACTCTTTTGGGCCTGGGGCGCGGATGACGACATCATCGGACACCTGGTGAAGAAGACGCTCTTCGTCGGCGTTTTCGCTTACATCATCGGCAACTGGAACACGCTCGCGCGGATCGTTTTCGAGAGCTTCGCAGGCCTCGGCCTCATTGCGACTGGCGGTGCCTTGGGCGCGGGCGAGCTGCTCCAGCCCGGACGCATCGCCGCCGTCGGCTTGGAGGCTGGGCAGCCCATTCTCGAGTCCATCGCGGATCTGATGGGCTTTGTCTCCTTCTTCGACAACTTCATCCAGATCATGGTCCTCATGTTCTCCTGGGTGATCGTCGTCCTCGCCTTCTTCATCCTCGCGATCCAGCTCTTCGTCACCCTGATCGAGTTCAAGCTGGCGACGCTGGCGGGATTCATTCTCGTGCCCTTTGGGCTCTTCAACAAAACCGCCTTCATGGCCGAGCGCGTCCTCGGATTGGTCATCTCGTCCGGCGTAAAAGTCCTCGTGCTCGCCGTCATCGTCGGCATCGGCTCGACCATCTTTGGCGAGTTCACGACCGGGTTCACAGGTGAACCCACAATTAGCGACGCCATGGCCGTGGTGCTCGCCTCGCTCTCGATCCTCGCGCTCGGCATCTTCGGCCCCGGCATTGCCAACGGTATCGTCTCCGGCGGTCCGCAACTGGGCGCAGGAGCAGCGGTCGGGGCTGGCCTTGCGGCAGGCGGCGTTGTCGCAGGCGGTCTCGCAGGCCTCAAGATGGCAGGCGCGGCTGGCGGAGCCGCACTGCGCGGGGGCTCCGCCGTAGCCGGTGGCGCCTCAACCGCGTTCCAGATCGGTGCAGCCTCTGGGTCGAGCACGGCCGGAAAAGCTGCGAGCGGGATGGCAGCCGTCGGTCAGGCCGGCGCATCCGCCGCGATCAGTCCTTTGAAGAAGGCGGTCGGCGACAGCTATCGTTCCGGGTCCCGCGCGGCGTTTCAGGCCACCGGCGGTAAGTTCAGCAACGCTGCCAGCGGCAGCATGCCTGCGGCTGCCCCAGGATCTTCAAACGCCGGTCCGCCCGCCTGGGCGCGCCGGATGAAACGCCAGCAATCCCTGCAACACGGCGCAAGCGTTGCCGCCCATGCCGTTCGCTCCGGCGATGGCGGCGGCAGCGGAACCGCCATTAGCCTTTCGGAGAGAGCATGATATTCAAGCGACCCAGCGTGCGATACGCCAAAACCCCCGAACCGACGACGCCCTATCAGAAAGCCGCGCAAGTCTGGGATGAGCGCATGGGTTCAGCCCGCGTCCAGGCCCGAAACTGGCGTCTGATGGCTATTGGATGCCTCGCCACCACTGCCACTTTCGGATTGGCGCTCGTCTGGCAATCCACCCAGGGCACCATCGTGCCCTTTGTGGTCGAGGTCGATCGACTTGGCGCTGCGCAGGCGGTTGCGCCTGCGACCGCAAACTACAGGCCCACCGATCCCCAGATCGCGTTCCATCTCGCGCGCTTCATCGAAAACGTGCGTCAGCGCCCGGCCGATCCGATCGTCCTGCGCGAGAACTGGCTGCGCGCCTATGATTTCACCACCGATCGTGGAGCCGTCGCACTAAACGACTTCGCCCGCGAGAACGACCCCTTCGCCCGCATCGGCGAGGTCCAGGTCGCGGCCGAAATTTCCAGCGTCATCCGGGCCTCCGACTCCAGCTTCCGCGTCGCCTGGACCGAGCGCCGCTACGTGAACGGCCAGCTCTCCGGCACCGAACGCTGGACCGGCATCCTCGGCGTTGTCGTCCAGCCGCCGCGCGATGCGGAGCGGTTACGCAAAAACCCCCTCGGCGTCTTCGTGCACGCCATCAACTGGTCAAGGGAGAACGCCCAATGACAGACTCAGTCTGTGCGACACTTCGCATAACAACACTCATCCTCACAACTTCGCTCGCAGGCTGTGCAACCTTCAAACCACCCGAGATCAGCTATGACGATCCGGTTGAAGCAACGCTTGTCGCAGCCCCACCGCGACCCGTCCAAATTGTCGAGCGGCCTGAACCTTTGCCGCTTCCGGGGCAGCTCAAGCGCGTCGATGCCGACGACCGTCCGCCCGAGGCCAAAGAACCGACAGAGCGGATCACCAACGCCAATGCCGCTGCGCGCATGGAACCTATCCGGGACGGCTTCATCAATGCAGTCCAGCTCTACCCCTACAGTTCCGGTGCCCTGTATCAGGTCTACGCCTCACCCGGTCAGGTGACCGACATTGCCTTGCAAACAGGCGAAAGCCTTGTGGGGTCTGGTCCCATCGCAGCCGGTGATACGGCCCGTTGGATCATCGGCGATACCGAGAGTGGGTCGGGTGATGGTCGCCGCATCCATATTCTGGTGAAGCCGACGCGCCCCGATTTGGTGACCAATCTCGTTATCAACACCAATCGCCGGACTTATCACCTCGAACTGCGCGCCACGCCGCAGGCCTATATGGCCTCGGTCTCCTGGCAGTATCCCGAAGACGAACTGATCGCGCTGCGACGCCAGAACGACCGCGCGGAGGCGAGCCTCCCCATCGGTCAGAACGTTGCGCTTGAAGACATCAACTTCCGCTATCGGATCACGGGTGACCGCGCGCCATGGAAACCCCGCCGCGCCTTCGACGATGGACGGCAGGTCTTCATCGAGTTCCCGCGCGGCATCGGACAGGGTGAAATGCCACCGCTCTTTGTAATCGGTCCGGAAGGCGACGGCCAACTCGTCAACTACCGCGTCCGGCGCAACTACATGATCGTCGACCGGCTCTTTGCTGCTGCCGAATTGCGCCTCGGTGACCGACAGCAGCGCGTGCGCATCATCCGCACGGACGGACGTCTGCAATCGGCACAGAAGACGACTACTACCGCGAACCGTGAGACAGACCGATGAGCGGTGCCCGGAACAAGGATCAGATCGAGGAGCCGCCGCGCTCCGAGGGTGACATCGCGAAGGAACTCCGGCTGCGCCCCGATCCCCCTAGGGTGATGCGGCTGTCTCGCAAGGCCATTACAGTATTGGTTGTGGCAGGCGGATTGGGGATCGGCGCGATCCTGATTGTCGCTCTTCAAAGCCCAGACGGGCGCGACGGGCCGTCGGAGTTGTTCTCAACTGATCGGGTGCAGGAGGCTGAGGGACTGTCTCGGCTTCCAAGTGATTACGGATCGGTTCCACAGCTCGGGCCACCACTTCCCGGCGAATTGGGCCGACCGGTCTTGTCGGCGCAGCGCCGAGGTGAGCCCGTTCCGGTGGTTCCAGCGACCGGACCGGTGGTCGACCCAGTTGAACAGATGCGCCTGCAGGAAGCCGAAGCAGCTCGACTTGCAGCTCTATTCGCGGATGCCAACACGACCAAGGCTGCGGTACCGCGACAACTGACGCAACCGTCGCCTGCGCAGAGCCCCGGCGTACAGGGCCTGTTCCCGACGTCCACCGATCCCGCAGGCCAACCGGATATCACAGATCGACAAGAAGCCTTCCTCAATCGCGACGTGGACCGGCGAACGACTGCGGCAGATCGGATTCAGGCCTTGCCGAGCCCCTATGTAGTACAAGCGGGAACCGTCATTCCGGCGGCGCTCATCACCGGCTTGCGGTCAGACTTGCCCGGACAAATCACCGCCCAGGTAACATCCCACGTCTATGACAGCCCGACCGGACGGTTCCTGCTGATCCCGCAAGGCTCCCGCCTGCTCGGCGAATATGACAGCCGTGTCGCCTCCGGCCAGCGCCGCCTGCTGCTCGCCTGGACGCGTCTCATCTTTCCGGATGGACGCTCAATAGTGCTCGAACGCGAGCCGGGCACTGATCAAGCTGGCGTCGCAGGGCTTGAAGATGGCGTCAACAATCATTGGGGCCGACTTTTCCTCGCTGCTGGCCTCGCGACCATCCTGAACATCGGTCTGGAGACGGGCGAGGACAATGGCGACGAGATCGCCGAAGCCATCCGTGATGGCACCCAGGACACGATCGGACGTGCGGGCGAGGCCATCGTGCAGCGCCAGCTCGGCATTCCGCCAACCTTGACGATACGACCGGGATTCCCGGTCCGGGTGATGGTCACCCGGGATCTCATTTTGGAGCCGCAAGGAGAGGCGCGATGAACACGTTGAAACTCGGGAACATTCGTGACGACAAGCCGGTCAAGCTGGCGATCGAACTGCCCGCGCAGGTCCATCGAGATCTGACGACTTATGCGGATATTCTCGGCCGGGAAAACGGCCAGAAGCTCGAGCCAGCCAAACTGATCGCGCCGATGATCGAGCGTTTCATGAAAACCGATCGCGGCTTTGCCAAAGCTAGGCGCGAAGTCCGTTCTTCTTCGCCTCGATCCGCGCAAGACTGATGAAACGGCGAAGGGCCGGGTTATCGTTCTCCGGGCGCCAGCATATCGAGAACGGTATGTTTTCGTTGTCTCCAATCGGCACGAGCCGCACGTCCGGATATCGGGCACCGGCTGCGTGGTCGCCCACGACAGTGACGCCCAGGCCCAAACCGACCAGGTTCATGATGCCGTCTCTACTGACCTGGTGTCGGGCGATGGAAACGGTCCGCCCCAATGCTGTAGATCGGCGGACGATGTAGTCATGAATGTCGGGACCGGATTCCCGAGCACTGACCAGAAATGGGGCGTCGGTCACATCCGACCATTCAAGCTGCTTGGCTTCCGCCCAGGGTTCACTGCTTGCCACAGCCAGATAGACAGGTGCACGGACGAGAACGAAGCCGTCGCCGTTTTCCGGTGACGGGTCTCCCACCGAAAGCACCAGATCAAGCGTTCGATGCCCGAGCATCGTCATCATATGCTGGCGCTCACATTCGACGAAGCACAGATCGACGCGTGGATGACGGTCGACGAAGGTCTTGATCAACGCACGTTGAGGGCCATTGGAAAAGGATGCCATCGACCCGATCTTGAGCTTGCCTCCCGTTGCGATGCCGGCCGTTTGAGCGCGAGCCACGGCGGCCTTAAGGTTCTCGAAAATCGCACTGGAGCACGCGACAAATTCTGAGCCAGCATTGGTGAGACGCGCCCCTGTCGTTCGCCTCTCGAAGAGCGAGACGCCCAGAAGATCTTCAAGTTTCTGGACGCGCCGGGAAACGGCCGACTGACCAATATGAAGTTTCGTTGCGGCTTTGCGAAAGCTGCAGGTTTCGGCCACGGCAAGCAAGATTTCCAGGTCGCGGGCATCAACTTTTTCTACAATAGTGATCGGTCTGTCGTTCAGAATGATCCTCCTCATGCAGGGCGGGCTTGGCAAGCCGGGCATCTGCACACGTCCTGCCAGTAAATCAGGTCAGATCGGTCGCTTGCAGACGGGCCGCTTGAGCTTGTTCGCCGAAACGTCAGAGTCGGGTTCGCAACCTTCGGTACACCTGTTTTGGCATCATACCACAAAACAGCGCAGGAGCCGCAGCGAAGGCGTGATTTGCAATGCTCTAGCGACGTCGAACCGCAAATTCGGTCCTGCGTAAGCACCACGTAAGCACCAGTTCAGAAAATGCCAAATTCGTAATGCATTGATTTTATTGAAGAAATGGCGCACCCGAGAGGATTCGAACCTCTGGCCTCCGCCTTCGGAGAACCACGCACCCTATAACACATCGCGCCATATCAAAACAAAATAACTCTTATTTACAAAGAGCTATTGAAGAAACCACATCAAACCGTCACATAGATAGCCATTGGATGACACACCAAATAACACATCCTTGACACATAATTGGTGGATTTGACGGATGACGACGAACAAAGTGACGTGGACTGAATTGGGCCTGAAGAAGCTGACCGCACCCAAGGACAGACGCTTCGTGGATCATGTTGATCCGAACAACAAGGGGCTATGTCTTCGGGTTTCGCAGACCGGCGGCAAGTCGTGGTCTGTCCTGTATCGCGTGGTTGGTGAAGGAAAGCCTACGGCAACTGGCCGTCCACGTCGCGGCAAACAAAAGCGCATCACCTTGGGCACCTTCCCACATCTATCGCTTCAATCAGCCCAAAAGCGTGCACGTGAAATCAAAGACCTTGCTGACAGCGGGATATGTGCGAAGGCACCGCCGCCCGAACCTAAACCAAAGCCACAGGTAGATCGTAAGCCGACCTTTGCACGGGTCGTGGTCAAGTTCCTGCGCTACAAGAAAGCCGATGGCCTGAAGTCGCACCTGAAGATGCGGTCGATGTTTCGGATGCACATTTGTGCCGATCACCGGAAGCCAGAAGATAAGTCGGGCATGAAGAAGTTGGACGTACACCTTGGGCCGATGGTCATGGACGACATTCGACAGTCCCAAATCATGGCGCTGCTGGACCATTACGACCTTGCCGGGAAGCAAGGGACGGCCAACGAAATGCAGAAATACATCCGCGCCGTCTGGGGCTTTGCCTATGCCCGTGACCTAGTGGGCCGCGATGTGACCAAGCGGATCGACCGCAAGATCAAGCACGCGCCGCGCGAACGTCATCTGGAAACTGATGAACTGACCAAGGTATGGGCCGCGACACTGGGCAAGGGTTTCCCACCACCTGATCGTCAGTTTGTGCAGGTCTTGATCTTATCTGGTCTGCGCAAAAACGAACTGGCCAAGGCACGCTGGGATGATCTGGACCCTGACCGACGCGCACTGAAGCTGTCAGCGGATCGCACGAAGACCGGCAAGGAAATGATCCACCCGCTGTCTGATTGGGCATGGGACATCCTTCACTCGGTCCTCCGCGTCGATGACTGCCCATTCATCTTCAGCAAGAACCACAAGGTCGCAATGTCGGTCGATAGCAAGCTGCTGATCAAACTGCGAAAGCTGGCCGGTGACGTGGATCACTTCACCCTGCACGATTTCCGCCGCGTGGCCCGGTCTGCGATGGGTGCCCTGAAGGTCGCACCCCACGTCGCCGAATATGCCTTGGGCCACCTGCCACAGGGGATGATCAAGGTCTATGACCGCCATGATTATCTGGACGAACGCCGGGACGCCTTTGCCCAGTATGCCGATTGGGTTAAGGGGGTGGTCGATGGATGATTTGCGCAAAACTGCCGAAGATATTTATGCACAGGTGTCCGAACCTGAATTCTGGTCCAGAAAAGAATTCAGGTTCGGAGGACCAGAGTTCTGGGCAGCGACCCTTCTGCAAGAAATCCGAACGGGTTGGCAGCAGGAAACCGGATCGTTCAATCCTGATCCATCGCTTCAAGAAACCGGCGTGAACGCGGGCATCGTGCCTATGTCGGAAGACCCTGCGATAGAATTAGAAGTCAGGCAAGAAATCGCGGCTGAACAAGCGTTCAATCCCCAAGATGCCATCGAACAGATCGAATGGCTGTTGTCTATCATGGACGACTTCAAGGTCATGCTGACTGCGCCGGTTCACTTTAAGCCAGAGGATGTTGATAAATACAGCCAATGGGTAACGCAGGACTACATTAATGACCAGCTATATTGGGATTTTGCGGCTGCGCAGGGTCGCGGCAGCGGGTCAAAGAATGAGGGTCGAACATTCCTAAAGCACTGGCTGCGATTTATTTATTACCACTTTGGACAAATACAAAGCCCGTTCCGGATCGGTAAGAAAGATCAGGGTAGCCTGATGCGCACCGGCGAAGGAAAGCCATCGGAAGATCAGGTTCTTAAAGGCATGAACACCGCCATGCGTCTGGGCTTCCTGACTGCAAAAACCAAGTACCCCAATCTTGATAACACGGACGTGACACAAGTAGTGAAAGACAACTCAAGCAATACCCCTTTCTGGATCGATCCGAACGGTGGCAAGTTGTTTTCCCCCGAGTAGATAGGCCCATTCGCGCTGTGATTAACACTGGTCAGTTTCAATTTGCCCAGTGGAGAATGATCAATGGCAGAACGACTTATTTCGAAAGAGCGGGTGTGCGAACGCACCTCCATCAGCCCACGCAATTTGCGTGAACTTGTCAAAGCAGGCGACTTCCCCAGCCCAGTGAAGATCAGTGCCCAGATGCACGCATGGGTCGATGGTGAAGTTACCGCTTGGATTGACCAGAAGATTGCTGAAGCAGGCAAAGCAACCCCAAAAAATTAATCCCTTGGACCGAAGTGACGAACGATCCAAGGGATATGAAGTGGTCGATTGAACAGGTCCTTTCTACGCGAAAGGCGAACAAATGACAATAGAAGATGCAGGAAAAGCAAAGCGAAAACAACGCACTCCGACTGATTTCTTGAAGCTGATGTACCCGGAAGGGCCGTGGTGCTTAAGTGAAATCCCATTGGACAAGTCCGGCATCCCAACCCATACCTTTTGGGCTGGTGAAGAAGCGGACATGGAAGATTGGATCACCAAACGCGATGGTGTCCACAATCTCTACTTCCACACGAACCCCGTCATGGGCCGGTTGCAAAAGAAGGCCAAACGCGAACATATCCAGTCGGTGGACTACCTGCACGTGGATGTTGATCCCGAACCCGGCTACCCTGTCGAAGAAGAACAAGAGCGCATCCTTGCATTATTCACCACCGATCTGCCGAAGGAGGTCCCAGAACCTACGACGATTGTCTTCAGTGGCGGTGGTTACCAAGCCTTCTGGCAGTTGAGAGACCCCATCGTGATCAACGGTGATCTTGGGCTGGCTGAAGATGCGAAGCTGTTCAATGTGGCGTTGGAACAGGCCTTCGGGGCCGACAACTGCCACAACATTGATCGCTTGATGCGACTGGCCGGGACGATGAACCTGCCCGATGGAAAGAAGATCAAAAGGGGCCGGGTGCCCACCCAGTCGAAGGTCCTTTCACACAACTCCAAAAACGTCTACGCCATCGACCGGTTCAAGAAAGCCGCGCCGGTCCAGAACGATGGACTGGGGTCTGGCGGTGATGTTGCTGATGTGAAGATCAGCGACGATGTGAAGCCAATCACTGATCTGCAGTTCCTGAAAGATGACTACAACGTGCCAAACACTGTTTTGGTGGCCATCAACCACGGCCACGACCCGGACAGCACGCGCGAAGGCGACACCAGCCGATCCGGTTGGGTGCACTTCGTCTGCGGTGCACTGGGCCGCGCCGGGGTGCCAGACGACATCACCTTCAGCATCCTGATAGACAAGGATTGGGGGATTTCGGAAAGCGTTCTGGAAAGCAAAGACCCGGCGAAATACGCCAAGCGGCAGATCGCACGGGTCCGGGTGAAGAATGATCCGGTGTTCAGGATCGCACAAGAAATCAGGTTTGGCATCACACAGGTCATGAAAGGCGATGTCGGTGATATCGCCGTCGATACTGACGTGATCCAGAACATGATCGACGGCGCTTTCTGGTCGGGCACGAAGTCGAAAATCTTTTTTCTCAACAAGGAAGAAAACCTTGTGCAGTTTCTATCCGGTGAAGCATGGACCTTCCTTGCCCGCCGGTTCGGCAAGGCCGTGAACCTGACCGAACTTGAAGCGGTGATCCATGCAAGCGAGGGGCCAAAAGATATTAAACTGAAGGCCTTGCGTAGCGCGGCCAGCAGCCCCATCATCGACCACATCAAGGCCGAGAACCAGCGCGATGAAATCGAATGGTCGGTGGACATGTTCGCCACCAAGCCCAAACTGCAGCTGATGGAAGATAAGGTCAGGATCACCCTGACACACAAGACCCTTCCCGTGGTGGGCGACATCGACCCGGAATGCTTGACCGACTATAAAGCCCACTTCCCGCTGATTGATGACGTATTAGAGTTCATCGTCGCCAGCCGCTTCGCCCAAGATCGCAAGAAGTCATACTTGTGGATGCACGCTGACAGCGACTGGGGGAAAGGCTTCCTTCTGGGCACCATGCGCGAACTGGGCCTTGTTGTCGAAATGAGCATCAAAGAGATTGAAGCGATCTTCGAAGGCAAGCCCGCCGGTCGCCGACCGGAAGACTTCAAACGCGCCTTCGTGCTGGCTGTCGATGAATTCCAGACGGTGAAGGCTGAAATCAAACAGCTTCAGTCGGAAATGCAGCTAGCACCAAAGAACATGCTGACCAGCCGCGTGGAGATATTCGCAAAGCTGTTCCTGTCAGCCGAAAGTGTGCCGTCTCTGGAAGGTGAAAACGGTGTCGAAGACCAGTTCGCCAACCGGATGTCGAAGATCATGGGTGAAGGGTCGATTGATGACCGGCCTGTGTTCCGGGACAAGCGTGGTGGCTACTTCAGGTCGATCAAAGCCTATGTGGCCTTGACCATGAACCAGCTGATCAAAGACTACCGTGCCGCTGGGCCGGAAGGGTCGCAGGATCGGGCTGGCGACTATCTGGATGCGTTCATCAAGACACATGGGCTTGGGGTTCACAATGAACGGCTGTCTGACAGATACCCGGCGATTGGGCAGGACTTCCTGCAATGGGTTCACAATGAAGGGTCAAACAGTCCAAAAGTTCACAAGGTTGAAGATGGACCACGCACCTTCCTGAAAAGCCCTGCGACGGCATTCGCTGAATTCATGAAGGATAATATCGAATACAGCCAACAGACGATGATCAAACGGCGAAAGGAAGAAATCTTCAAAGCCATGTCTGTCGATGGGAGGGGTTTGAACACCTATCGCACGCCTGATGGACCTGTCGAAAAGGTCAAGGCGGTGTGGATCGCTGGGGACGATATACCGTTCTGATTGGGCGAACATGGAAGACGGTTGAAGGCCCCGGTTGATGTGTCATCGCCGGGTTTTTCTTTGGGCGATTGGCCTAGATGGGGTTGTCACCTTTCCGCCACCAAACGTCACCAACCTGTGTCACCGTTATTTTCGTTTGAAATCAGTGAGTTGCAAATGTCACCGTTGTCACCATGATTTTGGCGTTATACCCCCCCTGCCCAGAACACTGTGTCGTATCCATATTATCTGTTTTTACATAAATCTCTAAATATAGATATATCTTGGTGACATGGTGACATCACTGAAAACAAAGGGATTTTTGTCGGTGACAGAACGGTGACGCTTGGTGACAAGTAGCCGGATTTGGTGACAATCAGGTTC
>CALICM010000090.1 GCA_938049225.1 uncultured Paracoccaceae bacterium
CAGGCGACCTCGCAGCGGACCTTTTTGAGGCACCAGTCCCCGACGCCATTATGAGGCGGCACCGCCGACCTCGGAGAGAACCATGAACCCGATGAGACCAAATTACGCTCTTGAATTAACGGCCGCAGATAGAGAACATTCCAACCCAATTTCTCAAAGTCCGCCTCGGTCCGCGTTGCTGCCAGTGGACATTAACAGCATCGGTTGCGATTGCACCCGCCCCGCGATGCGTTAGATTGGGGTAGTTGAAAACTGGGGACCGCTATGACCGCTGAAATTGGACATCTGGCCGTTGTCTTCGCCTTCATGGTTGCGGTTGTCCAGATGACCGTGCCGTTGATTGGTGCGCGGGCGGGTTGGTCCAATTGGATGGCTGTCGCGGCCCCGGCGGCGTTGTTGCAGGCGTTGCTGCTGATCCTCTCGTTTGGGGCTTTGACCTGGGCTTTTGTAACCTCGGACTTTTCGGTTCAGCTTGTCGCCGCGAACTCGCATTCGGCCAAGCCGATGATCTACAAGATCTCGGGCACTTGGGGCAATCACGAGGGGTCCTTGCTGCTGTGGGTTCTAATCTTGGCGCTTTTTGGCGGGGCGGTGGCGCTGTGGGGCAGGGGGTTGCCCGACCGGCTCAAAGCGCTGGTTCTGGCGGTCCAAGCCAGTATCGGCGTCGCCTTCATGCTGTTCTTGCTGCTCACCTCGAACCCCTTCATCCGGCTTGAGTTTCCGCCCTTCGACGGCAACGACCTGAACCCGCTGCTTCAGGATCCCGGCCTCGCCTTTCACCCGCCATTTCTCTACCTCGGCTATGTGGGCCTTTCGATGGCCTTCTCCTTTGCCATCGCCGCGTTGATCGAGGGCAAGGTCGATGCGGCCTGGGCGCGCTGGGTCCGGCCTTGGACGCTGGCGGCTTGGGTCTTTCTGACCATCGGCATCGGTCTGGGCTCGTGGTGGGCCTATTACGAGCTGGGCTGGGGCGGCTGGTGGTTCTGGGACCCGGTGGAAAACGCCAGCTTCATGCCCTGGCTGATCGCTGCGGCGCTGTTGCACTCGGCCATCGTGGTCGAGAAGCGCAACACGCTGAAAAGCTGGACGATCCTGCTGGCGATCCTGGGGTTCAGTTTCTCGCTGGTCGGAACCTTTATCGTCCGCTCGGGCGTGATCACGTCGGTCCATGCTTTTGCCAATGACCCCACACGTGGTGTGTTTATCTTAGGCATTCTGGCAGTGTTCATCGGCGGCGCACTGACGCTTTATGCGGCGCGCGCCCATGCGCTGCGCTCGGACAGCATTTTCGCCTTGGAAAGCCGCGAGAGTGCGCTGGTGATGAACAATCTGCTGTTGGTCGTGGCCACGCTGGTGGTTTTTGTTGGTACGCTCTGGCCACTGGTGGCCGAGATGCTGACCGGGCGCAAGGTCTCGGTCGGGCCACCGTTTTTTAATATCTCCTTCACGCCCTTCATGGTGGCCTTGGCGATGATCCTGCCGCTGGGCGCGATGCTGCCCTGGAAACGTGCCAACCTGACCCGCGCGATGCGCCCCTTGTGGGGCCCGCTGGCGGTCAGCATCTCGCTAGGGGCGCTGGTTTGGGCGCTGCAAACCGGCGGTGGTATGCTGACCCCGCTGGGGGCATTGCTGGGCGCCTGGATTATCCTGGGCGCCCTGGCTGATTTGGGCAGTCGCGCCAAGATCGGCACGGCCGGCGGGCGGGAGGTGCTGCGTCGCCTGCGCAATCTGCCCCGCGCCGACTGGGGCAAGGCGGTCGCGCATGCGGGCGTTGGGGTGCTCTTCTTCTCGATCGCGGCGCTCGAGGCGGGCACCATCGAGGACATTCGGGTCGTTCAACCAGGTGAAAGCTATGCGTTTGCAGGCTACGAACTGCGCCTAGAGCAAGTTGCCCCCCTGCAGGGCCCCAACTACACTGCGGACCGCGCCAGCATCATCGTGCTGCGCGACGGGGTCGAACAGACCGTGCTCAGCCCCGAGAAACGCTTCTACCCTGTGCAACGATTCCCGACGACCGAAGCAGGGATCCAGCGCACCTGGGCCGGGGATTTGTATCTGGTGATTGGCGATCAGCAGGCGGATGGTGGCTGGGTCGTGCGCAGCTTCTTCAAACCGATGGCCAATTGGTTGTGGGCCGGGATGATCATCATGGCCCTGGGCGGCACGCTTAGCCTGACCGACCGGCGCTATCGCCTGGGTGCAGGTCAACGCGGCCGCCCCGCATCGGTAGCTGCGGAATGATCCGCGCGTTGCTTCTGGTCGCGGCCCTGCTGGCCACACCCGCGTGGTCTGTGCAACCTGACGAGGTGCTGGACGATCCGGTCCTCGAAGCGCGGGCGCGCGATCTGAGCAAAGAGATACGCTGTCTGGTCTGCCGCAACGAAAGCATCGACGAAAGCAATGCTGGCCTGGCCCGTGACCTGCGCATCCTGGTGCGCGAGCGCTTGGTCGCGGGCGACAGCGACCGGCAGGTATTGGCCTATCTCGTCGACCGCTATGGGGAATATGTGCTGCTGCGCCCACCGCTCAGCCTGAGCAATGCCGCACTATGGCTTGCCGCACCCCTTCTTCTGCTGGGTGGCAGCCTGGTCGCGGCGGTTTTCATCCGCCGTCGCGGCGCCGTGGGAAAGGGGGCAGAGCCCGGACCGCCGCTTAGCGAGGCGGAAGCCGCGCGCCTGGCTGCCCTTATGGACGAACCCCCGTCGAAATAAGCCGCCCAAAGAAATAACCCGACGTCGGCCCTTCCCCCGCCGGAAATGCCCCGCTAGGGTCCGCGTGACGCGCAAGGAAAGGGGCCACGCATGACGTACGACGCCATCACCTATTCGGTGACCCAAGACATCGCGACCATTACGCTGAACCGGCCCGATGTGATGAACGGTCTGAACACGCAAATGCGCGCCGAGATCCTAGCGGCCCTGACCCGCGCCCCGAACGAGGCAAGAGTGCTGATCCTGACGGGCGCGGGCCGCGGCTTTTGCTCGGGCCAAGATCTGGGCGACCGCGTGCATGCCAGCGACGTCGATTTGGAACGCACGCTGCGCGAGGAATACGAGCCGATGCTGCGGGCGATCTATGACTGTCCGATCCCCACAATCTCGGCCGTGAACGGCCCGGCGGCCGGGGCAGGGGCGAACCTGGCGCTGGCGGCGGATGTGGTGATCGCCGCCCAATCGGCGGTGTTCATCCAGGCCTTTGCCCGCATCGGCCTGATCCCTGACGCGGGCGGAACCTATTGGTTGCCGCGCCAAATGGGGGCGGCCAAGGCGATGGGCGCGGCTCTGTTTGCTGAGAAGATCAGCGCTGAACAGGCCGAGCGCTGGGGCATGATCTGGGAGGTGGCCGCCGACGACGAGTTCCCCGAGGTCGTCAAATCTCGCGCGCTGCACCTGGCCCAAGGCCCAACCCAAGCCTATCGGTTGATCAAACAGGCGATCCGCGGCTCCTATGACAACACGCTCGATGTACAGTTGGACCTTGAGGCACAGCTGCAAGGCGAGGCGGGCAAAACCCGTGACTTTATCGAGGGCGTGATGGCCTTCACGGAAAAACGCCCCGCGAAATACGAGGGCCGCTGACGCCCGCCTGTGACATCCGCCCTGCGTGAGTTCTGTTGGTTCGGCCTGAAACGGGCCTGGGCCTGCCTGTTCGGCGGGTTGATGTTGGCGCTGAAATTGGAGTCGATTTCAGCTGGGGCATAATCGTATCAATTGGCGACAGCTTTCGGCCTGCGTCCTGTAAACACCATGGTGACATTATCGCTTTGCGGCTACAAAGACTCGTCGCATAGGGTTCATTATGTTAAGAGAGGGGTTTCGGCATGTTAAGAGAGGGGTTTCGGCGTCCACTTACCTAAAAATTTATGAAAGCGAGCGTTCTGCGGGAGCCGTCTGTAACACTGAGCACCAATAGATTTCCCGATACAGTGACAGACACCTCTCCAAAGTCCAATGTATCGCCGACATGGAGCTCACCACTAAATTCATCCTCAGAAACAGCAAAACTTCGACAAACTAAAGCGTTTCTAGAAAAGTTTGAATCGGAAGGATTCCCCTGAGGTTTGATTTGTGATTCACCCTTTATGGGAGGATCACAGTCATGCCATCACCTTTGTCAAAGGAACTCCGGGATCGTTTTGCGCGGTTGATCGAAGA
>CALICM010000091.1 GCA_938049225.1 uncultured Paracoccaceae bacterium
ACTTGCATAGCGTCCCTTGTTGCGCTCATATCGAACACGGGTGATGTCAGTCCAAACCATGGCGATCTCCTTCGAATCTTTGACAATCCGAATGAATCACAAACGACTGATATCACTCAATGAGTTTCGGGGTGGACACTAAAAGATAGACGCTTGCCACTAAAAGAAAAAATGACAGTAGTTCGCTAATACCGCCCACAGTTTACTCTGCCGCCACAGCGCTCATCCGCCCTGTGCGCTTGGCCTTGATCCGATCTTCGATCTCGTCCCTGAAATGCCGGATCAACCCTTGGATGGGCCAGGCCGCCGCGTCGCCCAAGGCACAGATCGTATGGCCTTCGACCTGCTTGGTCACATCCAATAGCATGTCGATCTCTTCGGGCTCGGCGTCACCCTTTACCAGCCGGTCCATCACCCGCATCATCCAGCCGGTGCCCTCACGGCAGGGCGTGCATTGGCCACAGCTTTCGTGCTTGTAGAACTTCGACAGCCGCCAGATCGCCTTGATGATATCGGTGCTCTGGTCCATCACGATCACCGCTGCGGTTCCCAGCCCCGAGCGCTGCTCGCGCAGCCAGTCGAAATCCATAATCGCATCATCGCACAAGGTGCCTGGCAGGCATGGCACCGAAGACCCCCCCGGGATCACCGCCTTGATATTATCCCAGCCACCGCGCACGCCGCCGCAATGCCGGTCCAGCAATTCGCGCAAGCTGATCGACATCTCCTCCTCGACCACGCACGGGTGGTTCACATGGCCACTGATCCCAAAGATCTTGGTGCCTGCGTTGTTCGGCCGCCCGAAGCTGGAAAACCAATCCGCCCCGCGTCGCAGGATCGTCGGAACCACCGCAATCGATTCCACATTGTTTACCGTCGTCGGACAGCCATACAGGCCGACGCCCGCTGGGAACGGCGGCTTCAGCCGTGGCATGCCCTTGCGCCCCTCTAGGCTTTCCAGAAGCGCTGTTTCCTCGCCACAGATATAGGCCCCTGCCCCATGATGCAGATAGAGGTCGAAATCCCAACCCGATTTCGCGGCGTTCTTGCCCACGAGCCCCGCGTCGTAACATTCGTCAATCGCAGCCTGCAGCGTCTCGCGTTCGCGGATATATTCGCCCCGGATGTAGATGTAACAGGCGTGCGCGCCCATCGCGAAACTGGCGATCAGACAGCCTTCGATCAACGTATGCGGATCGTGGCGCATGATCTCGCGGTCCTTACACGTGCCGGGCTCGGACTCGTCGGCGTTCACCACCAGATACGCAGGGCGACCGTCGCTCTCTTTGGGCATGAAGGACCACTTGAGACCCGTGGGGAACCCCGCCCCGCCCCGCCCCCGCAGACCACTAGCCTTGACTTTCTCGACGATTACATCGCGGCCCTGTTTGATCAGATCCCCGGTGCCATCCCAATGGCCGCGCGCCCGCGCCCCGGCCAGGCTGCGGTCGTGCATACCATACAGATTGGTGAAAATCCGGTCTTTGTCGTCGAGCATCGCCTAAACTCCGTTGTTCTGGCGGCGTCGCCAGACCCTTACGAGGACCACAACGGCCCAAATCATCGCGGCCATACAGGCCAAATCGAGCAAAAACACATAGCGCACGGGCCACCCGGCCCAGCCCCCCAAAGCCGAGACCGCCATCCAAACCACAAAGGCCCCAACGATCACAATCACCGCTTGTCGCACCGCACGCGGATTTGGCTCTGGTGTCGAAGGCTGCACGTCGCGTCTTTCATTCGGGTCAGCGCCAAGGGGCGGCGCCGACGCACACTCATTAAAGCGGCTCAGTAAACGCCGCCCTTATCCACCTTCTTCGAAAAGGCTGTGTCCTCTCCGGCCGCCAAAGCCTTGGCTTGATCAACCCAAGTGTCGCGCGTCACGCGACCCTTGAACCCCTCTAGGTTTTTGTCGACCCAGGCGATTTCGGCCGCCGTCCACGCGGCGATCTGATCGAAATGGTAAAAGCCCATGCTGTTGAGCAATTTCTCCAGCTTCGGCCCGACGCCTTTGATCTTTTTCAGATCATCCGCGGCCCCATCGCGCGCCGCCGTCAGACTGGCGGGCCTACCGTCCTCGGCCGCCGCGGCCGGTTCTGGTTCTGGTGTGGGTTCAGGCTCGGGTTCTGGTATGGGTTCAGGCTCCGGGATCGGTTCGGGCGCGGGCGCCTCTGCCACCTCAGGCTCTGCGACAGGGGCAGCAGCGGCCAAAGGTGCGGGCGCCGGAGCAGCTGCTGCGCCCTCCCCGATGGGCGGCGGCAATTCGGTCAGCATCCCCCGATGCAGGACAAAGCCCGCCGCTAGAAACAAAAGCACCGCCAGGAACACGGCGCCCGTGATCCCCATATCGGCGAAACGATACAACATGACGCACGCCAGCACGCCACCCGCTGCCGCCGCCCCCCACACAAAAACGACATTCCAGAACTGTCCACTGTTGGTATCAGGATTCATCCGCGCCATCTCCTCCAATTGCAGTTTCCCCAACCTGCCCGTGCGGTTTGATCGGGTCAGACCCCACTATTCGCCAGATAGGGCGCGAGCCTGCTCCACCCAATTATCACGACTGACGCGTCCCTTGAAACCTTCAAGATTCTGGTCGACCCAGGCAATCTCGGCCTCCGTCCACGTCGCGATCTGATCAAAATGGTAAAAACCAAGCGAATTCAACAATTTTTCAAGCTTCGGCCCAACGCCTTTGATCCGCTTAAGATCATCAGCGACACCGTCCCGCGCAGCCTCAAGCGTTGTCGGACGCACGCCGTCTTGAGCGGGCTCCGCTGCAGGCGGGGCTTTCTTCTTGGGTTTGGCCGAAGCTTTCGGCTTTGCGGCAGGCTTGCGTATCGCCCCACCGGGCTGCTCGTCGCCCTGGATTCGCAGCGCCGTATCCCCCCAAAGCTGCGCCAGTTCGACCGAAGCATTCGCCTGATGTCCGCCAACAAACCCGGTCAACGAGGTCAAACCACCTGCGGGTTCCGACGCGGACCGACCCTTCCGCGAGCCAGGGGTCGGCACCTCGCCCCGCGCGAAACCGTCCAGGATCTCGGCAAAGCTCTCGGCTGTCAGATCCTCATAGTAATCCTTGCCGATCTGCGCCATGGGGGCATTGGCGCAAGCGCCCAGACACTCGACCTCCTCCCAGCTGAACTTGCCATCCGCGGATAGTTCATGTGCGCCAGGCGCGATCTTGTCCTTGCAGACCGCGATCAAATCCTCGGCCCCGCAAATCATGCAAGATGTCGTGCCGCAGACCTGCACATGCGCGACCGAGCCCACGGGCCGCAGTTGGAACATGAAGTAGAAGCTGGCGACCTCCAGAACCCGGATCGAGGCCAGACACAACATTCCCGCAATCGCCTCGATCGCGGGCTTTGTAACCCACCCCTCCTGCTCCTGCGCCCGCCACAACAGCGGGATCACGGCAGAGGCCTGCCGCCCCTCAGGGTATTTCGTCATTTGCGCCTCGGCCCAAGCCTGATTGGCAGGGGTGAAGGCAAAGCTGTCGGGCTGTTCGGGGTGCAGACGGCGTAGCATGGGTCAATCGGCTCCGGGCAATGGGTCGTGGCGAAGGCAGCGGGTCAAGTACAAGCGTGTCGCATCAAACGCGCAATGCCGACGCACCGGTTCCCGTAAAACAAGAGGGGGTGCGGCGCGCCGAAATTGTGGTTGCTCACCAATGGAGATCGGCGCTGCGGCCTTTGCGACCAAAGCGGGTAGCAAATTGCACGACCACCGCTGTTGCCCGTCAGAGGCCCAATAAATCCCCCCGCGACCCGCAAACTCAAACAGAAATCCCTCGGCTAACAGCCAGTCCGCAGACGTGCGCGCCGATTGCTCGGTGTACGCGGTGCTCCCAAACCGATCCGTTCCTGCAGCAACGGTCTCACCTGGACAGGTCAAAGCCGATGCTGTCTGGGCCAAAAGTAAGGCAACAGCAGTGGGAAATATTGGCTTACCTAGGTTCATAGCGCGACCTGACCCTCCGCCAACGCGCTGTCGGCGAAGGTGCCGGATTGCTTGGAGTGTAGGCGGCGGAGCATCGGAAGACCTATTGTGTAAGGATACAAGCAATTGGAATATTGGGTAGTGTTCGATCTTCAACACTGCCGTCAATCACTTGTTTGAGTACACGAGTCCGTTGTCTTCCAGACGCGTCTGTATCTGCGATAACACAAAGGTAGAGTTCCTGCCCCTTACGCAAGCCATAAACTGCGCCCGCTGTCGAACTGACAGCGATGGGCTCGAAACCCTGAGCCAAAAGGTCAGAAGAATACACGAACTCACTTACTCCTATCTCCGTGGCGGAGGCTGGAGGCGCAAGCATTTGCCAGACCGAAACCGCAGCACCGACAATTAGAGCCACAGAGCAGCCGCGAAAATCACTTCTTTTAAGTCCGGTCATCATCTATCCACTTCCCCAAAAACAATATCCAAAGATCCCAACACCGCGCTCACATCCGCCAGTTGATGCCCCCGGCACAGATGGTCCATCGCGGCCAGATGTGGGAAGCCCGGGGCGCGCAGTTTCGCCTTGTAGGGTTTGTTGGTCCCGTCGCTGACTAGATAGACGCCGAACTCGCCTTTGGGCGCTTCGACGGCGGCATAGACCTCGCCCGCGGGCACGTGGAAGCCTTCGGTGTACAGTTTGAAATGATGGATCAACGCTTCCATCGAGGTTTTCATGTCGGCACGGCTGGGCGGGCTCATCTTGCCGCGCGTTAGCACGTCCTGACCTGGCACTTCCGCCAACTTCTCAAGCGCTTGCTGCATGATCTTCACGCTTTCGCGCATCTCCCACATGCGGCACAGATAGCGGTCGTAGCAGTCGCCGTTCTTACCCACGGGGATCTTGAAGTCGAACTCGTCATAGCACTCATAGGGCTGCGCCCGGCGCAGGTCCCAGGCCATGCCCGAGCCGCGCACCATGACACCGGAAAAGCCCCAGTCCAGCGCCTCTTGCTGACTGACCACGCCGATGTCGACGTTGCGCTGCTTGAAGATCCGGTTTTCGGTCAGCAACCCGTCGATATCGTCCAGGGCTGCGGGGAATTCCTCGCACCATTTGGCCATATCGTCGATCAGGTCAGGCGGCAGATCCTGATGCACGCCGCCGGGCCGGAAATAGGCCGCATGCAGCCGCGCCCCGCAAGCGCGTTCGTAAAACACCATCAGCTTTTCGCGTTCCTCAAAGCCCCACAGCGGCGGGGTCAGCGCGCCCACGTCCATCGCCTGGGTGGTCACGTTGAGCAAGTGATTGAGGACACGCCCAATCTCGCAAAATAGCACCCGGATCAGTTGGGCCCGGCGTGGCACCTCGGTGCCGGTCAGCTTCTCAATCGCCAGGCACCAGGCGTGCTCTTGGTTCATCGGGCTGACGTAATCCAGCCGGTCGAAGTACGGCAGGTTTTGCAGATAGGTCCGGCTCTCCATCAATTTCTCGGTGCCGCGATGCAACAGGCCGATATGCGGATCGCACCGCTCGACGATCTCGCCATCAAGCTCTAGCACCAGGCGCAAAACACCATGTGCCGCAGGATGTTGCGGCCCGAAATTGATGTTGAAGTTGCGGATCTGTTGTTCGCCCGTCAGGACATCGTTGCGACTACCATCCATCAGACGCTCCAATCATTGCCGCGGTTGGACAATTGCCCACTTTACGGATTTCTTTCAGAAAGCCACCCGCAGCAAGACAGAACGCAATCACCGCTGAAAGAAAATTGAGCAATTCGAAGCCAAATGCCACTACGCTTCGTCCTTCTTCTCATCGCCGGGCAGAATGTACTCAGCCCCTTCCCAGGGGCTCATGAAATCGAACTGGCGATAGTCCTGAACCAGCTCTACCGGCTCATAGACCACCCGTTTCTCGACCTCGTCATAGCGCACTTCGACATAGCCGGTGGTCGGGAAATCCTTGCGCAGGGGGTGCCCGCGAAAGCCGTAATCCGTCAGCAGTCGACGCAGATCGGGGTGGCCCGAGAACATGATACCGTACATATCGAACACTTCCCGCTCGTACCAATTGGCTGCCGGGAAGATATGGCTGATCGAGGGGACAATCTCGTCCTCGCGCACCGCGACTTTGACGCGGATCCGCTGGTTCTGGGTCATTGAGAGGAAGTGATACACCACCTCGAACCGTCGATCGCGATCAGGGTAATCCACCGCTGTGATATCGATCAGCGTGGTGAACTGGCAGGCGCCGTCGGTGCGCAGATACTCGACAAAGGCCGGGATCGTTGCGGTCCCCACGGTCGCGACCAACTCGTCGCGCACCACGCCCGCCTCGATGATCGCGTCTTCCTGGCGAACGGTGATCAGGCCGCTCAGCTCTTCCAAAGCTTCGGACATCAGCGCCCCTTACCTTACGATTGTGCCGGTGCGGCGCATTTTGCGCTGCAACTGCAGGATGCCATAGAGCAACGCCTCGGCTGTGGGGGGGCAGCCCGGCACATAGATGTCCACCGGCACGATCCGGTCGCAGCCGCGCACGACACTGTAACTGTAGTGATAATATCCGCCCCCATTGGCACAAGAGCCCATGGAGATCACATAGCGCGGCTCGGGCATCTGGTCGTAGACCTTGCGCAGCGCCGGGGCCATCTTGTTGGTCAGCGTCCCGGCCACGATCATCAGATCGGACTGACGGGGAGAGGCGCGGGGCGCGGTTCCAAACCGTTCAAGATCGTAGCGCGGCATCGAAGTGTGCATCATCTCGACCGCGCAACAGGCCAACCCAAAAGTCATCCAATGCAAACTGCCGGTGCGCGCCCAATTGATGATATCTTCGGTCGAGGTCAGCAGAAACCCTTTGTCCTGCAACTCATTCGACAGCGCTTGGGTCGCGACCTCCTTGTCGGCCCCGGCCGTGTTTCCAACGGCTACTCCCATTCCAGCGCTCCCTTTTTCCACTCATAGGCAAAGCCAACGGTCAGCACCGCCAAAAAGATCACCATCGACCAAAACCCGAACAACCCCTGGAACTGAAAACTCGCAGCCCAGGGGAACAGGAAGGCGACCTCAAGATCGAAGATGATGAACAGGATCGACACCAGATAGAACCGGACGTCGAACTTCATACGCGCATCGTCAAAGGCGTTGAAACCACACTCATAAGCGCTGACCTTTTCGGGGTCGGGATTGCGCACTGCGACCACCACCGCACTCAGCATCAGTATCAGCCCTAGGGCGATGGCCAGGCCCAGGAATACCAGGATCGGCAGATACTCTCGCAGCAGGTCGTCCATCTTGTCTCTCCGGGCGTGCAGCGCGTTTGCTGCGGTCGCGAAAGTGGTACCGGTCCAGGGGGGGGAGGTCAACCGACGCTGTGCCGCAGTGCCGCTGTTGTGGGCAGGCAGTGCGGCGGCTGACAGGTCGTTTCTCAGGGCACATAACCCGTTGCCCAGAAAGGAAATTTTTGCACCGCACACGAACACCAACAAATGTGTCTTTGCGGCCAAAGCGCAACTCGGTTGCATTGTCGTGATCTTCTATGCAGCGGGTGCCCCCTCACGGCATTATGAGGCCGCCGTGTTCAATCACCCGTTACACAGGATTAACAAAGCTGCCTGAGATCCGACGGATCCCACAATCGCACCCGCTGCCCCAAATAAGGACCCCCCTCATGTGCTTTTCTGCGACTGCCAGTTTTTCTGCCGCCGTGGTGCTGACCGGCTTGGGCGCGACTTCAGTTCGCATGGCAACCCGCCGCCAAATGGGCGCAGGAATGGTTGTGCTGTCCACATTCCCACTGCTGTTTGGCATACAACAAGCCGCCGAGGGTTTTGTCTGGTTGGGTGTGAACGGGGTGACACCCGCTTGGATGACATCCATCGCCACCGCGATATTCGTTTTCGCCGCCTATGTGTTATGGCCCGCGATTGGACCGGTGGCGGGCTGGATGATCGAACCGCCGGGCCGGCGTCGCAACCTGTTCGCCTGGATGATGGTGGGCGGTTTTGCGGTGGCGGGGTATCTGGCCTTTGCCGCGATCATCGATCCCAAAGTGCCGATCATCGGCGGGGAATGGGGCGGGCATCTGCATTACTTGAACCAATTCGCCTATCTGCCGCACATTGAGAAACTCTACTTCGCCTTCGCCGCCACGCCCTTGCTGCTGTCCAGCAGCCGCACAGCCGTGCTGTTCGCATCGGTGCTTTCAGCCACGTTCATCGCCACAATGCTCACCTATGATATCGAGGTTCTTCCCTCGGTCTGGTGCTTCTATGCGGCCCTGGGCAGCGCCCTGGTATTGGTTGGACTGAAGTTGGAAGGGCGGCAGCGGCGGCCAGCGCTGACCTAGTGGATTGAACGCGACGAAGGAGTCCGAATTGGGGTTCCGTTCTGTCGTTGGCTGTGCGCGTCATGCTGATGCGTACAGGAATATCCTTCACGGTCTCAAGCGAGGATCGATCCCGGCTTGAGGCGGTCATTTCGCAC
>CALICM010000092.1 GCA_938049225.1 uncultured Paracoccaceae bacterium
TATGACCAAAAATAACCAAAACTCAGAAAAATACAATATTTAAATTTTTACCAAAATGAATAAAAAAGTATATTTAATACATCCTATTACCACTTTGACATCAAATTTAAACTTTAAAAACTTAAAATATGGTACTTTTTATATTTTGAGGGTCCAAAAATTGGCTAAAAGGTGCAAAAACATTTTTCGGATAGATTATTTTTGGCCGGGAATGTAATTTATGGAATTTACGTTTATTGGATCTGATCGGCTCTATTTTTAGCTATAAAACAAGACAAACCTTGTTGAAATATATAAATTATTTTTTGATTGGCGATTTTTTTATCTATTAAATAATTGGAGATTTTTAAAAGGTCATAAGCCTGCGGCATGCCCGTCGCATGGAACCCACCATCCACAAAGATGCACTCGCCGGTGGTGCAAGCGCCTAGGTCCGACAGCAGATAGACCGCCGTGCCCCCCACCGCCTCGAGCGAGGCGTTGGAGCGCAGCGGCGCGTTCACTTCAGTGTTGCGAAACACTTTGCGCGCGCCACCAATCGCGGCCCCCGCCAGCGTACGCATGGGCCCCGCGCTGATCGCGTTGATCCGAACGCCATCCGGACCCAGGTCATTCGCCAGGTATCGCACAGCCGATTCCAAGGCGGCCTTGGCCACGCCCATCACGTTGTAGTTCGGCGTCACACGCTGCGCACCGATATAAGTCAATGTGATGATAGACCCGCCCTCGGTCATCATCGGGGCCGCGCGCCGGGTCAAATCGACCAGCGAGTAGCACGAGATATCCATCGAGTTCAGGAAGTTCGCGCGGCTCGTGTTCACGAACCGCCCCGACAGTTCCGCCTTGTCCGAATAAGCGATCGCATGCACCAGAAAATCCAGGCCGCCCCACTTGTCTTGCAAGGTCGCGAAAACCCCATCCAGGGACGCCTCGTCCTGCACATCTGCGGGAAGGACCAATTCGGCCCCGATGCTCTCGGCCAGGGGCTTCACCCGCTGCCCAAAAGCATCACCCTGATAGGTAAACGCCATCTCGGCGCCTTCCGCATGCAGCGCACGCGCGATGCCCCAAGCGATCGACTTTTCATTGGCCACACCCATGACCAACCCGCGTTTGCCGTCCATCAATCCTGGCATTGGCCTAGTCCTGAACCTTGCTCAGCGCGAGAGAGGCATTGGTGCCCCCAAAGCCGAAGCTGTTTGACAGAACCGTATCCAGCCCTGCGTTGTCGATCCGGGTTTGCACGATCTCGCTATCTTTCAGGGCGGGATCCAGCGTGGTGATATTCGCGCTGGCGGCGATGAAGTCATCCTGCAACATCAGCAGGCCATAGATCGCCTCCTGCACGCCGGTCGCCCCCAGCGAATGCCCGGTCAGCGATTTCGTCGAACTGATCGGCGGTGTTTGCCCCTCCCCAAAGATCCGACGCGCCGCCTCGACCTCCGAGATGTCGCCAACGGGTGTCGAGGTCCCATGGCTGTTGATATAACTCACCTTATGCTCGCCAAGCGTGCTCATCGCCAATCGCATCGCCCGCTCGCCCCCCTCGCCCGAGGGCGCGACCATATCATAGCCGTCCGAGGTGGCGGCATAGCCGGTCACCTCGCCATAGATCTTGGCCCCGCGCGCCTTGGCCCGCTCGTACTCCTCAAGCACCACGACCCCGCCACCGCCGGCGATCACAAAACCGTCGCGGGTCTCGTCATAGGCGCGGCTGGCGGTTTCGGGCGTGTCGTTGTGCTTGCTGCTCATCGCGCCCATCGCGTCGAACAGACAACTGAGCGTCCAATCTAATTCCTCGCCGCCACCGGCGAAGACGATGTCCTGCTTGCCGAACTGGATCTGCTCGACGCCATTGCCGATACAATGCGCGCTGGTCGAGCAAGCCGAGGTGATTGAATAGTTCACCCCTTTGATCTTGAACGGCGTCGCCAGACAAGCCGAGTTGGTCGAACTCATACCCTTGGTGACCATGAACGGCCCCATCCGCTTGGGGCTGCCGGTCTCGCGTACGATGTTATGTGCCCGGAAAAAACTTTTGGTCGACGGTCCGCCCGAGCCCATAACCAGCCCGGTTCGGTCGTTGCTGACCTCGCTCTCGGTCAGTCCGCTGTCCTCGACCGCTTGCTGCATCGCGATGAAATTATAGGCCGCACCGTCGCCCATGAACCGCAGGTTGCGCTTGTCGATATGCGCGGCCAGGTCGATGTTTGGGTTGCCCTCAATCCGCGACCGAAACCCATGCTCGGCCATATCCTCCGAGAAGCTGATCCCCGAACGGCCCTCTTTCAGCGAGGTCATGACCTCGGCCGCCGAATTTCCAATCGATGACACGATCCCTATTCCGGTGATGACAACGCGGCGCATGCGCCTCTCCCCTTCGCTTGGACGTTCAGGTTTCGTCCTGAAACAGACCCACTTTCATATCCTTGGCAGTATAGATCGTCTCGCCATCCGCCTGCATGATGCCATCGGCCATCCCCAGCTTCAGCTTGCGATCGATGACGCGTGTAAAATCAACGACATACCGCACCAGCTTCGTCGCGGGTGTTACCATCCCTGAAAACTTCACCTCGCCCACACCCAGCGCGCGGCCCCGGCCCTGCATGCCGCGCCAACCCAGATTGAACCCGGTCAATTGCCACAAAGCATCCAGCCCCAGACACCCAGGCATCACCGGATCGCCCTCGAAGTGACACTCAAAAAACCACAGCTCGGGTTTGATGTCGAACTCGGCCACCACGTGGCCTTTGCCACTCGCCCCACCGTCTGCCGAGATGTCGGTCACGCGGTCCATCATCAGCATTGGCGGTTTGGGCAATTGAGGATTACCGGGGCCAAACATTTCGCCTCTGGCGCAGGACATCAACCCGTCAAAGTCGATACTCGTCGGCTGTCCGATCATCCCTGGCGCGCTCCCCTCGGTCATCTTTGGCCCCTCCTAGCATCGGCGTCGGCGCAGGCGCAAGCCAGACGGCACGGCCCAAGCTGCGTCCAACTGCCTCTCGGGCTGGCATTTTCAGCCGCCCTATGGCACAACTTACGCAACGCAGTTGGGAACGACCGATGACCAAGACAAGGGATCAGATCGAACACAATCGCGCGGCCAGCTGGCTGCAAACCGCAGGGCTGCGCCCGACGCGGCAACGCCTGACCTTGGCCAAATTGCTGGTGGGCGATGGTCACAATCGCCACGTGACCGCCGAAAGCCTGCACGAGGCCGCGGCAGCCACGCCCGAAACGGTGTCGCTGGCGACGGTTTATAATACCTTGCGAGCGTTCTGTGACGCGGGCCTGATGAGCGAAATAACCGTGGATGGCAGCCGCTCGTACTTTGACACGCGCACCGACGATCACCCGCATTTTTATTGGGAGGATGACGGCCGCCTGACCGATGCCCCCAGCGAGAGCGTTCGGATCGAGGCGTTTCCAGATGCCCCCGAGGGGACCGAGATTGCGAAGATCGACGTTGTGATCCGCCTGCGACAAAAGCGCTAAGACCCTCGCCGATGACCACCCTTTCCGAACGCGCCAAGATGCAGGCTGGCGAGTTTTACACTTGCATGGACCCAGAGTTGGCCGAGCTGCGCAATATCGCCCGCCGCGCCGTGCACGAGCATAACACCCTTCACCCTGACAAACGCGGCGCCGCCGCACCACAATTGCGCGGCTTGTTTGGGAGCTTTGGCGAAGGCACGATGCTCGAGGCACCCTTTCACTGTGCCTATGGTTTCAACATCTCGCTGGGCGCCAATGTGTATCTGAACGCGGGCTGCACGATCTTGGACACCGCGCCGGTGATCATTCACGACGGCTGCATGCTGGGCCCCTATGTGCAGATCTATTGCGCCCAGCATCACAAAGACCCGGAACTGCGCGCTCAGGGTTTGGAATACGCCCGCCCGGTGACCCTGGGGCCAAATGTCTGGATCGGTGGCGCGGCGGTCATCCTTCCCGGTGTGACGATCGGCGAGAATGCGATTGTTGGCGCAGGCGCCGTGGTAACCCGCAGCGTAGCGGCGGGGACGACCGTCACCGGACTAGCAGCGCAACCGACGACGCTGCATGCCTTTCACAAGCCACATCGCCCTGATAGGTCGGGACAATGACCACGCTTTTGATCACCCATCCCGACGGCCTGAACCATGTGACGCCACCGGGCCACCCCGAGCAGGTCGCCCGGCTTGAGCATGTGTGGGCGGCCCTGAACGCCCCCGCCTTTTCGGGGCTTATGCGGGCCGAGGCGCCCTTGGCGACGGACGAGCAGATCCTGCGCGCGCATCCGCGGTCTCATATCGATGCGATCCGCGCGGCCGCCCCGACAGATGGCACTCGTTCGCTAGACGCCGATACGCATATGTCGCCCGGCTCGCTGTCCGCCGCTTTGCGGGCTGCGGGCGGCAATGTGGCCGCGGTTGACGCAGTGATGGCAGGCGAGGCGAAGAACGCCTTCGTCGCCCTGCGCCCGCCGGGGCATCATGCCGAGGCGACGACGCCCATGGGGTTTTGCCTGTTCGGCAACGTTGTGATCGGCGCGCGCCACGCGCTTGAAGCGCATGGGCTGAGCCGGGCCGCCATCGTCGACTTCGATGTCCACCACGGCAATGGAACCCAAGACTTGGTGTGGGACGACGACCGTATCTTCTTTGCCTCGACCCATCAAAGCCCGCTCTATCCAGGCACCGGGGCCGCGCATGAAACGGGTGCGCATGGCAATATCCTGAATGTGCCCTTGCCACCCAACACCGGCAGTGCGGCATTCCGTCAGGCTTTTGAGGGGTTGGTGCTGCCCGCCGTCGACGCCTTTGCGCCCGAGTTGATCCTGATCTCGGCCGGGTTCGACGCGCATGCCGCCGACCCGCTTGCGAATTTGAACCTGACCGAGGATGATTTTGCCTGGGCGACCGCACGCATTTGCGACCTTGCAGACACCCACGCCCAGGGCCGGGTGGTCTCGACTTTAGAGGGTGGATATGATCTGCAGGCCCTCGCGGCTTCGGCTGCGGCCCATGTGAAAGTGCTGATGGAGCATTCGGGATGACCGATACAGCGATTGCCAAAATGTCTTTCGAGGAGGCGTTGGCCGAGTTGGAAACCGTCGTCAGCAGCTTGGAAGGGGGCGCGATCCCGCTGGAACAATCGATCACGCTTTACGAACGCGGTGCCGCGCTGAAAGCCCATTGCGAGGCCAAGCTCGCCGCCGCCGAAGAAAAGGTTGCCAAGATCACCCGGGGTGCCGATGGCACCCCAAGCGGGCTGGCCCCCGTCGACCCGGACTGATGGCCGACGAACAGGATCTTGCCTTCCACGCCGCCCTCAGCCAGGCGGCGACCGGCGTCGAGGATGCGCTTGAGACCCTGCTGCCACCACCCACGACCACCGTGGCGGAAGCGATGCGGTATGCCACGCTTTCGGGCGGCAAGCGGTTGCGGGCCTTTCTGGCGATCGAGACGGCGATGCTGTTCCGCGTGCCCGTCACCTCGGCCATTCGGGCGGCGGCGGCGGTCGAGTGCATTCACGCCTATTCGCTGATCCACGACGATTTGCCCGCGATGGACAACGACGACCTGCGTCGCGGTAAGCCCACCGTGCACCGAAAGTGGGATGATGCCACCGCGATCCTGGCGGGCGACGCGCTGCAAGCCCTGGCGTTCGAGATCCTGGCCGCCCCCCAAACCGCCCAGGACCCGACCATAAGGTGCAAGTTAATCGCCCGCCTCGCCCAAGCGTCGGGGGCGGCGGGCATGGTTGGCGGCCAAGCGTTGGACATCGCCGCCGAGACTGCCGGCAGCCCGCTGAACCTTGAGCAGATCACAGACCTGCAGGCGCTGAAAACCGGCGCGCTGATCTGTTGGGCTGTCGAGGCGGGGGCGATCTTGGGCAAGTCAGATGCGACCAACCTGATTGCCTTTGCCCAAGCGCTGGGACTGGCGTTTCAGATTCAGGATGACATCTTGGATGTCACCAGCTCGGCCGAACTGACGGGCAAGGCCACCCAAAAGGACAGCGCTGCCGGCAAAGCGACCTTTGTGTCGCTGCTGGGACTTGAGGGCGCACAGAAAAAAGCGCGTGACTTGGTGTCAACTGCATGTGACACTTTGCTTCCCTATGGATCGGCCGCGACGAATCTGACGCGGGCAGCGCATTTCGCGATCGAGCGGTCCAACTAGGGGTATGTAAGCGCCAAAGACCGGAACACATCCATGCCATCTGACCGCCCCCACACACCGCTGCTCGACTGCATCACGTCCCCCGCCGATATGAAACCCCTCAGCAATATCGAGTTGAAGGTGCTGGCGTCAGAACTGCGGGCCGAGACGATCTCGGCCGTGTCCGAGACCGGTGGACACCTCGGCGCGGGACTGGGGGTGGTTGAACTGACGGTGGCGCTGCATGCCGTGTTCAATACACCCAAGGATCGGTTGATTTGGGACGTCAGCCATCAGTGCTATCCCCACAAGGTGCTGACCGGGCGACGGGATCGGATCCGCACGCTGCGCAAGGGCGGTGGCCTGTCGGGTTTCACCAAACGCAGCGAAAGCCCCTATGACCCCTTTGGTGCGGCGCATAGCTCAACCTCGATCAGCGCGGGACTTGGCTTTGCCGTAGCGCGCGATCTGGGCGGTGCGCCCGAACATGGGCTGGGCGATGTGGTCTGTGTGATCGGCGATGGCTCGATCAGCGCGGGCATGGCTTACGAGGGGTTGAACAACGCGGGCCATCTGAAAAGGCGGCTGATCGTGATCTTGAACGATAATGAGATGTCCATCGCCCCGCCGGTGGGCGCGATGTCGAGCTATCTGTCGAGCCTTTATGCGGGCGCGCCCTTCCAAGAATTCAAAGCCGCCGCCAAAGGCGCCGTCAGCCTGCTGCCGCAACCGTTTCAAGAGGGCGCGCGCCG
This sequence comes from uncultured Paracoccaceae bacterium, assembly GCA_938049225.1. Taxonomy (GTDB): domain Bacteria; phylum Pseudomonadota; class Alphaproteobacteria; order Rhodobacterales; family Rhodobacteraceae; genus Halovulum. Next base: position 6,902 of record CALICM010000092.1, read on the forward strand.
CGCGCGCGAGTTGGTTAAGTCCGTCACTGTCGGCGGCACGTTGTTCGAGGAACTGGGGTTCAGCTATTTGGGGCCCATCGACGGCCACGACATGGACCAGTTGATGGCCGTGTTGCGCACCGTCAAAACCCGCGCCGACGGCCCGGTCCTGATCCACGCGATCACCAAAAAGGGCAAAGGCTTCGCCCCGGCCGAGGCTGCCGCTGACAAGGGTCACGCGACGGCGAAATTCGACGTGGCAACCGGCAAGCAAAACAAGCCGCCGTCCAACGCCCCCTCCTACACCAAAGTGTTTGCACAGAGCCTGATCAAAGAGGCCGAGGATGACCCGCTGATCACAGCCGTGACCGCCGCCATGCCCGACGGCACTGGCTTGAACCTGTTTGCCGAGCGATTCCCCGATCGTACGTTTGACGTGGGCATCGCAGAACAGCACGGCGTGACCTTTTGCGCGGGCATGGCCGCCGGTGGGTTGAAACCCTTCTGTGCGATCTATTCGACGTTCCTGCAGCGCGGCTATGACCAAGTGGTTCACGACGTGGCCTTGCAACGCCTGCCGGTGCGTTTCGCCATTGATCGCGCCGGGCTGGTCGGCGCAGATGGCGCCACCCATGCGGGGTCGTTCGATATCGCCTATCTAACCAACCTGCCCGATTTCGTGGTCATGGCCGCCGCGGACGAGGCCGAGTTGGTCCACATGGTCGCCACCGCCGCTGCCATCGACGACCGTCCCTCGGCCTTCCGCTTTCCGCGGGGCGAGGGGGTGGGCGTGGACATGCCCGAACGCGGCATCCCGCTGGAAATTGGTCGGGGCCGTATTGTGGCCGAGGGCGATAGCGTCGCCATCCTCTCGTTTGGCGCGCGGCTGTCGGAATGCCAAAAGGCCGCCGAGGCGCTGGCCACCAAAGGCATCACACCGACCATAGCGGATGCGCGTTTCGCCAAACCCCTGGATCGCGACCTGATCTTGAACCTGGCCCGCGACCACAGCGCGCTGATCACCATCGAGGAGGGCGCCGTGGGCGGGTTCGGTGCCCATGTCGCCCAACTTCTGGCCGACGAGGGTGTCTTCGACCAGGGTCTCAAGTTCCGCTCAATGGTATTCCCCGACACTTTCATCGACCACGACAGCCCAGCGGAAATGTATGCTATCGCAGGCATGAACGCCCCGCAGATCGAGGCAAAAGTGCTTGAGGTGATGGGCGTCGCCTCGCTGGCCGAGCGCCGGGCCTAAAGCCCAGGCAGCCAAAGGGCTAATGGCGGGAAAAGGATCAGCAGCGCCACCAAAAGTAGCGAGCACAGGATGAAAGGGATCGCCGAGGTATAGATCTCGCGCATGGTTGTGCCTGTGGGGGCGACGCCTTTCATTACGAACAGCAGCAGCCCAAAGGGCGGCGTGGTAAAGCTGATTTCCAGCGCCAAAAGCATGATCAGCGCGAACCAGATCGGATCGAACCCCAGGCTTTGAGCCAGCGGAAAGAAGATCGGCACGGTCAGTAGCATCATCGAGATTTGCTCCATGAACATGCCCAGCACCAACAGCACCCCGAACATCACCAGCAGCATCCAGATCGGGCTCAACTCGAACCCCGTTGCCCAGCCGATCAAACCGCTTGAGGCCCCCGAGAAGGCCAAAAGCTGGCTGAACGTGGCCGAGCCAAAGACGATCAGATAGGCCATCAAGGTCACCTTCAGCGCCCCTACGACGGACCGCTTCAAAGCCTCCCAGGTCAGACAACGGAACACGGCGGCCAGGATCATGACGCCCAGCGCCCCAAAGGCGGCAGCCTCGGACGGCGTCACGATCCCGCCGACCATCATAGCCACTATGATCACCATCACGCCCACCATTGGCACGACATCCCGCAGGATCAGCAGCGCTTTCTGCGCCGCCGAGATAGACTCGACCTCGTAGGCGGGCGCTGCCGCCGGGTCGATCCGCGTCTGGATCCAGATCGTCGCGAGATAAAACCCGGCCAGGACCAGACCGGGAACGATCCCCGCGATAAGCAAAGCGCCCACATCGATCTTGGCCAATGTCGCTAGCAGCACCGCAAGGGCCGAGGGCGGGATGATGATCGCCAGCCCGCCGGTCCCCAGGATCGGGCCTATGGACATGTATTTCTTGTACCCGCGCGCCGTCATCTCGGGCACCATCAGCGAGCCCAGAAGCGCCGTGGATCCCATGGACGAGCCTGACAGAGTGGAAAACCCTGTTCCACCCAGCACCGTCACATAGCTTAACCGCCCTGGCAGGCGGCCCAGCAGCCGGTCGATGGCGTTGAACATGCGCCCCCCCAGCCCAGTGTGAAAGAACACCTCGCCCATCAACAAGAACAGCGGGATTGGCACCAGCGCAAAACTGGTCAGCGAGCCCAGCCCGTTGTTCAACAGTTGCACCACGCCACGCTCACCGCCCATATAGACCCAAGCGCCGATGATATTCGCCGCCAGAAAGGCCAGCGCCACCGGCATGCCCAGCGCCATCAGCAGCATGATCGACCCCAGCAGCAGGGCCAGTGCCTCGACCCACTCCATTACTCGTGGATCCCCGCTTCGCCGGAATGCATCAACTCGCGGCCAAAGGTGAAGCGTGCAAACTCAATCGCCATCAGGCCAAAGGCAATCGGAAACGAGATTGTCAGGATCCACCGTGGGAAGAAATAGGCGCGCACGTCATAGTCATTGCGCTCGATATTGGTCAGGAACAGATCCGCGCCCTTCCATGCCAATATTACGCAAACCAGCACACACCCCAGTGCGACCGCACGGCTGAGCAATCGACGCGGCCCGTCGGGTAGCGCCGCCGTCACCAGCTCAATGTGCACATGCCCTTTCTCGCGCACCAGCCAGGGCGCACCCAGCATGGTCATGTACAAAAGCGCGTACTCCGACGAGGTGAACAGCCAAGCAAAAGGCTGCACGCCGATATTGCGCATCACCACCGAGGTGATCACCGACACCATCAGCCATACCAGCATCCCCCCCGCGACAAAGGCCATCGCATAGAGCAGAATGTCATAAACTCGCGAGATCTGGCGCATGGCAAACGGTCCGGCCCACGCTTGGCGGGCCGGTCCAAACCCTAGTTCGCGCTGGTGTCGTAGAAAAGCCCGATCAGCGTGTCGTAGTTGCCGTCGCCTTGGGGGCTTTCGGCCATCAGGCCCTTCATCCGCTCCCAAGTCTTTTCACGTGCGGCGGCCAGGTAGTTTGCCCGCGCCTCGCCTTGCAGTTCGACCACCTTCATGCCCGCCGCGTCCAGTGCCGCGAAATCCTCGTCCCGTTTGGCGCGCAGCTTGGCGACACTTTCGGCCTCGTGCGCGATGGCGACGTCCTGCAGTATTTTCTGCGATTCCGGGCTCAGGCTGTTCCACTTCTCAAGGTTCACGATCACGCCCAGGTCGGTCGAGAAGAAGCTGGGCTCGATCCGGTAATTCAGAAACTCGTTCCACTTCAAATCGATCAACCCGATCTGCGTCCAGCCGGTGGCATCCACCACCCCACGCTCAAGCGCTGAATAGACATCCGTCGTCGGCAGATCGATCACCTGCGCGCCCAGATACTCGGTAAAGAACGCGTTGTAGACGGCGTTGCCGCGCAGCTTGATGCCCGAGACATCCAGATTACCGTCAGCATCCAGCTGCGGTTCGTTCACCATCCACAGGTTATAGGTCACCCCACTGTCGAACCAACCCAGGTACTTCAGGCCCATCTTTTCCTGGTGGATCTGGTCGATCAGCTCGGTACCGCCGTTCGCCCGCGTCTCGACAGCGGTCAGGTTCGAGGCGACCATCGCGTCCTTCTCGGGCAGCGCCCCGCCATAGAACGACCCGGGAGTGTAGACCATATCGACAATCCCGTCGCGCACTGCGTCGGGCTGCTGGAACATGCCGATCGCCTCGGGGCCACCGCGCACCTCGATCTTGACCACGCCCTCACCGGCGGCATTCACCTTGTCAACGAATTCCAGAAAACTTTGGGTGTAGATCAATGTCGCCGGGAAGGCATGGACCGCGGTCAAGGTGTCCTCGGCCTGCACGGCTGTGGCCGCCAGTGTTGCCCCAGCGATCAGCCCTGCGATACGCGCATGTTTCATATTACTCTCCTTCTTACGGCCCTATTGCCCAGGACCGCTCCCTGTTGCGAGCGCCCGTTTGTCAGGGCGGCGCCCGGATCCCTGCCGCATCTGCGCGCGGCCTATCCTGTTGCCCTGGGCCAGGCCCAGGGGAAGTTCTTCTGGCGGTGGGTTCGAAAGGCCGCGATCGCCTGGTTATGGCTGGCGGTCAGATCGATGTCGTCCCATCCATTGATCAGTTTGGTCCGCCAAACCGGGTCAAGCGAGAACGGCCAGCTTTGCCCGTCACCTTGGATCCGCCCGGCCTGCAAATCAATCTTTAGGGGGGCGGGGCAGCGGCCCATGAGGTCTTTGATCTCGGCCGCAGGCAGCACTGCAGGCAACAACCCGTTGTTCACCGCATTCGCCGCGAAGATATCCCCGAACGCCGGCGCCAATACCGCCCGATACCCCGCGTCCACCAGCGCATAGACCGCCGCCTCGCGCGACGAGCCCGACCCAAAATTTCGCCCCGCGACCAAAACGCTGCCCCGGGCCGCATTCAGGGGGAACGCCGGGTCCAAGACCCCGGCCGCATCCCGCCGCAAATCGTACAGCAAATAATCCCCATACCCCTGATCCCGGGGCGTCGACATGAACCGCGCTGGGATCAGTTGATCGGTATCCACATTGTCCAGGGGCAGCGCCACCGCATGCCCCTCGTGCATCGACCACCCTGTCACAACCGCCCCCCCAGCAGGGGCCGGACATCTGTCAGATGCCCGGTCACCGCCGCCGCGGCCGCCATTGCGGGCGACATCAAATGCGTCCGTGCGCCGCGCCCCTGCCGCCCCCGGAAGTTGCGGTTGGTGGTCGAGGCACAGCGCTTTCCCGGTGCGACCGTGTCCCCGTTCATCCCGACGCACATCGAACAGCCCGACCCGACCCATTCAAGCCCGGCCGCTACGAACACTTGATCCAACCCCTCGCCTTCGGCCTGCGCCTTGACCAATGCTGACCCGGCCGAGACCATCCCCGGCACCCGCGCCTTGCGCCCCGTCAACACCGCCGCCGCCGCCCGCAGATCCTCGATCCGGGCGTTGGTGCACGAGCCGATGAAGACCTGATCCACCGCGATATCCACCAACCGCTGTCCCGCCCGCAGCCCCATATAGTCCAACGCCTCTGGCGCGCCATCGGGCACCACACCAGTAATCGGCAAGGCCTGATCCGGCGCGGTGCCCCAGGTCACAATCGGCGCGATTTCCGCCGCGTCCACCACAATTTCCCGATCAAACCGCGCATCCAAATCCGACGCCAGCGCCGCCCAATCCTCTAACGCTTGGTCCCATGCCGCCCCGATCGGTGCAAAGGGCCGCCCGCGCACATACTCGAACGTCACTGCATCCGGCGCCACCAGCCCGCACCGCGCGCCCCCTTCGATCGACAGGTTGCATAGCGTCAGCCGCCCCTCCATCGACAGCGCCTCGACCACTGGCCCCGCATATTCAACCGCATGCCCGCGCGCGCCGTCGGTTCCCAAAACCGAGATCCAGTGCAGCGCCATGTCCTTGGCCCCGACCCCCGGTGCCAACCCCCCCTCGAACCGGATCCGCATCCGCCGGGGCTTTCTCTGCCACAGCGTCTGCGTCGCCAGAACATGCGCCACTTCGGTCGCACCAATCCCAAAGGCAAAGGCGCCAAACGCCCCATGCGTGCTGGTGTGGCTGTCGCCGCAGACCATCAGTAACCCCGGCAGCGTCAGCCCCTGCTCGGGCCCGATCACATGCACAATCCCCTGTCGCGGGTCGCCAAGATCGAAACATGTAAACCCATGGCGTTTCGCATTTCCGCGCAAGGTCTCCATCATCCGCACAATCGCGGGATCGGTCGCCGCGCCGCGCGTCGGCGCATAATGGTCCATCACCCCAAAGGTCAGCGCGGGCGCGGCCAGGTCGAGGTCCCGCGCAGCCAGCTTGCCAAAGGCGTGGTGCGACCCCTCGTGCACCAAATGCCGGTCCACCCACAGCAGCGAGGCGCCATCGTCGCGTCGCAGCACCTCGTGGCTGTCCCACAGCTTATCGAACAGGGTGCGGGGCGCGCTCATTCCGCCGCCTCCCGCGCGCTTAGATCACCAATCACCGGCGCCCAATGCCGTGCCTCGTCACTGCCGACCCGGGTCAGTTCCATCTCTAAACGAAAGGTATCCGGCCGGTACAATGCCGCCAAATACTCGACCCCACGCCCCTGATCGTCGCGCACCACGCGGGCCAGCGACAGCAACGGCGAGCCCACGTCCACCCCCAAAACCCCCGCCACATCCGGCGCGGCCAAGGTCGCGGTCACAGATTGCGTCGCGGCTTCAATCACCACGCCCGAGCGTTCCAGCAGCCGAAACAAGGGGGTGGTGGCCAGATCAGCTTCGGAGTACTTCCGCGCAATCGCCTCGGGCACATGGGTCGTCAGATGCGAGAACGGCTGCCCGCCCACCTGTCGGATCCGCACCGCGGTCTGCACCACCGCCTTGGGTGCCAATCCCAAAGCCCGAGCCACCGGCGCCGGGGCGGCCCCGTAGGAAAACGCCAACAGCCGCGCTGTCGTCCGCTCGGTCATCTCTACCAGTTGCGGCAGAAGCGACGCGAAATCCCCCTTGATTGCCTGCCCGCCGGAACCGCGCACAATCGTTCCGCTGCCAACCCGCTTTTCGACCAGATCATCCGCCGCCAAGGCCGCCAATGCCCGCCGGATCGTCACGCGCGAGACATTGAACATCGCCGACAACCGCTGCTCCCCCGGCAGTGCCGTCCCTTCGGGATAGGCCCCCTCGGCAATTCCATTGCGCAACAACAGATACACGCGCCGCGCCTTGCCGCCCTCGGGGATCGACCCAGATGGGGGGGTGGGCATGCGGGCTCCTTTCGATTGGCGGAAAGATTTACAACGGGCTGAATGTATCATATACCTAACAAAATCTGTCTTATCAATAATACAAATCTGGTGTTTCTTGCCTGCAACCCCCGAAGCCCTCGTCCGCCGATTCCTCAATGCAATGCAGGACCGCGACCTTGCCACGGCCCAGTCCCTGCTGGCGCCCGGTTTCACCATGACCTTCCCCGGCGGCGTGACAATGACCCGGCTTGAGGATCTGGTGGCCTGGGCCGCGCCGCGCTACCAGCACATTGCAAAAACCTTTGAACGGTTCGACAGCATCGGCGGCACCGTTTACTGCTTCGGCACCCTCGGCGGCGCTTGGCCCGATGGCACGCCGTTTGACAGCATCCGCTTTATGGACCGGTTCGAGGTCTTAAACGGCAAACTCACCCGCCAAGACGTCTGGAACGACCTGGCCGAGGCGCGCGCATGAGCATCGACCCGATCACCCTGGCCGTCCTCTCCGGCCGGATGGAGCAGATCGCCGACGAGATGGACGCGACCTTGTTTCGCGCTGCCTTCAATCCGATCATCGCCGAGGCGCATGACGCCAGCCACGGTATCTATGACGCGACAACCGGGGATACTTTGGTCCAGGGCAAATCGGGTCTGCCGATCTTTGTCGGGGTTATGGCGTTCGCCGTCAAAGCAGTGATCGACAAAGCTGCGGCCGATGGCGATCTGGCCGACGGCGACATCTATATCTTCAACGACGCCCATATCGGCGGCACCCATTTAAGCGATATGCGCCTGATCCGCCCCTATTTCCGCGACGGGCGATTGTTCTGCTATCTTGCCTCGGTCGGCCATTGGCACGATGTCGGTGGGGCTGTTCCCGGCAACTACAACCCGGCAGCGACCGAAGCCTTTCAGGAGGCCTTTATCCTGCCGCCCGTCAAACTGGTTCGCGCGGGCGTGCTGCAACAAGACATCGTTGATATCCTGCTGCGCAACACCCGCCTGCCGCAGTCCGCTCAGGGGGACCTGAACGGACAGCTGGGCGCGTTGGACCTAGGCGTCAAACGCCTCGACGCGCTGCTCGACGACTACGGCCCCAAAACCGTCTCCGGGGCCCTTCAGGCCCTAGGGACCCGTGCCGAGGCGCTGATGCGCGCTGAAATCCAAGCGCTGCCGAACGGCCGATGGGAGGCCAAGGACTTTCTCGACAACGACGGCATAACCGACCAGGCGCTGCCGATCCATGTCGCTCTAGAGGTCACGAATGACAGGCTGCGCCTGGATTTTACCGGCACCGCCCCAGTGACCGCCGGCCCGGTCAACATCGCCCTGCCGACCGCTGTCGCGACGGCTTATGTCGCGATCAAGCACATCTTCCCTGACCTGCCCGCCAATGCCGGTGTCATGCGTCCCATCGAGGTTCATATACCCGACGGCTCGCTGCTGTCTGCCGAGTTTCCCGCCCCGGTTGGCGGTTATACCGAAACCATCCTGCGGATGATCGACGTGATCTTCGCGGCCATGGCCAAAGCCACGCCCGAGCGTGTCGTTGCTAACGCCTATGGCACGATCAATGCGCTTTCGATCGCGGGCAAACGGGCCAACGGCAAGCCCTGGGTCATGTTCAGCTTCTACGGCGGTGGGCACGGCGGGTCGGCCGAAAGCGATGGCCTGAACCACGGCAATGCACCGATTTCCACCGCCACCATCCCACCGGCCGAGATCCTGGAAGCCGCCTATCCGATCAAATTCACCCAATGGGCCCTGCGCCCAGACAGCGCCGGGCCCGGCACCAACCGCGGCGGCCTGGGGGCCACATACGAGATCGAAGTGCTGGAACAATCCGCCGAGGCCTTTCTGTTTGGCGAACGTGGCCGGCATGCGCCTCAGGGTATTGCCGACGGCGGCCCGGCGGCCCTCAACCGCTTCCGGTACGAGCAAACCGACGGCTGGCACGAACCGCCCCTGGCCTCGAAAATGCGGGGGATAAAGCTGACCCAAGGTCAAAAGGTTCGTCTGGAAACGCCTGGCGGTGGTGGCTATGGCCCAGCCGAGGCCCGCCCCGCCACCACCGTCGCCCATGATGTTATGCTGGGCTACATCACGCCCGACAAAGCCGATGCCGACTATGGTCCCGCCTGGCGAAAGGTCGTCTCGTGAGCCGGATCCTGGGCGTCGATGTCGGTGGCACCTTCACGGATGTGTTCCTGTTGGACGAGGCGACTGGCACCGCGCAGGTCGCGAAAGTGCCCACAACACGCCCCGACCAATCGGCGGGGTTCCTGGCGGGCATCAACTCGCAAATCGAGAACCTTTCCACACTGTCGGTTGTCGTCCATGGCACGACCGCTGGCACCAACGCGCTGTTAGAGCGAAAAGGCGCGAAGACCGGCGTGATCACCACCCAAGGCTTCCGCGATGTGCTTGAGATGCGTCGCCGTGACCGACCCCGCACCTGGGGCTTGCGCGGCGACTTTCTGCCGGTCGTGCCCCGCAACCTGCGCCTTGAAGTGCCCGAACGCACCCTGGCCGACGGTACAAGAGAGCAGCCCGTCGACCTCGACGCCGTTCGTGCCGCCGCGCGCGGGCTGCTGGCCGAGGGGTGCACCAGCGTCGCCGTTCTGTTTGTCAACGCCTATGCCAATTCGGCAAACGAGGCCGCCGCTGTTCAGGCTGTGCGCGAGATCTGGTCCAACCCGCATGTCTCGGCCTCGGCCGAGATCCTGCCCGAGATCCGCGAGTTCGAGCGTTTCTCGACCACCGCCCTAAACGCCTATCTGCAGCCAGAGGTTGCGGGCTACCTCGACCGTCTGGAAACCGCCCTGACCTCGGGCGGCTTCAGCGGATCCTTTATGATCGTCCAATCCAACGGCGGCATCATGGACGTCGCCACAGCCTGTGCCCGCCCTGTCCGCACCGCCCTGTCCGGTCCTGCGGCGGGTGTCATCGCCGCCGCATATATCGCCACCGAAGCGGGCTTTCCGAACGTCATCACCGGCGATGTCGGCGGGACCAGCTTCGACGTCTCGCTGGTGGCGAACGGCCAAAGCGTGCTCAGCCCGCAGACCAGCATCGATTTCGGCATGGTGATCCGCCAGCCGATGATCGAGATCGCGACGATCGGCGCGGGCGGCGGCTCCATCGCCTGGGTCGACAAGGGCGGGTTGTTGAACATCGGCCCAGAGAGCGCGGGCTCGGACCCCGGCCCGGTCGCCTATGGTCGCGGCAACACCCAACCCACGGTCACGGACGCCAATATCGTGTTGGGCCGCATCGACCCCGAGAACCCCATCGGCGCATTGGACCGCCTGGATGTCGAGGCCGCGCGCGCCGCCATCGACACCCATATCGGCGTGCCCCTCACCCTCGATACCCTGCAAGCCGCCGAGGCAATCCTGCGGGTCGCCAACAGCCGCATGGCGGGCGCTATCCGTCTGGTTTCCATTGAGCGCGGCTTCGATCCGAAAGACTTCGCCTTCATGCCCTTCGGCGGCGGCGGTGCGCTGCATGCGGGCGCGATGCTCGCCGATGTCGGCCTTGCCCGCGCCATCGTGCCACGCTATCCCGGCGTAACCTCGGCCCTGGGCTGTGTGATCGCCGACATGCGCCAAGATTTCATACAAACGCTGAACGTCCTGCTCGATACCCTCGACACCGCTGCCCTGGGCCAGGTGATGCAAGACCACGCCACGCAGGGACACGCGATATTGGACGCCGCCGATACCACATTCGAAGGCCGTGAGACCGCGTTTGAGCTGGATATGGCCTACCTCGGCCAGACCCACACCGTCGCCGTCCCGATCAAAGTGCAGTTTGCACAGGACAGGGTCGAGCCACCCAGCATCGCGCAAATCGTCCAGGCTTTCGACACGGCCTATACCGCTGCCTACGGGCGCTTGCTGCCAAACGGCACACGCCGAGTGCTGAACCTGCGCAGCGCGGTGATCGGCCGCCGCCCGAAGTTCGACCTGACCACGCTGGCGCCACCGAATGCGACTCTGGCCCGCGCGCAGCGCGGCCAAAGACCCGTGCACTTCGGCGACCGCTGGCATGAGACGCAGATCTTCGCACGCCTCGATCTGCCCGTCGGCACCGAAATCACCGGGCCCGCGATCCTGGAACAGCCCGATACCACCATCCTGATCGACCCCGGGCTGACCGGCCGAGTCGACCGCTTTGGTAACGTCATCATCGAACGCAGCAAGGGCGCGACATGACCCCCAGCACAACCGCCGTCCTGACCATCGACCTGCAGAACGACTTTCTGCACCCCGAAGGCGCCTATGGCCGTGCGGGGCAGACCGCAGCCGCCATTGGCGCCCTCCCCAAGAGGATCCGACCTGTCATCGACGCCCTGCGTGCCCGGGGCGGCACCTATATTTCGGCCCAATTCACTCTGGTCCCCCGCCCCGACGGCCAGCCCCTGATCGCCACTCACCTCAAGGCGCTGCGGCCATTTTTGACCGCCGGAGAATTCGCCCCCGGCGCTTGGGGTCACGCCCTGGTCGACACGCTGGCCCCCGCCGATTATACCATCGAAAAGGTTGCCTATTCGGCCCTCTACCAGACACGCCTGGAATACATTCTGCGCGCCACGGGGATCGAGACCCTGATCGTCGGCGGGATCGTTACTAATGGCGGCGTCGCCAGCACGATCCGCGACGCGCATTTGCGCGACTTGAGCACCATCTTGCTGACCGATGGATGCGCGGCCTTCAAACAAGATGTCCACGACGCCACGCTCCTGTCCCTTGGGACCGTCAGCCGCCAAATGACCTGTGCCCAAGCCACGGCGCTGATCGAGGAGGGCGCATGACCCTCAGACCCCTCATAGACGCGCCCGACATCCTGGTGGTCCCTGGCGTTTATGATGGCCTGACAGCGGCCATCGCGGCCCAAGCTGGCTTCCAGGCACTCTACCTTTCCGGCGCCGCCGTGGCCTATACGCGCCTGGGTCGCCCGGATATCGGCCTGACGTCAGTTACCGAAATGGCCGAGACGATGGCCCTGATCCGTGACCGTGTGGACCTGCCGGTGATCATCGACGCCGATACCGGCTTCGGTAATGCGCTGAACGCTCAACGTACCATGCGCCTTTACGAGCGTGCAGGCGCCAATGCCCTGCAGATCGAGGATCAAACCTATCCCAAGCGCTGCGGCCACTTGTCAGACAAATCCCTGATCCCGATTTCCGAGATGTCCGGCAAAATCGCCGCCATGGCCGACGCCCGGATCAGCGCCGACACGATGATCATCGCCCGCACCGACGCCATTGCCGTCGAAGGTTACGACGCCGCCATCACCCGCGCCGAGGCCTATGTCAGCGTAGGCGCTGACGCTTTGTTCATCGAGGCGCCCCGCTCCTCTGATGAGCTGCGCGCCATCGCCCAACATTTCGCGGGCCGCGTGCCGCTGATGGCCAATATGGTCGAGGGTGGCGCTACCCCGATCCAATCCGCCGCCGACCTGCAAGCCATGGGCTATGCACTTGTTATCTTCCCGGGCGGCATCGTCCGGGCGCTGGCCCGGACTGCACAGGACTATTATGCTAATCTGTTCGCAACGGGCTCGAACGCGGCCTTCACCGACCGGATGTTCGACTTTGACGGCCTCAACCAGCGCCTCGGCACCGCCGAGCTGCTGGCCACCGGCAAAACCTACGATCCATGAGCCTGTTGCCCACGCCGGACCTTTTCGACCTGTCCATCGACACGCTTATCATCGGCGCGGGCGCGTGTGGGTTGACCGCCGCCTTGGCCGCCCATGAAGCGGGCCAATCCGTCCTGGTCCTCGAACGCGACCCCCGCCCCGCGGGTTCCACAGCCCTTAGCGCCGGGCTGATCCCCGCCGCAGGCACCCCACAACAGGCCAAAGCGGGGATTATCGATGATCCCGCGCGCTTCGTAGATGACATCCAGGCCAAGGCTCGTGGCGAAAATGACCTTGCCCATGTTACCACCCTCGCGACCCAAGCGGCCCCCACGATCCAATGGTTGACCGACACCCACGGCCTGCCCTTCACCGTGGTCAAGGACTTCGACTATCCTGGTCACAGCCGCCGCCGCATGCATGGTCTGCCCAGCCGCGCCGGTAGCGACCTGATCGACGCCCTGCGCGCGACAGCCGAGGCACAAGGCATCGACATCATCGGCAACCGCCACGTGACCGGGCTTTTCGCCCAAGGCGCTCGCGTCACAGGCGCCCGCGCCATGCGCCCGGATGGCGAACCCGAGGATATCGGCTGCGTCCGCCTGATCCTGGCCAGCAACGGCTTCGGCGGCGACCCGATCCTGGTTGCCCGGTACATGCCGCAAATCAAAGAGGCCCTATGGTTCGGGCACGACGGTAACACAGGCGACGCGATCCGCTGGGGCACCGCCCTGGGTGCCGAGGCCCAGCACCTGGGCGCTTTCCAAGGACATGGCAACGTTGCACACCCCCATGGTATCTTGATCACCTGGGCCACGATGACCGAAGGTGGCATTCAGGTGAACCGCCACGGCCAGCGGTTCTGGGACGAAAGCCAGGGTTATTCCGAAGCCGCGCGCGCGGTGATGGCCCAGCCAGGGGGCGCCGCCTGGGCCATCTTCGACATGCGGGTCGCCGCTATCGCACGCCAATTCGCCGACTTTCAGCAAGCCGAGGCCCAAGGCGCCATCAAATCAACCGAAACCCTGGCCGATCTCGCACAGCAACTCGGCCTGCCCGCACAAATCCTCGAGGATACCGTCGTTGCCTGTCACGCCGGGCCAGACCCGTTCGGCCGTGATTTCAGCCCGCTGCAGCCCCTTGCCCCGCCTTTCTGTGGTGTCCGCGTCACAGGCGCTCTGTTTCACACCCAAGGCGGTCTGCGGGTAGACGATCGCGCCCGCGTCCTGCGCGCTGATGGCACCCCATTGCCCAACCTCTACGCGGGCGGCGGGGCGGCCGTCGGCGTCTCGGGCAGATCCGACAGTGGCTATCTTTCTGGCAACGGCCTACTGGCGGCTGTAGTCCTGGGCCATCTCGCGGGGCAGGATTGGCCCGACGCAGCGAATCCCTTAAACTGACCCTAAATTGAAGGAGGCCACCATGCCCGACGGACAGCATCTGAACCACGGCCCCTCGCTGGCGGCGTTCGACTGGACCGACCCGTTCCATTTGTCAGCCCAATTGACCGACGAGGAGCGGCAGGTTGCCAACAGCGCCCTTGCCTATGCGTCGGACAAGCTGGCCCCCCGTGTCACCGACGCCTACCTGAACGAGGACATCACCCCCGAGATTTTCGTCGAAATGGGCGACATGGGCCTGCTGGGCATCACCATACCCGAGGCCTATGGCGGCCTTGGCGCGGGCTATGTGACCTACGGCCTGGTCGCGCGCGAGGTCGAGCGCGTGGACAGCGGCTATCGTTCGATGATGTCCGTCCAATCGTCGCTGGTGATGTACCCCATCCACGCCTATGGTTCTGAGGAGCAGAAGCAAAAATACCTGCCCGGCCTGGCGGCGGGCACGTTGATCGGCTGTTTCGGCCTGACGGAACCCGACGCGGGCTCGGACCCCGGCGGCATGAAAACCCGTGCTGAAAAGACCGCCAACGGCTATCGGTTGACCGGCGCGAAGATGTGGATCTCGAACAGTCCGATCGCCGATGTCTTTGTTATCTGGGCCAAATCCGACGCCCACGGCGGCAAGATCCGCGGCTTTGTGCTCGAAAAGGGCATGCAGGGTCTTTCGGCCCCCAAGATCGGGGGCAAACTCAGCTTGCGCGCATCCGTCACTGGCGAGATCGTGATGGAGGGTGTCGAGGTTGGCGAGGATGCCCTTCTGCCCGGGGTCGAGGGTCTGAAGGGTCCCTTCGGTTGCCTCAACCGCGCGCGCTATGGCATCAGTTGGGGTGTGATGGGCGCGGCCGAGACCTGCTGGCACCGCGCCCGCCAGTACGGGTTGGACCGGGTGCAGTTTGGCAGGCCGCTGGCGCAAACGCAGCTGTTTCAAAAGAAGCTGGCAGATATGCAGACCGAGATCGCTCTGGGTCTGCAGGCTTCGTTACGTGTTGGTCGTATGCTGGACGAGGGCACGGCGGCGCCGGAAGCCATCAGCCTGATCAAGCGCAACAATTGCGGTAAAGCCCTTGAGATCGCACGGCATGCCCGCGACATGCATGGCGGCAATGGCATTATGGCCGAATACCACGTTATGCGCCATGCGCAGAACTTGGAAACGGTGAACACCTACGAGGGGACGCATGACGTGCACGCACTGATTCTCGGGCGGGCGCAAACGGGTTTGCAGGCGTTCTTTTAAAGTGCGGGCTTAAAAAGCAAGTACTGGTTTTCGAATCGGACACAAAGTCGAGACAAACAGCGCTCATGAGGCTTGGTTAAGAGGTCGCCTGGTGTTGTGGGGGGGAAACAACACCAGGCGCCTTTGGGGCCGCTATTCCAAGCGGCCGTACCTCTGCGGCATGGTGGGGGGACCCGCAGGGTATTCGCAGTTTTTGTCAGAGCTTCGTCGTTCAGGGTTTTGGGTACATGGACCAGATATCAGTCCAACAGCGTACCACCCGACCTACAGAACCGTGCTTTGGAACGGTTTATTGATCAGCCTAACCAAGCCACCGCTTGTCTTGCTCCTTCTTCGATCGACCAGCGCGTGTGCGCGGTGCTGGCCAGGCAGCGGTTGGATGACGCGCCGATCAACGCCACAGCGCCGGTCTGCCCGCAGCACGGGAGCGTTGGTGTTCAGCACCTTAACGCCCTCGGGCCCACGACGATCCGCGCCGTGCAACCGCCACTCCGGATTCGCCGCGCCAGCGGTTTTGCCCTGATGGGCCTGTGAGTTAGAGTCTGGTGTTATCGCGTCCATTGTTTTCTATTCCTTATGCGGATCAAGATATCAGTACAAAACCCCGACAACACTAAGGGGTCCAACCCAACTCACACATGAAACATGGCAGATCTACCACGCGAAATATTGCACGTAGAGACTAACAACTTGTCTCGGACAATCAAAATACATGACTACTAGAGAAAGTCGCTACTATCGGCGCCAAACAGTTAATACCGTTTAAAAAACTTAACGAAGGTTAAAGCGAAGCCACAAGATTTGGCAACGCTTTTTGCGCTTATGTCTCGGAATTTGAAGACATTAGCTCTTTAGCCGTGTCCTTCGTACAATGGTTGCGAGGTGCGGCCCGGTTTAAGCCAGGCCACAGATCGCAGCCATCATTGGTTCAAGCTGGCCCGCCGAAACGCTGCTGGCGTCACACCGCCGTGCTGCTTGAACACTTTGGTCAGATGCGACTGCCCTGCAAAACCGCACATCAATGCGATATGCGAGATCGGGGTATCCGTCTTTGATAGGAGGTCCTTTGCACGTTCAACGCGCCGCGCGAAAACATACCGCAGCGGACTAACCCCAACCGCCTGTTTGAAAGATCGATTGAAGTGTGAGATCGACATGCCCCCCACATCCGCAAGCTCAATCAGGCCCAAAGGCTCTTCCAGATGCGCTTCGATATAGTCTTTGACACGCTGAAGGCGTGTCCGCGCGAAACCGCTTTTGTATCCGAGATCGGCGCTGTCACGCGGCCCAGCCTGTATAAGACGACAGGTGCGCGCGATCAGTGCAATCGCCAAGGACTCCATTACCAAGCGATCAGGCTCTTCGCCCAACTGCCTGCTGTTCAACATCATCGAGATCCCGGCGCGACCAAAGCTGGCTGCGACCGCATCAGGTTGGTACTTCATAAAATCCATTTGTGCGGCATCCATAGTGAATTCACGCTCAATAAAATCAGCCCAAAAGCGCGGACAGAACTCCACCAAAAACCCGGGAAGTACGTTCTCGACGCCGATATCGAACTCCCCACCAGCTGGAACAAACCCAATGCTGTCGGCCGGTACGATTTCCTCGCGCCGTTTGTCTGAATTCCACGCCCAATTGTGCTGCACCGCGTTTAGATTCACATCAATGAACGGCCGCTCCACTGCCCACTTCACATCAACCGCGCCGGGTGGCAGGAAAACAAAACGCATGCGATCCAACTCAAGCTCGCGGGTTGTTTTCGGCAAACCCTCAAACAGCACTTTTTGGGCTTGCGCATCTGCGACTTCCAAAGTTTCACTCATCAATTTCCCCAACAGGCATCTGTCAACTCTGAACTTTCCGGAATCAACCCGATGAGTTTGGCGATTTTACGTTAACGTGACGTAAACACGACCACCTTGCCGCCCCAGGCGTTAACGCCGCGACGCAAGGAGGAGGTGTCATCGCTTCACGAACAGCAGTTTGTCCAACCGCTCTAAAAACCGCGACCGGTCGAATTTCGAGAATGATCTCCCGCTGCCTTGCAGAAACGGATCCGCCGCGCGCAAATCCGCCATCAGGTCCCGGCTCGCAAGACGTGGGCCAATGTTCCGACTGTCCAGCACCTGTCCATCATGGGTGAGAACCTTGGCCCCGCCCTCGATACAGCGCGCCGCCAAGGGCAGATCGGCGGTCACACAAATGTCGCCGGGACCCGCCTGATCAGCGATCCATTTATCCGCCTCATCCGGGCCGTCGGGCACGACAACCACCTGTACCAATGGATCGGACATTGGGCGCAGACCGCCGTTGCACACCAGCTTCACCGGCACTTTGTGCCGGGCCGCAACGCGCTGCACCTCGGCCTTCACGGGGCAGGCATCAGCGTCAACATAGATCGTCACAGCAGCGCGTCAGCGTGGAATGCCATATGATCGGGCATGAAGCTGGCGATAAAGAAATAACTGTGATCATAGCCCGCCTGCAGGCGAAAGGTCATCGGCTGGCGCCGCAGTGCTGCCGCCTCGACCAGCGCCTCGGGGCGCAGCAAATCCAGAAACTCGTCGTTTGTGCCTTGGTCGATCAGCAGCGGCGCGTCCAGCCCCCGCTCGCGCATCAAGACCGTCGCGTCATGCACGCCCCAGCGACCTTCATCGGGCCCCAGATAGGCAGCGAGTTGCTTGCGCCCCCAGTCCGAGGCCGTCGGATGCGCAATCGGCGCAAAGGCGGACACTGATTGGAAGCGGTCCGGAAAGGCCATCGCCACGGTCAGCGCCCCATGCCCGCCCATCGAATGCCCGGTGATGCCCTGCCGGGCCTCGTCCAGATCGAAATTGCGAAACAACAGTTTGGGCAACTCGTCAGTGATATAGCTCCACATATTGAAATGCGGCGCCCAAGGCGCCTGCGTTGCATCCACGTAAAACCCAGCCCCCTGTCCCAGATCATAGGCTGCGTCATCCGCCACATCTGCCCCCCCCCGGGGCGAGGTGTCGGGCATCACCACGGCCATCCCATGCTGTGCCGCCCAGCCCTGGGCCCCCGCTTTGGTCATTGCGTTTTCATGCGTGCAAGTCAGGCCCGACAGGTACCAAAGCAACGGATGCGGCCCTGGCCCGGGGGGCAGAAACAGAGCAAAGGTCATGTCACAGGCGCAAACCTTGGACGAGTGGGTATAGACGCCCTGCATACCCTCAAAGCATTTGGTCTCGCTGACCGTTTCCATCATCCACCCCCTTAACTGACCAACCCAATTACCACAGACAGTGTCACAATACTGATGATCGTCGAGACCAAAATCGCCGACGACACCCGCGCTGGTGCCACCCCATAATGCTGCGCCACGATATAGATATTACCCGCCACCGGCATCGCGGCACTGGCCACCATCACCGCGACAACCGGTGCTGGCAAACCGAATAGCAATGCCATCACCCATACAGCCACCGGATGGATCAGCAGTTTTGCAGTACTCAGCCAAAGGGCAACGCTAAAGCGCTCGGCCGATTTATCCGCAAGTGAAGCTCCGATGGCAAACAGTGCACACGGCGTCGCCGCGCCCCCCAAGAGGTTCAGAAACTCCGCCGCTGGTCCAGGCACGGGCAGCGCCAGGTAAGACCACGCCAGGCCCGCCAGGATCGACATGATCATCGGGTTCTTGAGCAGCCCCATCACCACGCGCGCGACCAAGGTCAGCCGGATCCGCCCCTCGCGGGCCGCCACCACAATCGCCACGATCAGCGAGCCAAAGATGATCAGATCCACCGCCAGCATCGTCATGATCGGCCCCGCCGCCATCGGCCCCAGCAGGATCACCAACATCGGCAACCCCAAGAAGCCAATGTTGCCGATGACCCCGCATTGCGCCTCGACCGCGGCCTCGGCAAAACCCGTGCCGCGACGCAGGGCAACCAGGGTCACGAATACATAGACCGCCGCCGTCGCGATCAGATAGCTCAACGCCAGATCGCGGTTGAAAATCTGGACGAAGGGCAGGTTCGACGCGAAATTGAACAGCATCGCCGACAGTGCAAAGTAAAAGACAAATTGGGTCAGATGCGCGACCGCCTCGCCCCGGAACAGCCCGGTGCGCGCCGCACCATAGCCGGTGCCGATTAGCAGGAAAAACGGCACGATCTTCAGGAAAATCTCGATCAAAGCCGGGCCATCATCACCAGCGCATCGACATAAGCCCCACGGGGGTCGCAAAACGCCTCTGGCAGCCGGCCCACCACCTCGAACCCGTGGCTTTCCCACAAAGCGATCGCGCGGGTGTTGTTGGCGACGACGAAATTGAACTGCATCGCCCGAAAGCCCATCGCACGCGCTTGATCCAAGCTGTGCGCCAACATTGCCCGCGCCACGCCTTGCCCCTGCGCGGCCTCAGCCGTCACAAACCCGCAATTGCACACATGCGCCCCGCCGCCCGCCTGATTGGCCCCAATGTAATAGGTCCCCAACACCTGCGGACCCCGCTCCGCCACAAATACCGTATGCCCGCCGCGCCAATAAGCCAGCGCCGCCGCCCGCCCAATATCCCTAGGCTGGCAATAGGTCTCCCCCGCCCGAAACACCGGTTCCAACAGGCCCCAAAGCGCATCATCATCGCCCGAAGTGGCGGCACGGAGGGTAAGCTCAGGCAGCATACAACACCCGAAAAAGGAAACGGGCTCAGGCCCTAAACCACCAGTTGGTCTGGCGCTATTCGGGCATACCAGCCACAACGCTAAGGGACAACGCCCGCCAGCACAGCTACTCCACAACCACCATACAGATCTGCGGCGACGAATCCTCCGTAGGCCGCAGCAAGACCGAGGTGGTCCCGACCTCAAGACCTTTCAGCACAAGGGTCTTGTTGTCCTCATCCAAACTGACGGCCCGGACAACGGATCGGTTCCCGATCCTGAGGCGCCGATGTCCTATCGCGTCAGCCACATTATGGCTGCTAAACGCAGCAGCCTGGCCAACAGTCAGCCGCACCGGTGCGCCGTCGACACCTTTGCAAAGGCCTGCCTCGTCAATCCTATTCTGCGAAAAATAGTCCCGCGCGCTTTCCACGAAGAAAGGACATATACCGGAAATGACCTCAAAATCGGGGCTGGGGCTGATCGAACTTTCGGCTATCCAGACAAAGGTTCCAATACCCGGCGACAGGCCAACTAATAGAAAAGCCTCACTCGTGAAGATGGATTGCTCAAGGGCACCACCACTTCCTCCGCTTGCCTCAGATACCGTCTCTGAAAACCCATAGACCTGCATATGCCCTTGCAGAAGCGTCGGAAGGCCCTGGCGCAATTCATGGTCACAATCCCCAAACCGCATCATCGATAGATCATGAAGGTTTGGATCAAAGTCGACCACCCGGACGGTGCAACCGTACACAACGGCGCTTTCACTCTGAAAAAAACGCACGGTTGACCCTATGCTCGTGGGGGGCTTTCCACCCCAGGTTGAGTCGGAATGGGCCCTGCCTGTGATCACGACAACGTTCAAACCGTTCCTGGTACTAGAACTGGTCGCCACGTAGCGATCATCACCCTCAGCCCGGTCAAACGGCACGGGTGAGGCCACCATACCCCATTGCCCAGCAAACAGCGTGCCCGCCAAACCCGTGCTAGTCGTACAGGCCGGGGTCTCGGCGGACGTCTGCGCCTGCGCAGGGACACCAAAGGCCCAAACCACCAAGGCACCCGCACTCAGGACAGAGGCTGCGGCAAAACGAACAAATTGAAACATATATCTCTTCCAAATCCTAGCTTGCCAAACCCGCCGCTCAACAGGCCATGCAAACAGCGAACCCCAGATCAAAGTGGCAACACAGTGACCCCACAAAACCGCCCCCACTTTGTCCCCAAAATATCCCTGCCGGAGGCTCCGGCACTGACCAAAGGCGCAACCTAACGGCTCAATAGACCACCACCGACCGGATGCTCTCCCCGGCATGCATGAGGTCGAAGGCTTTGTTGATGTCGTTCAGGCCCAGTGTGTGGGTGATCATGGGGTCGATCTCAATTTTGCCGTCCATGTACCAATCCACGATTTTCGGCACATCCGTCCGCCCCCGCGCGCCGCCAAAGGCGGTGCCGCGCCAGACCCGGCCGGTGACCAGTTGAAACGGTCGGGTGGAGATCTCCGCCCCCGCCGGGGCCACGCCGATGATCACGCTTTCGCCCCAGCCTTTGTGCGCGCTTTCCAGGGCGGCGCGCATCACCTGTACATTGCCGGTGGCGTCGAAGGTGTAATCCGCGCCGCCCTTGGTCAGGTCCACCAGATACGGCACCAGATCGCCCTCGACCTCGGTCGGATTCACGAAATCGGTCATGCCGAACCGCGTTGCCATTTCCACCCGCGCGGGGTTCAGATCGACCCCCACAATCTGATCCGCCCCTGCCAGCCGCAGGCCTTGAACCACATTCAACCCGATCCCGCCCAGCCCAAAGACAATCGCCCGGCTGCCGATCTCAACCTGTGCTGTGTTGATCACCGCCCCAATCCCGGTGGTCACCCCGCAGCCAATGTAGCAAATCTTGTCAAACGGCGCGTCCGCGCGCTCCTTGGCCAGCGCGATCTCGGGCACCACCGTGTGGTTCGCGAAGGTCGAGCAGCCCATATAGTGAAAAATCGGATCGCCATCGAGGGTCTTGAACCGCGAGGTCCCATCCGGCATCAGCCCGGCCCCTTGGGTGCCGCGGATCTTTTGGCACAGGTTGGTCTTGGGGTTCAGGCAGTACTCGCATTCGCGGCATTCGGGGGTGTAAAGCGGGATCACGTGATCGCCCTTGGCCAGCGTGGTCACGCCCGGGCCCACATCGACCACCAAACCCGCGCCCTCGTGCCCCAGGATGGCCGGGAAAATCCCCTCCGGATCCGCCCCGGACCGCGTGAACTCATCCGTATGACAAATCCCCGTCGCCCGAACCTCAACCAAAACCTCCCCCGCGCGGGGGCCGTCTAACTCGACATCCACGATCTCAAGCGGTGCGCCGGCTTTTGTGGCAATGGCGGCTCGGGTTCTCATGGCGGTCCTCCCTTATTATGGTCGCCCCGACACTGACGGGGGTGCAAAAATTATGCAACCCGGGCGACGGAATTCCCACAAGACCCCGTTTCATGGGGGAGCGTTGGGCAAATCCGGCCCGACGCCGAACCGCAAACCTTAGGAGCAGACAGATGAACCGCACCACAAAACTAGCCATTGGCCTCACCGCAACCGCCCTCACCTTGGCCGCCATTGCCCCCGTCATCGCCCAGGATCGCGACGGTCGCCGTGGTTTCGAACGTGGCGAGCACCAGGTGACTCGCGCCAGCCACCATCGTGGCGAGCGCGGCGACCGTATGGGGCGCATGATCACCCTTATGGAAACCTTCGACGCCAACCAAGACGGTGACCTGACCCAGGAAGAAATCGACACAACCCGGGCCGAGCGCCTGGCCACTTTCGACACCGACGGCGATGGGTCACTGACATTGGAAGAGTTTCAGGCCCTCTGGTTGGACGCGATGCGCGAGCGGATGGTTGATCAGTTCCAAGCCCATGACGACGATGGGGATGGCCAGGTAACCGCAGCTGAATTTGGGGAGCGTTTCGCCAATATCGTCGATCGTCGCGACACCAATGGCGACGGTGTGCTCAACGCCGATGACATGCGGCGCGGTGGTCCACGCGGCGGGCCCAACGCCCCGGCTGAGTAGGAACGACCCTAAGGCGCCCCTCCTTTAGGGGCGCCTGAACAGGGCCATGGCGGCAGCGTCACGCTTTGCGGCTGTCGGGATGCACCGTCTTGCCCAGGATCTGCGCATCAGCCCCGATCACATGCTCGGCGTGTCCAACGATCTTGGGATCCGGGGGCTGCACAACTTCCAAATCCTTGTCTGGATAGGGCAGCGTGGTCAGGAAGTGCCGCAAACAGTTCACCCGTGCCCGCTTTTTGTCATCCGACTTGATGATCGTCCAGGGCGCGTCCTTGGTGTCGGTGTAAAAGAACATCGCCTCCTTCGCCTGGGTGTACTCCTCCCATTTGTTCAGCGAGGCGCGATCGATCGGCGACAGTTTCCATTGCTTCAGGGGGTCCGTCTCACGCGCCGCGAACCGCCGCGCCTGCTCGTCTTTGGTGACCGAAAACCAATATTTGAACAACCGTATGCCCGAGCGGGTGATCATCCGCTCAAATTCGGGCGTCTGACGCATAAACTCCAGATACTCATTGGGCTCGCAGAAGCCCATGACCCGTTCCACCCCGGCGCGATTGTACCACGAGCGATCAAAGAAGACGATTTCGCCGCCACCCGGCAGATGGGTGATGTAGCGCTGGAAATACCATTGCGTACGCTCAAGGTCGGTTGGCTTGTTCAGCGCCACCACACGGGCCCCACGCGGGTTCAGATGTTCGGTGAACCGCTTTATCGTGCCGCCCTTGCCCGCGGCATCGCGGCCCTCGAACAGCAAAACGAGCTTTTGCTCGGTCTCTTCAACCCAGCGCTGCGCTTTCAGCAGTTCCGCCTGCAACCGCGCCTTTTCAGCCTCATACTCGGTCCGTTTTGGCTTATACTGATAGGGGTATCGGGCCTGCTCAAAGCTGGCGATTGTCTGGGCTGGGCGCAACTGCGGGGGCGGGATGTTCATGGCAGACCTCCGTCAAAAGACACGTAAATCTCGACGAAAAACCTGGCCAACGCTTTGACACATATCAATCTGGATCGACCCGGCCTCGCAACGCCTTGACCGCGCCGCGCTGCGCTTTGGCCTCTAGCCGCCGTCGTTTCGACCCCAGGGTTGGCCGTGTGGGCACGCGTCTTTTGGGGCGCTCAGCCGCCTTGCGGATCAGCGCCGCCAACCGCGCGCGCGCCGCCTCTCGGTTGCGCGCCTGGCTGCGATGCGTGTCGACATAGAGCACAATCGCCCCCTCTTTGGTCCACCGGCTGCCCGCCAGGCGCTTCAATCGCGCCTTGACCGGCTCGGGCAAATGGGGCGAGCGCGCGGCCTCGAACCGCAACTCCACCGCGGTCGCCACCTTATTCACGTTTTGTCCACCCGGTCCGCTGGCGCGCACAAAGCTCTCGCTCAGTTCCCAGTCCGCCAGGGTGATCTCATCATTAATGCGCACGCCGCTCTCACTTTGTCCTCTAAATATCCTCGCCGAAGGCTCCGGCGCCTGCCAAGACGAGAACAGGCCGCCCAGCGGAGGACGGCCTGTTCCATTTTTCTTGAGTTTTCGAAAGGCGGGGTCGGACAGCGCTTTGACTTAAGCGGTGCACCCGGTCCTGCCGGAGCTGTCCTTCAGTCCAGAAGCCCCCGTTTGAACCCGACCATACCATCCAAAATCCCATGAGACATTGGATCACCTCCTTTCGTTTGTTGAACCTAAGCTAGAAGGTGCCACGCCCAGCGCAAAAGTCAAAGGCTTTCTGCAGGCCGCAAGCGCCTCAGCAAGATCCGGAACGGGATCAGTGCCAGCAGCGCGATGCCCAGCTTGACCCCATAATCCGCGACCGCCAGCGAGACCCACAGGGGCGCCGCGGGCCCCAGGCCCAGCATGGGCAGCACCTCGCCCGCCCAACCGACATCCTCGACCGGATTGACCACCACCAAACTCGCTGAGAAGGCAATGCTGAAAAACAACGCCGTATCCACCGCCCCACCGATCACCGACGAGACCAGCGGCGCCCGCCACCAGGCCCCGCCGCGCAGGGCCGCAAAGATCGCGACATCCAGAAGTTGTGCCACCAAAAACGCCGCGCCCGAGCCCACTGCCACGCGAAAACTGACCAACGGCCCAAACTCGCCTTGGATCTGGCTGCCCACAAGCGAGCAGGCAATCCCGATCGCAAACCCCACCAGCACGACCTTGCGCGCGGCGGCGGTCCCATACAGCCGGTTCATCAGATCCGTCACCAGAAAGGCAAACGGATAGGTAAACGCGCCCCAGGTCAGCCAGTTTCCGGCCAGGAACTGCACCAAGATATTCGAGGCCACCACCACGACCGCCATGGCCGCGACACCGGCCCAAATTCCACGAGACATATTGTGCTTCCGTTTTTTGAACAGGTTGCGGAGACTGCGCCTTCAGACGCGGCGGTCTAGCGCCCATGTGGATCTTTCGCAAGCCCCCCAGATCTTGGGGTTGAAGTGCCTAAAAGGCTTTGGAACAATTAGCGAACATATTTGTGAGTGTCCGACTCGAAACTCTTTCAATGATTTAAGGCTCTTGCGATCCGCCTTGTGACGAGTTTGATGTGGGCTGTGAGGAGCCAACTTTCGGCTGACTGGATGGACTTCTCCCAATCTTTTGCAAGCCGGCGACATCGGCCCAG
>CALICM010000093.1 GCA_938049225.1 uncultured Paracoccaceae bacterium
CATTTCAGGGCCAGGCTCGCTGGAACGGCGTGTCTCGAGCGAAACATGAATGAGAAGTTGATTGCAGGTGCAGAGCAAATCGCCATTCTCTCGATGCATGTCATGATACAGGCGCAACTTCTTGCCTTCAGCCTGAAGTACCTGTGTGTTCACGTAAACCTTCTCTCCTGGATGGGTCTCATTGCGAAATTGGATGAGATTCTCGACGGTGAAGTAGGAAAGCCCACTATCAATGTAGGCCTGATCCGCGCCAATCATCTGCATGACGATATCGCCTGCATCGGAAAAGACCTGCCCATAACGGCTTTCATTCATGTGGCCGTTGTAGTCCGTCCAATCGATCGGGATTACCCGCTCGAGGGTGCGGAGTGGCTTTGTATAGTCAGATGGCAATTCCGGTTTGGTGCGGGCCTCGTGCTCCACAAGGGTTTGCCCTGCTCCCCAGTTGCGGGCCTTAAGGCCGCGCAAGATGGTGACGAGGTTGTCGTCCCGGATGCGCTCCAGCTCGCGAATTGTATGCATGCCTGACTGCTCATCAGATTGGTCGGCAATTTTCTGGACGAGCTCATCGGTCAATTCTGGTACATCCATCAGTTTGGTCCAGGGCCAGGACAGACAGGGCCCGAATTGCTCGATGAAATGCGCCATCCCAGCCTCGCCCCCAGCAATGCGATAGGTCTCGAACAAGCCCATCTGCGCCCAGCGCAGGCCAAAGCCATAGCGAATGGCGTCGTCAACCTCCTGCGTTGTCGCGTAATCGTCACGTACCAACCACAGGGCCTCGCGCCAGACCGCTTCCAGGAAACGATCCGCGATATGTGCATCGTTTTCGCGCTGGATCAGCAACGGATGCATGCCGATGGCGGTCAGGATCGCCGTGGCCTGCGCAGTGGCGTCAGGGTCGGCCGTGTCGCCGGGAACAAGTTCGACCAATGGTAGCAGGTAGACCGGGTTGAAGGGATGTGCGATCAGGATGCGTCCGGGATGCGCAGCACCCTGCCGCAACTCAGAGGGCCGAAAGCCCGAGGTGGACGAGCCAATGGGCGTCGTCTGCGGCGCCGCCGCCTCGATCTCGGCGATGACCCGGTGCTTCAACTCCAGCCGCTCGGGCACGCTTTCCTGGACCCAATCGGCGCCTGCTACAGTTTCCGCGATGGTGGTCACATGCTGGATCGACCCTTCGGGCGGTAGGGCTGTTTCATAGAGCATCGGCAGGGCCCGCCGGGCGGCAGTCAGCACCGCATCGGTCTTGCGCGCGGCTTCGGGATCAGGGTCGAACAGCCGAACCTGCCATCCCATCAGCGCGAAGCGCGCGGCCCAGGCGGCACCGATCACCCCACCGCCGATGATCCCGGCGATCCCCGGCGCCATCAGACCGGTGCCCGCTTGGTCAGGCCCAACTTGGCCCGCACCGCATCCGGGCCGATGACCGTGGCGCCCATGCCCTCGATAATCCCCACCGCGCGTTCGACCAGTTGCGCGTTGGTGGCCAATTGACCCTTGGCCAACCACAGGTTGTCCTCGAGCCCCACCCGCACATTGCCCCCCGCCAGCACGGCGGCGGCGACATACGGCATCTCGTGCCGCCCCAGAGAAAACGCGGACCAGGTCCACTCTGGCGGGACCGCATCAACCATGGCCAGAAAGGTGCGCAGATCATCCGGCGCCCCCCAGGGCACGCCCATGCACAGCTGGACCAAAGCGGGTGCGGCCAGCACGCCTTCGGCCACGAGTGATTTGGCGAGCCACAGGTGGCCGGTGTCAAAGGCCTCGATCTCGGGCACGACGCCCATCTCGGTCATGGCGCGCCCCATCGCGCGCAGCATGCCGGGGGTGTTGGTCATCACGTAGTCGGCCTCGGCGAAGTTCATCGTGCCACAATCGAGGGTCGCGATCTCGGGGCGGCACTCAGCGATATGCACCAGCCGTTCCTCAGCACTGGCCATATCGGTGCCGGTTGTCAGCGGCAGGGGATTGTCAGGGGGGCCGAAGACCAGATCGCCCCCCATTCCGGCTGTCAGGTTCAGCACCGCATCGACATCGGCATCGCGGATCCGCTCGGTCACCTCGCGGTACAAACGGGGGTCGCGGGCGGGTGCGCCGGTTTCGGGATCGCGGACATGGCAATGGACGATGGCGGCCCCGGCGCGGGCGGCGGCGATCGCTGAGTCGGCGATCTGCGCCGGGCTGCGGGGCACATGCGGGCTGCGCTCCTGTGTGCTGCCCGAGCCGGTGACAGCGCAGGTGATGAAAACCTCGGGGTTCATCGTTAACGGCATTGGGACCCTCACGTTTTCCGTTGTGGGCCGAGCTTATCGCGCTTGACGTGGGTTGCTGTGCCGGATTGGTTTAAACTATGCCTGATTGGATTCTTTCACGTTCAGCCCCTGCGACTATCGGCGTTGTGATTTATGACCGGTTCTCGAACCTGTGCCTGGCCAACGCGGTCGAGCCGTTGCGCGCCGCCAACGACCTGTTGGGTCGGGAGGCTTATGTCTGGCATGTGCTGACGCCAGATGGCCAGTCGGTCGTGTCATCCTCGGGCCTGCCAGTCGCACCATCCGGCGCGCTGGGTGCGGCACCCGGTGGGGACATGCTGTTGGTGATGCCCAGCTATGGGCACCTCGCACTTGCCTCGACCTCGGCCCGACTGAGGACCGCCGCAGCGCGCTATCGGGTTCTTTGTGGGTTGGACAGTGGATCTTGGCTGCTGGCGGCGGCGGGCCTGCTGGACGGACGTGCGGCGACGATCCATTTCGAGCTGTTCGACGCCTTTGCCGAGCGGTTCCCGGCGGTTGTGGCCCGGCGCGAGCGGTGGGTCGATGACGGCGACCGGCTGAGTTCAGGCGGGGCGGCGACCACGTACGAACTGATGCTGCACGTGATCGGCCAGGCGCATGGCACCGCACTGACTACCGAAATCGCGGCGCTGTTCCTTCAGGGCGAGCCACCCGCCCCAGGGGCGCGTGCCGGGCGCCTCGTGACCCGGGCTCTGGCGGCAATGGAGGCGCATGTCGAGACGCCGCTCAGCATCGCCGAGATCGCCGCAAAAGCCGGATGCCGCCAGCGCGAGTTGGAGGCGCGCTTTGCCCACGCGCTTGGCACCAGCCCGCGCACAGCCTATGCCCGCGTCCGTCTTGGCGCCGCGCGCCGGTTGCTTCGCGACGGGGCCCTGCCGGTGGCAGAGGTCGCAGTGCGCTGTGGATACAGCGATGCCAGCGCTTTCGCCCGCGCAGTTCGGCGTGAATTCGGCGCCCCACCGCGCGCGTTGCGCTAGGTTGGGCTGCCCCACGCCGTCGCGGGGTTTGCAGCCGCCCAGGCACGCCAACAGATCTACCGCTGATCAAAATTTTGCGCTTAAGTCCGACGAAAGCCGCAACCGCCATGATAGCGCTTCTAAAACCGGGGACTGTCCCTGCAACGGGTGACTTCGCTGAAAGAACGGTTACGATGGCTCAAGACTGGTCAGCGACAATACACATAATGCTGACCAGCGGCAGACCGGAACAAGAAACAACAACAGGGAGCTAACATGACTGACAAAAACCAAATGACAAATGGCCTGACACGGCGCGGATTTTTCCAACGCAGCGCGGGTGCGGGGCTTGCCGCCAGCGCGCTGGGGACATTGATCCTGCCTGCAAGCGCGCGCGCTGAACCCAAGCGCGGCGGTACGTTGCGGGTGGCCAAGGGGCATGGCTCGACCACCGATACCTTGAACCCGGCAACGACAGAGAACGGCTTCACGATCCCTCTGGCATTGGGAATGCATGGGTTCTTGGCCGGTGTAGGCGTTGATGGCAGCTTCGAGCCTGGCCTTGCGGAAAGCTGGGAATCCTCGGCTGATGCCACAACCTGGCAGTTTAAAATGCGCCCGGGTGTGACCTTTCATTCAGGCCGTGCGATCACAACCGACGATGTGATCGCGTCGATCAACTACCACCGGGGCGAGGACTCGACCTCGGCCGCCAAATCCAACCTTGAGCCGATCCTGGACATCCGCGCCGAAGGCGATGTGGTCATCTTTGAATTGGCGTCCGGCGATGCTGACTTCCCGTTCCAGCTGACGGACTACCACCTGCCGATTTTGCCCTCGGACAATGGGGAGGTCGATTGGCGCTCCGGCGATGGTGCGGGCCCCTACAAGCTGGTCGAGTTTCAGCCGGGCGTTGTCGCGCGTCTAGAGCGTTACGAGAATGACTGGGATCAAAACCGCGGCTGGTTCGACCAGATCGAGATGCTGTCCATTATCGATCTGAACGCGCGTACGGCCGCGCTAATCTCGGGCGATGTTGATGCCATCGACAAGTTGGACCTCAAGACCGTTGGTCTGATCGGAAACAATCCGTCGATCAAAGTCGCCTCGGTCGGAGGTAATCAGCATTACACATTTGCGATGTCCACGAACAAAGACCCCTATACCGACCAGAACATCCGTCTGGCGTTGAAATACGCCATCAACCGGCAAGAATTGGTCGACAAGATCCTGTTCGGTTATGGCACTGTCGGCAACGATCATCCGATCGGTCCCAACCAGCGCTTCTTCAATGCCGATCTTGAGCAACGCGCCTATGATCCCGATCGTGCCAAGTTCCACCTAAAGGAAGCGGGGCTGGACAGCCTGTCGGTCACGCTGTCAGCAGCGGACGCGGCTTATCCGGGTGCGGTGGATGCGGCGGTGCTGTATTCGAACTCAGCCAAAGGGGCGGGGATCGATCTGACTGTGGCGCGCGAACCGAACGATGGGTATTGGTCCGACGTCTGGATGCAAAAACCGTTTTCGGCCGTCTACTGGGGCGGACGACCGGTCGAGGATTCTATGCTGACGCTGGCCTATTCCAAGGGGGCCGCCTGGAACGATACGTTCTGGGACAACACGCGCTTCAACGAGTTGCTGGTCGCGGCCCGCGCCGAGTTGGACACCGACAAGCGCCGGGGGATGTATCACGAACTTCAGGCGATCCTGAGCGAGGACGGCGGCGCGATCATTCCGATGTTCGCCAACTATGTCTTTGCCACAAAGGACACCATCGGCACGAGCGATTTTGCGTCCAACTGGGACATGGACGGCGAGCGTTGGATGGAGCGTTGGTGGTTCGTGTGATTTAGCACAAGTCGCCGCCGGGCGCGTCCCGGCGGCGGACCTTAGATAGTGGCGGCTTCACTGGCCCCAGCCGCACTGCGGGCCTTAAGCAACTCGGTTAGCCAATTCGGGTCCATTTCCGGAACCGAAGACAACAAAAGGTCCGTATAGGAATGGTGCGGCGGGCGGAACATGTCGTCTTTTGGGCCCTGTTCGACCACGCGGCCGTGCTGCATCACGACAACTTCGTCGGCGATGGCACGTACGGTGGCCAAGTCGTGGGTGATGAACATGTAGGCCAGGCCCAGCTCGTCCTGGAGCCGCCCCAAAAGGCGCAAAATCCCCTCGGCCACCAATTGGTCAAGCGCGCTTGTCACTTCGTCACAGATGATGAAGCGCGGCTCGGCGGCCAGTGCGCGCGCAATGCCGATGCGCTGCTTTTGCCCCCCCGACAACTCGCCGGGCAGGCGGTCGCGATAGGCATCGGGCTCAAGCTCGATCAGTTCAAGCAACTCATCGACCCGGCGCGTTAGATCGGCCCCTTTCAGCCCGGAGTAAAACCGCGCGGGGCGGCCGATGATCTCGGAGATACGCACCTTGGGGTTCAGGGCCGTGTCAGCCATCTGATAGATCATCTGTGCCTGTCGCAACTGATCGCGACTACGGTCTTGATAGCGTGCGGGCAAGGCGGCGCCGTCCATCCAAATCTCGCCCTTTGTCGGTGGCAGCAAGCCCGTTACACAGCGCGCCGTGGTGGATTTGCCCGAGCCGGACTCGCCAACAACCGCCACCGTCATACCGGGATGGATGTCGAAGGACACGTCATCCAGCACCTTTACCGGCCCATAGGCCGCGTCGATCCCCTTGATCGACAGCAGCGGTTCCGTGTCCGTGGGCCGCTGCTTGATCGGCCGTTCGAAACTGCGCACCGCCCATAAGCTTTTGGTATAGTCTTCGGCCGGGTTCGACAGCATCTGCTCGGTCGGTGCCTCCTCGACCTCTGTCCCTTTCAGCAGCACTTTGATCGTGTCCGCCATCTGCGCCACGACGGCCAGGTCGTGGGTGATATAAATCGCGGCGGTATTGAACTGGTCGACGATATCGCGAATGGCGGCCAGAACCTCGATCTGGGTGGTGACGTCCAGCGCCGTGGTCGGTTCGTCAAAGATGATCAGGTCGGGGCGACAAGCCATCGCCATCGCGGTCATCGCACGTTGCAACTGCCCGCCCGACACCTGATGCGGGTAGCGAAACCCGATTTCTTCGGGGTTGGGCAGGCGCAACTGCGCGTACAGTTCCATCGCGTCTTTTCGCGCCGTTTCGCGATCTTCGATCCCGTAGTGCACCGGCGTTTCGGTATGTTGGTCGATAATCTTATGCGCAGGATTGAACGACGCCGCTGCCGATTGTGCCACATAGGCGATGCGCGTGCCACGCAAGCCGCGCAGTTCCGCCGGTGCCGCGGCCGTCAGGTCGATGCCGTCGAACGTCACCCGCCCACCCGAGATCCGGCAACCGTCCCGCGCAAAGCCCATTGCCGCCAGGCCTATGGTCGACTTGCCCGCGCCCGACTCGCCGATCAAGCCCATAACCTCGCCCTTATGCAGGGTCAGATCGACGCCATGGACGATCTCGGTCCAATCCTCGCCCGACAACCCCTCGATCCGCAGGTTTTCGATCGTTAGGAGGACTTCATCGCGTGCTGCCATGGCCTAAACCTTCAGTCCTGAAGAACGATAAAGCATCCAATCCACCACGAAGTTCACCGCAACGGTCAGCAGCGCAATGGCGCCCGCGGGGATCAAAGGGGTGGTGATCCCGAACGAGATCATCGTCGCACTTTCGCGCACCATGGATCCCCAGTCGGCGGTGGGGGGCTGGATGCCAAGGCCCAGAAACGACAGGCCCGAGATCAGAAGGAAGACAAAGCAGAACTCAAGCCCAAACTCTGCCACCAGTGGGGCCGAGGCGTTGGGCAGGATCTCGCGCCGGATGAGATACCAGTCGCCCTCGCCCCGCAAACGTGCGGCTTCGATATAGTCCATTGTCACCACACCGCCCGCCACGGCACGGGTCAGGCGGAACACACGGGGCGCATAGATGACGGCGATGACGATCACGATGATCGTCAAGTTGGTGCCCAGGATCGACAGGATCAGTAGGGCGAAGACAAGCGATGGCACGGACATGATGACGTCGACCACGCGCCCGAGGATCTGATCGATCCAGCCACCCCGCACAGCCGCGAACAACCCCGCTGCCGCCCCGGCGAGGAAGGCCAGCGTCGTGGCCAGCAGGGCCAGCCCCACCGTGTTGCGCGCCCCGAAAATAATGCGGCTGAACATATCGCGGCCCAATTGGTCCGCGCCTAAGATCATGGTCCCATCTGCCGGTGCAAAGGCGCCCGCGATCACCTCGGCCTCGCCAAAGGGTGCGATCAAGGGCGCAAAAATGCCTGCGATGGCATAGATCGTGATGACCAGCATACCAAAGGCCGCCGTTAACGGTGCAGCCCGCAGCGCCGGTCCCATGGAGGTCGGAGCGACCATCAGCAGCGCGGCCCGAAACACCCACGAGGCTGCGGCGGATATCGCGACCAGCCCCGCGACGATGGCCGAAAAACGCAACGCGGGGGCGCCAAGGAACAACGCCAGCAGACCCGCCAGGATAAGGCAAAAGATCAGCGTGCGCATCGCTGACATCTGCCCCATCCTCCACGTCACCAAAACCGCAGCGGCGAGGCCCCCCAGACAGAGCGCGATAAAGACCGGATCGCTCATTTCGGGTGCCTCAGCCGGGGATTGGTTAGGATCGAGCCGATGTCAGCCGCCAAGTTCAGCAGAATGAAGGTCGCCGCGAAAATCAGGCAGCAGGCCTGCACCACCGGGAAATCGCGTTTCGCAACCGCATCCACCAGCAATTGACCGATGCCAGGATAGACAAAGACCACCTCAACCAGCACCACGCCGGTCACCAGATAGGCCAGGTTCAGCGCGATCACATTGATGATCGGGGCCCAGGCGTTGGGTAGGGCATGTTTGACGATCACCTTCCACGGTGGCATCCCCTTCAGCCGCGCCATCTCGATATAAGGGCTCGCCAGCAGGTTGATGATTGCCGCCCGCGTCATCCGCATCATATGCGCCGTGACCACCAGCACCAGCGTCAGCGCTGGTAGGAAGGTGCGGTACAGCAAATCGATCAGGCTCATATCACCGCGTAGGGTGGCAATGGCGGGGAAAGCACCGGTTTTGACGGATAGGAACAAGATCAGCACGTAGCCCAGGAAGAATTCAGGTGACGAGATCGATACAAGCGTGGCCACATTGGCCACCCGATCAAAAATCGAATTGCGATAAAGTGCTACGAACACCCCAAGGATGAC
Source organism: uncultured Paracoccaceae bacterium (assembly GCA_938049225.1). Taxonomy (GTDB): domain Bacteria; phylum Pseudomonadota; class Alphaproteobacteria; order Rhodobacterales; family Rhodobacteraceae; genus Halovulum. The sequence goes on from CALICM010000093.1 coordinate 8,469, forward strand.
AGCAAAGGGCACGGCGATAATGGCGGCGTACGAGGCCAGGAACAGCGTATTGAGCAGGCGTTGCGAGATCGCCGTACTCACCCGCTCACCCGACAAAAGCGATGTGCCCAAATCGCCGGTCAGAACCCCGCCAAGCCAATCCAGATAGCGGGCCGGTGCGGGTCGATCCAACCCCAGTTGTTCGCGCATGGCGGCGACGGTTTCCTCGGTGGCGGCCTGGCCAAGCACCGCCTGGGCAAGGTCACCGGGAAGCAGTTCGACCGCGAAGAAGATCAGCAGCGAGACGACCAGCAGTGTCAACAACCCCAGTCCGAGCCGTTTAAGAACCAATGCCGCGATCATCTGATGCCGATACCTCCGAATTGTTCTAAGGGCGGTGTTGCCGGCTGCGGAAACCGATCCGCCGGATCCACCCTTTGGGTTGTTGTTGTTGGAGAGTGGGCTAATTTATGCTTGTTAGTCAACAGGTTTGGGTTCGGCGCCCCGGTTTGGGTGCCGCGCGCGGCCGGTCCCGATCTGTTTGAGACAGGTCAGGGAAGGGGCCGACGCACCTAAGCCCGAACCCGATCATAGCCTGGATCATAGGGGCCGGACGGGATCACTTCAGCGGATGTCGGCGTACCGATAACATCAACCTCGATCCGCGTCCCGGGCTTGTCCAAAGGCGGTGCGACGAAGGCGTAGGCAAGGTTCTTACCCACCCGGTGGCCCCAGTCGCCGGAGGTGACCGTGCCCTGGACCTGACCATCTAAAACAACGGATGCGCCGGGATGGGCGGGGGCCATGCGCCCCTCAAGTTGAAGGGTTACCAGCTTGCGGGCCGGGCCCGCGGCATGGCGGCGCGACAGCGCCTCCCGCCCGATGAAGTCGCCTTTGTCTAAGGTCACAAAGCGATCCAATCCGGTCTCGAACGGGTCGAACTCGGTCAGGATGTCGGCCTTCCAATGGAGGTAACCCTTTTCCAAGCGCATCGACTCGACCGCGCGGGCGCCGAAGACCTGCATGCCATGTTCCTTGCCCGCTGCCCGCAGCGTCAGCCAGGCGGCGTAGAGTTGGTTGTTAGGCACGTGGATTTCAAAGGCCAATTCGCCCGAGAAGCTGACGGCCATTACCACGGCGGGGGCGATCCCGATAAAGCATTCGCGGACGCTCAGCCAGGGGAAGGCCGCGCGCGACCAGTCGGCGCGGCTGACGGCCTGCAGGACCGCGCGTGATTTGGGACCGACAAGCACAAGGATCGTATGATCGTTGGTCAGCGACCGGATCTGCACATCCTCGCTCGGGCGCAGATGCGCCTGCAGCCAGTCCATATCGTGGAACTCGGCGGCCGCGGCTGACCCATACCAGACCCGCCCATCGGGCAGGTTCGCCACCGTCGCCTCGGATTTCAGCATTCCGAAGTGGTTGAGGAGGTAACACAGCCCCACCCGCCCCGGCTTGCGCGTCACCCGCCCACAGGCCATTCGGTCGAGAAAGTCATGCACGCCCGTGCCGGTTAGCTCGAAGCGGTTGAAGCCGTTGACCTCGCAAATGCCGACGCCCGATTGCACGGCGGCCACGTCGCGCGCGACGACGTCAAAAACCTCGTTGAAGCGAAAGCTATGGGTTTCGGTGAAATCGGCGGTGGGCTTGATGTACTCGACCCGCTCCCAACCGTTGACGACCGTAAACGCTGCGCCTTCGGCGGCCAGAACCGGTGTCAACGGCGTTGTCTTCATGGGGCGTCCGGCGGGGCGGTGTTCATGCGGGAAATGGAACCGGAACTCGTTCTGATAATCCTCGATCGCCTTCAATGCGGTCAGTTCCACGGTCGCGTGGCCAGTGAAGCGGCGCGGATCGGTGACCCAGGTGTCGTATTGGGCTTCGCCGTGCACGATCTGCTGCGCGAGCAGCCAGCCGTGCCCACCACCCTCGCCAAGCCCCGCGCGCAGCCCAATGATGCAAAAGGCATTACGCTTGCCCGGGATCGGGCCGACCAGCGGCGCTCCGTCAATCGTATAGGTGATCGGTCCATTGACGATTGTATGAATGCCGACCTCGGTCAGAGCGGGCATCCGGGCAAAGGCCCCCTCCAACACATCCGTGACACGGTCCAGGTCGTCTGGGCAGAGCGCGTTGACGAACTTCGGGTCGATCCCGTCCATGCCCCAGGTCTTGCAGTCTTGTTCATAGAAACCGACGAGCAGGCCCTGCTTTTCCTGCCGGCAATAATAATCACTGATGGGGCAGCGCAGCAGCGGCATGCGGTGCCCCGCGTCGATGATTGCCTGGATCGGTTCGGTCAGGAAATACTGATGTTCCATTGACACCACAGGGTGCTGCACGCCCATCATCGCAGCAACCTCGTTCACGCGGTAACCGCCAGCGTTCACCACGACCTCGCAGGCGATATCGCCCTTGTCCGTGTGTACGACCCAGGTGTCATCGGGTTTTTGCGTCAGCCCGGTCACCGGCGTGTGGCGATAGACCTCGGCCCCCGCGCTGCGCGCGCGCCGCGCCAGTGCCTGACACAGTTGCGCGGGGTCGATATCTCCGTCCAGCGGGTCCCAAAGCCCGCCGATCAGGTTGTCGGTCGAGATCAGCGGATGACGACGCCCGCATTCGGCGGCGTCGATAACCTCGAAGTCCACCCCCATGCCCCGCGCCATCGAGGCGAAGTGGCGGTAGCCGTCCATTTGGCCTTCGGTATTCGCCAGTCGGATGCCGCCATCGGCATGGTGATAGTTGATCGGATAGTCGGGATCCTCGGCCAATTCCTTGTAAAGCCGGATGGAATGGCTTTTCAGCCCCACCATCGTTTGGGTCATCCCAAAATTGGTCACCTGCGCTGCCGAATGCCAGGTGGTGCCGCTGGTCAACTCGTCTCGTTCGACCAGAACGACGTCGTCCCAACCCTCCTGTGTCAGGTGATACAGGGTTGAACAGCCCGCGATCCCCCCGCCGATCACCACCACCCGTGTCTGGGATTTCATTGATTTGCTCCATAAGCCCTAAGTCGCGCAACAGAACCCCGAGACATGGTCGGTGGTCAATGGCGCATCCGGTTGAGAGTCCTTTGGGAAACTTCACCCTTGCCCATTGGGTACAAAGCTGTGCGAAGTCATCAAGTAGAGGGACCAGATTTGGAGGCGTGTCGTTTGCAGCAAAAAACCTCGGGAACGAAACGGGCGGGACGCCGTGCGCGCCAGGCCAAACGTGCCGCCAAGCCGACCGTTAATCCGGCGGCGCCGGGCCAGCGCGGCGGCGCGTACCGGCCTCTGACCGAAATGGATCTGCACGCCATCTATCAAACCGCGCTTCGCCTGCTGGCCGAGTTAGGGTTGGGCGAGGTGCCCGCGCGCCTGACCAAAGACTTGATCGGTGCGGGGGCCGAGGACAATGGTGCGGGTCGTATCCTGATCCCCCGCGCCTTGACCGAGGAGGCGATCGCCAAGGCTGCTAAAACCTTTGTTCTGCATGGCCGCGATCCGGACCGATCAATAGAAGTGGGTGGTGATCGGGTTTATTTCGGCACAGGCGGTGCGGCGGTTCAAACGCTGGATATGGACACCGGCCTTTACCGGCCATCCACATTGCGCGATCTGCATGACTTCACCCGGCTGCAAGACACTTTGACCAATGTCAGTTGGTTCACCCGCTGCTGCATCGCCACGGATGTGCCGGACAATTTGGATCTGGACGTGAACACCGCCTACGCGCTGATGCGCAACACGACCAAGCCCGTGGCGACGGCCTTTACCCTGGCCACCCATGTGGCACCGATTGTCGAGATGTTCGACATCGTCGCTGGCGGTGCGGGGGCTTTTGCCCATCGTCCTTTTGTGAAAGCGCATATCAGCCCGGTCATCTCGCCCATGCGCTTTGGGGAAGATGCGGTCGATGTGGTCTATGAATGTATTCGGCACAATATCCCAATTTCCTGCATTACGGCTGCGCAGTCGGGTGCCACGGCGCCTGCCACGCTGGCTGGGTTCCTGGCGCAATCCCTGGCCGAGACTTTGGCCAGCTTGGTGATGGTGCATGCGATCCGCCCCGGCCATCCGATGGTCTTTTCGAACTGGCCGCTGGTGATCGACCTGCGCACCGGCGCCTTCGCGGGTGGTGGGGGCGAGATTGCGGTGCTCAACGCTGCCTCGGCCCAGCTGTCGAACTGGCTTGGGCTGCCGTCGGGCGTGGCGGCCTCAATGACCGACGCCAAAGCCATCGATGCGCAATATGGATCGGAAAAGGCTATGACGTCGTTGGCGGCCGCGCTGGCTGGCGGCAACCTGATCTATGAAAGCTCGGGCATGACGGCGTCGCTGTTGGGGGCGAGCTTCGAGGCTTTCGTGCTGGACGATGAAATGCACTCGGCCACCTATCGTGCCCTGCGCGGGATCGAAGTGACCGAAGAGAACCTGGGTTTCGATGCGATCCGCGAGGCGGTTTTGGGCGAGGGGCATTTCCTGGGGGGGCGGCACACTTATGCGGCGATGGAACGGGACTACTTCTATCCAAGCCTCGCGGATCGCGAAGCCCCGGTAACTTGGACGGAAAAAGGTGCCCGGGACGCATGGTCGCGCGCCCGCGATACCGCACGTGCGGTCCTTGCCGATCATCACCCGGAATATTTGTCCACCCAGCAAGACGCGGCCATCCGCGATGCATTTAGGATCCTGCTGTGATGATGGGTGCGGCCGGGCGACCGGGGCCGTTCCCCTATTGGATTGTGATCTCGATCCGCTGCGTCTCGCCGGTGGAGCCGGGTTGTTTTAACACGTAACGCCCCGGTTTGATGGCGATAAACTCGATCTCCATCGTGCCTGCCTCGTCGAACTCTATGCTTTCGATTCCAAAGGGGCGGATCTCGAGGCCGTTGATGACGATCTCGTTGATCCAGATCGCCCGAAAAAAACCGGCCCCCTCGAGCGCGAGTTCACCGGTGCCGTCGGCGGTGAGCTCGATCTCGTAGCCGGTGCCGGATTTCAAGACCAACGGGACGTCCGCGATCGGTTTGCCGACCGACAGCGTCAGGGGCGGTGCGTCCTCCATGTTCGAACCGGAGAGGATCCCTGCAAAACCGAAGTCATGCGCCAGCGCGGGACTGGCGATAACTGTGGTGATAAGGGCAAGTAGCTGTTTCATATGGCCGTCCTTCGCGTGTAGGGGCCACGACACCCCCAAAAGGTTAGTTGGCCGACTTAAAAGGACTTCAGCGCTTTTGCGCCGAGACGTCAATGACGGTGACATCGTTCGAGCTACCGTTGGTGGTGATTAAGTATTTCCGGTCATCTTTTCTGTTCGCCTATGCTTATCGTTGGGGTCCAAAGCCCTCGTATCCTTTCAGGTCCTTAGAAAAGACGGGGGTCATCAAACTCGACCGCGGTCCTGAAACACCAAGCTCCGCACGACGCCACCCCCGCCGCTGCCCCGCAGTTTGCGGTGCTGGGCAGCGGCTCCCTTTTGCCTCAGAAGCCACTATTTGCATAAGACAAGCCCCGCCTGCGCAAAGTTGACCGCAGGAACGCCAATGGTCCGAGTGACAAGGTCAACGCGGACGCCTTTCTGAGGTTCTTATTGGCCTGCTTCAACTCGCGGTTCTCACGTTCCAGCGCTTTCATCTTCTCGGCCATCTCGGTCGTTACGACAGCACGGTCGCCCCGATGAACCTCAGCCTTCTTAACCCATTCGCTCAGTGTCTGGGGTGCACAACCGATCTTCGAGTATATCGACACAATCGCAGACCACCGGCTCTCGTACTGCCCAATTTTATCCAGAACCATGCGAAGGGCACGCTCGCCGACTTCAGGGGAATATTTGTTCGTCGTTTTGTTCATGAAGCTCCATCCTAATCAAGACTTGGAGTCTCCGGTAAAACCGGCGCGGTTCTCTATAACGCTCGGAGAAGATACTCGGCACAGGGCTCGAAAAGCCCCTTGGCCTTCGAGACTCAGCCCGCATTGATAAGGACTTGGGGCGGAAAAAATCCGCGACAGGTCCAAACTGGCTCAGAAAAGCTTGGTATAGTTGGTCTTTAGTGGCGAATATCCAAGGGCTTCAAAAAGACCCTTTGAGGCAGTATTCCCTTCCCATACATCTGCGTCAATCCGTTGTATCCCGGACTTTTTTGCGAGGGCTTCAACGGCGTCCAGCAACTGTCTCCCAACTCCTCCGCCCCTCATCGAATGGTCTATCGAAATGTCGAGAATGTAGATCTGTGAGGCTGGAGACTCAAAGTCAGGGGAATGGAGGTCAAACTGAAGAAATCCCACGACCTCCCCCTTGTTCCGGGCAACAAGTATGGTGCGCGACTCGGGATTGGTGTCTGGGCTGTCGAATGCCGACGCAAGCCTTTCCAAAGTCTGTTGTGCCGATGGGGTCCAGGGGAAGAAATGCGGTTGCCGCTCATGATGTTCACGTTCGGAAATCAATGAGAGCTCAGCGAGCCGATCCAACTCGAGGAGAGCCGCATACCCGATCTTAATCGTCACAGATCAACCCTTTTGAGATTTCACGCGTCTGTTCATAGAGTTGCCTGAATAAGCGGTACTGGCGGGTATAAACTTCCGCGCCTTTGGCGGTCACGGTTTCCGCAACCGGGTTCCATTTCCCGAGGTCATCGAGCGTGGCATTGCCAACGGCAAGTGCTGCGATAAAAGCATCACCATAGCTGGCACCTACGGTCTTCTCACACACTATTTGGTCCAACCCGCTGATATCGCTGGTCGCCTGCAGCCATACCGAATTCTTCACCCCGCCGCCCACGGCCAAAACGCGCGCTGGGCGCTCGCCCGCCTCGGCATAGGTTTCGATTACATGGTTGGTACCATAGGCGATCCCCTCGATCACCGCGCGGTACATGTCACCGCGCGTGTGGGTCAGGTTCAGGCCAAAAATCGCCCCCTTGGCCTGCGGGTCATGAATCGGCGTGCGCTCGCCCGAGAAATAGGGCAGAGCCAACAGCCCATTGGCGCCGGGGGGCGAGGTTGCGGCCTCGGCGGCGAGGGTCTCGAAGGCGGACCCGGGGTCCAGATCCCGCGCGAATTGATCGCGGAACCAATGGGTCAGGGTCCCCGAGGTCGCCAGCCCGGCCATTGAGGCATGCTGCCCCTCGAACAGCCAGGGCGCGTACCACAGGCGGCCGTCGCGGACCCGATCCCGGGTCAGGGTGATAATGAAGATGGTCGAGCCGTACATCATCATCATGTCCCCTGGTGCCGTGACCCCGACCGACAGCGCCTCGGCGGCCGCATCGATGGTGCCTGCGGTGACCGGCGTACCGGGGGCCAGGCCCGTCTCGGCGGCGGCTTGGGGCGTGATCTGGCCGGCAACCTCGGTCGACCACATCAGACGCGGCAGCCAGTCCAGCGGGCAAATGTCATCGGCCAGATCGTCAATCCAATCCAAGCGATCAACATCATAGAGGGGCGAGAAATTGGCCGCCGTATAATGGTCGATCACATATTCTCCGGTCAGCCGGTGCAACAGGTAACTGGTCGAGGTTAGGATCTTGGCGGTCTGGGCAAAGACCTTGGGGCGGTTGCGCCGCAGCCACAGGATCTTGGGACCGACGGACTGGCTGGTCAGTGCGTTGCCGCAACGGTCCAGGATGGTGTCAGCGCCAATGCGCAGGGTCAGTTCCGCCACCTCAGCCTCGGCGCGGGTATCGACGCCATAGAGGACCGCGTTCATCAGCGGTGCGCCCTGCGCATCCACCGGCAGCATACAAGGGCCGATGGCCGAGCAGGCGACAGCGGCGATATCGCCCGGCGCGACCCCGGGTGTGGCCAACAATTCGCGGGTAATGGCGGTGAAATCGTCCCACCAATCTTCGACTGGGCGATGCTCGGCCCAGCCACGCTGCGGCACCAGCATTTTGTGGTCCCGGGCGGCTTGCGCGATGACGTTACCGTCTGTGTCCACCAGCACGCCCTTGGACTGATAAGTGCCGATATCGATGCCCAGGGTATAGCTCATGTGTGTGCGTCCCGATCCAAGGTGAAGCGCGCGTCGATGCGGCCCAAGGTGGCGGTGATTAGTTCGCAGAGCGCCCCCAGATCCGCCAGATCGCAGACCTCCAAACTGCTATGCGAATAGCGCATTGGAAAGCCCAGATCGACACAGGCGACCCCCGCACCGGTCTGCTGGACATAGCTGAGGTCGGTCAAAACGCCGGTCTGCGCACTGCGCTGAAGCGGGATCCGCTCGGCCCGGGCTGTCGCCTCGACCAGATCGACCAGCGCAGGATGCGGGATCACACCGTTCAGCGTGCCGCGCCCGTGAAAGGAATAAAGGCTCATACCTGGCCCGCCGCCCAACGTCATCTCGCCCCGGTCAGTCATATCCGGCGTGTCGCATGCCAGCATCAGGTCGATCTGCATCGCGATATCCGGGGCCAGACGCTGGGCCAAGGGCTGCGCCCCGCGCAGGTTGAACTCCTCTTGCACGGTCCAGGCCAGATGCACGGTCGGCCCCCCGTCCCGCGCGGCAAGCCTGCGCGCCACCTCAAGCAGCACGGCACAGCCCGCCCGATCGTCGATACTAGTACCCGCGACACGATCCCTCGCCAGCGGCAGCACACGCGGCGCATAGACGACCGGCGTGCCGATCCGCACCCCAGCGTCGGCCGCCTCGGTCGCCGTCCGAAATCCGGCGTCGACGAATAATTGCCGGTACGGCAGCACCTGGTATTTCTCCTCGGGGCTTGTCGCATGGTGGCTCTTGTTGGCGATTACCCCAGGCATATCGCGCCCTTCGCCCACGCACAGCAGCATGGCCTGCGCAGGCAGCGCCCGCTCGGGCACGCCGCCCAGACGCTCCAAGCGTATCAGCCCATCCGCCTCGACCTTGCGGACAATGAACCCCAACTGGTCCATATGGGTGAACAACAGGACCGAGGGCAGATCCGCATCGCCCTCAAACGTCACCCAAAGATTGCCCAGCCGGTCGGACTGGCTCTCCCCCGGAAGCCGCGCCGCAATCGCCCGACGCACCCGATCCTCGTGCCCTGAAAGCCCAGGGATCTGCATCAAGTCGGTCAGGTCTCGGCGCAGATCGCTCATCCCCGCACCGCCCGGGCCCGGTCCATGAAATCGGCGGCCCGCGCCGGGTCCACCGGCTTCCAAGTGTCACCGTCAACCTTTAGCGACGAGCCCACGATGCAGCCGTCCGCCACGCGCAGAACCTCATCCACAGTCTCGTGCTTGACCCCCGTATTCGCCAGCACCGGCGTATCTGGCAGCGCCGCCTTCACAGCCTCAAGGTCGCTCAAAGCCGCCGCCTCACCGGTGATCGCCCCCGAAACCAGCACCGCATCGGGCACCGAGGAAAACACCGCCGAGCGTGCCCGGTCCGCCAGCGGCCGCCGGTCCAGACTGTCAGCGAACTCGGCGCTGACATTGTACAGCATCGCCAGATCGCGCCGCCCCAGCCGGTCACGATACCGCAGCGCCGCCCCTGCATCCGGCGCCCAATGCCCCATGTCCGAGGCATAGGTGCCTGTGAAAATCTCCCTGCAAAACGCGGCCCCCGTCGCTGCCGCCAGCGCCACGGTACTGGTCGGATCCCACAACACATTGACCCCAAAGGGCACCGTGATCCGGTCACGAAGCCGCCCAATAACGTAAGCCATCGTCGCGGTGCTGGCCGGATCGACATCGAACTCATAGGGCCGATCGTTCTCGTTTCCGAACATCACCGCATCCACGCCCGCAGCCTGCAGGGCGTCCAGATCGGCAGCGGCATCCGCGATGATCCCATCCACCCCCCGCGCAGCGTCATGCAACGGCGCCCCGGGCAATGCCCCCAGATGCACCATCGCGATCACCACCTTGCGGTCCCCAAAAACCCGCTCGTAATTCCCTGGCATCATTCCCCCGAAGTCTTTGGCCAAACTCTAAAGAGCGTTTAGGGTGCTGGCAAAAGCAAACTTCCGAGGGGACTATGGCACTGGCAACACGACATTGGGACCGGTTGGGCAACGGCGGACTGACGTTTACGGAATTGGGTTTCGGCACCGCTCCCCTGGGCAACCTTTACCGCGCGATCACCGACGCCGAGGCGGACGCGATCCTGCAAGCGGCCTGGGACGGCGGCGTGCGCTACTATGACACCGCCCCGCTTTATGGCCTGGGCCTGTCCGAGACTCGGCTCAACCGCTTTCTGCGCGACAAGCCTCGCGATCAATATACCCTGTCAACCAAAGTCGGCCGCATCCTGCGCCCCTGCCGACCCGACCAGCGCGATGGTTTCGGCAAATGGTTCGACGTACCAGCCCGTAACGAGGTCTATGATTACTCCTACGACGGCGTGCTGCGCAGTTTCGAACACTCGCTGGAACGGCTGGGCGTGGACCGGGTCGACATCCTCTACGCCCATGACATCGACGTGCCCAACCAGGGCAGCCGGGCGAATGTGAACGCCAAGGTCGATCAGTTGATGGCCGGGGGTTACCACGCGCTGGAGCGCCTGCGAAACGAGGGCGGGATCAAAGCCTTCGGCGCCGGGGTGAACGAATGGGAGGTCTGCCAGCAACTCGCCGAACGCGGCGACTACGACATCTTTCTGTTGGCGGGCCGCTATACGCTGCTGGAGCAACAGGCGCTCGAAAGCTTCCTGCCGCTGTGCGAGGCGCGCGGCATCGGCATCGTGATCGGCGGGCCGTATAACTCCGGCATCCTGGCCACCGGCCCGCGCGACGGTGCTTATTACAACTATGAACTCGCCCCGCCCGAGATCCTCGAGCGCGTCGCCGGGATCGAGGCCATCTGCCAGGCCCATGACACCCCCTTGGTCGCCGCCGCCTATCAATTCCCGCTGACCCACCCCAGCGTGCTGTCGGTCATTCCCGGTGGGCAAAGCGTGGGTGAGATGCAGCAGAACCTCGCGATCGCCAGCGCCGATATCCCAGCCGTCCTTTGGGCAGATCTGAAAGCCCAGGGCCTGATGCGCGCCGATGCCCCGGTGCCCCTATGAGCGCCCGGATCGACGCGCACCACCACTTGTGGCAGCCCGCGCGTGGCGATTACGACTGGATGCCCAAAGACAATGCGATCCTGAACCGCGCCTATGCGCCCGCCGATCTGGCGCCCATGCTCGCCCATCGGAACATCAACGCCACCATCCTGGTCCAGGCCGCCGCCACAATCGAGGAAACCGAATACATGCTGGGACTGGCCGACGCCACCGATTGGATCGTGGGTGTGGTCGGTTGGGTGAACTTCGAAGATCCCGGTCACCTGAGCCATCTGACCCGCCTGGCCGCCCCCCCCAAATTCGTCGGCGTCCGGCCGATGATCCAAGATATCGAGGACGCGAATTGGATGCTCCGCGACGATGTCCAATGGGCCTATCAGGCGCTGATCGACTTGGATCTAACTTTCGATGCGCTCGGCTTCCCGCGCCATCTGGACAACTTCAACACCCTCCTGCGACGCTACCCCGACCTGCGCACCGTGATCGACCACTGTATGAAACCGCAGATCCGTGACCACAGCCCCGAGACCTTCCAACATTGGGCGGATGGCATGAACCGCCTGGCCGACACCGGTGCCTATTGCAAACTTTCCGGCCTGGTGACCGAGGCCGCGCCTGGCTGGACCATCGACGACCTCCGCCCCTATGCCCAGCACATCCTGAAAACCTATGGGCCTGATCGGACCCTCTGGGGCTCGGACTGGCCGGTGTGCCACCTCGCCGCCAGCTACGCCGACTGGTGCGATACAGCCCAGGCCCTCACCGCCCATCTCGCACCCAAGGACCAATCCAAAATTTTCGGCCAAACCGCTCAAACCGTTTACCGGCTAACCAACTGACGCGCAGCGCCCAACCCCACTTTGTCCCCAAAATATCCCCGCCGGAGGCTCCGGCACCTCAGCAAGGTGCCGGTTTCAGGCCCAAGGCGCGGGCCGCTTGTCAAAAAACGCCGCGATCCCCTCCGCCGCTTCGGCCCCTTCCCAAGTGTCCGCCAAAGCCGCAATCGTTTCCTCGATAACCGCGTCGTCAATTACCGGGCCCAGTCGCCGGGCCAAGCCCTTGGACCGGGCAACAGCCTGGGGTGCTGCGGCCAGATAGGGGCCCACCTCGGCCTCGACCGCCGCATCCAGATCCAAGGGTGCGACAACCCGTGCCGCCAACCCCAATGGCACCAGCTCGTCAGCTTTGAACACGCGCGAATTCATGAAAACCCGCCGCGCGCACCCCTCGCCCATCCGCGCCAGCACATAGGGAGAGATCGTCGCGGGGATCAGCCCCAGCCGCGTCTCGGTAAACCCAAAGCGACCCGCGTCGGCCGCAATCGCCACATCGCAGACCGACATTAGACCCAAACCGCCGCCCATCGCCGTGCCGTTTATCCGCCCAATCAAGGGCTTGGGCAGCGTGTTTAGATCCCGCAGCATATGCGCCAGCTTGCGCGCCTCAGCCATCCGGGTTGCCCGATCCGCGTTGATTTGCGCCTGCATCCACCCCAGATCACCGCCCGCGCAAAACGATTTGCCCGCACCCGTCAGAACCACCACCCGCACCGCCGGATCAGCCGCCAGATCCGCGCGCGCCTGATCCAAATCGGCGATCATCTGCCCCGAGAGCGCATTATGCGTCTCGGGTCGGTTTAAAGTCAGCGTGGCGACACCCCGTGTATCGGTGCCCACCGTTAGGGTTTCAAAGGTCATCGTCGCCCTCCTTCAACCGCCGCGCAAACGCCCCCGCGGCCCGCAGGGCCACCGGATCGATGCCGGTCTTAAACCCTTGTTCTGCGGCCCATTCCACAAGGGCCTCGGTCGCCAAGTTCCCTGCCGCCCCTGGGGCATAAGGACACCCGCCCAACCCCCCGACAGCGGCATCGAACACCCGCAGCCCCCGCGCCACGGCCACCGCCACATTCGCCAACCCATATCCGCCGGTATCATGAAAATGCCCCGCCAGGCCCGCCGCCGGAACCTCGGCCAACACCGCCGCCAGCATCGCGTCCACCGCCTCGGCCCGGCCCCGACCCAGCGTTTCGCCCAACGAGATCTGGGCCACCCCTGCCGCCCACATCCGCGCGGCCACATCCGCCACCGCATCCGGGGCCACGGCCCCCTCGAACGGGCAATCGGTCACGCACGAGATATAGCCGCGCACCGGCACGTCATCGGCCCTGGCCGCCTCCAGGACCGGCGCAAAACGCTCAAAACTCTCGGCAATCGAGCAGTTGATGTTCTTCTGACTGAAACTCTCGCTGGCCGCACCAAAGATCGCGACCATATCCGCCCCCGCCGAATGCGCCGCCTGGTATCCGCGCAGGTTCGGGGTCAGCACCGAATAGCGGACGCCGGGCGCCCGAGTGATCCCGGCCATCACCTCCGTCGCATCGCCCAACTGCGGCACCCAACGGGGCGAGACGAAGCTGGTCACCTCAATCTTGGTCAACCCGGTGTCCGACAGCATATTCACCAGCGCGATTTTGTCCGCCGTCCGGATCTGCCGCGCCTCGTTCTGCAACCCGTCGCGCGGGCCGACCTCAAAGATGGTCAGCCGCTCAGTCATCCGGGGCCTCTAGGGCCACCAGCGTATCCCCTTGCGACACCTGGGCACCCTCGGCACAGTCCACCACTGCGATCACCCCATCGCGCGGTGCGCGCAGGCTGTGTTCCATCTTCATCGCCTCAAGCACCAACAACAGATCCCCCGCCGCCACCGCCTGCCCGGCAGTCACCTCAAGCCGCCGCACCAGGCCGGGCATTGGCGCGCGCACGATGTCCTCGCCCGCCATGTCGCCGCCGCCCACCGCCAGCGGGTCGGGGCGCGAGAACCGATACTGCGCGCCCTCCCACGCCACCGTGACCTCGGGACCACTGACCATCACCACAGGCCGCACCTGCAACCCGCCAACAGTCATCTGCCACCCCTGGGGCGTCGTCTGGATATTACAAAGTGCAACCTCCACACCCGCGCCGCGCACCTCGAACCGGTCCGGCTGCGGCTGAGACACGGCCAACTGATACCGCTGCTCCCCATGCTCGAGCACCACGGTTTGCACCAGTGGCACCCACAGATGCCAGCCATCCGCGCAGGGTGCGGGCAGGCCCATCGCCGCGAGCGCCGCCGCACCAAGAACCACACTATCGGGCGCAGGATCCTGCGTCAGTGCCGCGCCGGCCCGGTCGATCAGACCGGTGTCCATCGTACCATCCAAAAACGCGGGCGCTTGCAAAAGCCGCGACAAAAACCCCAGGTTTGTGACCGTCCCAGCCAACCGCGTCCCTAACAGCCCCTGCCGCAGCGCGGCGATGGCCCCGGCCCGGTCCGGCGCATGGGCGATCACCTTCGCAATCATCGGGTCGTAGTAGGGCGAGATCGCATCCCCCGCCCGCACCCCGCTGTCCGCCCGCACCCCGGGCGGAAAGTCCAGATGCGTCAGCGTGCCGATGGCGGGCAAAAAGCCGTTCGCCGCATCCTCGGCATAAAGCCGTGCCTCGACCGCATGACCATTAAGCGGGATCTGCTCCTGCGCCAGCGGCAAGGGCGCCCCGGCGGCGACACGCAACTGCCATTCTACCAGGTCGATGCCCGTGACCGCCTCGGTCACCGGATGCTCGACCTGCAGACGGGTGTTCATCTCCATGAACCAAAAGCCATCCGCGCGCAGCGGCCCCGAGCCGTCGACGATGAACTCCACCGTCCCCGCGCCCGCATAGCCAATCGCCTCAGCCGCCCGTACCGCCGCCTGGCCCATCGCCGCGCGCACCTCGGCTGTCATGCCGGGCGCAGGCGCTTCTTCGATCACCTTCTGATGCCGCCGCTGCAGCGAGCAGTCGCGTTCATAGTGATGCACCGCTTTGATGCCATCGCCAAAGACCTGCACCTCGATATGCCGGGGGTTGGAGATGAATTTCTCGATCAGCACATCGTCGTTTCCAAAAGCCGCCTTGGCCTCGGCCCGCGCCCCGGTCAGTGCATCAGCGAATTCGGCGGGCCGCTCGACCAACCGCATTCCTTTGCCGCCGCCGCCCGCCACCGCCTTGATCAGAACGGGGTAACCGATCTGATCCGCCTCGCCCGCCAGAAACGCGTCGTCCTGCCGGTCCCCGTGATAGCCGGGCACGATCGGCACGCCAGCTTCATGCATCAACGCCTTGGCCCGGTCCTTAAGGCCCATCGCGCGGATCGCCTGGGCCGACGGGCCGATGAAGGTCAGGCCCGCCGCTTCAACGGCTTCCACAAAGTCGGGATTCTCGGACAAAAACCCATAGCCTGGATGGATCGCCTGCGCCCCGGTCGCCTGTGCGGCATCCAGAATGGCATCGACATTCAGATAGCTCTCGGCCGCAGGCGCTGGGCCGATGCATACCGCCTGGTCCGCCATCTCGACATGCAGCGCGCCCGCATCCGCGTCCGAATAGACCGCCACGGTCGACACACCCATCCGTCGGGCTGTGCGAATAACCCGGCACGCAATCTCACCCCGGTTGGCGATGAGGATCTTTGGAAATATCACCACCAAGCCCCACTTTTCTGGTCGCCCAAGTGCTCGGCCACATAAGCTGGCAGCGGCCAGGCGTCATAGTCCATGCCCGTCAGTTTGCCTGGGGCGCTCCTCGCAAAGGCATGATTATAAAGATCTCTATGCAGCGCTATGTCGATACGGCTCAATGCATCCTCGACCCGCTTCTTGGTGTCCTCGATCTCGTCTTCAAGCTTAATCTCAGCGTTTTTGCCCCGCATCCAGGTTGGCAGAGAAATGTTGCCAAATAGGGCCCGGCCGGTCGAGACCGCCAAAAGCAAAACCACATTCGAAACCAAACTGCTAGCAAGGCCGGTTAAGCCAAAACCGCCGATCTCGAAATCCATCCAACCCCATTTTCCCCGAGATTGCGCTTGCACCAGCTTGGCCCGCATCTGGTCGAACTCCTGGGCAAAAACTTCGCGGACCTGCCGCGCAAACACACGGCGACTGAAATCGGATCGACCGGCCCAGACCTTCAGCTTGGGGCGCACAAAAACACCACCCTTGGAACGTTCGACAAATTCTTCGAAGTTAAACAGGAAAAAATAATCCTCAGGGTCCGGCGAGTTGTGAATGACATAAACTGGGATTTCCGCTGTGCGGCCTAACTCTGGTAGCTCTAGTCTGGGTAAGTGCGCTGCCAGACGACCAAGTGGTTTTTTGATCACCATCACATCCGAAACACGCCAAAACGTGTCTCCCTTGCGGGCGCATTGGCGCAAGCCGCCAGGCTCAGGCTCAGCACCCGCCGCGTATCACGTGGGTCGATGATGCCGTCGTCCCACAGCCGGGCCGAGGCATAAAGCGGGTGCGACTGTTCCTCGAACTGCTCCAGGATTGGCTGTTTGAACGTCGTCTCCTCGGCCTCGGACCAACTGCCGCCTTTGCGCTCGATTCCTTCGCGGCGGACGGTGGCCAGAACGCCCGCGGCCTGCGCCCCGCCCATCACGCCGATCCGCGCATTGGGCCAGGACCACAGAAAACGCGGCTGATAGGCGCGCCCGGCCATACCGTAGTTCCCCGCACCATAAGATCCGCCGATCAACACCGTGATCTTAGGTACCGAGACCGTCGCCACCGCGGTGACCAGCTTGGCCCCATGCCGCGCGATCCCACCTGCTTCCGCTTCGCGTCCGACCATGAACCCTGTGATGTTTTGCAAAAAAACCAACGGCGTACCGCGCTGTGCACACAGTTGGACGAAATGCGCACCCTTCTGCGCGCTTTCCGAGAACAGCACCCCATTGTTGGCAATGATCCCCACTGGCCATCCATCGATATGGGCAAAACCGCAGACCAGCGTCGTGCCGAACCGCGCCTTGAACTCGTCAAAATACCCGCCATCCGCAACCACGGTGATCACCCCACGCACGTCATAGGGCTGCCGCAGGTCCACCGGCACCAGATCCAGCAGATCCTCGCCGCTGCCGCCCGGCGCGGCCGGGCGTTGCCGGCCGAGCGTCCCCCCCTTTGGGGGACCGAGGGCGGCAACCGCTGCCCGCGCCAGCGCCAGGGCATGGGCGTCATCCTCGGCCAGATAATCCGCCACGCCTGACAGCCGCGTGTGCACATCGCCGCCGCCCAAGTTTTCGGCGCTGATCTCCTCACCCGTCGCCGCTTTCACCAAAGGGGGCCCGGCCAAGAATATGGTCCCCTGTTCCTTTACAATGATCGAAACATCCGACATCGCAGGCACATAAGCCCCACCGGCCGTGCACGACCCCATCACGACGGCGATCTGCGCGATCCCTGCCGCCGACATATTGGCCTGATTGTAAAAAATCCGCCCGAAGTGATCCCGATCTGGAAACACCTCGTCCTGATTGGGTAGGTTCGCCCCACCGCTATCCACCAGATAGACACAAGGCAAATGGTTCTCGGCTGCGATCTCCTGCGCGCGCAAATGCTTCTTGACGGTCATAGGGTAGTACGTCCCACCCTTCACGGTTGCATCGTTGCAGACGACCATGACCTGGCGCCCTTCGACAAGCCCAATCCCCGCGATCACGCCCGCACAAGGCGCCGCCCCGTCATACATCCCATGCGCCGCAAATGCCCCGATCTCCAAAAACGGAGACCCCGGATCCAGCAAATTCGCCACCCGCTCCCGCGGCGCCATCTTACCCCGGCTCAGATGCCGTTCCAATGCCTTCGGCCCGCCGCCAAAGGCGGCTGACTTCGCAACCTCGGAAACTTGGGCGATCAAGTCGAGATGGGTAGCACGGTTAGAGGCCATCTATTCTACGCTCCGACCTATTTGTTCCAAAAGACAGGCGGCTTGTTGCGTATACCCCAGACTATCTGGCGGATATGCTTCGCATAACGTGTCTATATTGCTTGCCCTGAGGGCAGGCAGCAATCGCAACCAAGACGCAACCTCTGACCGTAAACACCATTCTCTAGCTTGGTTCGCGTTTGCGGCGTGTTGCACCCACCGTTTGTCTGGCTGACAAGCTGCCGCCGCCTGGCCCACGCACCGTGAAACCTCTGTATGGCTGAGACACTCTTCGAGCTTTGCTAAGTCGTCAGCATATGGCCCGTCGGCATATGCAGCGGAAACCACTATCGTAATATAAAGTGGGATGGTGGGCGGGGCGATGCTCCGCAGGAGCGAGCGTCGTCCTTCCATCCCCCTCACCCCGTCACCTTCATCAATTCGCGACCAATCAGCATGCGGCGGATCTCGGACGTCCCGGCCCCGATCTCCATCAGTTTCGCATCCCGCATGATCCGGGCCAGCGGACTGTCGTTCAGATACCCTGCGCCGCCCATCGCCTGCACACCCTGCACTGCCATCTCCATCGCCTTTTCCGAGGCATAGAGCACGCAGGCCGCCGCGTCCTGCCGCGTGACCTCGCCCCGGTCGCAGGCTTTGGCGACCTCGTAGACATAGGCCCGGGCCGAGTTCATCGTCGTGTAGATATCGGCGATCTTTCCCTGCATCAGTTGGAAGTTGCCAATCGACTGTCCGAACTGTTTACGCTCGTGCATATAGGGCATGATGTGATCCAGGATCGCATGAAGGATGCCCACCCCAATCCCCGAAAGCACCACCCGTTCGTAGTCCAGTCCCGACATCAGCACGTTCACCCCGCGGCCCTCTTCGCCCAGGATGTTATCATAGGGCACCTCGACATCTTGAAACGTGATCTCGGCGGTATTGCTGCCACGCATGCCCAGCTTGTCGAAATGCGGACCCACCGAAAAACCCGCCATCTCGCGCTCGATCAGAAACGCCGTGATCCCCTTGGGGCCCGCCTCGGGGTCGGTCTTGGCATAGACCACCAGGACGCTCGCATCGGGGCTGTTCGTAATCCAGTATTTCGAGCCGTTCAGTACAAAGCGGTCGTTGCGCTTTTCGGCCCGCAGGCTCATCGAGACCACGTCCGAGCCGGACCCCGCTTCGGACATCGCCAAGCTGCCCACGTGTTCGCCCGAGATCAGCTTGGGCAGAAACTGGGCCTTCTGCGCGGCGGTGCCGTTCAGCGCGATCTGGTTCACACAGAGGTTCGAATGCGCGCCGTATGACAGGCTGACCGAAGCCGAGGCGCGCGCGATCTCCTCGACCGCGACAGTATGCGCCAGATACCCCATGCCCGCGCCACCGTCGGCCTCGGGCACCGTGATGCCTAACAGTCCCAGATCCCCCATCTCGGTCCACAAGGCGGCCGGAAAATCGTTCGACCGGTCGATCTCGGCCGCCATTGGCGCGACCCGGTCCTGGGCCCAGCGGTGCACCATGTCGCGCAGCGCCTCGACCTCGGGGCTGCAGTCGAATCTCATGGACGCGGTGAACATCGTTGTTTCCTCCGGGCTTTTCGCTTAAATGAACATGTGTTCAGTTCAATGTCAACGCATTCGCTTTCCCCTGAGTATCACAGTTTTGCCAGAGTTTGATCCGCGCTTGCCCGCACGGTATGACAGGCCGCATGACAAAACCCCCTCAGCGCGAGACCGCCCTCTATCCCCCCATCAAAGCACTGCTTGAAGGACAAGGCTACGCGGTCAAGGCCGAGGTGGGGTCAGCCGATGTCGTCGCCTGCCGCAGCACCGAGGATCCGGTGATTGTCGAGTTGAAGCTGGGCTTCTCGCTGGCGCTGATTCATCAGGCGATCGACCGCCAGGCGATCACTGACGCCGTTTACATCCCGGTGCCACGCGGCACCGGGCGGGCTTTCGGCACGGCGCTGAAACGGAACTCCGCGCTGTGTCGGCGGCTGGGCCTGGGGTTGATCACCGTACGCCTGAAGGACGGCCACACCCAGGTGCACCTGGACCCTGCGCCCTATAAGCCACGCCAGTTAAAGCCCCGCAAAACCCGTCTGCTGCGCGAGTTCGCGAAACGGGTTGGGGACCCAAACCAAGGCGGTGCCGCGCGTCAACATCTGATCACCGCCTACCGGCAAGACGCCCTGCGCTGCGCACAGGTCCTGCAAACCCAAGGCCCCAGCAAAGGGGCCGATGTGGCGCGGCTGACTGGGGTGTCCACCGCCACCCGGCTGATGGCCGACAACCACTACGGCTGGTTCGACCGGGTCACACGCGGGATCTACACGCTCAGCCCGAAGGGGACGCGCGTGGCGGAAGAGATCCTGGGCGATGAGCAGGGCTAGTCAGCTTACGTGCCCCCGCGGCTTAACAGCGGTATGAGGCCGCCCATTCAACGCTGTTGTTCGAAGTCTTTGGTCGCAAGCAATGCAGCGGCACCGATCATTAGGCTGCCACAGACTTTGTTGATCAAGCCGAATGAGACCCGTCTAAGCACCACGGCCGCGCGCAGACCCAACCACCCCCACAGCAGCAGGATCGCGCCGTCCACAAGAACATAGGTCAATCCAAGGATCAAAAGCTGAGGGATGACCGGCAATGCCTGATCGATGAACTGCGGGAAGAGCGCCCCAAAGAAAACAACCGCAAAAGGGTTCGCCATCGAGGTCACAAAGCCCTGCCGAAACAATCGAAACGATGTGCCGGACGAAGCCGCTTCGACCCCGACCCCGTTGTCTTTTGCCAGGACTAACTGCAAACCAATCCACACAAGATATGCAACACCCAGCCATTTGATCCAAACAAAGGCACTGGCTGAGGTTGCGATAATCGCCGCCAATCCGAATGCCGCCCCCATCATCTGAAGGCAGTTGGCCGTCAGATCCCCCGCTATGGTGAACACACTTCGTGTCAGCCCATGTCGTATGCTGTTCGAGATGACAAGCAATTGGCTTGTATCCGGTGGGGTGGCGAAAAACACGGCAATGGCGGCTAAGTAAATCAGATAGGTTTCTATCGGCATGTATCCATGATCCTCGCGTCTGGCCGCCAAACAACGGGCCCACCGCCATCGTGTGGTCAAAGAGGCACCCAAGCAAAGCGGAGAGTAGCCGTTTTGTCAGGGGTGCCGAGGTCCCAGTGCATCCACTATTGCACCGTCCACACCAAGCGGGTGGTGTCATAACCTGCCTTTGTCAAAATGGCTAAGGCGGCGTCCCGCGCGTCAGCCTCCAGTTCCGGTGTCCGTGCCAAAATCCACCCGAAATCACCCGACGGGACACCGACCACGCTCACCTGCCCATCGGCGGGCAGGCCGATCACCCAATAATCACCCTCGAACGGCAACCATTCGGCGAATTTCACCTTCAGCTGTCCAGGCGCCACCACGCGTGCGACACCATCGGCAACCTCAAGCTGGCCATCCAGCGCCCCTTTGCGGCAACTGTTCTTCACATTGATCTTGCCGTTCTCGCGCAGCGCATATTCCGCTGTGACCCCGGTGCAGCCCCTCTCAAAGAAATTCGGAAAGCGCGCGATCTCGTACCACAGGCCCAGATAGGCATCGGTATCCAACCGCGCCACACTCTCCAGCGGCACGGCCGTGTCCCGATAATTCCCACTCGCCCCACATCCCACCAGCACCAGCGCCGCCAAAACCACCCCTCGTAACATATCCGATCCCTTTGCCCAACGGGGCTTCCCCATCGCCCGCCCCCTGCCTATAACCGCCTCGGATCAAGCGAGGTGCCCGATGCGCAAAGCGACCGTAGACCGGAACACGGCCGAGACACAAATCACCGTCACCGTCGATTTGGACGGAACCGGGACATATGACAACCAAACGGGCGTTGGGTTCTTCGACCATATGCTGGACCAATTGGCGCGCCACGCGCTGATCGACATGACCGTCCGCGCCAAGGGGGACCTGCACATCGACGATCACCACACGGTCGAGGATGTGGGGATCGCCCTGGGCAAGGCCCTGACCCAAGCCATGAGCGACAAGCGCGGGATACGGCGCTATGGATCTTGCCTGCTACCGATGGACGACACCTTGGTCCGTGCCGCCTTGGACCTGTCGGGCCGGCCGCATCTGGTGTGGAAAGTCGAAATGACCGCGCCCAAAATTGGCGCCTTTGACACCGAATTGCTACGCGAGTTTTTCACTGCCTTCGCCATGCAAGGCGGCATCACCCTGCATGTCGAAAAGCTGGACGGGATCAATGCACACCACATCGCCGAGGCGACGTTCAAAGCCGTCGCCCGCGCCCTGCGCGACGCTCTAGAGGCCGACCCGCGTAAGGCCAACGCTATCCCCTCGACCAAAGGCACGCTCAGCGAATGACCACCGTCATCATCGATTATGAAAGCGGCAACCTGCGCTCGGCCGAAAAAAGCTTTCAGCGCATGGCGGCTGAAGGCGACGGCGACGAGGTCCTGGTCACCAACGACCCCGATGCGGTGCGGCGCGCCGACCGCATTGTTCTGCCGGGCGTCGGTGCCTTCGCCGATTGCCGGGCTGGCCTGGACGCGATCCCCGGCATGGTCGAAGTGCTGCAAGAACGCGTGCCCGCCGGCACCCCCTTTCTGGGCATCTGCGTTGGCCAACAGCTGATGACTACCTTGGGCCGCGAGCATGGCCATGACGCCCCCGGTTTCGACTGGATCCCCGGCGAATGTGTGGGGATCACGCCGACGGACCCGGCACTCAAGATCCCACATATGGGGTGGAACGCGCTCCAAGATCTTGCACCACACCCGGTCCTTGAGGGGATCGCCCCGGGCGACCACGTCTATTTCGTACACTCTTACCACGTCGTTCCCAACGATCCGAAGCACCGCTTGGGGGTGGCCGACTACGCCGGGCCGATCACGGCGCTCATCGGGCGCGACACGATGATCGGCACGCAGTTCCACCCCGAGAAGTCTCAAACCACCGGCCTGCGGCTGATCGCCAACTTCCTGGCCTGGCGCCCTTGATGGATCTGCAGGCGATCCTGGACGGCATCGCTCAGGACGCCGCCCAACAGGCGGATCGCGGCCACGTCGCCAGTTATATTCCCGAATTGGCTTGCATCGACCCGGGCCACTTCGGCATCGCCGTGGCCCTGCCGAACGGCCAGATCCACGCTGCCGGGGATGCGACCACCCCTTTCTCGATCCAATCCATCTCCAAGGTCTTTACGCTCTCCCTTGCTTTGGGCCGGATCGGTGACGGGCTATGGTCTCGGGTGGGGCGCGAGCCCTCGGGCAGCCGCTTCAACTCCATCGTCCAACTCGAAGCCGAGCATGGCCGCCCCCGCAACCCGTTCATCAATGCGGGCGCCCTGGTCGTCACAGACGCCCTGATGGCGGGCCGCGAACCCAAGACCGTCTTGACCGAGACCCTCACGACACTTCACAGCCTTTGCGGCCACGACCAGATTTTCATGAACGCCGCCGTGGCGACGTCCGAGAAACAAACCGGCCATACCAACCGGGCCCTCGCCGAATTCATGAAGGCCCATGGCAATCTGAACAGCCCTGTCGACCTGGTCACTGACACCTACTTCCACCATTGCGCGATCGAGATGACTTGCCGCGACCTTGCCAAAGCCGCCCTTGCTTTTGTCGGCGCGCCAGGCTGTCCCCAACTTATCTCCCCCACCCGCATCCGCCGCCTGAACGCACTGATGCTGACGTGTGGCCATTACGATGCCTCGGGTGATTTTGCCTTCCGCGTGGGCTTTCCTGGTAAAAGCGGCGTGGGCGGCGGTATCATGGCGGTCATCCCCGGCCGCGCCGCCGTCGCCGTCTGGTCCCCAGGGCTCAACGCTGTGGGTAACTCCAAATTGGGCACCGAGGCGCTGGAACAGCTCGTCCAAGCCACCGGCTGGTCAGTTTTTGGCTAAACCTCGGGCCCCGCCCGCCCGCATCCAAACCACCCTTGCCACCGGGCGGCGGGGCCCCGGCCCGGCGCAAGCCGGGTTGGGGGGCAAAACACTTGGCGCGTTAGCGCCTCAATTTGACAATCGGCGCCAGGTCTGGCCCCGGCAAAAAATCGCGAGGCAGCCTTCGACCTTCAACCCCGCCGCTGTCAGCGACATCTTCGAGCGATAGGTCTTATCATCATCCGGCGCCCAGATCTGCCCGCCGTTCCAACGCCCTTCCCCATTGGGCTTCATGCCCATTATAATCGCCTTGCCTTCAAGATCTGGGATCGTGCTATTGATCGCCTTGGTGATCTGACCGCAGGTCAGCGCGGTGTCATAGCTACACGGGGCGATCCGCACCTCAAGATACCCACCGGTGTCCGACGGCTCGGTTTGCCAGGTTCCAAAAACATCCTGCGCTTGCGCTGCACCACCAAAGGCCAGCCCCACAATCACCATCGCCCAAAACTTCATCGCGGTCCTCCATCGCTTTTTCCCAACGTCCCCGCGACTTGCCTGAAACGTCAAGCTTGACGTCGCGACCTCACGGTTTGTTTTTGCATCCCCGAGCCCGCTTCGTTATCAGCGCCTCGTCACAACTGCGAAGGTCCGCCATGATCCTCTATCCCGCCATCGATCTCAAAAATGGCCAATGCGTCCGCCTGCTGCGCGGCGACATGAACCAAGCGACGGTCTTCGGCGAGAACCCCGCCGCCCAAGCCCGCGCGTTCCAGGACGCCGGCTGCGAATGGCTGCACCTGGTGGATCTGGATGGCGCCTTCGCTGGCAAACCCCGCAACGCGGAGGCGGTCGAGGCGATACTCGACACCGTCACAATCCCCGTGCAACTGGGCGGGGGCATCCGCGACATGGCCACCATCGAGGCCTGGCTTGCCAAAGGCATCGCCCGCGTTATTCTGGGCACCGCGGCCGTTCGCGACCCCGCCCTGGTCAGCACTGCCGCCGCCCGTTTCCCCGGTCAGATCGCCGTCGGCATCGACGCCCGCGACGGCATGGTCGCCGTCGAAGGCTGGGCCGAAACCACCACATTGTCAGCCCTGGACCTCGCGAAGTCTTTCGAGAAAGCAGGCGTCGCTGCCATCATCTACACAGACATCGATCGCGACGGCGCGATGCAGGGGCCTAATGTCAACGCGACCGCCGAACTGGCAAACGCAATCACCATTCCTGTTATCGCTTCAGGCGGCATAGCCTCAGCCGCCGACTTGCTGGCGCTCAGGGACAGCAGTGCCACCTTAAACGGAGCAATTTCGGGGCGCGCGATCTATGAAGGACAGCTTGAGCTGGACCAAGCAATTGTCCTGCTTAAGGCATCGTGAAGTTCAAGTGGTGACGCGCATGGCGCGAAAAGAACGAGATCCGGCGGTTCAGGCAGAAATCGACGAGGTTGCCGAGCGCATCGGTCAGAGCCAATATTTTCGTCGCCATTCCGCTACAAGAACGCCCGATGACCTGGCAACGAGCTCCCCGTTTTGCGCCTTGTCCTCAACGATGCATCTTGACGACAGTGCCGTCAATTATAGCCAAGCGTCAATCGGTCGGTCATAGTTGAATTCGGGCAGATCGGACGCAAACTTCTGCGGAATTTAACTCCAGACTTCTGAGTTTATCATATGGATTGGTGCGCCGTTCGAGTAGGCATTGATCTGGTCGAAGATGTCCGAGAATTGCAGATCGAACTCGTCCTCGGTCACGTATCCAATGTGTGGTGTGGGCAGGACATTGGGATGGGCAAGCAACGGGTGCGCCGTATCGGTCAAAGGCTCTGTGTCAAAAACGTCCACGGCTGCGTGGATTCGGTTGCGCAAAACTTCAGCCTCCAACGCACCTTCCGCAACCAGACCTGCGCGCGATGTGTTCACAAACAGCGCTCTGGGCTGCATTTCAGAAAGATCCGCAGCGGTGATGATCCCACGGGTGGCCGGTTTCAGGCGGACATGCAGGCTGACAATGTCGGATGTCGCGAAAAAGGCCTCGCGCGATGGGGCGAGGGTTTCGCCGTTCGCGGCGGCGCGCGCACGGCCCTCGTCCGATGACCACCATTGCACATTCATACCGATGGCTTCGGCATAGTGTGCGACGGCCCTGGCAATTCGGCCGTAGCCATAAAGGCCGAGCGTTCGGCCTCGCAACGTGCGGCCAACACCAGACTGCCATTCTCCCGCCCGGACCGAGGCCACTTGCTGAGGTATCTGGCGGTAGCTGGCCAGGATCAACGCAAGCGTGTGTTCTGCGGCCGCATAAGATGGGGCGTCAGCATGCATATTGGAGCACAACAGAACGCCCCTGGCTGTGCAAGCCTCGACGTCGATATGCGGATAGACGCTTCGTTGCGAAATCAGTTTCAGATTTGGCAGATGGCTCAATAGATCAGCTCCGACCTTCGTGCGCTCACGAAACAGAACCAGAGCCTCGGCATCCTGGGCCCGCTGGCCCAATTTCTGGGCGTCCGGTTGATGGTCGGTCCAGACAGTTACGTCATGTGTCGCAAGCTTGGCAAAACAAGGCAGCGTGCGAAGCGTGTCAAACCAGTCATCCAGGATGTGAACCTTCAACGGCTTTCGATCCCGGTCATAGGCGTCAGCGCCCGCGGTGTGGGAATAAAGACCACATCATCGAGGGCTTGAAGGGCAGACAGCACTTTTTGCCTCTCGGCCAGAAGGTGGTTGAACTGAGCATCGCAGCCGGAAATGGGCGCCGGATAGCTGCTGATCTCAGCTTGCAACAGATGCCGCGCCAGTGCGAGTTCCGAGCGGGCCGCGAGTATGCAGTCTTCGAATTGATCGGTCATGGTGATCCCCTATCAATTTGCATGCCATTGTATACAGTTTTGATTAGACCGTCAATTCCCGCCCCAGACCGAGGCGGGAATGAACACCTGTCCTGCGGCTAATTTGCGCGCGGTGCGCACCAGTCCGGCAGAGTTGACCTTGAACCCGTTCGAAGTGTCATAGTCGACAACAACGTCGATCTGGCCGGAGGGATGCTCTAAAGTGATCTTGGCTGGCACTTCGTTCGGCACGGCCGCCAGACCTGCAGCAACCGTTCCCGGTGTCAGAACACAGGACGCCAAACATTGCGCACCAGTGACTGCCATTGTCGGATGGCAATTCCACGGCATGAAGTATCTGGTCGCGATGGTTCCACCTTGGGTCGCAGGCGCAAGAAGGCCGAATTTAGGTGTGACCGAGGTCGAAACGTCGCCCATCCCCATGGCCTGGCCCGCCACTCTACGAATGGCCTCCATCCGTTCGAAAAATCCTTTGTTTTCATCCAGGTCGGCAGCGCTTTCATACCCGGTCAGCCCGAAACTCTCGGCCTTGGCGATGACCATTGGCATGGCGACGTCCATGCAGGTCACCGCAACATCATCGAAAGTATCGATCAGGTTGCCCGTTGGCAGGAATGCCCCTGTCACCCCCCCCACGGTTTCCATGAATTGCAAAGCAACAGGCGCCGAGCTGCCGGGAACGCCATCTATGGTCGCATCGCCCTCGTATGTGACAGTCCCGCCAGGGGTCAGCACTTTGGCAGTCACTTTCGCGCCGGTGTTAACGGCATGAATATTCACTGGCGTCACGCCATCCAACGCTGGCATCAGGCCCAATTCGATCGCGGCAGGGCCAACACCGGACAGGATGTTGCCGCAGGTGGGTTTGAAATCGACAAGCCGGTTTTCGACGCTGACCTGCGCAAAAAAGTAGTCGATGTCCGCCCAGTCGTCTTCGGATCTGGACAATATCGCCACCTTGGTCGTGACCGCTGCGCCACCGCCGATACCATCGATGTTAAGCGGATGCCCAGATCCGACCATCGCGACAAGTACCTTTGCCAGCGTGTCCAGATCCTTGGGCACGTCGCCGCGATGAAGATACGGCCCGCGCGAGGTGCCGCCCCGCATGAACAGGAATGGGATTGCCGTCTGGCTCATGTCAGCGGCCATGGCAGATCGACGTATTCCTGCAATAATCCGGGCGGGAAGTCGCGGTTTAGCAACCCTGCCATACCGCACATAAAGGCGATGCCCGCAACGGTATAGACAGCCGCGAAGACGGTGCTGACACCCGCCCGCAGTTTCATGAAGGCAAACAGGAAGACCGCGAGCGCCAGAATGAAACCCATAAGCGATGTCAGAAGCAAAAGTGCCGCAAACCAGGCCAATGTCGGCCAAAGGCCATGAGTTGCTTCGCTGTCGTCTCCGCTCAATTCACGATCCGCGAATATCGTATCGGTTTCGGGTTTGAGCCGCATGCGCACAAAAAGGATCGCGCAGCCGACAAGGCAAACGCCGCTGACAAACATCGGGAAAGTGCGGTCGCGACTGAAGCTGGGGATCGAGGCGGCGTCGTAGAACGCATAGGCGATGTAGCCGGTAATCACGAGCAGGAAGACAAAGGGTGCCCGTTTCGATCCCGATTTAACGTCACCCTCGGCAAGGATGTTCTTGGCCTGCCGCAGTCCCACGACAACCGAGACCACAGTGATAATCAGAAGGACAATCACGATGGGGGTGAAGATGTATTCCAGCCCCTCGCCAAAACCCTTCCGGAACCGCGAGCTTGCGATTTGCAGGGCTTGGTTGGCATAGGTCTCGGCCGGGTTCGACAACACGAAACCGATCAGGAATGCCGGCCGTGACCAGTCGAAACGGCGCATCATAATGCCCAGAAACCCAATAAGCAGCAGCGCCACCAGATCCATCAGGTTCTGCCCTGACTGGAAGGCCGCAAAGCTGATGATCATGAAAAGAAACGGTGCGAGCAGGGCAAAACGTATGGTTGTCAGTTTGGCAATACCACCCGAGGCCGCAATGCAGATAACAGTTCCAACGACGTTCGCCAGCGCCAGCAACCAGACGATGGAGTAGGTGATGTCCAGGTTGTTCTTCAGCATCGCCGGGCCGACCTCGATCTGGCCAGAGCCCAACAAAGCAATCGCGCCGATGAAGATCGCCATGGACCCCGATCCGGGAATACCGAACAGAAGCGTTGGCACCAGCCCGCCGCCTTCCTTGGCGTTATTCGAACTTTCCGGGCCAATGACACCGCGAACCTCGCCGCTGCCGAAGTTCGACTTATCCTTGGTCGTCTGTACCGAATGACCATAGGCGATCCAGTCCACGACCGAGCCGCCAAGGCCAGGGATCACGCCGACCACAACACCGATGATCGAACACCGCACGGACAGCCAGATATTTGCGAACCAGTCTTTCACGCCATCCAGCCACCCCCCGCCAAGCTGAGGCTCGGCCGAGATCGCCCGGTCCTTGCGCAAAAGCGAGATGATCTCGGGGATCGCAAAGATGCCCAGGCCGACGATCACAAGCTTAAGCCCATCGGTCAGATAGGGAAAGTCATATGAGGACATGCGCAAGTCACCGGACGACGCCCCCTCGCCAATGGTGCCCACAAGCATGCCAAGACCCGCGGCGACAATGCCCTTGATCGCGACCCGACCTGCCAGAATGCCGACCATGGACAGTCCGAAGATCGTGATCATCAGAAGCTCGGGCGTTCGAAACTCCAGCACGATGGGGCGCGCGACCAGAATGAAGATCGTCAGGAAGCTGGCGCCAACAAGCCCACCAAACAGCGACGAGGCAAAAGCCGCGGACAAGGCCCGGGCCGCCTGTCCCCGCTTCGCCATGGGAAATCCGTCCAGAACGGTCGCCTGACTTGCAGATGAGCCTGGAATACCCATCAAGACCGAAGCAAACGTATCGGATGTCGGCACGACAGCAACCATGCCGACCATCAATGCCAGCCCAAGGATCGGATCCATGCCGAACATGAAAGGTAAAAGCAGCGACAGGCCAGCGATGCCGCCCAGCCCAGGGAAAACGCCGATGCAAAGGCCCATGACGACGCCCAGCACCAGATAACCAATCACGACCGGTTGAAGGATCAGCCCCCATGCGTCCCCCAACGCGGGCAAAGCTTCCATCAATATGTCCATGAAACCATTCCCGGGCTTGGCTCGAAAAAGCGCCCCGCTGTGCGTTGCGGGGCGCTCAAAGAGCCAAGCTCAGTTCAGCGAGACGCCGTATTTCTCTTGCAGCCAGTTCACCACAAAATCCTTGGCGGCTGGTGACACACTGGTGCCGCTCTCTAGTGCTGTCTGCGCCGCAGCACCGGTCATCTGCGGATATTTACCCAGACGTTTCTCCGATATCTCGGCAAAATCCGCGCGGGCCTTTACGGCTTCGAAAGCCTCGGTGTACGTCGCGATTGCATCGTTCGACGCGCCATTGGGAAGGAACACCATCTTCTGGGCGGGAAAGCCCGCGATGAAGAAAGCTTTCCAGGCATCCCATTTTTCACCCGAGGTTTCACAACCATCGGTCGCTTCGCACACCTCCTTGAAGGTGGGGATATCGGGGAAGGTTGGATCGCGCACAATATTGCCGTCGTCATCCAGCGCGCCCCAGGTCATCATCGGCACAGCAGTCCCTGCTTCAACCAATGGCGTCACACCCGAGAGGTAGGAGGACGAGGTCTGGTAGTCGATATTTGCCTCGCCACGTTCGAACATCAAGCGGCCGTCACCGCGCCCCTTGATCCCCATGACGCTTTCAACATTGAGGCCCAGCATTTCCCATGCCAGCGTTGGAACCAGATCCAGACGGGTTGCACCCTGGTTGCCATAGATGAAGTCTTCGCCCTGCAGCGGCGCCGCATTCAATCCGTCCATTTTTGCCGCCAGATCAGGCGGCAGATAGGCCACGCCGCCAGTGCCCGAGGCCAAGACAACATTCCAGTCCGCATAGTTGTATTTTACCCGCGGATCACCCAACAGGAACGGGAACTGCGTTGAACCGCTGGATCCGAAGATCGTCGTTCCGTCTTCATAGGTTTGTTCCTGAAAGAAGTTCGCGCCCTTGGTCGAGCCTGCGCCCGGCATGAACTTCACGACAACGGTAGGCTGACCCGGCAAAGCCTCGGACAACAGTGGCGCGTAGAAATTCGCCCATTTCGCCGATCCACCGGTCTCGGAGAACGGAATGATCCATTCAACGGTTTTTCCCGCCAGATCAATGCCATGACCCCCGGCATAGACGGGTGCCGAAAGAGACGTGGCAGCTGCAGCCACAAGGCCAAGCGCCACGCGACGCGTGGTTTTTAGTGTGGACATATGTTCCTCCCTTGGATGCGGGCCTTCCTTTTCGGAAAGTCCCAAATATAGAATCACCGGCGTGTCCGTGCCCGGTTGATGTCCAAAACCTTACCTGCGAACCTTGCATGAAACTTTCGGCAGCGAACAAAGATGCGGATCACCCTCGTAGAAGACAATGTCGGCCTGGCAAAAGGGATCGCATATCGCCTGCAGGATGCCGGTCATGCGGTGGATGTCCTACACGACGGCCAAGAGGCATCGGCGTTTCTGCGCGATGACATCTCTGATCTTGTTATTCTGGACATCAATCTGCCGGGCGTAGATGGCCTCACATTGCTTAGGGCGCTGCGCGCGCGCGATGACCAGCGCCCGGTCATTCTGCTGACCGCCCGTGCCCAGACCGAGGATCGTGTCGTGGGGTTGGACGCAGGCGCAGACGACTACCTTATCAAGCCGTTCGAGATGGCTGAGCTGGAAGCGCGCGTTCGCGCTCTTTCCCGCCGAAGAGCCACACCACATCGTCGGGTCATAAATATTGGCGCGCTGAGTTTCGATACAGCAGCGCACCAGCTTTTTGCCGATGATGTGCCCTTGGATATACCGCGTCGCGAGTTGTCCGTCTTTGCGTGTCTTTTGTCCGCCGAAGGGCGACTGGTGTCTAAGGAGGCACTTCTTGACTATGCATACGGCGTGGGCGCACCTGTCGAGGAAAAGGTGATCGAGGTCTATGTTTCGCGCCTGCGGGCACGCTTGAAACCTCACCACATCACCATCAAGTCTCAGCGTGGCCTCGGCTACCAAATGCTTTTTGAGTCGCCCCGATGAAGACCCAATCCCTGCGCACGCGCCTCATCACGATCATCCTGGTCCCGCTTCTCGCGATCTCGGTCGCGGCGGCCGCGTGGCAATTTCGCAATGCAACCCAGCGGGCCGAAGAGATATTTGACCGGGGGCTTCTGTCAGCGGCACTCGCCATTTCACGTGACGTGGCCGTTTCAGGTGGAGATGCGCTCGCTCCCGAAACACGGCGTTTGGTCAATGATACGTCGGGCGGAGAGCTGTTCTATCACGTATATGCGCCGGATGGTGTGTTTGTAACCGGGTACGCGACGCCCCCTGTGTCCCCTGATGCGGTTGTTGGAAAGCAGCAAGAACCGCAACACTTCGACGCAACCTATCAAGGAAGATCCGTCAGAGTTCTGCGTTTCCAGGACGCCACAACCGTTGATGGGGTCACCGGCCTATTCACGATCACGGTATGGCAAGATATGCGGGTGCGCGCCAACTTCGTCCAGGACGTGGTGCTGCGTGCCTTCGGCGTGATCGCGCTGCTTGTATCGTCCGTGGCGCTTGTCGTTTGGTTTGGGGTCGGCCTGGGCCTCCGCCCGCTTCTGGACCTGCAGGACGCAATTGCCAAAAGAACACCAAGCGAGCTCGAGCCTATTCGACGCGACGTTCCCATCGAAACCCAGGGCATCGTGTCGACCTTGAACCGACTGCTGGATCGCGTGTCGCGGCGTATCAGTTCCAAGGACGAATTCATCTCGAACGCCGCCCATCAACTACGCAATCCCATCGCGGGTATTTTGGCATTGGCAGAGTCGGTGGAAAACGCGCCCACACCCGAGACCGCAAAATCCAGAAGTGGCGAGCTTGTAACCGCTGCCCGCAATGCCACTCACCTAACCAACCAATTGTTGTCGTTTGAGCGCGTCAACGGGGCCGATCTTGCCGTAACGGGGAAGGCCATCGATCTTTCGTCGTTGGTGGCGTCCGCTATCCGGCGATTTGAACGGCAGGAAGCGGCGGCATCGGTCACGGTTTCGTTCGACAATCATGCTGCCGATTGCACCATCTGGGGCGACGAGGTGATGTTGCAGGAAGCCCTGATGAACCTGTTCGTCAATGCCTCTGTGCATGGTGGGCCGACGCTCACCAGAATTACTGTGACCCAAACGTGTTCCCCTGAAACGGCCGAGATCACGATAGAAGATGACGGGGTGGGCATCGCCCCAGAGGACCGCCTGCTGGCCTTGGGTCGCTTCAGCCAGGCCAAATCTGGTCCCGGCAGCGGGCTGGGCCTTCCAATCGCCTTGCGTGTTATGGAAAACCACAGCGGCAGCCTAACCGTCGCGCCAAGCACATTAGGCGCGCATGTGGTCATCTCGCTACCACGATTGCGTGAAAAGAGGACAGAGCATCCCCAAGCCTTACCCAGCTGAACACTGGCCTTGGCGGGTTTCTGTGTGGCTCCTTTGGCAGCATTTATAGCAATAATCGTAGTCGGTGCTTTGATCCCACCTTACTGAAGGTTTCCTGATCAGCGGATCCGTTGCCGAGAGTGTCTTGTCCAACGCCAGCGCTGACTGACGGGCGGCGATCAACCGCCGATACCACGAGAGCCTGCAGAACCTCACGCTCGCTGCCGCCGAAACTCAAACGGAACTCGCCGAAGAACTCTGACAACGGACAAACTTCATATGCCGATCAACACTGAGGTGGCATGACCGTCTCGGGGCATGGGGATCAGGGTTTGGCGGCGCCGCCGAGGATTGGCAGCCCCGAAATAAGTTGGCGCAACCCAATCCAGGCGCCCAGCCCTATGGAAAGCAGTACAATCGGCGCGCTGTAGCTGAGCAACGAGAATGCTGACAATCCCTGACCGACCGAGCATCCAGCGGCGGTCACGGCGCCGGTTCCCATTAGAAAGCCGCCCAGGATCACGCGCCCCAACTCGCGGGGGTCTTCGCAGGCTTCCCATCGGAATTGCCCTTTGATCAGGCTGCCCAGAAGCGCGCCCAGGATCACCCCAGCGACCGAGCCGATGCCAAAGGTCAAGGGCATGCCGGTCGAGGTCATCAGGAACATCACCGCCTCGCCCATCGGGGCCGAGAACGTGTGCGATTCCAGTGGCACCCCACCAAACCCATTCGACGCCAGCCATTGCGTTGCCACCCAGCCCGAGGCGATGGCGAACGCCACCACCGGGCTCCAACCCCATAACCCCAGATCGTGTCTGAACCGGCGGGCGCGCAATGCCCAGAACGCCATGGCTGCGGCGATTAAAAGCGCGGGCCAAAGTGGGGAAAGGCCGGTGATCGCCCCCAATGAATGTGCGATACCCCGGATCTCGCCATCGGGGGCGCGGGCGACGGGGAAGATCCAGGCGCGCACCACCGCCGTCGGCCCCGCCAAGGCCATATAGGCCGAGATACCCATCACCACCGCCACTACGAGGGCCTTTAGGTCGCCGCCGCCCAGGCGCGCCAGAACGCCGTAACCGCAGTTCCCGGCCAAAGCCATGCCATAGCCGAACATCAGACCGCCGGTCACGCTGGCCAGAGGGTTCCACGGCAGGTTCAAATAGAAACTTTGGTCCGGTTGGATCAGTCCACCAGCGGCGAGCGCAAAACTGCCCGCAATGGCCAGGGCGATAGCCAGCACCCATTGCCGTAGCCGGCCATCGTCCCCGCCAAAGGCCGCATCCTCGATTGCCCCCAAGGTGCAAAAGCGGCCAAAGCGCGCGGCAAACCCGAGGACAAGGCCCCCCAGCAGTCCTGCAAGCGCCGCCCAGGTCGCGTCGGGCAGCAGGTCCATCATCCTTCCCCTCGTCGCCACGGCCGCTTGGCGGTCAGTCTACCACTTCTGGCTGGTGACAGAACAAGTCATAGACCGTCTCGATCACCGACAGCGCGCGCGGGTCGACGATCCGGTAATAAATCGCCTTGCCCTCGCGGCGCGGCGCAATCAACCCCTCAAGCCGGAGCCGCGCCAATTGCTGCGAGACCGCAGCCTGCCGCGCGGACAGTAGTTTTTCAAGCTCGATGACCGATTTTTCGCCCCCGGCCAGTTGGCATAGGATCATCAACCGGCTCTCGCCGCTAATTGCTTTGAGAAAGGCCGAGGCGTTTGCCGCATTCTCAAGAATGCGCGTCTTCTCGTCCTCACCCATCTCATCGTTTAGTACCGGAAGTGCCATGCTTACCCTTGGTCTTGTTTCTCTAGAACCCGATCTGGTCCTCGATCGCCTCAATTCCAGCCCGGGCGCATTCGTCGTCGATGTCCGGCCCAGGCGCGCCAGATACGCCGATCCCTGCCACAAGGGACCCTGCGGCTTCAACCGGCACACCACCGCCCAGGGGCAGCGCCAGGCTGATGGACCTTATCCCCGCCGAAAGCGTTCCGGGTTGGGTCACCGTGTCCAGGGTTAATGTATCGGTACGGAAACTAACCGCTGTCCAGGCTTTGCGCATGGCGGTTTCGTAGACATGAGCCCCGGCAAACCGGTCGCGCAGGTACACCTGCGGCACACCCGCGCGGTCCACGACTGTGACCCCCACCTGATATCCCGCGTCGCGGCAGTGGCTGAGTGCGGCCTGCGCCATCTCTAACGCGACTTCTGGCTTCAGCGATTGGAAGGTGACAAAAGCGTCATCCTCTTGCGCATGGGCAAGCCCCATGGTCATCAATAGAGTTGCGGTGGTGAGTGCGGTTTTCATGGTTAGGGTTCCTTAGTTGCGGCTGCATCATTAATCGTGTCGCTCGGCGGCGGCAGGTCAGCGAGCATCTGGCCCAGTAGCATCCAGAAAAAATCCTCGCCCGGGTAGCCCTCGATCCGCCCAACCTCTTGCCCCTCGGAAAGCAAAACGAATGTGGGTGTGAAGCGCACCCTGGCAACCAAGCTGCCGTCGCGGGGCTGATCCGAGATGTCGGTCTGGCGCAGGGGTGCGCGTTTCCCCTCGGTGGTTTTCGGATAGATCGGCCCGATTTCGCGATCCCATCGCGCGCACCATGGACACCCCGCCTCGTCAAACATCACTAGCGTCAGGTCCTGCGCCCGCGCGCCCGACGGCACATTGACGAATATCAGGGACAACGCCGTCAAAAGGGCCCAGAAGAAACCACGCACTGAAACACCCTCGTTGATTTTCGCCTTCCAATTATTTAATTAGAATATGATAATTAATCAACACAAAGCATAAGGGGGCAACGTGCTGGACATTACACTGGGCGGCGCTGCCTTTGCCGGACTTCTGTCCTTTCTGTCGCCATGCATCCTGCCGATGGTGCCGTTTTATCTGGCTTATATGGCCGGAACGAACATGCATCAGATGGCGGCCACCGGTACCGTTCCACAGGCGGTACGCCTGCGTGCCATCGGTGCATCGGTCCTTTTTGCGGCCGGGGTGATCACCGTGTTCATGGCGCTGGGGGCGACGGCGACGGCCTTTGGCCAGTTGGTCCGCGAGTGGTTCGATATCCTGCGCTATGTCGCGGCCGCATTGATCATTTTCATGGGGCTGCATTTCCTGGGGATCCTGCGGATTGGGTTCTTATATCGCCAGTTTCGCGCCGAAAGCACCGGCACGCCCGCCGCCGGGATCTTCAGCGCCTATGTCATGGGCCTGGCCTTTGCCTTTGGCTGGACGCCCTGCGTCGGCCCGGTCCTGGCGGCGATCTTATTCACCGCCGCAGGGGCCGAGACGGCGGGACGGGGCGTTGAGCTGCTGTTCGTCTATGGTCTTGGGATGACGTTACCGTTCGTTCTGGCCGCGGCCTTTGTGGGGCCTTTCATGCGCTGGGCCGCCGGGTTTCGCCGCTATCTTGGTGCGGTTGAGAAGGCTATGGGCGGGTTCCTGGTCCTGTTCGGCGTTCTGATCGGGACCAACACCGTCAACTATATCGCGGAATGGATGCTGCGGGTCGGTCCCGACATCGGCGTCCTCAGATAAGGAGACCCCTCGTGAGACAGATATATACTCTCTTGCTTGCTCTTGTTCTGGCACTTCCCGCCGCTGCTGCTGAGCTGGGCGAGGATGGCCTGCACAAGGCCGATTGGATGCGTGAAACCTTCAAGGACCTGTCCGAGGATCTTGAGGAGGCCAAGGCCGAAGGGCAGCGTTTGGTTGTCATCTTCGAACAGCGCGGCTGCATTTATTGTACCCGCATGCACGAGGAGGTGTTCCCCGATCCGCGCATCGACGCCCTGCTGCGCGAAGAGTTCTTCGTGGTGCAAATGAATCTTTTTGGCGATGTCGAGGTCACGGATTTCGACGGCGACATCCGCACCGAGAAGGCAATGGCGCAAAAATGGGGCGTTCTGTTCACGCCCACCATCCTGTTCATGCCTGAGGACGCGCCCGAGGCGGGTCTGAGTGCCAGCGAGGCTGCTGTTGTCACCATGCCTGGGGCGTTCGGCAAGCTGACAACGTTGAACATGCTGGCTTGGGTGCTTGAGAAAGGCTATCTGACAGACGAAAACTTTCAGCGATACCATGCGCGGCGGCTTGAGGAACTTCAGGCGACGGAATAGCCCGTGCACAAAACAAATAAGCATACAATAATTTGTTGTTGCGTAATGCGCAGGCCGCGACTAGCTTGAGAATTGTCAATCGGCCCCGACAGAGGGCACGGTAACAATAGTAAGTCTCGGGAGGGACGTTCCATGGTTCGAATTTCAGGTGCTGTTCTTATAGCGCTGCTTGCCGCGGGACCGGCGGGGGCCGAGGTCGTGGCACCCCAACAAGTGATATTCGATGACGGCGCGGTTCCAAGCTCGTTGACCGGGGTTCCCGGCAACGCCGAGGTCGGGCGCACCATCGCGGTTGATCGCAAGCTGGGCAACTGCCTGGCCTGCCACGAGAACACGGACCTGGCCGCAGAGCCATTTCACGGCGAGGTTGCCCCACCGCTGGACGGTGTGGCCGACCGTTGGTCCGAAGCGGAGCTGCGGGGAATTCTGATCAATTCGAAGATGATGTTCGAGGGCACGATTATGCCAGCCTTCTACCGCGACACGGGCTATTCGCGAATTTTGCCGGATTTTGAGGGCATGACGATACTCGATGCCCAGCAGGTCGAGGATGTCTTGGCGTATCTGCTGACGCTCACCGAGTGACATGAAACAGGCGCAACTGCGCGGAGGATTTGGAATGACAATCACACGACGCAAAACACTGTTGCTAGGGGCGGGTGCGGCGCTTGCCTTGTCGGTCCCGTTCGGAGTGGCGCAGGCCGCAACGGTCGACGAGGCGATCGCCACCTTTACCGGCGGTGCCGAAGCCACAGAAGGCGGGATTAGCATCTCGGCGCCCGAAATCGCGGAGAACGGCAATACCGTCCCGATTTCGGTCACGGCCGAGGGGGCGGCCTCGGTCATGATCCTGGCCACCGGTAACCCCAATGCGGAAGTGGCGACATTCAACTTTGGTCCATTGGCAGGCTCGCGCACGGCCTCGACCCGGATCCGGCTGGCCCAAACGCAGGAGGTCGTGGCGGTCGCCAAGATGGAAGACGGCAGCTTCCGCCGTGCCAACGCAACAGTGAAAGTCACCATCGGCGGCTGCGGCGGCTGAGTTTAGGAGGATATCCAGATGGAAGGTGTAAAACCCCGGGTCAAAGTGCCCAAGAAAGCCGCCGTCGGTGACGTGATCACGATCAAGACGCTGATCAGCCACCCGATGGAATCGGGTCAGCGCAAGGATAAAGAGGGCAACACGATCCCGCGCCAGATCATCAACAGCTTCACCGCCACGTTCAACGGGCAAGAAGTGATCTCGGTCATCATCGACCCGTCAGTGTCTTCCAACCCCTATTTCGAGTTCGAGGCGACGATCCCCGAAGCCGGAGAGTTTCGGTTTGAATGGGTCGACGACGACGGCTCGGTCTACGAGGAAACCAAGTCGATCGCCATCGGTTGACCACAACTCATAGGGAGGAGGGCGAATGAAAATCAGAACGATAACAACAGCCTTGGCCGCCGCGGTTCTGGCGTCGGTCGCCCCAGCGGACGAAGATGCGGATTTGGTGGTCGAAGGCGAAACACTGATCACCCGCGCCCCGGCCCCCGCACATGTCGAAAACCTGACCGAGGTTCTGTCAGGCTGGTTGTTCCGGTCCGACGAGACGCAAGCGCTTCAGACGGATGATTTCGATAATCCCGGTATGATCTTCGTCGATCAGGCGTTGGACACCTGGGATGAGGTCGATGGCGCCGCCGGAAAAGCCTGCGCGTCCTGCCACGAAGATCCATCATCCTTGGCCGGTGTGCGAACCACGATGCCCAAGGTCAACGAGGATGGCGAGCTTTGGGCGATGGAGGATTACGTCAACGATTGCCGCACGACCCGGATGGAGGCCGAGCCGTGGAAGTGGGAAAGCCAGGACATGCTGAACATGACCGCGCTGGTCTCGCTGCAGTCGCGCGGCATGCCGATGAATGTGGCCATCGACGGCCCCGCCCAAAGCTATTGGGAGCAGGGCAAAGAGATGTACTACACCCGTTACGGGCAGTTGGATATGGCCTGCGCGAATTGCCACGAGGACAACTACGGCAACATGATCCGTGCCGATCACCTCAGCCAGGGCCAGATTAACGGCTTTCCGGTTTATCGGTTGAAATGGGCGGGTCTGGGCTCGATCCATCGGCGGTTCAAGGGCTGCATGGAGAATATCCGCGCCGAACCGTTCAAGCGGGGATCTGACGAGTTCACTGCATTGGAGCTGTACCTGGCCTCGCGCGGGGAAGGGCTGTCGGTCGAAGGGCCATCGGTGCGTAACTGACCCGGCCGCGACGGTCGGGCGAAATCTGAAATTGAACCTGTGCGGAGTGCCGATCCGCGCGGCCTGGGGCGTATGTCCTGGGCACGGGAAAGGTCTGTTTGATGAAGGGACCCGGAATGATCTCAAGGCGCGACTTTCTGCAAGTGGCAATGGCCGCCTCGGCGATTACGGGCGTGTCCGGCATTGGCAATTGGTCCCGACTGGCGGCGCAACAGGTACTCAGCCAAGAGGATTTGCTGCGGTTCGAGACCACCGGCAATGTGACCCTTGTCCATGTCACCGACATTCACGCGCAGCTGACCCCGATCTGGTTTCGCGAGCCGACGGTGAATATCGGTGTTGGTTCGAATGCGGGCCTGCCGCCGCATGTGACGGGGGCGGATTTTCTGAAGATGTTCAATGTCGCGCCGGGTACCGCCAGCGCTTATGCCCTGACCGATCAGGATTTTGCAGCGCTTGCAGGCACCTATGGCAAGATGGGCGGCCTGGATCGTGTGTCGACCGTGATCAATGCGATCCGCGCCGACCGGCCCGACGCGATTCTGCTGGACGGTGGGGACACCTGGCAGGGCAGCATGACCGCGCTGAGGACCAACGGGCAGGACATGGTCAATGTCCTGAACGCGCTCAAACCGGATGCGATGACCTCGCATTGGGAATTCACCCTGGGCCTGGACCGCGTGAACGAGATCGTCGAGGGGCTGCCGTTTCCGTTTCTGGGCGCCAACATCTTTGACGCCGAATGGGACGAGCCGGCCTACGAGCCCTATACGATGATTGACCGTGGCGGGGTGCAGGTGGCGGTGATTGGCCAGGCCTTTCCTTATTTGCCCATCGCCAATCCCAAATGGATGTTCCCAAATCTGTCTTTCGGGATCCGTGAGGAACGCATGGCCGAGGTCGTGGCCGAGGTGCGCGATGCGGGGGCAGAGTTGGTTGTGTTGCTAAGCCACAATGGTTTCGATGTGGATCGCAAGCTGGCCGCGAATGTCCCGGGCATCGATGTGATCCTGACCGGTCACACCCATGATGCTCTGCCCGAGCCGGTTCAGGTCGGTTCCACCCTGCTGATCGCCTCGGGCTCGCACGGGAAGTTCGTCACCCGGTTGGATTTGGACGTGCAGGCTGGGGCGGTAAAGGGTTTCCAGCACAAGCTGATCCCGATTTTTTCGGACGTCATCGCGCCGGACCCGACGGTTGCACAGCTGATCACCGATCAGCGGGCGCCGTATCAAGCGGAACTCACCGAGGTTCTTGGCCAGTCAGACGGCACGCTCTACCGCCGTGGCAATTTCAACGGCACCTGGGACGACCTGCTGTGCAACGCCCTGATCGAAGAGCGTGAGGCCGACATCGCCCTGTCGCCCGGCTTTCGCTGGGGGCCCAGCCTGATCCCTGGCGCGGATATCACACGTGAGGATCTATTCGGCGCCACCGCCATGTCCTACCCGAATGCCTATCGCACCGAGATGACGGGCGAAATGCTACACACGATCCTCGAAGACGTGGCCGACAACCTGTTCAACCCGGACCCCTATTACCAACAAGGTGGCGATATGGTTCGGGTCGGTGGCATGGGCTACCGCATTGATGTGACCAAGCCGCAGGGGTCGCGGATTACCGAGATGACGCTGCTGAAGACGGGCGAGGCGATCGATCCGGCCCGCAGCTATGTCGTGGCTGGTTGGGCGTCTGTGAACGAGGGGACCGAGGGTCCGCCGATTTGGGATGTGGCCGAGGCGTATATTCGCCGCAAGGGCACCGTCAGCATTGATCCGAACGCGACTGTCAAAGTCGCCGGTATTTGAACGATAGGTCAGAGGAAAGGCCAAACGAAATGACGAAGCACCGGACAACCCGTCGAGGGTTCCTGAAAACCACCATTGCAACAGGCGGCGCCCTGGCCGCAGCGGGCACCGCGCGCGCTGCGGGCGATCCAGCGATCACCGAGGTGCAGCCCTGGGCGCAATATCTGGGCGATGGTGTGGATGCGCGGCCCTATGGCACGCCGTCCGAATACGAAGCCCATGTCGTGCGCCGCAACGTGCCCTGGCTGACGGCCGATCCGGTCAGTTCGGTCAACTTCACGCCGCTGCACGAGTTGGACGGGATCATCACCCCCAATGGGTTGTGTTTCGAACGGCATCACGCGGGCATCGCCGAGTTGGATCCGGCTGCCTATCGCCTGATGATCAACGGGCTCGTTGACCGGGAGTTGGTGTTCACCTTGGACGACTTGATGCGTTTCCCGCGCGAGAACCATGTCTATTTTCTTGAGTGTGCGGCCAACACCGGCATGGAATGGCGTGGGGCGCAGCTGAACGGCTGTCAGTTCACCCACGGCATGATCCACAATGTCATGTACACCGGCATCAAGCTGGGCCACATTCTGGCAGAGGCTGGGGTCAAGACCGAGGGGAAATGGCTGTTGGCCGAGGGCGCCGATGCCTCGGCCATGACCCGCTCGATCCCTATGGAAAAGGCGCTGGACGACTGCCTGGTGGCCTTCAAAATGAACGGCGAGGCGCTGCGGCCCGAACAGGGCTATCCCGTCCGGCTGGTCGTGCCAGGCTGGGAAGGCAACATGTGGGTCAAATGGCTGCGCCGCCTAGAGATCGGCGATCAGCCGTGGCATCACCGCGAGGAGACCTCGAAATACACCGACCTTTTGGCCGACGGCAAAGCGCGCCGCTTCACGTGGGAAATGGACGCGAAATCGGTCATCACCAACCCCAGCCCCCAGGCGCCGATTGGTCATGGTCCGGGGCCGACCGTGCTGACCGGTGTGGCCTGGTCGGGTCGGGGGACCATCCCGCGCGTGGACGTCAGCCTGGATGGTGGTGCGAATTGGCAGGCGGCGCGGATGGATGGGCCCAGTCTGCCGAAGTCGATGCACCGGTTCTATTACGAGTTCGACTGGGACGGCAGCCCGCTGCTGCTGCAAAGCCGCGCGCATGACAGCACCGGTTATGTCCAGCCCACCAAAGACGCGCTGCGTGCGGTGCGTGGCGAGAACTCGATCTACCACAACAACGGCATCCAGACCTGGGCCATCAATGAAGAGGGGGTCGCCGAGAATGTCGAAGTTTCCTAAGGTCTTGTTTGTCCTGACTGCTACCGTCCTGGGCTCCGCCGCGGCCGCAGACACCCTCGGCTTGGGCCGCGAAGCCACCCCTGACGAAGTTGCCGCCTGGGACATCGACATCCGCCCCGACGGCGCGGGCCTGCCCGTGGGCTCCGGTTCGGTCCTGGATGGCGAGGAGGTTTTTGCTGAGCAATGCGCCGCCTGCCACGGCGATTTTGGCGAGGGCGTGGACCGCTGGCCGGTGCTGGCGGGCGGTCAGGGCACGCTGGAAAGCGAGGACCCGGTCAAGACCATCGGCTCGTACTGGCCCTATCTTTCAACTGCCTGGGACTACATCCACCGCGCGATGCCTTTTGGAGAGGCGCAGTCGCTGAGCCCGGACGAGGTCTATGCGATCACTGCCTATCTGCTGTATATGAACGATGTGGTCGACGACGACGAGTTTGTGCTGTCGAACGAAAATTTCGCCGACACCCGCCTGCCCAATGAAGATGGGTTCTTCATGGACGACCGTGATGCCAGCCCGATCATGGCATCAGCAGATGCGTGCATGACTGACTGCAAAGACAGTGTCGAGATCACAATGCGTGCTCGGGTCTTGGATGTCACGCCGGATCAGGATGGCGCCGAAGAAATGACCGAAGCCGCTGTGACCGAAGAGTCTGCCGAGCCGGTCGTCGATCCCGCACTGATCGCCGCGGGCGAGCAGGTGTTCAAGCAATGCAAGGCCTGTCATCAGGTCGGCGAGGGGGCCAAGAACCGCGTTGGCCCGATTCTGAACGGGATCGTCGGCGGGGCCGCTGGGGCGGTCGAAGGGTTCCGCTATTCCAAAGCCATGGCCGAGGCGGGCGAGGGTGGATTGGTCTGGGATCACGAGGCGCTGGCCGGATATCTGGCGGATCCGCGCGGTTATCTGCCGAAGAACAAGATGACCTTCCGTGGTCTAAAAAAGGCCGAGGATATCGATGCCGTGATTGCCTATCTGGCGAGCTTCGAATGACACTGTCGCGTCTACCAAAGGCTGCTCTTATGGGCGCTGGGGGGCTGGCATAGCATGGGTAGCCGGATGCGGATATCGGCTTTGGCTGCCGGGCTGCTCGTTTTGTTGCCCGGACCGCTGGCCGCGCAGACGCTGCAAGGTGATACCGAAAGGGGTGAGGCGCTTTTCAGCCAGTGCAAGGGCTGCCATCAGGTGGGCCCCGAGGCCGAAAGCCGGATTGGTCCGCATCTGAACGGCATCTTTGGCCGCCAGGCGGGGGCGATCTCGGAGTTCAGATACTCGAAGTCGATGCAACGCGCGGGGGCGGATGGGCTGACCTGGGACCACGACACGCTGGGCGCCTATTTGGCTAATCCCAGGTCGCTGGTCTCAGGCACCCGCATGAGCTTTCGTGGCCTTAAGGATCCGCAGGATCTGGCGGATGTGATGGCCTTTCTGCGCAGCTATTCCGACAACCCGCGCGACATCCCCGAAAGCGCGCCCACATTGCGCGCCGACGATCCGGACCTGACGCCCGAGGTCTTGGCTATGCAGGGGGACGCCGAGTTCGGTGAATACCTTTCCGCCGAATGCACGACCTGCCATCAGGCGGACGGCTCGGCCGAGGGCATCCCCTCGATCACCAATTGGCCGTCCGAAGACTTTGTTATGGCCATGCATGCCTACAAACAATCGCTACGCCCGCATCCGGTGATGCAGATGATCGCAGGCCGCCTGTCGGATGAAGAGATCGCGGCACTCGCCGCCTATTTCGAGGACCTCGCACCCTGAAGAGGTGCATTTTTACTAGGGAGACGACTATGACACTCAACAGACGCAGCTTCATCGGCGCCACCGCCGCGGGAACGCTGGCATTGACTGCCCCCGCGGTCATCGGCCAGGCCCGGCCCAAGGTGGTCGTCATCGGCGGCGGGGCCGGGGGCGCCACCGCCGCGCGCTATATCGCGAAGGACAGCGAGGGTGCCATATACGTCACCCTGATCGAACCCACCCGCAGCTACTACACCTGTTTCTTTTCGAACCTCTACATCGGCGGTTTCCGCGAGCTTTCCAGCATCGCACACAGCTATGGAACGCTGGCCAGCGCCTATGGGATCAACGTGATCCATGACCTGGCCACGGGCGTGGACCGGGATGCCCGCACCGTCAGCCTTGGGCACGGCGGGACGGTGGCATATGACCGGCTGGTTGTCTCACCAGGGGTCGACTTTGTCGATGGCTCGGTTCCTGGTTGGGACGCCAGCGTGCAGCACCTGATGCCGCATGCGTACAAAGCGGGTTCGCAATCGGAATTGTTGAAAGCCCAGATCGAGGCGATGCCCGAGGGCGGCACCTTTATCATGGTCGCCCCGCCGAACCCTTACCGCTGCCCCCCCGGTCCTTACGAGCGGGTGTCAATGGTGGCCCAT
Organism: uncultured Paracoccaceae bacterium; assembly: GCA_938049225.1. Lineage (GTDB taxonomy): Bacteria > Pseudomonadota > Alphaproteobacteria > Rhodobacterales > Rhodobacteraceae > Halovulum. The sequence goes on from CALICM010000093.1 coordinate 53,305, forward strand.
AAACTGAAGGCTGAAAACCCGACTGCCAAGATCCTGATCGTTGATCCGAAAGAGAAATTTTCGAAACAAGCACTGTTCGAGGAGGGCTGGCAAGCGCATTACAGTGGCATGATTGATCGCATCGGCCCCGATTTCGGCGCCGACAATGTCGAGGTGCGCGCAGACACCATGGAGGTGGTGATCGATGGCGAGGTCGAGAAGGCCGACGCCTGTAACGTGATCCCCGCCATGCGCGCCGGGCACATCGCGCAGGTCGCCGGGTTGACGAATGAGGCCGGCTGGGCACCGGTGGTCCCGGCGACGATGCAAAGCCAGATGGACGAAAACGTCCACGTCCTGGGCGACGCCAGCCAACAGGGCGACATGCCAAAGTCCGGCTTTGCCGCCAATAGCCAGGCCAAGGTTTGCGCCATGGCGGTGCGCGGTGCATTGACCGACAGCCGGGTGTTCCCGGCGCGCTTCTCGAACACCTGCTGGTCGCTGATCGAGACCGATGATGGCGTCAAGGTTGGCGCGACTTACGAGGCCACCGAGGAGAAGATCGCCAAGGTGGACGGCTTTATCTCGCAGACCGGCGAGGACGCAGCACTGCGGCGTCAGACCTATGAAGAATCTGTCGGGTGGTACGCCGGTATCACCGCTGACATGTTCGGGTAAAGCGTTTTGCCTTTAATCTGAGGCGGCATCATCATCTAACGCGTTGAAATCTATGATTTCAGTCAGCGTTAGACGATTCAATGCCAAATCCAACCGTTCTTCTCTCGATCGCCGCCATGGTTCCTTCAGGACGTGTCGCTCGGGCAGTTTGGTTGGATTTCAAGGGCATGCAGTGTTTGTGGTGACTGACGATCCGTTGGCCGAGCAACAAAAGGTGACGGGGCTGTTCAAGGCTGTTTGATGGGGAGGCCCGGTCTTTCAAGGCCAAGGCCTTAGGAGGATTTTGGGCGCTGCCACGGTCCCTGACAGCAGGTCTTGGAATGCTCCGTCGCCCTCCTCCAGGGCGCGGGTCTCGAACCAATCTAAATCGCCCAAGCGCCCTTCGAACATGGCCTCCGCCGTGTCGCGGAACTCCTGCGCGGTGTAGGTGTATGCGCCGATGAATGTGATTTCTTGAAGCGTCATGCGTCGCACATCCAGCCCGCCTTGATCTTCGCCCAGGCCGATATGCGCGATGACGCCACCAGGCATGGCGAGGCTGGATGCAGCCGCCCGCGTCGCCGCAAAGCCCACCGCATCGACGACGATTGGAAATTGACCCTCGCCGCTGGTGACGGTCTTTTGTGCGCAGGTTTCGGATAAAAATGCGCGTCGGGCTGGGTTCGGTTCCACGATCGTGACGTCCGATACCCGCATCGCCTGCAAGGCAAGTGCTGCCGCCAACCCAATGGTGCCACCGCCAATCACAAGCGCGCGGGGCTGGACATCGGGGTGGAGAGCGGAACACGCAAGTCGCGCGGCGTGCCAACTCACAGCCAAAGGCTCGGCCAACGCGGCCCTGGTCAGGGGAATGTCCTTGGGCACTTCCACAAGGTTCTTATCCGGTACCGCGACGAACTGTGCGAAAGCGCCCTGGCGCGGTGCCATGGAGATGATTTCCCGCGCGGGGCAAATGTTCTCGCGCCCGCTTTGACAGGCTGCGCATGCGCCGCATGACACAAGGGGATTGATCGTCACGCGCTTTCCATCATCGGCACCGCCCACAATCGTTCCGGCGGCTTCATGCCCCAAGATGAGGGGTGCTGGGCGGCGCTCATCATGCCCCAGGTAAGCATGCATGTCGGAACCGCAGATGCCGACCGCCTCTAGGCGGATAAGCTGCTCCCCGGCCGCTGGGCTTGGGTCCGGGACCTGGCGGAAATTCATCGTCCGCTCCCCATCGTAGACGAGTGCTTTCATTTCGCTGTGAATCCCCCATCGACCATCAGAGTTTGACCCGTCACGTATCCCGAGGCCTCGGAACAGAGAAAGAGAAGCGGGCCGTCAAGGTCCTCCAGACGGCCATTCCGGTGCAGACAGGTTTGGGCGGCGTTGCGCTCTGCGCGCGCCGCATCTGCAAAGACCGCCTCGGTCAGTTCGGTTGGAAAGAAGCCGGGGCCGATGGCGTTGGCTGTGATGCCGTACCGCGACCACGCTTCGGCCATTGCGCGGGTCATCTGCGCGACCCCCGCTTTGGACGCGCCATACGCGATCCCGCCTGGAAACGCGCGGAAGGATTGCAAAGACGCGAAGTTCACGATTCTACCCCAGCCCTTCTCGATCATGCCTGGAACGAGGGCTTGGGACAGGAAAAAGGGGGCTGAAAGGTTCAGTGCAAGGGTCTGATCCCAACCCTCTGGGCTGACATTGCCCGCCACTTCGCGGGTGTTGATGCCCGCAGCATGCAGGACGATGTCAGGCGCGCCAAAGGGGGTTGAGATGGCGTCGGCCAGCGCCCCGGTTTTGGCGCGATCGGCCACATCCGCCACAACGAATTCGGCAGCGGTCCCAATCTCTGCCTTCAACGACAGCAGCGCGTCCCGACGGCGGGCGACGCATACGACCTGTGCGCCCGCAGCGGCGAGCGTTACCGCTGCCCGCCGCCCCAAGCCAGAACTCGCACCCGTCACGCAAGCGACGCGGCCCGTCAGGTCAAACAATTTTCGCGGATCATTCATCGGCGGAGAGGTCGAAATTCTGGCCCGGGAAGTATTTGGCCAACCGAACATCCGCCGCACGGGCGTGGCCCTCCATGCCCTCCAGTCGCGAGATGCGCGCCGTAGCCAGGGCGATGGGCTTGGCGCCCTCGCGGGTTGCGCGCTGCCAGGTGACGATCTTCATGAACTTATGAACGCTCAACCCGCCCGTATAGCGTGCAGCGCCAGACGTCGGCAGCACATGGTTGGTGCCGGTAGCCTTGTCGCCAAAGGAAACGGTGGTCTCCTCGCCCAAAAAGAGCGAGCCATAGCATGTCAGCCGTTCCAGCCACCAGTCGATGTCTTGCGCCTGGACGGTCAAATGCTCTGGCGCGTACTCGTCGGATGTGGCCGCCATTTCTTCGCGATTATCGCAGACGATCACCTCGGCATAGTCGCGCCAGGCGGCGGTTGCATTCTCGCGGTTCACGTCGGGCAAATCGTCAATCAGCCCTGGCACCAGCTCCATCACCTTTTGGGCAAGCGCCCGATCATCAGTGACCAGCCAGACGGGCGAGTTGTACCCATGCTCGGCCTGACTTACCAAGTCGGTGGCAACGATATGCGGATCAGCCGTCTTGTCCGCAAGGATCAGGCTGTCGGTTGGGCCGGCGATCATATCAATCCCGACACGTCCGAAAAGGATCCGTTTTGCTTCGGCCACGAACTGGTTCCCGGGGCCCACAAGAATATTCGCTTTCGGCAGCCCAAACAGTCCGAATGTCATCGCCGCGACACCCTGAACGCCCCCCATTGCCATGATCTTGTCCGCGCCGCAGATGCGTGCCGCGTATACGATCGCGGGCGCGATACCCACGTCTGGTCGCGGTGGAGAGCAAACGGTGATGTGACGGCAACCGGCCACCTTTGCTGTTGTCACGGTCATGATGGCGCTGGCGATATGGCTGTACCGCCCGCCCGGGACATAGCAGCCCGCAGCATCAACCGGGATCACCTTTTGCCCCGCGATCATGCCTGGAACGATCTCGAGTTCGACATCCGACACGGTCGCTTTTTGCGTTTGCGCAAAGCGTTTTACGTTGTCATGGGCGAACTCGATATCTCGCTTAAGCTTATCGGGCACCAGGGTACAGGCTGCGTCGATCTCCTCCGCCGTTAACAGGACATTGCCATCGTAGCGATCGAATTTCTTGGCGTATTCAACAGCTTTGGCGTCGCCCCCCAGCTCAATATCGGCAAGGATGGATTTGACGGTTTCATGCACCGAGGCAGCGTCGGACTCTGCCGTCAAGGTTGCTTTCTTCAGGTAGCCCCGTGTCATCTCTTCATGCCCCTAGTTGATTCCCCAGTGATCCCCTAAGCCAAGTGGCGGTGTGACGAACCCGACACCGAGCGCCTTGGTCCCATCACGCAGACCACCTCGATCATTATTAGGATCAACACGAACAGTTCGTGCATCATCGAAGTCACCGGGGCACCGCTGCCTGGCAGTAACCGCCGTTCTTGCCTTTGCGGTCGGTCCCTCTTTGCAGAGTCGTGGTGACAAATAGGATCGACGCTGCGAATAGAACCAGCAGCTCGGAGACATCTCCCATAAACGCGCCCAAGGCGACGCTCGTGGAGTAAACGGCGAACACGGTGATGGCTGCTAGAAACATGGGTGTTGCTCCTGAGTGAATTAGCTCTGCGAGCAATGTAAGCGCTTACATAATAAAGATGCAAGCGCTTACATTTACGTTACATCACCCCGAGGATACGTTACGGATCTTATCCTAATCGAGGCGGTTCAGACGAGTGGGTCATGTCGAATATCCGAGAGGTTCCAAAACTCGAAGACGTGGCCAAAGCGGCGGGCGTGTCCACGGCGACCGTCTCGCGCTGTTTGAATACGCCCGATCGTGTGCTGGAGGGAACAAAACTTAAGGTCTTCGATGCGATTGAAGTCTTGGGCTACACGCCGAATTTCGGCGCCCGCGTGATGGCCGCCAAGCGCACCCTCACCATCGGCGCGATTATCCCGACGATGGAGAACGCGATTTTCGCCCGGGGCCTTCAAGCGTTTCAGGAGGAATTGCACGATAGAGGATACACCCTGCTCGTTTCAAGCTCGGCTTACCGGCCTGACATCGAAGAGGAACAGATACGCAAGCTGGTGACGCGCGGCGCGGACGGGCTGCTCTTGATCGGAGAGGATCGCGACAACTCGATTTATCAGTATCTGAAACGCCAAGAGGTCTCAGCACTTATTGCTTGGACCTATTCGGCCGATGCGCCCTTGTCTTGCGTCGGTTTCGACAATCGTAAGTCGATGCAATTGTTGACAGAGAACGTCATGGCCTTTGGCCACAATCGGATCGGCGTGATCTCTGGATTTACCAAAGGCAATGATCGCGCAAGATCGCGGATGCAGGGAATCAGAGAGGCTTTGATGTCAAACGGGCTTGATCCAGGCGAATTGGCGGTCATCGAGACGAGCTACGAGATTGAATGTGGCGCGAAGGCATTCGATCAATTAATGGCTTTGGAGAGGCCACCAACAGCGATCATGTGTGGCAATGATGTTCTTGCGGTTGGCGCGCTCAAACGTGCCCGTGAAAGAAACATCAATGTTCCGGGCGACGTTTCCATCACTGGCTTTGATGACATCGAACTGGCCCGGATCGTTGATCCCGCTTTGACGACAGTTCATGTGCCGCACCGGGAAATGGGTCGACAAGCCGCCTGCGTGCTTGTCGATCTTCTGGAAAAAAATGGTGAGCCACGATCAATCGAGCTCCAAACCTTGGTCCAGATCAGAGGGTCGTTGGGGCGCCGCAAGATCTAAGCGGTAAAGCTTCAGACTTGATCGGCGTCGACATCCAGGTCCGGTGGTCCCAGCGGTTTTCTAAAGAACACGCGATCAAAGCCGTCCTCGGTCCTATGCCCCACGGGAGTATCCGAAACTCTGTGTATGAGGCTTAGCCCATGCGGTTTCGACGGGTCATTTATTGAACCGTTCTGGGTATAGGATAGCGAACTGATTTCGAGCGTCCACCCATTGTCTGACACACCTACCAGCCTTCTCGAAG
>CALICM010000094.1 GCA_938049225.1 uncultured Paracoccaceae bacterium
TTTCCCACTCACAGCTTACGGGGATGATTCGCGGAACAGCAAACCGCCGGGACATCCACCCACACACCCCAGCGCCTACCAAACTCTGGGGTATCTCATTGTTCTTCATCCATTTTCTGACGGTAAAACTCCTGCCGGGCTAGCGCCTTGAGTTGGCGTTTCGCCTCGGCCGAGAACGGTGCGGCACCGGCGGGCGGCCAAACTGACCATCCCTTGTTTTGGCGGTGCAGCAGCCCACAGCCCTCATGTCGAACCCCGTCGATGCGACAGGTAAATCGCGCTCGGAGGACGTAATCGTCGCTCATTGGGATCGGCTTGCGAATCGGGTAAAACTTCACAAGTTCAACCATCGCCACGATCCCAATCCACCAATTTCATTGCCATCGCCGGATCGAGACCGGCCTCTTTCGCTAATGCCAACGTCTGCACGATGGCCGAGAGGGCCCGTGCCCGACCTCCTGCGTCAAAAGCCTGTAGTGGCCGCATCACGTCCAGCGTGATCTGTGCACCCAGCTTTTCGGTGGCTTCTTCGGCCATGAGGCCTGCAATCGGCGTCAGCATCCATTGTGCCAAGTGTCTTTGGCCCTCACGGACCATTGGCCCTGTGCTGGCCTGCGCGAGCATCCCCGGCAGAACGCCGAACACGCCGCAGATCGCGTTCTGTGCGGCGTTGAGCGTTTCGACTGTCATGGCCCGGCCGAGGTCAGGGGACAGCTCGGAAGGGCGCCAATCGGTCTGGGGCATAGGCCCCCCGCCTGCCTGAACGGCCACGCTTTCGCGAATCACGACACGACCCCGATTGCCACGGAACTTGCGAGACAGCTGCTCTTGCTCAACGTCGGTGATTTCGCTGAACGGCACGATCTGCGAGCCCAGGGGCGTGTTTTCGAACACCTCCGCGACGGCCGTCTCAACCGCATTCAACAGCCCCGCCGAGAGCTGCGCGCGTTTGAGCGGCGCCTGACCGTAGTAGGGCGCGGACACATCGGCCCCGATGCGGAAGTGCAGTACCTCAGCGGCAAGGGCTGTCTGCGTTCGCCCGCCGCCCGCCTCGGAGATCGACAATCTGTAAGCTGTGGGGCGGCTGTTCCTGGTCTTGAGGTCCCAATCCGAACAAGGCACCAGCCGATCACCGTCAATCAAGAACACGGCTTCCCCCCGTAAGGCCAGTGCCCGACCTGCCAGGGCCAAGGCGCTTGGGGTCAGAAGGTTGGTACCTTCGACATCCGCGACAGATAATCCGCCTTCCCACAAACTGATGCAGCCTTGGGCGGTGGCGGTGAGGTCCGCGACACCGGTGCGACCGGAGAGATAGGATTCGCGCGCGGCCATGATTTCGGCTGTGAAGCCGCTGGCGGCGCTACGGGTTTCTTCGAGCTTTTTTTTTCGAAAGGGCCACATCAGCGGGCACTCCTGTAGGGGCGCAATAGGTCGGCTGCACCAGAATGTTGCAGAGCGCGCGCAACCCACGTCGGGGCGCGGTCCACCGTTACGCTGAGACGCCCAACGTCATCCGCGTATCTTGACGATCCTGGATGGTTGTTGTTCTCCGCCAAATAGGCAGACAGTTTGGTTGCCGCATCGACCACCTCAGGGGGCGGTGCGCTGCCATCTCCGACCGTTCCAGTGAACCGATAAGGCCCTATGCCGGGCAGTACATATCCGCCCAGGGGCGAAGGCTTGAGTGTGATCGGTGTCCAATCGTACTCCGACCATACCTCGGTTGCTGAGAAGGTCACGGGCTTGAGCCGGGGGCACCAATCCCCCCCGCCCTCGACAATATAGGTCACCGGCCGAGACACCCATCGCCAGTCAATCCAAGACTCGATCCGCGCCCAGGCGGTTGCATCAGCCTCTTGCTCGGGTCTGCCTTCGATCTCGCTCACGGTCACAGCGCTCATAGCAGCAACCTCCGTTTCGGGATGTGGATCGTTTGGGGCTTGGCGCGCGCTTCGACCGTGGTCTCTGCATAGGCCGGTCGCGTTACAAGGCTCAGCTCGGCAAGGACCGCGTGTCTGATAAACCGGATCAACGCGTTGCCCTCGGCCGGATCTTCTTCGACCGTTTCCTCCGCGTCCGGCACCGTCTCAGGTGGTGGCACGCGAAAGCCGGGGCTGAGACCCACAACCAAACCGGCTGTGAATCCCGCAAAGAAGTCAATCCAGTAGGACGCCTGCTGGATCGCCTCGCCGATCTCCGCGTCGAAGATCAAGGCGTCGTCGGTGTCTTCAAGCACCAATGACCCATTCAGCTTGCGCGCCAGAGGCTTGTCGTAGCTGTGCCCGACCAAAAGGTGCACCTCTCGGTCGGGCTGGTTGATGGCGAAGTCGAACGCGCGCGGCCCGATTTCTTCCTTGCGCGGACGGCGGCCACGACCACCGGCGTCAAGGATGGCGCGCTTGCCATAGGGGAACTTGCCCCGCAAGCGCCGCTTGCCATCCCGAGCCCGGCGCAATTCCAGGTCTGCCGCTTCGATGATGTGGCCGCTGTCCATCACTGCACCCCGGTCAAGATCTCGACCTGGGCAGGGCGCGGCACGTTCACGTCGGCCGTCAAGATCCCGGTCAGCTTGAGCTGGCCAGAGCCCGCGAGCGTATACGGATCGCGGATCACATCCACCCCGCCCCAGAGCCCAACCCAGATCGGGGCAAGCCCGCCGGCAGAAACCGTCATGAGGGCCGTGCTTTCCCCCGGATCGCCGACGGGCGTCTCAAGGCCATTTGTCGAGATGACGGTGTTGGGGATGTTCTTCATGAGCCGATCCCACTCGGTCATGCCGCTGCCAGGATCGAACAGCGCATCGTCCAGGCTTTCCCAGACCTCGGGCCGGATCGCCAGCCGGGCGCTGCCGGGACCACCCGCCGCGTTGGCATTGATAAACCGGACCACGGCCGCCCGGAAGGCGGGCCATGTGGCGCCAGCGCCTAAGGCCGTCTCGGCGATGCCGTAAATCGCTGCCTGGGCAATGACGCCCGAAGGCTGACCATTCGCACCCGTGCCCCTGAACACCGTGGCGTCGAGACCGACCTGGATCGCCTGGTTCATGTCCCGGCGCACAGCAGCCTCCAAAGCGGCGCCCGATTGCTTCATGGACTTTCGGCTGATCTCCATTTGCACCCCGAAGTTGTTGTTCGGGGCCAGCTTCTTGTCCGTGGTCTCGAAGGCCGTCGGGCCTGCCACATCCGCAAGCTCGCCATCCGCCCAACCGGCGGTCACATTGCTGGTGACAATCGGCCACTCGACCTCGCCCTGCGGGATGTTCACAAACTGCGCCCCCATGCGGGTTGCGTCGGTGTTCGCAAAGAGCCGGTCCACAATGGGCCGCGTCTGGATCGGGTCGGGTGTTCCAGCCGCGACTGTCTCACCGGCGCGTGTCTCAAGCGCTTCAAGTGGCACCGGCAGTCCTTGATAACCGCCGGAACTGCGCATCTCTTGGACGACCTCGGACGTCTTCCCGGTGAGTTGGGAACCCTCGTCCAATGCCATGGCGATTTGTCGGACTTCAAAACCGGAAACCAGTTCTGCCCACTGCGCGTCCTTGCGCGTTTCCAGCTCCGCGCCCGCCTCGCGCCGCTCGGTATCCTCAGCCACAAGCGCCGCGCGGTAGCGGGTTTCGTTGGTCTGGTACTCTTTTTCGAGGCCGTCCATGGAACGGATCTCGTCCTCGCTCGGTTCGGTCTTGGCGGAAAGGTCCGCCAAGTTCTGGCGGATCTCGCTCTGCCGCCGTTGTAGTTTCACACTATCTAGCATGTGTTTTTTCCTCGATAGGTTGCTTGAGAAGATTAAGCCACTGTTTGCGCTTGGGATTGACGGGGGCGCGGCCCACCTCCGCCAGCGTCTTTCGTGCGTGGCAGCTTTTGCAAAGCGCCTGCAAATTACTGATCTCGAATGACAGATCCGGTCGATCCCGCACCGACTTGATGTGGTCGACTTCCAAGAAGCGCTGCGATCCGCAGGACCGACATTGGTAATCATCCCGACGCAGTACGGCCTGGCGCAAGGCGGGCCAGCGACGATCCTTGGTGACCTTCCTGGAATGGCGGCGATACTCTTTCATGCCCATATGAGGCGCCCCGCTTTGACCGGGCCGCGGCCGATCAATCTGGCCCCTTCGGCCACCGCCAGGACGGACGCCGCTGCGGGATCGATCCGCCCCATGCTACGAGCCTTGGCCAGTTTCAGGTTGTTCGCTGGGTCGCGCAGGCAAACCGCATCGGCAAAGGCCGACCGCAGCAGCAAACTGCTGGCCGATTTGACACGACCGTCAAAACACGCCCTGCGAAACCGCTCGCAGTCCTCGCCCCCATCTCTAAAGCCCTGGCCACGCCAGACAATCGGCGCTTTAACCCCGGCCCGGTCGATCGCTTCGCCCAACTCGGCTTGCTCGTATCGATCCGCGCAGATCGCCCCAATCACTTCACCCTCGACCCGGCCCATAACCTGTGCCAGCCAAGGCGCCACCGGCACCGTCTTGTCACCCAGCGTGTCCAGTTCGCCGCGGTCCTGCATCTCGACATATCGACCGGACACCCCATCGGCTTGCCCACGGTCTTGCAGAGAAGGGGCCGAGGGAAAGGTGCCGTAGCACTCAAGGCGGCCAGAATCCGGCCAGTAGTAAGCGGCGGCGCTCATTGATGCGGAGCCGCCCAGGTCAATCCCGATCAGCACTTGGCCCTCGCGCGGTGGCAACTCGTCCGTTTCGCAAGCCAGCCATTCATCGACCGTCAGCAGTTGGTCGCGGGTCTCACCGCTGACCCGCTCATTGCGGTTATAAAGCCGGAAGCTTGTCAGCGCCGATCCACCACGGGCAACCGCCTGCGCGGCCTGAGCCTCAAGCCATTGCAGAGAAGAGCCGATGCCATGCTTTGCGCCAGGATTGGCCAGGATCAGACTGTCCCTGTCATCCACGGGCAAACCGGGGGCCGGGCGATGCTCTTGCACATATGTGCCCGGGGGCGGGTGATCGATCCATCGCGAGAATGGATGACTGTCATCCGGGGCCGAGGTTGAAATGATCAGCGCACGCCCGGCCCGCTTACCCAGACCCGACAGCAAGGCATGTTCTAGATCGTCGCCTTTGTCTAAGATTTTTTGATGCGGGCCAATGCGTTAGGTTTGGTCTTGGCGGGATGGCCCGCGTTAACAAATCTGACAAGGTGGAAGCCGCGGGATACGTGCGCCT
>CALICM010000095.1 GCA_938049225.1 uncultured Paracoccaceae bacterium
CTCTGCGGTCCAGGGCAAACTAAGCAACACGACCGATACTTTAGCCGACATCGCCTATGCCACCGGCTTTTCCTCGCAGGCGCATATGACGACCGCATTCAAGAGGATCACAGGGACAACGCCCGGGCAGTATCGCAAGGATTTGAACTAACCAGCGCAGGCCTAAGGTCGAGAGCCCTGGGTTGAGTTCCGTATCGACCCTGGAAAATCACTCCGATACGACCGCTTCTATCTGCGAGTCGTTCGGCGTGGGGCGGAACATCTGGCCAAAACGCCGGCAAACCCGCAAATTTCGCCTCCCTACTGCTGGCTTTACCCGCCCACCGCGATAAACTGCGGTCCAGCCCGCCCGGCGTACAGAAAAAAGTGGCGGCCCAACAAGGAGACCTTTGATGCGCACCCCAATCCTGGCGGCCACCGCCCTGACACTGATCGCCACCATGGCCCCGGCCGAGACCTTTCGTTGGGCTGGCACCACCGATCCGCAAACCATGGACCCCCACGCCGTGAACTCGGCCCCTGTCCTGGGCTTTCTGAACAATGTCTACGAGGGGCTCGTGCGGCGGGGCAAAGATATGGCCATCGAACCCGCGCTTGCCGAAAGCTGGGAGGCGCTGGGCGACACCGGCTGGCGGTTCAATCTGCGCCAGGGGGTCACGTTTCACGATGGATCCACCTTCGACGCCGAGGATGTGATGTTCTCGTACCAGCGCGCCAGTTCCGAGGCTGCCGACACTGCCAGTTGGTTTGCGCCCGTCTCCGAGGTGAAGATCGTCGACGCTCACACCATCGACTTCCTGACCACGGCGCCCAACCCGATCTTTCCCGACAGCATCGCCAACTTCATGATTATGGACAAAGGCTGGGCCGAGGCGAACGGCGCCGAACTGCCCGCCAAGGATGCCGAGAACCACGCCACCCTAAACGCCAACGGCACCGCCGCGTTCCAACTGGCCGAACGCCAGCCCGGCCTGAAAACCGTGCTGACGCCCTTCGATGGCTGGTGGGGCGAGGTCGAGCATAACGTCACCAGCGCCGAGTTCACCCCGATCCAGAACCCCGCCACGGCCGTTGCGGCCCTGCTGTCGGGCGACGTCGATTTCATTAACCCGGTCCCAATCCAAGATGCCGCGCGGCTGGAGCAAATCCCAGGTGTGGACGTCATCCAGGGCATTGAGGCCCGCGTGATCATGCTGGGCATGCCCCATCAGGCCGAGACGCTGAAATACGGTGACACAGGCGAGGCAAACCCCTTCCTGGATGTCCGGGTTCGTCAGGCCGTTGGTCATGCGGTCAACGTCGATGCGATCCTGCAGACCATCATGCGCGGCAGTGCCGAGCCTGCCTCGCAGCTTGTGAGCCCCGCGATGCGCGGCTACTCGCCCGACTTGGCGGCACGGCCTGATTTCAACGTCGATACGGCCAAGGCACTGCTGACGGACGCCGGCTATCCCGATGGGTTCTCGTTCGGGCTGAAATGCCCCAATGACCGGTATTTAAACGATGAAGCTGTGTGCCAGGCCGTCGTCTCGATGCTGGCACAGGTGGGATTGACCGCAGAACTGGATGCGATGCCGGTCCAAAACTATTGGCCCGAGCTGCGCGAAGATAACTTCGACATGTACCTGCTGGGCTGGAGCCCCGGCACATTCGATGCCGAGCATCCGATCCGCTTTTTGGCCCATACCCCCGTCGACAATCTGGGCACTTGGAACTTCGGTGACTACTCGAACGCGCGCATTGACGAGCTTTTGCCGATGATCCAGTCCGAGTTGGACGAGGCCAAGCGCCAAGCCATGTTGGATGAAGCAACCGGTATTCTGCAACAAGAAGCCGCTTACGTGCCGATGTATGTGCAGCCACTGGTCTGGGGTGTGCGCAATAACGTCGAGCTGACACAACGCCCCGATAACTTCTTTATCCTGCGCTGGGTCACGATAAACTGATCGCTTTTGGGGCCGCCGCACCAGGCGGCTCCACCTGAATTCTGTATCGTCGTGGGTAAACCGCCCCTATAGTTGTTCGACTTCGGGGTGAGGTTCCGTGATGATCGCGCGACAGCAAGCAAATGACTGAACAGGCACTGCAGCCCAGGCGTGCCGCGGTCGTGATCCTGCGGCTGGTGGTCCTAGTCCTGCTGGTGATCCTGATCAATCGCTACCTTGGCGGGTTCTTTCGCGAGTTGGGCTATCAGTTGAGCCCCGAGGATGCCGCCGCCCTGCGTCGCGGCCTGATCGTGACCTGTCTGCTCTATGCGTTGCTTCTGGCCGTCCCCTTCGTGCCGGGGGTCGAGATCGGCATTGGTCTGCTGACCATGTTCGGCGCGACTGTCGCGATCCATGTCTATGTCGCGACCGTGCTTGGGCTGTCACTGGCATTCCTGATCGGGCGGCTGGTGCCGATGCACCTGCTGGCACGCGGCGCCGCTACCCTCAGGTTCCGGCGCATGGCGGCACTGATCGCGCAGCTTGAGCCGCTATCTCAACACGAACGCATCGCCCTGCTGACGGCCCAGGCCCCCAACCGCTGGGTGCCGCTGCTGGTACGCCACCGCCTGCTGGCACTCGCGTTGGCGCTGAACATTCCGGGTAATGCATTGATCGGTGGCGGCGGTGGGATCGCCCTGGCAACAGGGCTGAGCCGCGTCGTCTCTGTCCCTGCGTTCTTGATCGTGGTGGTGATCGCGGTCGCCCCCGTACCGATTCTGGTGATGTTCTTGGGCCCGCATATGCTGTAATCTGATCAGGTGTTGGGAATGTCCGGCTGTGGGCGAGGTGGAGCGTTGATCCAGCACAGATACACAACCGCCGCGATCTGCGCCGCATCCTTGCTGTTTTGGGGCACCGGGGGCTGGAGTGGAGAACCTGTAATCTGTCAGGCCAATAAAATGGTGGCCGTCGTAAGCGATACGCCCTCGTTGGGTGATCGGATTTGCAGCGTAGCCGCCCAGACGATCGAACGCCTTGCGCAGTGCCACCTACCGCTGAGCACATCAGTGACGATCCGAGTTGCAACTGTCGTTGATCCGGCCCAACCGCATTGCCTTGGGATTTTTGATTGCCAGTCCGGCGAAATCACCTTGCTACATCCCGACGCCCTGGAAGCGTCCGTTACAGACACCAGTATTTTCAAAGGTCTGCCGATTCCGACGCTATTCGACAGTCTGATCGCGCATGAACTAACGCATGCGGCCGTGGATCAAGTGACCGAGGGGCGTCAGATGACTACCGCCGAGCACGAATATATGGCTTATGCGCAGCAATTGGAGGCGTTATCCGACGCAGACCAGGTGTATTTTCTTGAAGCCAATCGATCCCGGTCGACCCTGTCGCGGGGCGTGATCAACGACACGATGCTGGCCATGGCGCCGGGTGTCTTCGCAAGTGCTGTTTGGCTGGACTTCAGCAGTCCCGGCAATCGCTGTGCAACGTTTCGACAGATCCTTGATGGTGATCTGCGGTTCAAGACGGAACGGCCTTAAGCAAGCGGCCCCTTGCCAGGGGCCGCAAAGCCGTAAATGGTGAGACATGCTCGCCTATATCATCCAACGCGTGTTTCAATCGATCGTGGTTCTGCTGCTGGTCGGGCTGGTGGCCTTTTCGATGTTCCGTTTTGTCGGCGATCCGATCGATAATATGCTGGGACAAGAGCGGACTGGTGCCGATATCGCCCGTCTGCGCACGCAACTGGGGTTGGATCAACCCTTTCCGGTGCAATACTACAAGTTCCTGTCGAACGCCGTTCAGGGAAACTTCGGGGTCAGCTATCGCCAAGGGCGGCCCGTCAGTCAGATCATCGCGGAACGGGCCCCCGCCACATTGGAACTCGCAGCGGTCAGCGCCGTTCTGGCGATCAGTTTCGGGGTGGTCCTAGGGGTCTTCACCGCGATCCGGCGAAACGGAGTCGCGGCCAATCTGATCATGTCCGCCTCGCTGATCGGGGTCTCGTTACCAACGTTTTTGATCGGGATTCTGTTGATCTATCTGTTCGCGGTCGAGCTGGGCTGGTTGCCCAGTTTCGGGCGCGGCGATGTGGTCGATCTGGGCTGGTGGAGCACCGGGTTTTTGACCGCAAGCGGGCTGAAGGCCCTGATCTTGCCCGCGATCACCCTGGCACTGTTTCAGATGACGCTGATCATGCGACTGGTGCGCTCTGAAATGTTGGAGGTTCTGCGCCAAGATTACATTCGCTTTGCACGGGCGCGGGGGCTGCGTGATCGGTCGATCTATTTCCGGCATGCGCTGAAAAACACCATGGTGCCGGTGATCACGGTTGTCGGTTTGCAGTTGGGCGCAATCATCGCTTTCGCGATCATCACCGAGACGGTGTTTCAGTGGCCTGGCGTGGGGCTACTGTTTATCAACGCGATCCAATTCGTGGATATCCCGGTGATGGCGGCGTACCTTATGCTGATCTCGGTGATGTTCGTGGGGATCAACCTGTTGGTCGATATCCTTTACTACTTCATCGACCCGCGCCTGAGGGTCGACCGCACGGCGGCCGCGAAATGAGCGAACTGCCAGTCGAAAAACCAGCCGAAGCGCCATCCGCCCCCAGCGCGTGGGCGCGGTTTCTGGACAGCGATTTCTTCTACAGCTTCAAACGCTCGCCCGTCGCGGTGGTGTCTTTTGCGCTGGTTACACTACTGGTCTTGAGCGCCGTTTTGGCGCCGCTGGTGGCGCCGCACAACCCCTTTGACCCTGCCACCTTGAACCTGATGAACGGGTTTTCCGCACCGATGGAGCCCAACGCCTTCACGGGCGAGACCTTTTGGCTGGGCACCGACGATCAAGGGCGGGATGTGTTCTCGACGATCCTGTTTGGGCTGCGCATCTCGCTGTTCGTGGGCTTTGCCGCGGTGCTGTTCGCGCTGCTGTTGGGGGTCACTTTGGGGCTGTTGGCCGGCTATATCGGCGGGTGGACCGAGACGCTGATCATGCGCGCCGCGGATGTGCAGCTGACCTTTCCTTCGATCCTAGTCGCGATGCTGATCTTTGGGATCGTCAAAGGGTTCCTGCCGGTCGATGCGCGGGACGAGGCGGCGATCTGGGTGCTGATCCTGGCCATCGGGCTGAGCGATTGGGTGCAGTTCGCGCGGGTGGTGCGCGGCGCGACTTTAGTCGAGAAATCAAAAGACTATGTGCAGGCTGCCAAGCTGATCGGCCGCTCGCCCGGGGCGATCATGCTGCGGCACATTCTGCCCAACGTGCTGGGCCCAGTGCTGGTGATCGCGACGATCTCCCTGGCCCTGGCGATCATCGCCGAAGCCACGCTCAGCTTCCTGGGCGTCGGTGCGCCGCCCACGCAGCCCTCGCTGGGCACGCTGATCCGCATCGGCCAGGGGTTCCTGTTCTCAGGCGAATGGTGGATCTTGTTCTTCCCCGCGATGACGCTGCTGGTGCTGGCGCTGTCGGTGAACCTGCTGGGTGACTGGCTGCGCGACGCCCTGAACCCGAGGTTGCGGTGACCGGCCGAGCGGTGGTGATCCTGTGTACCGCGGCCTTGGCGCTTGCGGTGCTGTTCAGCGTGTTGCGCCCGTTGTTCGGTCTGTTCGATCCAGCGGAAATTGCACAAAACGGCTCGCGCATTGCCGCAGCTCTGGTGGGTACGCTGGGGGCGTTGATCACCGCCCTCTCGGGCGTGCTGCTGTTCGGGGCCCAAGCGCGGCAGCGTGAGCGTGAGCGCGAACAAGAACGGCAAGGCGAGTTGGACCTGCTGCACAGTGACCGCCTGGAGGAGATCCGCAAGCTGGTGACCGCATTGCGGGCCGAGGTCTCGGTCAGTCTGGACCGCTATATCGAGAGCTTTGGCGGCACAGCCGTCCCCGAGGCCCTGGCGGTCCATCGCCAAACAATCGAGGCCGCACAAGAGGAAGGAACCAGCAAGGGCATGCCGGTCGGGATCGCTCTGGAAGCGGACATGATCTTTGAAAGCTGTCGCGACCGGATCATGGAACTGCCCAGTGGTCTGCTGTTGCGCGCCCTGGTGCGATACTATCAGAACGATGCCTATATGACCCAATATCTGAACCAGATGTCGACCGGCCGGTTCGACGGCCTATCGGTCGAGCGGCAAAAACGAGCGACGGTTCATTATTATATGCTGGGGCAAGAGACCTTGGCATCTGCCGTTCTTGCTTTGTTCTTTTTGGATGATTACTTGTTCGAAGGGGGCAAAAGCGCCGCTTCGCTGGCGGATTTGAGACGCCCAATGAAGGCAGATGCGACCGAGGCGGCTCTAGAACAACGTATTGATATGTGGGGTCTTTATAAGGATGTGCGCCCTGCAACCAATGGTTCACGCATGACCAAATACCTGGCCATCATGGGTCTGGGCGGTCAGGCGTAATGGACAGGTGGTTTCGGTCCGAAACAAATAACTGGCGGCTTGGGCCCGGTCATCTTGCAATCCTTCGTATAGTTTGCACCTCTTATATATAGGAACGGGTTAAGAATTGCAAAATACCGCTCTATTGACCGTCGAAAACCTGTGTGTCGAGATCCCGACGCGGCGCGGCATTCTGAAACCGGTGGACGACGTCAGCCTTCAGATCGCCCCGGGCGAGATCCTGGGCGTGGTGGGCGAATCCGGCGCAGGCAAGTCGATGACTGGCAATGCGGTGATCGGGCTGCTGGATCCCCCGGCGCATATCTCGGGCGGGCAGGTCCTGCTGAACGGCAAGCGGGTCGACAACCTGCCGCGCGAGCAGATGCGGCGGGTGCGGGGCAAGCAGATCGGGATGGTGTTTCAGGATCCGCTGACCTCGCTGAACCCGCTGTTGCCCATAGGCGACCAACTGGTCGAGACGATCCAAGAGCATCTGCCCGTCAGCCAGCGCGAGGCGCGGGATCGGGCGGTGGCGGCGTTGGACGAGGTGGGCATCCCGGCGGCCAGCAGCCGCATCGACAGTTACCCGCACGAGTTTTCCGGGGGCATGCGCCAGCGGGTGGTTATCGCCCTGGCGCTGTGCGCCGAGCCGGATCTGGTGATCGCGGACGAGCCAACGACAGCCCTGGATGTCAGTGTGCAAGCGCAGATCATCAGCCTGCTCAAGAAACTCTGCCGTGAGCGTGGGACCGGCGTGATGCTGGTCACCCATGATATGGGCGTGATCGCGGAGGCTTCGGACCGGGTGGCGGTGATGTATGCCGGGCGGCTGGCCGAGATCGGGCCCGTGCGGCAGGTGCTGACCGACCCGCAGCACCCTTATACGGCGGGGTTGATGGGGTCGACGCCCGGGGCCTCGCTGGGGCGGCGGCGGCTAAATCAGATCCCCGGTACGATGCCGGGACTGAACGCGGTGCCGGACGGCTGTGCTTATCATCCGCGCTGTCCGCGGGCAGAGGCGAAATGCCGGGCCGAACCCCGCCCCCCCGTAAGCGGCAGCGCCTCGTGCTGGTTCCCGGGCGAGGTGAAGATATGAGTGCTTTAGTCAAGATCGCCGGGCTGACACGGATTTTCGACGTCTCGAAACCCTGGCTGAACCGGCTGTTGGAGCGGCGGCCGAAAGCGTTTCTGAAGGCGGTTTCGGATGTGGATCTACAGATCGAAGAACGCACGGTCTATGCCCTGGTCGGCGAAAGCGGCTCGGGCAAATCGACGATCGGCAAGGTGGTGGTGGGGCTATTGGCGCCGTCGGAGGGCTCGGTCGAGATCGAAGGCGTGGACCTGCACCGCGAGACGGATGCGGCCAAGGTGGATCACGTGCGGTCTGACATCCAGATGATCTTTCAGTCCCCCTTCGCCAGCCTGAACCCCCGCTGGAAGGTCCGCGATATCATCGCCGAGCCCGTGGCGGCGCGGGGTGGCGACACCAAGGGGCTGTCAGAACGGCTGCTCGAGCAGGTCGGCCTGGCGGCGGGGGATGCAGACAAGTTCCCGCATGAGTTTTCGGGCGGGCAGCGGCAGCGGATTTGTATCGCCCGCGCCCTGGCCTCGAACCCGAAGCTGATCGTTTGTGACGAGCCGACGAGCGCGCTGGACGTCTCGGTCCAGGCGCAGGTGTTGAACCTGATGTCAGATCTGCAAGAGGATCTGGGGCTAACCTATCTGTTCATCACCCATGATCTAACGGTAGTGCAGCATATGGCCGATACGGTTGGGGTGCTCTATCTGGGTCGTCTGGTCGAAGAGGCGCCGCGCGATGCGCTGTTCGAGCGCGCCCGCCACCCCTACACCCAAATGCTGTTCGAGGCCGCCCCTCGCATCGACGCTTTTGGCCGCGAGGTCGACCCGCCCAAGGGCGAGATCCCAGACCCGATCAACCCACCCTCGGGCTGTGCGTTCCATCCACGTTGCCCCTTGGCGATTGAGCGTTGCACACGTGAACGGCCCGAGATGCGGCAACTTGGGCCCGCGCGGGTGGCCTGCCATATGGCCGAGCCTTGAGGGCGGCCGCGTAGAACCACGGCCGTGAATATAGGCCACCCCATAACATGGTCATTTGGGTGTCAGGCAACAATCATAGGTCCGCGATTTCATCAAGACGCCGGTAGCGGTTCTTAGCGAGTGTCGCTCGGTGCGCTTGATCCCGCGCGATGGCCGCCAAAACCTCGACCTGCAGCCCGAGTATTTGCGGCGATTGCGCACCCTGCCCATCGCCCGCGAAAGCGTCGGCGATGGCGATGGCGATGGCGATGGCGTGCAGCGATACCGGATATTGTTTTTGATACAACAACACACGCGCCAAAAGAATATGGCCTGCGGCATCCCTGGGGTCCAGGTTAACGCAGCAACGGGCGGCCTCAAGCGCGGGTTGCACTAAGCCGTGGACCAGTAACACGGTGCCGCGCAAACGCCAAAGACTGGCCGCGATTGGGTTGATGCTAAGCGCATGATCCGCCAAATCGAGGGCGGCTTGAACCTCGCCCGCCGCGAAAAGTGCTTTGCCGATCTCCTCCATCAGGTCCCAGTTTCGCGGTTGCAACGCGAGCGCCCGCATGTAGTGGCGGCGGACACTGTCGAAATTATCCGAGGCGTTCAATTCACGGGCCTTTTCCACGACCGCGGTCAACACCGCCTCAGGCTGGGCGCCAAAGAGCGCTTCGGTCAGGTCCGACAGATCTTGGTCACTGTCACGGGCACCTGCATGGCGACAACGGCTCGAGTTACATCTCTGGCGAACTGGCTGATTGAGCTCCCCAATTTGTTGGACAGGGTCTGGCGTAGATTAAGTTGGAGACCCGCAAAAACCTACCGGGGTTGAGCAGCCTGTGATTCATTGATTGCATGGAGGAGCGATCATGAATCCCAACAGTCGTTTCAGCCTTGCAGACCATCTTGAGCGCCTAAGCAAGGACGGCGATCCGCTTGAGGTCCTCTATGCAACAGTCGACTTCGAGTATTTCCGGTGCTGGCTGGTCGAAGGCATGGGTTATGGCGATGGCTCTAAAGGCGGCCGCCCACCGTTCGATCCGGTATCGATGTTCAAGGCGTTGATCCTGCAGGCGCAGCACAATCTCTTCGACGCTAAAACGAGGTTCATGATCCGGGGATGAAAGCCGCCGAAGACGACAAAATGGCAGCATACTTGCCCCGCACTTTGCGGTACTCTCCATCAAGGCGGGAAAGACTGCCGACGATATCTGGCCCGATGAGCCGAACAAGGCCCGTCAGAAAGATACGCATGCCCGCTGGACGCTCAAGATCGGTGGCAAGGTGCGATACCGCCCCGACGGCACGCCCCTGCCGATGATCGCGGTGCCGGTGTTCGGCTACAAATCGCATATCAGCATCGACCGCCGCTTCGGCTTTATCCGCGAAGCGAAGGTCACATCGGCCTCCGAGGCTGATGGGCGGCAATTGAGGTACGTTGTCAGCACCGACAACACCGGCTCAGAGGTCTAGGCGGACAGCGCCTACCGCTCGCAGCGCAACGAGAAATGGCGCGCCAAGCGCATGCTCACCAGCCGCATCCACCGCCGCAAACCGGCGGGCAAACGGATGCCCACGGCGACGGCCCGGGCCAACGCGAAAAAGTCATCCGTCCGCGCTGCCGTCGAGCACGTCTTCGCGCATCACAAGAACCGCTTCGGGCGGTTCATCCGCACCACTGGGCTGGCCCGGGCCGAGGCGAAACGGATCCTGGCCAACCTCGCCTACAACTTCGACCGCCTGATCTTCCATGAACGCCGGAATGCCATCGGATGGCTCTGTCTGATAGCGCAGATTAACGCCCCACATCGATCGGCTCCGGTCATATCCAGCGATGTTTCGCGCTCAACGGCCACAACACGCCTCAAATCATCGAGTTCTTGCGGGTCTCCAGCCAACTGCGACAGTTTTTTGACACCCCCTGCGGGCGTGGACGCCGCTGGCATATCACTCCCACTCCAGTTCTGTGAAGGCGACGGTGGCGTTGCGGGGGTTATAAGCCTCGAACAACTCCCAAAGGTCGGTCTGCGACCTGGCGATGACCTTGACCGCCTCGCCCAGCCGCAGGCCCTCGTCGATGGCAGCGCGGGTGTCGGCCTCCAGCACCGCCAGATACTGCCGGATCGCCGCCAACCCATCGGGCCAGGGCAGCATGACGGCGCCGTGCCCGGGCACGATGCGGGCGACGGGGGTCTCCGCCATCTTGGCCAGCACCGCTTGCCAACCCCTGAGGTGCCCGTCCAGCGCGGGCGTGTGCCGGTCGAACACCAGATCGCCCGCGAACAGCGTGCCGGTGGCGGCATCGAGCACCGTCAAGTCCGCCACCGTATGCGCTGTGGGCCAGGCGCGCAGGTGCAGCATACGTCCGCCCAGATCGATCTGATCATCCGTCGAGACCTCCTGGTTGACCGGCACCACCGCGGTTCCCAGAAACTCCGCTGGGCCGATCAGGCGGCCCAGGCTTTCCAGATAGTTCTCCTGCCGATCTGCCAGCGCCCGCGACAGGTCTGCGTGCCCCACCACCGCGGCCCCGGCCCGCGCGAAGGGGGCCGCGCCTAACACATGGTCGGGGTGCGGGTGGGTCAGGATCAGGTGGCTAACTGGCTTGTCAGTCTGCGCCCGGACCGCGCGCCACAGGGCCTCACCCACCCAGGCGGCGGAGCCTGCGTCGATCACCGCAACGCTGTCCTCGCCGATCACGAAGCCCAGGTTCGCGACATCGCCGCGGTTCTCCGCATCGGGTTCCGCGACCAGCCCCATATGGACGAAGACACCCGGCGCCACCTCCTCCACCGTCAGCGCGGCGCCGATGGGTTGGCACTTTGGGACAGCGGACAGGCCGACGGGTGGGAGCGCTGCCAGTGCAGCTTCGCACGCCGTTTGCTCCGCCGCTTCATAGCCCGGCACTAGCTGGTCCCGGCAGGGCGGGGCGCTTAGCCCAGCGCATATAACAACTATCGCTTCGAACATCCCCGCCCCCGTTCGGCACCTCTTTGCACGGCATTGTGCACGATACCGCCCTTCGTCGGCGTATCTTTTTGCCCGATTTTATGGCAAAACACCCGCCAGAACGTGCTGGAGGACCGGAAATGCCACGAAAATCCCTGTGTCTGGCCGCTGCGCTGACGCTGGCCGCCGCCCCGCTTTTTGCGGGCGAGCCGATCAAAAACCCGCTGATCGACGGGGAAACCTGGGAAGGCCTGCGGTACGATGTGGTGGGCGATGCGCCGATCCGCGATGCCGCCGGACTGTTGGAGCTTGAGGCCCCGTTCCGCGCCCATGACGCGGCCACCGTGCCGATCATCCTGCGCCAGCTTGACCCCACGGCCGAGATCACGGCCGCCACGGTGGTGATCGATGAAAACCCGGCGCCGATTGCTGCCGTGATGGGGTTCGGGGCGTCCATGGCGCCGCTGGATTTCGAGCTGCGGGTAAGGGTGAACCAATACTCCAACGTCCGCGTGATCGCCGAGACCGACGACGGGCTGCACATGACTGGGCGCTTCGTGAAAGCCTCTGGTGGGTGCTCCGCCCCGGCCACCCGCGACCCGGCGGAGGCGCTGTTGACCATGGGCAAGATGAAGCTGCGGCGGTTCAGGGACGAGTCCGCGCCGCAGATGTCGACCGCCCAGCGCGAGGCGCAGATCATGATCCGGCACCCGAACTACTCGGGCCTGCAACGCGACCAGATCACCCAGCTTTTCATCCCTGCGCATTTCATCGACCACATGGAGGTCTGGCAGGGCGACGACCTTCTGTTCACCATGGACGGCGGAATTTCGGTCTCCGAGAACCCGGTGTTCCGCTTCACCTACAGCGACAACGGCGCGCCGGATCTGGTCGTCAAGGCGACCGACACCGACGGCAACAGCTTCGAGACCGTGCTGCCCAAGCACGCCGGAACCTGAGCGGGCGTCAGCGGAGGGCGCGCTGCAGGTTCTTGGCATCGTCCAGGTTCGTCTGATCTGCCCCGGACACATCCTTTAGCCGGGTTGACGTGACATCCGCGTTGGTGAAGTCCGCGCCGGTGAGATCCGCGCCCGACAGGTCCGCCCCGCCCAGCGTTGCCATCGACAGGTCGGCCCCTGTGAACAGCGCGCCGGGCAGTTTGGCGAACTCAAGGTCCGCGCGCGACATCTGCGCGCCGGTGAAGTCCACCCCCTCGCCACGGGCGGACTTCAGCACGCCGCGCATCAGGCCCATGGACTGGTTGCGCATATCGGCTGAAAAATCGGCGCCCCGAAACACCGCGCTGTCCAGCCGGGCTTTGGTGAAATCGGCTGCCGCCCGCGCGCCGGTGAAGTCCGCTCCGCTCAGATCCGCGCGGCTCAGCTGGGTCTGGAACAGCTCCGCCCCCACCAGCGAGGCGCCGGACAGATCAGCCCCGATCATCCAGGCCTGGCTCAGCACGGCGCTATCAAATCGTGCGCCGTTCAGATCCGCACCGTTTAGCGCGGTAGCCCGCAGGATCGCACCACTGAAATCCAGGCCCGACAGGTCGAGCCCGTTCAGCCAGATGCGGGTGAAATCCGCCGGTGCGTCCGCCGTAGCGGCGTCAAGGGCGGCGACGACCTCGTCACGGGTCATCCGCGCTTCGGTCATCTTGGGAAGCGACATGTCGACCCCGTCCATCACCGATTGCGCAAGGACTGGGGCCGGAAGGGTCGAAAGGGCGGCGCACAGCGCCAGGGCACTTCGTGTGATCATTAGGGTCCCTCCCCTGCGCGTATGGATCAGAAGCAGATGATCTCCGCCTCGGCCTGGGCGCGGCGCAGGTCGGCGACCAGGTTTTCCGCCGCGACCGACGAGTTGAAGACGGCCATCCGCTCGCCCCCCACGCGGCGCATCGACAGCACGGTTTCGGCCTGGGTATAGGCCTCGTAAGGCAGGATCGTCGCGATCTCGTCGATCGAGCAGGCGCAGCGCTCCAGCGTCTCGCGGCTTTGCCCGTTGGCGGCCATGCAGGCGAAAACGTAGTCGGCGCGGGCGGCCGTGGGATAGTCGTTCAGCTGCTCGGCGACGCTTTGGGCAGCCCCGGCCACCGGCAGGCCAGCGATGATCGCACCAAGTACCGCCGCCCGGATCATTGCGCCGGTTCCAGCCTGTCGAACACCAGTTCCGAGCGATAGACCCCTGCCCCGCCCCCGGCCGGGGCGGTGTCGGCCAGCAGGCTCATGTACCAGCCCGGAACCGCCTCGGACATGGTGATGTGCAGGGTCAGGTCACCGAAGCCCTGCATGCGGTCGCGGTTCGGATCCTCGGCAAAGGGCGACAGGCTGACGGTCACGGTGGGCACCGTGCGCCCGTCCACGACCGCTTCGCCCGCCACCGGGTCCAGCGGCTTGACCAGCGCATCCTTGACGCGGTTGCGAATGTAGTAGGGGCTGCCGCCCGCGGCCTCGGCCATGTCGCGCACGATGCTCTCATAGAAGTACATGATCATCGGGTTGCCCACGCTGGCGGGAAACCGGCCCAGGCTGCGGGTCTTGCCGTCGCTGCGGAACTCCAGCTGCGCCAGCTCGGCGTTGACCGCATCGAACGACAGGGCGATGTCGCCGGTGTCGCGGGTCGCGGCCTCGGGCTTCAGCGTGTTGGTCACATCGCGGCGGTAAAGCAGCGCGGCCTCGCGGTCGATGGTGTCCAGCGTGCCATTGCGGAACAGAAGCTCGTACCCGGCCTGCGCGGTCGCGGGCGCCGCCGCCAGCGATGCCGCGAGAACCACAATCAGCCCGATCAGGCCAAGCGCCTTTGCCATGTGTAACGATCCCCCCTGACTCAGAGTATGCGGCCACAGACCTGTGTCATGGCCGACTTTCGTATGTGTGCGCCGCGCGCGGGCCGCCTTCGTGCCGGATCTTCCAGCCGATCAGCGACTTCAGCCGCCCCAGCTTGACCGGCTTGGTCATCACCGCGAACTGGTTCTGTGCCCCCGCCTTGCGCAGGTGCGCGCTGCGGTCTGCGGTGATCAGGATCGCGGGCACGTGCTCGCCGAACATCTCCCGAATTTGGGCGATGGCATCTGTGCCCCGGTCATCGCCGTCGAGTTGGTAGTCGGCCAGGATGATGTCGGGCGGGATGCCCATGTCCCCGACCATCGTCAGCGCCTCGGCGGTTGACCGCACGGCCAGCACACTGGCGCCCCAACGCTCCAACTTTGCGGTGGTGGCATAAAGGACGTCCTCGTCATTTTCGACCACCAGCACGATCTGGTCCAGCAGCTGGTCATCCTGATCGGACAACAGCTTCATCGGCTCGGTGCGCGGTTGATCGGTCCCGATGGCGTCCATTTCCAGATGAAATACCGACCCCTCGCCGGGTTTCGAGCGCACCCAGACCCGGTGCCCGAAGTGGCGGCAGGTGCGCTCGACAATCGACAGGCCCAGCCCCACGCCGGTACTGGGTCGCGCCTCCGCGGCGCGGGTGAACTCCTCGAAGATCATCCCCTGATCTTCCAACGCGATGCCGACCCCGGTGTCCCACACCTCCAGCACCACCTTTTTGCCACGCCGCCGGCACCCCACCAACACCCGCCCGCCCGAGGGTGTGTACTGGATCGCGTTGACCACCAGGTTCTGAACCGACCGCAGAAGATAGAGCGGATCGGACCGGACCACAGTCGAGCACGGGACGACCGACAGCCGCACGCTCTTTTCCGCCGCGACCAGCGCCTGCTCGGCGTAGACCGCCTCAAGAATGGCGCTCAGGCTGACATCCGACGGGCTGACCGCGTTCGGGTCCGAGCTTTCGAGCCGTGAGATATCCAACAGCGACCGCAGCAGATACTCGGCCGAGGCAAAGGCCCCGTCCAGCCGGTCCACCGTGGGCGACAGCCCGGTGCCATAGGCGGCCTCCTTGAGGGTGGAGATCAGTAGCTTCGCGGCGTTGATCGGCTGCAGCAGGTCGTGACTGGCCGCGGCCAGAAACCGCGTCTTCGATGACACCGCCTCCTCGGCCCGCTCCTTGGCCAGGCGCAACTCCTCCTCCACCCGGGCCTTGGTCTCGTACTGTTCGGTCAGCCGGGTGTTGGCGTCGGTCAACTCCGCCGTCCGCTCGAACACCCGCTTTTCCAGCATCTCGGTGGTCCGGGCCTCCAGCGTCACGTCCTTCAGCTCGATCAGAAAATCGCCATCCGGCAGGGTGCTCGCCTGAACATGCAGCACCTTGCCCTGCCCAAGCCGCACCCGCTTCTCGAACCGCCCGTGCTTGTGCAACTCCTGCCGCCACAGGGTGGCGCGGAACATCGCCCGGTCACGCGGCAGCGAGCGGGCGCGCACGTAGTCCAGTACCCCGTCCAGCGACGCCCCCTCCTGCGCGATGGTGAAGGGCACGCCCAGGATCTTCCGGAACTGACGGTTCTGCATCTTGATCTCGCCCGTGGGCGACAGTGTGCACATGCCGGAACTTGAGTTGTGGAACACCGCTTGCAGGTAGTCCGCCTGCCGGTCGATCAGATGCTCCCGCTCGATCCGGGCCCTGCGGACCAGCGATGTGATCTCGGTGAAGAGCAGGATGATGTTCAGCGACGAGGTGCGCTGGATGCGCAGCTGGTACCAGCGGTCGTGGGACAGCTCCAGAATAAGGGAATTGCTGGTATCGCCATGATCGCCATGCGCGCGCGGAACGCCCTGCGTCACCGCCTGCCTGAGCATCTGATCATCCGACGCAAGATAGCGGCTCGCGGACATCAGTTCGAAATAGCGGTCGATGTGCATGCCCGGCGCGACCTGTTCGGTCACATCCGGCAACAGCAGCCGGAACAATTCGTTAAAGACCTCAAGCTTGCCATCGGCGAACAGGGCCAGCCCCTCCTCCATCGACGACAGCGCCTCGACCAGGCTCTTGCGGGTCCGCTCCCGATCAAATCGCGCGCTTTCCAGTTCGGTCGTCGCCCGCTCCAGATCGCGAGACTGCGCCTCGATCTTCTCCTGCAGCTCAATCGCCGACTGAAACGCGCTGAAGGCCGACAGATCCATGTCCTTTTGGCGCCCCGCGCGGCGCATCAGTGCGTCAATGATCTTGGCCTGCCGGTCAAGCTGCACCTCGGGCGTCTGGGTGCTGTCCACCAGCCTCATGGCAGCACGCGCCCGTCGGCCCCGAAGAAGGCGACCCCGACAAAGGTCTGGTTCATGTGCAGCCCGCGATGCTGCTCTCCGAAGGTGTTGAAGCCGAACACCCGCCGGTCGCGGAACACCGACGAGACCTCGCCGCTCAACTGCTTGTGCTCGATCTCAAGCTTGCGCAGCACGCAGTCGAACCCCAGGATGAAGTCCGGCGTTCGCCCGGCGCTGTCGGCCACTGACAGCCCGTCCTTCAGCGTCGCCATGATCTCCCGCCCCTTGCCCAGCGACATGATCAATCCGTCATCGATCGCAGCGAGAAACGACAGCGCATGGCTGTCGGTCGCATCGCTGATGGCCCGCACGTAGTGGTTCTGGTTGTGCTCAACCAGCATCGGGTTTTCGGCGAAGATATGCGGCGACAGGTCCTCAACCGCACATCCCACAAGCCGCGCGTACTCCTGTGCCGCGGGGGCGCCATTGATCTCATAGACCAGCCGCTCTCGCGGGTTGGCCTCGGTGATGACCACCTGGCGGGAGGTGGGCAGGAAGTGATCGAAGCCCAGGCCCTGAAACCCCAGGTTGGTCTCCAGCAGCAACAGCAGCGCCGCATCGCGGTAGAACCGATTGTTGTGCAGCACGAAGGTCTCTTCGAACCGCAGGCCGTCCCCGGCGGAGCCGCCAAAGACCGGCATGTCGTCCAGCACGTTGCTGAGCGCTGAGATCAGCAGATCTTCCTGTTTCGACAGCCCATCGGCGAACACCAGCCCCAGCCGGTTCCACCCGGCGGTGTGGACGAAGTTGTCGGCCCGCCGCTTGGTGCGCGTCGCGATCTCGGTGATCGGCAGCGGATTCAGCGGCTCGAACAGGATCGAGGAACAGCGAAAATGCGCCTTGGGGAAAGCCAGAAGCAGGAGCGCTTCGGTTTCATAGCCCCTTTCTGTGATCTGCCCGGCAGAGGTACAGCCAAACACCGGCACCCCGCCGGTGTGGGCGTCCAAAGCTTGCGCAAGCGCATCCAGATCGTGCCCCTGCGGTACGAAGGCCAGAAGAAAGCGGGTCTCCGTCAGGGTCAGGTCGGCCATCGCCTCGCGCACTGCGGTAGTCGCATCGCCACTCCGTGAGACACCGACACGGACAAAAGACGGCGAAGGGGCGGTGTCACGCATGCGGTTTGCCTAGTGGTTGAGAAAGGCCCGTGCTTCGGGATCGTCACCGGGATCGTCCGCCAGCGCGGCCTCGACCAGAACGGCGGCCTGGGTGCGGTTGTTCACGTCAAGCCGCCTGAGCAGCGCGGTGATATGCGCCTTCACCGTCGCCTCGGCTAGCGACAGCTCATAGGCGATCTGCTTGTTCGGTTTGCCCGCGCAGATCAGCCGCATGATCTTCTGCTGCTGCGGCGTCAGCGCTGCCAGTTTCGGGTTCAGCTCGCTGGCACAATGCTGGGTCTCCGGCGCATCTTCGTGCACCTGAAACGCCCGGGGAACATAGGTCTTGCCCTCGGCGATCTGCGCCAGCACCTCGCGCAACTCCTGCGCGGAGCTGTCCTTGGGCAGGAACCCGGCGGCCCCCTCGCGCAGTAGCGACTGCACCAGCGCAACAGAGGCGAGCGACGAGATCACCAGGATCGGCGTGTCCGGGACCTGCCCGCGCAGCCGCACGAAACCCGAGATGCCGGCGACGTCGGGCAGCTTTAGATCGAACATCACCAGTTCCGGCGAAAATCCGCCCTCAAGCCGGGCGATCGCGTTGCTCAGCGTGTGGGCCTTCTCGATCCGGCAGTCGGGAAACGCCAGGTCCAGCGCCGCGGCCAGCGCGTCACTGTACAGCGGGTGATCGTCAACAATCAGCACCGAGGCATAAGACTTGGGGGGCTGGTGCCCCGACTGGCTTTGCACTTTTTCCCTCCCGTTGGGGGATTCTGACGCCATGCGTGCTGCCCCCTCGCCAGTGAGGCTAGCGGAAATACCAGACTTTTCAAGCGCCGGAGGAACGGATGGTCGGGCGGAGGGTGGCGGCTGACCGGTTCGAGCCCGCTTCGTCGGTAACGGCAACACGCTAACTCGCACGGGCTAAAGCCGAAGGCGCCTTGCCGTTGGCCGGCAGTGCTTTGCTTTAGCAAAGCATGAGAGGCGAGCGCCAGCCTGCTACCGGCAGGCTACTTCGAAGAAATCGCCGGGCGGCTCCAGCGGGCTGGCGCTTTGCCAGCCACAGGGTGGGGCGTCGACTCCACAAGGTCACTGGCTGGTCGGGCGCGTGGATCACGCTCTGTCGTGACCACGAACTTGCGACGGCTGACGCCTCTCAAGCCTTTGGCTTTCATAAGGCGCCAAATGCGCTTACGACCGACATGGACACCATCTTCGGCTAATTCAGCGTGGATGCATGGCGCGCCATAAGTCTCTTCGGACGTTATGTGGATCGTTGCGATCCGTTTGGTCAGCGCCTCATCAGCGGCCTGCCGGGCACTGGGCGGGCGGCTGTGATAGGCATATAAACCGCTGCGGGAAACGCCCAAGGTGCGCGACATCAACTGGACAGAATAATCGGCTTGGTTCGCTGTCATAAACTTGAAGACCTCCGCGATGTCACGTCGTTTTGTGCAAACCAAGCGTCGCCCATTGGGCTCGAACCAATGGCGCCATCAATGGGCAACCTTTGAGATTATGTCCCGTTCCTGGCGAAGTTGTTTCACCTCTCGGCGAAACTGACGCAACTCTTCCAATGCGGCGCGGTTCAGACCGTCATCGCGGTCACTGTCATCAGCACTGGCTTGCTTGACCCAATCATGGATCGTGGCTGCGCACTGCTCATACTCCCGCGCAAGACTTTCAACGCTGCGGCCAGCTCGCACCAGCTCAACCAATTGCTCCCTAAATTCCGTCGGGTACGGGTTCCTCGTTCTCGGCATGAAAAACACTCTCCTTCATCAACAAAAAAGTGTCCATCAAACCGGGGGAACTCCATTCTGCCCAGTCCCTTGGTTCCAAAAAAACACCGGTGGGCCGGGCTATCCGTGCCGCCGCAGAAACGCGCGGGAGAATGCCCGCAGGTCCGGCGCTATTCGGGTCGGCGAAAACAGCGTTTGATCCAGCAGCCGCAGCAGGTCGGCGCGGTATGGCGCCGGTCCGTCCCGGTCCAGCATCCGCGCTGCGCGCCGCCGCACCTCCGCCGCATCGCCGCGCCGGGATGCGGCGGTCAGCCCCCATGCCATCGGGTCCAACAGGGGGAACCGATGCAGCGCGGCGAAGCCAGGCGCCCCCCGCCCCCTGAGCCCCAGCGTCACACCGCCCGCAAATACCAGCGCGGCCGCGATCAGCGCCGCCCACCCGGGCAATCTTGCCTGTTTTGGCCGGTCCGGCCCCGGCGCGGCCTCGGCAGGCACCACATCGCCATAGGCCACCCGCTGGGCCGAGATCTCGACCGTGCGGTGTGTTCGCGCGGCGGTGTCGAAGTAGTCGAATGTCAGCGGCTCGACGATCGTGGAGACGTCGTTGGTGGGCCGGATCGTCCATCGCCAGAACGCATAGGTGATCGGCCCCTCCGGCGACAGCTCCACTAGCCGCTTTTCGGGGTGCGGAAAGATGATCGCCGAGGGGGAGGTCAGCGTGGGCATCGGCGGGATCATCTCGGGCGTGACCCCCAGCGCCTCCAGCCGCACCACGCGCAGCACCCCCTCGCCGGGTTTCAGCAGTGCGGGCGCGTTCGACCACTGGTCGGACACGCGCAGGGTGCGGGTGGGGAACCACCACCCCTCGGTCACCGGGGCCGGGGCGACCTCGATGGTGACCGGGGCCGAGGTGATCTGATGGTCGAACCAGTCGTCGCCCTCGTCCGTCAGCGTCAGCTTGTGGGTAAACGCCCCGATGGTCAGCGGCCCGGCCCGGTCGGGATAGATCGCCATCCGCCGCGCAAAGGTCTTGACCAGCCGCCCGTCGATCCGCTCGTCGGCCCAGCTGTCCGGGCCCAGTTGCGCCCAGCTAAAGCCCTCGAAGTCGGGCTGGATCAGGCTTTCGCGGGTGATGTGGCGGGTGTACTGGCCCCGGATCGTGATCAGCACCATCTCGCGCACGAAGGGGGTATGCTCGCGCGCCTCGACCTCCACCGAGATCTGCAGCTCTTCCGGCAGCACGGTGCGGGACTGCCCCAGCGCCGCCGCACCGGTCAGCATCCAGACCACAACCACCAACAGCGCCTTCATCGCGGGTCCTCCGGCTCCGGCGGTGCCAGCCCCAGTTTCGCCCGCCGCTTCGCCTCGTGGCTGATCCGCGCCTTCAGGTACTCGCCGGGCACGTCCGCCAGTTGCGTTAGCCAGCGTTCGTCGGCGACCATGAAGGCTTTGTCGAAGATTCGGCGCACCCCCAGCCGTCCGCGGCTGTCGAGTTCGGCCAGCCCCAGCATGGTGTTGTTGTTGGTCACCTCGTCGCCGGTCCCCGCGGCCCGGGCGTTGCCCCGCGCGACGAAGCTGTCGGCCTCGGGGCCGGAGGAGCGCTCGGGAAACAGGCCAAGCGCGTCGGGATCGATGGCAAGCCCGGTGTAATAGGCGGCGACCAGATCGAAGTTCGCCCGCGCATCCGCGTCTCCCGCCGCAATCCCCAGATCATAGGCTTCTAGCGCTGCCGGGTAAGATCCGGCGCGGGTCAGCGCATTGCCCAGATTGTACGACTCCTGCGCGCCGCGGAACGCCTGCGCCGCGCCGGTCATGTCCCCCGCCCGGTACAGCGCGGCCCCGCGCCAGCCCGGGTCCTCGAACACCTCCGCCGCCAGCCCGGGCCAGCCCAGGGCTATCAGCACCCGGCCAAAGGGTGCGCCGCCCCCCAGGGCCAGTGCCAGCGCCAACGCCAGTGCGGTCAGGCCCGCCAGCGCCCTCATGCCGCCTGCCTACGGAACAGCAGCAACATGGGGATCAGCGCCAGCAGCAGCAGAAACCGCCCTTGGTCCTTCCAGAACAACAGCGGATAGTCCTGCCGCTCTAGCCGTGTGCGCCCATCCTCGGCCAGCCAGGCGGTCAGCGCGTCGGTGTCGCCCAGCCCGAAGACCTGGCCACCCCCCAATGCCGCGTGGGTCTCCGCCGCGGCCCCGGCACCCAGCGAGATCACCGACAGCCGGGCCCCTTGCCCCGCCAGCGCCTCGGCCTGCACCAGAGAGGCCGGGCCCAGCCCTGCCCCGTCGCTCAGCAGGATCACATCGCCCGCCACCACGCCCGCGCCGCGCATCAGCGCCGCGGCCATCTCTAGCCCCCGCTCGGGGCGCGATCCGGGGTTGGGCACCGTTTCCGCGTCGATTAGCGAGACCGTCTGGCCCAGTTGCAGGTGATCCACCGTCAGGTCGGTCGCCACATAAGCGTCGCCGGCGAAGACAACCGCCCCGCCGGGCCGCGTGCCCAGCCCCGCGACGGCAAAGCGCGCCATCGTCAGCGCCTGCGGCCAGCGGGCATCCTCCACCACGCTGTCAGAGGCGTCGATGACCAGCACCACCCCGTCGAGATTGCGGTAGCTCAGGCTGTCGCGCCGCTCCATCGCCGGGCCCGCCAGCGCCAGCACCGCCAGCGCCGCGACGCCAAGGGCCGCGATCAGCGGTAGGCGGCTGGCCTGCGCCTCGACCCGGCCCAGCACAGCAAGCGCGCGCAACAGCGCGGGGTCTGCCGCGCGGGTCCAGCTGCCCAGCCCCCGGGTCTGGCGCATCAGCCACC
Source organism: uncultured Paracoccaceae bacterium (assembly GCA_938049225.1). Classification (GTDB taxonomy): domain Bacteria; phylum Pseudomonadota; class Alphaproteobacteria; order Rhodobacterales; family Rhodobacteraceae; genus Halovulum. The sequence goes on from CALICM010000095.1 coordinate 22,123, forward strand.
AGCCGAAGCCCGCGACCAGCGGCAGTGCCAGCAGCCACAAGGGACGCAGCAGGGTGATCTCGCCCAGCTCCATCACCGGCCCCGCCACGCAAGGCCCAGCACCAGTAGGGCGGCCAGCCCCGCGGGCCAGACCCAATGCTCGAAGAACACCTCTGCCGCCAGCCCGTCGCTGTCGGTCGCCTCAAGCTTGTCGAGCGCCTCGGCAACCGATTGCAGGTCCTCGGTCGTGCGCACACGAAAGGTGGTGCCGCCCGATACCTCGCTGATCGCGCGTAGTGTAGCGGCGTCGACCACGCCGCGCTCGCCCACATCCGCCTCGGTCAGGTCCTTGGGCCCCAGTGCGATGGTGTGCACCCGCACGCCCATTGCGGACGCGAGCCCCGCCACGCCCTGCGGGTTCGTGCTGCCCGCGTTGTTGGCCCCGTCGCTGAGCAGGATCACCACTTTCGTCGCTGCCTCAGACCGGGTCATGCGCTTCAACGCCAAACCCAGCCCGTCGGAGATGTTGGTGGCCCGACCAGAGATGCCGATCGTCGCCTCCTCGATCCGCCGCGCGACCGCCTCCACGTCGAAGGTGAACGGCGCGGCATAGTAAGCTTCCGAGCCAAACAGGACCAGCGCCACCCGGTCCCCCGCTCGCCGCCGGGCGAAGCTGGCACCCACGGCCTGCACCGCCTCCAGCCGGGTGATCTGCGCCCCGTCCAGGTGAAAATCGTCCCGCACCATCGAGCCCGACAGGTCCAGCGCGATTGCCAGATCCCGCCCGCTGACTTTGAGGGCCGAGATCGGCGCCAGCGTCCGCGGCCCGGCAATCGCGAGCAGAAGCAACCCCCAGGCGCCCCAGCGCATCGCCCGGCTCCACAGGACGTCACGCCGCGCCGCGCCGGTGCCGGAGGCGCCCAGCAAAGCCAGACCGATCCGCTCGGGCACGGCCAGCGCAGCCCCCTGCGCCCCTGCTGGCCGCAACAGCCGTGCGGCCAGCAGGGGCACCGGGGCCAGCAGCAAAACCCAGGGGTCGGCAAGGTCAAGCAAGCTTGCGCACCTCCCCCTCCAACGCGGCTACCGTCAACCTGCTTTCGGGGCGGTAAAGCTGTCCCCGCAGCGCCGCAAAGCGGTCCGGCGCGCGGGATTTGAGCAGGTGCAGCAGCGCCACCCGGCGCGCCTCCTCCGGCAGGCTGCCCAGTTCGGCCAACTCGGTCCTCAGGTCCGGCGGCGGTTCCCGCACCCGCCGGTGGCTGAGAAGCCGCAGCACTCCGCTCAGCAGCAGCGCCGCCACACCCGCCAGCGCCACCGCCGCGGCGATGTCGGCCAGCGGCCCGCCCGCGGCCTCCGCTGGCAAGTGAATGTCGCGCAGACCCGCCAGCATCGCCTCTTCGCTCAGCGCCCTTTCGGTCATCGTGGCGGCCCTTCGCCAAAGGCATCGGCCAGCCGCCGCGCGGTCACCTCCACCGGGTCCCCGGCGCTTATGCTCAACGCGGGCCAGTCTGCGACGGCGACCTCCTCTGCGGCCTCTGTCGCCGCGCCGCCGTCCAGATGTACCCGCGCGCGCCGCCCGTCCGGCAACTGGATCGGATAGACCCCCGCGGGCAGTTGCCCGCGCTGCGCATCGACGATCCGCAGCAGCCGCGGCTCCCGGCGGCGGGCCAGTTGCCCCAGCCGGTCGCCCAGACCCGGACCGGTCTGATCAAAGCCCGAGGCCAGGATCACCTCGGCCCCCGCCGGGGCCAGCCGCTCGGCCTGCGCCAGCGCCCGGTCAAGCGGCGGGTCGGGATCGGCAGCACCGGTCCGGGACCCCTGACCTTCCACCAGCGCGGCGACCACCTCGGCATGCGCCTCCACCAGAACGCCGATCACATCCAGCATCCCCCGCACCCGCCCGCGCGGTGCCGCGATCATCGGCTCGCCCGCGCGCACCACCAGCACGCCTGCGCGGCCGCCCGCCTCGACCACCTGCCAGCCGATCAGCGCCAGCGCCTCGGCGGCGGCGACCGAGCGCAGGGCGCGGGTCACGCCCCAGACCATCGACGGGCGGAAATCGGCGATCAGCAGCACGATGCGGTCGCGTTCCTCCTGAAACTCCCGAACGTGCAGGCGCCCAGTGCGCGCGGTGGCACCCCGGTCCAGGTGGCGCAGGTCATCCCCGGCGACGTACTCGCGCACGTCCGCCATCTCCAGCCCCCTGCCCTTCGCCCGGGTCGCAAAGCCGCCGGGCAGCGCGGCCAGCGCATCGGGGCGCCCCGCGGTCAGGGCCAGCGGCCGCAGGGCGATCAGATCCGGCGCGGTCAGGGCAACCCCGGGGGCCTCCAGCGCGGCGACACTACCGCTCACAGCGGTACCACCTCTTCCAGCAGGTCGGCGATCAGCGCCCGGGCGCTGCGCCCCTCAGCCACGCTGCGCCAGGTCAGCACTAGCCGGTGCGCCAGCGCGTCCGCCGCCAGCGCCGCCACATCCTCGGGCACCGCGAAGTTCCGCCCGTGTAGATACGCCCGCGCCTTGGCCGAGGCCGCCAGCGACAGCGAACCGCGGGGCGACACGGCATGCGCGATCTCCTCTGCCCGCGGCCCTGTGCGCGTGGCCGCGACAAGCCGCACGATGTAGTCGCGCAACTCAGGCGCCAGATGCACAGCCCGCGCCGCCGCCCGCGCCTCGGCCAGCGCATCAAGTGTCATTGCCTGCCCCGGTTTCGCACTGCCCTGCGCCTCCGTCTCCACCAGATCGAGGATCCGCCGCTCGGTCTCCGCATCCGGCAGGTCCAGCACCACGTGCAGCAGGAACCGGTCCAGTTGCGCCTCCGGCAGCGGGAAGGTGCCGTCGTGTTCGATGGGGTTCTGCGTTGCCACCACCAGAAACGGGTCAGGCAGCGCGTGGGTCTCGTTGCCGACGGTCACCTGATGCTCGGCCATCGCCTCCAGCAGCGCCGACTGCACCTTGGGCGGCGCGCGGTTGATCTCATCGACCAGCACCAGATTATGAAACACCGGGCCGCGCACAAATTCGAAATTGTCGTCCTGCGGGCGAAAGATAGCGGTGCCAGTCAGGTCCGACGGCATCAGGTCCGGCGTGCACTGGATACGCGCGAACTGCCCCTCCACCGCCTCCGCCAGCCACTTGACCGCGCGGGTCTTGGCCAGCCCCGGCGCCCCCTCGACCAGCATGTGCCCGCCCGCCAGCAGCGCAGTCAGCAGCCGCTCGATCAGCACCTCGTGGCCGACCAGTCCTGCGTGAAGCTGCGCGGTCAGCGCGGCCAGTTCCGGCGGCGCGGTGTTTTCGGTTTGCGTGTCCATCGTCCCCCCGACCGTTGGCCCCTGTGCTGGAACCTTCTGGTATCAGGCCAGCCTATGCGGGAACCGGCAGGGCACAAATACCGCCGATGGTCGTATCAGGGCCGCACGAGGCTGCCCTCGCGGCAGTCCCGGTCGGTGATCGCCGCGAACCGCGGATCGGCCATCGTTTCCCCCGCCAGGGCGGCAAGCTGGTCGTACTCGGCATCGATGAATTCCAGAAACACCGGCTCCACCGTCTGCTCGGCGGGTGAGCGGGCCACCGCGTGCATCATGAAGATGTCGAACTCGCACAGCGCGCCGGGGTTCGACTGCAACAGCGCCCGCATGAACGCGCGGGAGGTCCAGGGCAGCCGGTCCATCCGCGTCGGCGTCTCCTGCAGCTTCGAGACAAAGCCCGGTCCCCGCTCGAACCGCAGGATGTCCATGCCGAAGGTGAACGACTGGAACAGCTCCTCGATCAGGATCGACCGGTAATACGCCGCCTCCAGCGCGCCGACCTTCGGCAACGCGGCCTGCTGCACCATGATGTGGGTGCCCTGCCCCCGCCGCCCGAAGAACGTCTGCGCCATCGCGGGCGAGGTCGCGGCATAGTCGCGCCGCGCGGGCAGGCCCAGATCATAGGCCGCGTTCATCCACGCCAGATCGGCCGACAGGGCGCGGTTCGGCGGATGGCCGGAGTAAAGCCGCAGCACCACGGTGCGCCCGGTCCCGCAGCCCCGCGCCTCCGCCCCCGCATAGCGCAGAGTGACCGGCTTGCCGAAGACAGCCCGTTCCAGCGCCAGAAACGTCTCGATCACTTCGTGGGAGATCGGGTGCGGCCGCTCCCCCACCAGGCAGATCGTGGCCCCCGACAGGGTCCGCCCGTTGATGTGCACCGGAATCGACAGATCGCGCCCCACCATCGTTGAGCGCAGTTCATAGTTCCAGCCCCGCTGTGCGAGGTTGAGGAAGGTTGCCCTGTCAGCCAGGGCGCTGCCAGCCCCGAGAAGGGTCAGCAGGACAGCCAGAACAATCCGACGCATATGCTCCTCCTTTTGCGGTGATGGTAGGTCCCGGGTGGCGGTCCGTCCAGAAATCCGCACCGGATCGGAGGTGGAGGCCGGTCTGCTCTTATATTTGCGGGCCACGGAACCACAAGATACAGAACAAGCCCTTACACGAATCCCCTGAACCGGGCATTCAATTACGGTAATAAATGAATAATACGAGGCTATAGCGCTTCGCCTTAAACTTGAATCACCTAACGCTGCCTGAAATCATAGATTTAAACGCGTTAGGTGATGAGACATGTCTCAAGGTAAAGTCGAAACGCTTTAGTAGTAACAACCGGCAAGGGAAACGGCGATGACAGCCGAGGAAACCGGTTCGATCCGAGCAGGCAGGATCGACACATTGATGGGGGATCACGCCCGCCGCTTGTCCGAGCGGCTGCAGGCGCATCGCGCGCAATTGTTCCCCCCCATCCCCAGAAGGAACTGCGCACCTTCACCTCGGGGTCGATTACGGCTCAGCGCAGAGAAGCGCGCTAAGGAATTTTATATTTTCAAATCAGCGACTTACAAGTTGTTAGAAGACTGCGTTTTCTAATTTTCCACTAGAAAATACCCATGTTTTCCAATGGCTTATTTTCTTAACGTACAATTTGGCACTGAGCCGTAATCGACCCCAGATAACGCGCATCATCTCGACCGTGCCGAGGGATTGCAACCCGGCGAGTGTCACATTCGGGCCGTTCCGGACCTGGTCAAGCAACCAATCCCGGTGCGGCTCGAGGATCGGACGGCGATACCCGCCCATCTTCGCCGGGTTGACCGACCTGGTGCGCCGCGCCAGGTCCGCCCACTTCACCACACTCGACGGGGCCACCCAGAACCGCGCCGCAACAGCGCGACAACGCTCCCCGGACTGCATCGCTGCAACCCCTCGCTCCCTTAGTTTCCGACTCGAAACTCTTTCAATGATTTAAGGCTCTTGCGATCCGCCTTGTGACGAGTTTGATGTGGGCTGTGAGGAGCCAACTTTCGGCTGACTGGATGGACTTCTCCCAATCTTTTGCAAGCCGGCGACATCGGCCCAGCCAAG
>CALICM010000096.1 GCA_938049225.1 uncultured Paracoccaceae bacterium
GACTGGATTCAGGAGAGCGTCCCGGAACGACTCGATATAAAGCATGCTGTGTATTCAGAGATTCAGCAGTCTGCCTCTGAAACGGCTGTCATAGGTTCTTCTACCTCAGGATTCAAACCCTCACAGCTCCGTGAAGGGGCAAAGTCACCCGGTAACATTATGGTCGCCCATCCGTTTAATCCGGTTTATCTGTTGCCTCTGGTCGAGTTGGTGCCAGGGGAGGGAGCCGATGCTGAAATAGTTGAGCGTGCTAAATCCATCCTGACTGATATTGGTATGAAGCCACTGCTTGTTCGGTCAGAGATTGATGCGCATATAGCCGATCGATTTCTTGAGGCAGTGTGGCGTGAAGCCCTGTGGATGATCAAGGATGGTGTGGCAACGACGGAAGAGATTGACGATGCAATCCGTTATGGTTTTGGATTGCGCTGGGGACAGATGGGATTGTTTGAAACGTATCGAATTGCTGGTGGTGAGGCCGGCATGGCGCATTTTATCGAGCAGTTCGGACCTTGTCTGAGCTGGCCCTGGACCAAACTGATGGATGTGCCAGACCTTACGCCGGACCTGGTCGCGAAGATCGCCACACAATCCGATGCCCAGTCGGGCCACCTGTCCATCCGCGAGTTGGAACGGCTGCGCGACGACAATCTGGTGGCGATGATGCGCGCGCTCAAGGCCCGTGGCGCAGCCGCCGGGGCACTGATCACGGCACATGAGAAGGCGCTGGACCCGCCGCAAAAGGAAACCGAGGCGTTTGTAACGGTTCAAAGGACGGTCCCCATCGATTGGACCGATTACAACGGCCATATGAACGAAGGCCGCTACGGACAGGTCTTTTCGGACGCCGCCGACGCCGTTCTGACAGCCGCCGGTTCCGGCCCCGAGGCGATCGATACGGGGACCAGCTGGTTCACCGTCGAGACGACCGTTCGCTATCTGGCCGAGACCTTTGCGGCCGAGGCGATCCGCGTCGAGACCCGCATCCTGCTGTCAGAAGGCAGGAAATTGCGGCTGGCTCACACAATGCTGCGGGGCGACGAACCGGTAGCGACCTGCAACCAATTCCTGCTGCACGTCGGCCTCGACACCCGTCGGACGTGCGATCCCGCGCCACAGGTCACGGCGGCCCTGGCCGCCCTTGCCGCCAAACACCCAGGAGAAGCCCCATGAACTTCGGCTTGACCGACGAGCAGGAGATGATCGTCTCGACCGTCCGCCGTTTCGTCGAGACCGAGATTTATCCCCACGAGGCCGAGGTCGAGCGCACCGGAACCGTAAGTCCCGAGGTGGCCGAGGCGATCAAGGCCAAAACCCTTGAGCTGGGCTTTTATGCCTGCAATTTCCCCGAGGCGGTTGGCGGCGCGGGCCTCGGCCACCTGGATTTCGCGCTGGTCGAGCGTGAGTTGGGTCGGGGATCGATGGCCCTGACGCATTTCTTCGGCCGCCCGCAGAACATCCTGATGGCCTGCACGGGCGATCAGATCGAGCGCTACCTGAAGCCCGCCGTGCGGGGGGAACGCATGGACGCGCTGGCGATGACCGAACCGGGCGCGGGGTCCGACATCCGGTCGATGACCTGCTCTGCCCGGCGCGATGGCGGCGATTGGGTGTTGAATGGCACCAAACACTTCATCTCGGGCGCCGATCACGCTGATTTCGTGATTGTCTTTGTGGCCACGGGCGAGGATGAAACGCCCGCGGGCCCAAAGAAACGCATTACAACGTTTTTGGTGGATCGCGGGACGCCGGGGTTCACGATCCGGCCAGGCTATCGCTCGGTCAGTCATCGCGGTTACGCCAATATGGTGCTGGAGTTCGACAATTGCCGCCTGCCCGACGCGCAGGTGCTGGGCGCGGTGGATGGCGGTTTCGCAGTGATGAATGAATGGCTCTATGCCACCCGGATCACCGTTGCCACGATGGCGGTGGGCCGGGCACGGCGGGCGTTTGAGATGGGGTTGAACCATGCCGCCGAGCGGCAACAGTTCGGCCAACCAATCGGCAAATTTCAGGGCGTAGGTTTCCAACTGGCCGACATGATCACCGAGATTGATGCGGCCGATTGGCTGACACTCTCCGCCGCGTGGCGTCTGGACCAGGGCCTGCCAGCGAACCGCGAGATTGCTTCGGCCAAGCTCTATGCCTCCGAGATGTTGGCGCGGGTGACCGATGCGGTTCTGCAGGTTTTTGGTGGGATCGGCCTGATGGATGATCTGCCCATCGAGCGGTTTTGGCGGGATGCACGGGTCGAGCGGATTTGGGACGGGACCTCTGAAATTCAGCGCCACATCATCGCGCGCGATCTGCTGCGACCCTTGGGCGCCTGAGCGATGCACCGGGATCTCGACCGCCTGTTGCGCCCCCGCTCGGTCGCGGTGCTGGGCGGGGGATGGGCCGAGAATGTGGTTGAGCAATGCGTGCGCATGGGCTTCGACGGGCCGATATGGCCGATCCATCCGACGCGGGACCGCATCGGCGACCTCGCCTGCCTGCGCGGCCTCGCGGACCTGCCAGATGCCCCGGACGCGACGTTCATCGGCGTGAACCGCCACGCCACGGTCGAGGTCGTGCAAGAGCTTTCGGCGATGGGCGCGGGCGGTGCGGTTGCCTTTGCCTCGGGCTGGGCCGAGACGGGCAACAAAGATCTGCAATCCACCCTGATTTCGGCCGCCGGTGACATGCCGGTGCTGGGGCCCAACTGCTATGGCCTGATTAACTATCTGGATGGCGCCCTGTTGTGGCCCGACCAGCATGGCGGACGCAGGGTCGAGCGCGGCGTCGCGATCCTGAGCCAATCCTCGAACATCGCCATCAACCTGACCATGCAGACCCGTGGTCTGCCGGTGGCCTATGTCGCCTGCCTGGGAAATGCCGCCCAGGTCAGTCTAGCCGAGTTGGCGGCAGCGCTGCTGGACGACCCGCGCGTCACCGCCCTGGGCCTTTATGTCGAGGGGATCGGCGACGCCCGCGCTTTCGCCGCGACTGTTGAGGCGGCGCGTCGGGCAGGCAAAGGAATTGTTGTGCTAAAGGGCGGGCGCACCACGGGCGGGGCCGCCGCAGCGGAGAGCCATACGGCGGCGCTGACGGGCAGCGGCGTGGCCTCGTCAGCCTTCCTGGCTCAGACGGGCACCGCCGAGGTCACAACGCTTGCCGAGTTGATCGAAGCGCTCAAAATCCTCCATGTCCACGGGCCATTGACCGCCCAAAGATTTTGCGCCGTCGCTTGCTCTGGCGGCGAGGCTGGACTGGTGGCGGATCTGGCCGACGCGACGGCGCTCAGCTTGCCCCCCCCCGGACCGCGCGCAACCACGCAGCTTAAGGACTTGCTGGGGTCGCTTGTGACGATTTCCAATCCACTCGACTACCAAACCTTTATCTGGGGCGACGGGCCGCGCATGACCGACGTTTTTGCGGCAATGCTTGGCGACTATGACGTCGGCCTGTTCGTCATCGACCCGCCGCGCCCGGACCGCTGCGACCCTTACTCGTTCGAACCCGCGCTGCGGGCCATCGGCGATGCGGCAAACCGCACCGGGCGACCCGGTTTCGCCGTGGCCTCGCTGCCCGAGAATATGGACGAAGCCCGCGCCATAGCGATGATTGACGCAGGACAGGTGCCGCTGATGGGGCTTGAGACGGCCCTCGGCGCGCTCGACGCCGCCCGAGCCCCCGCGCCCAAGCCCGGCTGGCGGCCTTGGGGGGCCGCACCGGATCACGCGACGCAACTGCTTGACGAGGCCGAGGCCAAAACGCTGCTCGCCAAAGCCGGGCTGACGGTTCCACCCGGCGTCAGCGCCCCGACCTTGGACGCATTGTCTGTATCAACCTTGACCCCACCTTTCGCGCTCAAAGGTCTGGGGTTTGCGCATAAAACCGAAGCCGGGGCGGTGCGCCTGAACCTTTCGACACTGGCTGGCCAGCCAACGATGCCCGGCGCCAGCGGATACCTTGTCGAAGAGATGATCCAGGGTGGTGTGGCGGAACTTCTGATCGGCTGGCGCCGCGACCCCATCTATGGCGCAACGGTGACGCTGGGCATGGGCGGCACGCAGGCCGAACTGATGGCCGATATCGTCACCCTAATCGCCCCCGTCACGGGGCCCCAGATCGCAGCCGCCCTTGGGCGCCTGCGTCTTTGGCCGCTTCTCGATGGCCACCGTGGTCGTCCCAAGGCGGATGTCGCGGCGGCTGTGACAGCCACCCTGCACCTGCAAGATTTTTTGGGGACCGACCCTCGGATCGCCGAGATCGAGGTCAATCCCCTGATCCTGCGCCAAGCAGGGGATGGCGCCGTGATCGCCGACGCTCTAATCCGGCGCTATACTGAAACACCCACCTAGGAGGCCCCCATGACCGACAAGAGCAATGGCCCGATCCACACCCGCCGCGAGGGTACAATCCTTGAGGTCACCCTCGACCGGCCCAAGGCGAACGCCATCGACCTGGCGACCTCGCGGATCATGGGCGAGGTGTTTCGCGATTTCCGCGACGACGACACATTGCGCGTTGCCATTTTGCGGGCGGAAGGCGAAAAATTCTTCTCTGCCGGGTGGGACCTGAAGGCCGCTGCCGACGGCGACGCGGTCGATGGGGACTATGGTGTCGGTGGGTTCGGCGGGTTGCAGGAACTGCCGCATCTCAACAAGCCGGTTATCTGCGCTGTGAACGGTATCTGCTGTGGTGGCGGGCTGGAAGTTGCGCTGTCTTGCGACCTGATCCTCGCCTCGGACAACGCCAGTTTCGCACTCCCAGAAATCCGCTCAGGCACCGTCGCGGACGCCGCCTCGATCAAGCTGCCCAAACGCATCCCCTATCATGTTGCCATGGACTTGCTGCTGACGGGGCGCTGGTTCGACACCACCGAAGCCCTGCAATGGGGCCTGCTGCGCGAGGTCACGACTCTGGCCGAGTTGCAAAGCAAAGCCTGGGATCTGGCGCGCGCACTCGCCTCAGGGCCACCGCTTGTCTATGCCGCCATCAAAGAAGTCGTGCGCGAGGCCGAGGCGATGCGTTTTCAGGATACGCTCAACCGGATTACGAAACGCCAATTGGCCACGGTCGACCGGCTCTATGGCTCGGACGATCAGAAGGAAGGCGCGCGTGCCTTCGCGGAGAAGCGCGATCCGATCTGGAAGGGACGCTAGGACCAAAATCGAGGCGCCGACACAGCGGTGCCGACGACCCCTGGCTGCACCAAAGCCTGCTCAAACCGGCGCTACCGAGCTGTGACGCTGGATAAGCTCGACCGGCAGCACCTCTGTTGTCCCGCCCATAAACCCGACGGGCTGCGCGATCGTATCCAACAGCAGTTGCGCGGCAGCCCCGCCCAGCGCTTGTCTAGGTTGGCGGATGGTTGTCAGTGCCGGGATGAAACAGCGCGCGATATCGATGTCGTCAAAGCCAACAACGGAAACCTGTCCGGGAACATCGATACCATTGCGATGCAGCTCGGAAATCAGACCAATGGCGGTCTCGTCGTTCGCGCAAAACAGCGCCGTGGGGCGGTGGGTCAGGGCCAGCCAGGATCGCGCCGCCTGGATCCCCGCATCCAACGAGAAATCCCCGTCAAACACCCATTGAGGCCGTAGCTCAAGCTGATGTTGCCGCAAAGCGTCCACCGTTCCACCGTAACGCGCCGTGGACAAGACATTGCCTGCCGGTCCGTTGATATAGCCGATGTCGCGATGTCCCAGCCCCACCAAATGGTCGATCGCCAGCTTCGCCCCTTGGGCGTTGTCCACCCGGACCGCGGGGTGGGCGTCGTTGTACTGCCACTCGCACGCAAAGACCAGGGGACGACGCCGCGCGGACGCCCCATTGGGCAAAGCTTCGATTGGCAAGGTGCCGTCCAGGCAGATGATCCCATCTGCCCGACTGTGGTGCAGGTAGTCGAACACATGCTCGGGGCGCGGGTTGGGTTGCTGGGTGTCGACCATCACAACGCTAAGTTGGTTCTGTGCGAGGGTCTGTTCGATCCCCGCCAGGATCTGAGAGAAGAAGGGATTGCCCAGGTTTGGCACCAGTACCATCACGGCCCCCGTCCGCTGGTTGCGCAGGTTCCGCGCGGCCAGATTGACCCGATAGCCGGTCTGCTCGGCTGCCGCCAAAACCGCTTTGCGCGTCGTCTCGGCGACGGTTTCGGGCTTGCTGAGCGTTCGGCTGACCGTCGCCGTCGAGACCCCGGCGATACGTGCTACGTCTTTGATTTTGGGTGGGGAAATGGGGGGCATCGTTACGCCGGTTTTCTGTTGAAGGTTTCTATCATCATTGGCCCGTATCAAAAAAACTTGACAGGTCCGGGTGCTTTCATCACCCTAGATGTAATCGATTACAAGGCTAAACGCACGGGCTTTCTCGCCCCAAGATGTGGCGGCTGCAATCGGTAAGTTCAGCCGCAAGGCTGGACTAAAATATTGGCCATGCCCCGATCGGCGCAGGCCCAGACATATCCTGTGGGAGGGAATATCACCATGAAATTGAAGCAAAACCTTTTGGCCTGCACCGCCGCCATCGCGCTGTCGGGCGCGGCCCATGCGACCGAGTTGGAGGTCACCCATTGGTGGACGTCGGGCGGCGAGGCGCTGGCGGTGGCCGAGTTCGCGAAAGCCTTCGATGCGACGGGCAACACTTGGGTCGACGGGGCGATTGCGGGGTCCGGCGGGACCGCGCGACCGATCATGATCAGCCGGATTACGGGCGGCGATCCGATGGGCGCCACACAGTTCAACCACGGCCGCCAGGCCGAGGAATTGGTCGAGGCGGGTCTGATGCAGGATCTGACCGAACTGGCCGAGGCCGAGAACTGGGCCGAGATCATCAAACCCGCCAGCCTGTTGGAAAGTTGCACGCTAGAGGGGCGGATTTACTGCGTGCCGGTGAATATCCATTCGTGGCAGTGGATCTGGCTAAGCCACAAAGCCTATGCCGATGCGGGCGTGCCGTTGCCCACGAATTGGGAGGAATTTGTCGCGGCGGCCCCCGCACTTGAGGCAGCCGGCAAGATCCCCCTGGCGGTTGGCGGACAGCCCTGGCAGTAGAACGGCGCCTTTGATGTGATGTCCGTGGCCCTAGGCGGGCCTGAGTTGTGGAACAAGGTGCATGTCGACAAGGATGCCGAAGCCGCGCGCGGCCCCGAGATGGCGCAGATCTTCGAACAGGTCGTGGTCGCGCGCGAGATGTCCAAGAACACGAATGTGCAAGACTGGAACCAAGCCACAAACCTGGTGATCACCGGCCAGGCGGGCGGCCAGATCATGGGCGACTGGGCGCAGGGCGAGTTTCAGGTCGCGGGACAGGTCGCGGGGCAGGACTACAGCTGCCTGCCGGGGCTGAGGGTGAACGAGATCATCTCGACCGCCGGCGACGCGTTCTACTTCCCCAAACTGGATGATCCCGAAAAGACCGCCGCCCAGATGGAACTGGCCCGCGTGATGGTCTCGCCCGAGACGCAGGTGGCGTTCAACCTGAAAAAGGGCTCGCTGCCTATTCGCGGCGACATCGACTTGGCCGCAGCGAATGACTGCATGAAAAAGGGATTGGATAACTTGGCCGAGGGCAACACCATGCCCAGCGGGGATCAGGTGTTGTCACCCGATACTCAAGGTCAGATCGAGGATCTGATGGTCGAGTTTTGGAGTGACAATTCGATCAGTGCCGAGGATGCCCAAGAGCGGAACGCGCAGATCATCGAAAGCGCTGACTAAGCGACGCCGCCCGCGCCCGGCCGTTATGGCTTGGGCGCGGGGTCCCGTCCCCAACCGCTTGGAAGAGCGCATGTCCAACGGCCGCCCCAACCAGATTTTCCGAAATCTGAATGCTAAAGTCGCCGCGATCCCGATGATCGCGACGGCCTCGGTCGTGTTCGTGGGCGGGACGGTCTGGACGGTTTATTACTCGTTCACCAGCTCGAAACTGCTGCCAAAGGCAAAGTTCGTGGGGCTGGATCAGTACGAGCGGTTGTGGTCGACCAATCGCTGGTTGGTCTCGATCGAGAATCTGTTCATCTATGGGGTCTTTTCGCTGATCTTCTCGCTTGTGATCGGGTTTCTGTTGGCTGCACTGTTGGATCAGAAAATCCGGTTCGAGAACACGTTCCGAACCATCTTCCTCTATCCCTTTGCGCTGTCGTTCATCGTCACCGGCCTGGTTTGGCAGTGGATCTTGAACCCGGATTTTGGGGTGCAGCAGGTGGTGCGCGACCTGGGCTGGACCAGTTTCACCTTCGATCCGCTGTATAACGCCGAGATCGTGATCTATGGCGTGCTGATCGCCGGATTGTGGCAGGGAACCGGGCTGATCATGTGCCTGATGCTGGCAGGGCTGCGCGGCATCGACGAGGATATCTGGAAGGCCGCACGGGTCGATGGGATCCCGATGTGGAAGACTTATTTGTTCATCATCATCCCGATGATGCGCCCGGTCTTTATCACCACACTGGTGATCATCGCCTCGGGGATTGTGCGGGTCTATGACCTGATCGTGGCACAGACCAGCGGTGGGCCTGGGATCGCCTCGGAAGTGCCAGCGAAATACGTCTATGACGCGATGTTTCTCAAGCAGAACTTGGGACAGGGTTTCGCGGGGTCCACAATGATGCTGCTATCAGTACTGATCGTGCTGATCCCCTGGGCATATCTGGAGTTTGGGGGCAAGAAACATGGTTGAGGCGGTGGCGGGACCCGCGGGGCCGCGGCCGGTCCGCGCTCTATCGCGGCGCAATATCATCCTGTATGGCACACTGATCGTGATCGCGATTTATTATATCTTGCCGCTTTACGTGATGGTGGTCACCTCGCTCAAAGGCATGCCCGAGATCCGGCTGGGCAACATCTTTTCTCCCCCGGTCGAGGTCACCTTTCAACCCTGGGTCAAGGCCTGGGCGCAGGCCTGTACGGGGCTGAACTGTGACGGCCTCAGCCGGGGGTTTTGGAATTCCGTGGTGATCACCGTGCCCTCGGTCGTTCTGTCGATCGTCATCGCGTCGGTCAACGGCTATGCCCTGGCGAACTGGCGGTTTCGGGGCGCGAATATCTTTTTCACCATCCTGATTTTCGGTGCCTTTATTCCCTATCAGGTGATGATCTATCCGCTGGTGATCATCCTGCGCGAGATCGGCCTGTACGGCAAACTGCCGGGTCTGGTCCTGGTGCACACGATCTTTGGGATGCCGATCCTGACGCTGCTGTTCAGGAATTACTTTACCTCGATCCCCGAGGAGTTGTTCAAGGCCGCACGGGTCGATGGCGCGGGGTTTTGGGGGATCTACTTCAAGATCATGTTGCCCATGTCGCTGCCGATTTTCGTCGTGGCGATGATCCTGCAGATCACGGGGATCTGGAACGACTTTCTCTTCGGTGTGATCTATACCAAGCCCGAGGCCTATCCGATGACCGTGCAACTCAACAACATCGTGAAATCAGTGCAGGGCGTGCAGGAATACAACGTCAATATGGCCGCGACGATCCTGACCGGACTGGTACCGCTGATCGTCTATTTCGTGTCCGGCAAACTCTTCGTGCGCGGCATCGCCGCCGGGGCGGTGAAAGGCTGATTATGGCAAGCGTGTCCGTCAAAAATCTGGATCTAAGTTTTGGGTCGGTCAAAGTGCTGCAGAATCTGAACCTTGAGATCGAAAAGGGCGAGTTCCTGGTGCTGCTGGGCTCGTCCGGTTGCGGAAAGTCGACGCTGCTGAATTGTATCGCGGGGCTGCTGGACGTGACCGGCGGACAGATTTTCATCAACGAAAAGAACGTCACCTGGAACGAGCCCAAGGACCGCGATATCGGCATGGTGTTCCAGTCCTATGCGCTCTACCCGCAGATGACGGTCGAGGGGAACCTGTCGTTCGGCCTGAAAAACGCCCGCATGCCACGCGGCGAGATCGCCCAGCGGATCCAGCGCGCTGCCAAGATCCTGCATATCGAGCCGCTGTTAAAGCGCAAACCCGCGCAACTGTCCGGTGGGCAACGGCAGCGGGTGGCCATCGGACGGGCCTTGGTGCGCGATGTAGATGTGTTTTTGTTTGACGAGCCGCTGTCGAACCTGGATGCCAAACTGCGGGCTGAGTTGCGGGTCGAGATCAAGCGGCTGCATCAGACGCTTCAGGACAACACGATGATCTATGTGACCCACGATCAGATCGAGGCGATGACCCTGGCGGACCGGATCGCGATCATGCGCGGCGGGGCGATCCAGCAACTTGCCGATCCGCATACGATCTATAACAAGCCGGTCAACAAATACGTCGCGGGCTTCATCGGCTCGCCCGGGATCAATTTTTTGGATGGCAATGCGATCGAGGGGGCGACGCCCAGCTTCGACGCGCAGGGCATTGTGATCCCGATGGACCGCTACGCTTTCGCACAAACCCCGCAGCCTAAACCGGCGGTGTTCGGCATTCGGCCCGAGCATGTGCTGCACGGCGATGCGGCTGTGGGCCAGGCGTTTTCGCAGCAGGTTGCCGTCGATGTGATCGAACCCATGGGCTCGGACACTTTGATCTGGAGCAAGCTGGGGCCTCAGGATTTTCGTTTTCGCGTGGATGGGCAAGCGGATTTATCAGTCGGGGATCAGGTGCTGATTGGCTTTGATCCCGCCAATGCATCGGCCTTTGACGCGCAGTCCGAACTGCGCCTGTAACTTAAAACCCAAGGGGGCCCCATGGTCGAACTTTCCTATCAGCTCTATTCCTCGCGCGCGTTCCCCCCGTTGGCGGAAACGCTGCGGATGTTGGCCGATCTGGGCTATAAGCAGGTCGAAGGTTATGGTGGCGTCTACGAGAATTTGCCGGGACTGGCCAAGGCGCTGGCCGACATCGGCCTTACGATGCCCACGGGCCATTTCGGGCTAGACATGCTCGAAAACGAGCCCACCAAAGTGTTCGACATCATCGAGGCGGCGGGAATGAAGGCCATCTATTGTCCCCATGTGGTGGCCGAGGCACGCCCCGGCGATGCCGCCGGATGGCGCGCCTTTGGTGCAAGGGTCGAGGCCGCGGGCGCGCGGTTCCAAGCGACGGGGCTGACCTTTGGCTGGCACAATCACGACTTCGAATTCGTCGCACTCCCCGACGGTAGCCTGCCCATTGACCACATCTTCGCGGGTGGAGCTGGTCTGTCGTGGGAGGCCGACCTCGCCTGGATCGAGCGCGCGGGGGCCAAAGTGTCGGACGGGATTGCGCGGCACGGCAGCCGGATCAGTTCGGTCCACATCAAGGACATCGCGACCCCAGGCACTTGCCTGGACGAAGATGGCTGGGCTGATGTCGGCCATGGCGTGATGGACTGGCCGGGACTGATGGCCGCGCTGAAGCAAACACCCGCACAGTATTTCATCATGGAACATGACAAACCGAGCGACCACGCGCGTTTCGCGCGGCGGTCCTTTGACACCATCAGCAATCTTTAGGGGGCAACATGGCGGAACCGCTGAGATTTGGGATCATCGGCTGTGGCAACATCTCGGCCGCCTATATGCGTCTGGCCCCCTTGTTCAACAGCATTGACTGCGTGGCTTGCGCCGATTTGGACCCCGCTGCCGCCCAAGCCAGGGCCGAGGAATTCAACCTGCGCGCCGATACGGTCGAGGGATTGTTGGCCGCTGATGACATCGACATCATCGTCAATTTGACCATCCCAGCCGCTCATTTCGGGGTCTCGAAAGCCGCAGTTCAGGCGGGCAAACATGTCTATTCCGAAAAGCCCTTCGTTTTGTCGCTGGCCGAGGGCGAGGCGCTTTTGCAACTGGCGGCGCAGCACGGCGTCCGCGTTGGCTCGGCCCCCGACACGTTTTTGGGCGGCGCGCATCAGCAGGCCCGGCAGTTGATCGACAGCGGTGCGATTGGCAAAGTGACCAGTGGCACCGCGCATGTGATGGGCAATGGGATGGAAAGCTGGCACCCCAACCCGGATTTCTTCTTCCAACCCGGCGCGGGCCCGATCCTTGACATCGGCCCCTATTACATCACCAACCTGGTGCAATTGATCGGCCCCGTGGCGCGGGTGATGGCGATGAGCGCGACGCCGCACAGCCAGCGCACCATCGGAAACGGCCCGCGCGAGGGGGAAACGGTGCCGGTTGAGACGCCGACCACCATTCACGCCCTGCTCGCATTTGAAAACGGGGCGATCATCACCCTTGGGACCAGTTGGGATGTGCAGCAGCATGGCCATGCAAATATGGAACTTTATGGAGAGCAGGGCACGTTGCATGTGCCCGACCCCAATTTCTTTGGCGGCACCCTAAGGTTGGGCGAGGACACGATGCCGCCTTTTGATCACCCTTTCGGTATTCCAAACGAAGGTGACGGCACGACCGCCAACTACCGCACCGCCGGTCTGGCCGACATGGCTGCCGCGATACAGACAGGTCGGCCACACCGCTGCTCGCATGCGTTGGCGTTGCATGTGGTCGACGTGATGACTTCGATCCTGAAAGCGGGCGAGACGGGGGCGGCTGTTGCACTCTCAACAACCTGTGAACGGCCCGAAGCTTTGAGCGCTGCGGCAGCGAGCGCTTTGATGTCGGGCGCCTAACAACTCGCTGTAAAAATACTTCAGGGCCACTGCACACCCTGCCGGTTCAATACCACCGAATAGAGGCTGGTGGTTCCGGTAATGAAAAGCTGATGTTTTGCGCGCCCGCCAAAGCAGATGTTCGACACCACTTCCGGCACCAGGATCTTACCCATCAGATGACCATCGGGCGCGATGCAGTGCACCCCATCCGCGGCCGAGGACCACAGGTTGCCATCGGTGTCCACCCGGATCCCATCCGCGACCCCGGGCGCGATCACATGGAAAGTATCGCCCCCGCTTAATTGCCCGTCCGGGGCGCAATCAAAGGCGCGGATCATTGTTGGATCGTCGCTGAAAATCCGCCCGGTATCCGCCACATACAAACGATCCTCGGCAGGGGAAAAGGCCAGCCCGTTGGGGCATTGCGCGTCACCAACCATTATGTCCATCGCACTTGTGCTGGGATCCACGCGGTACAGGTTGCAGGGCAATTCTTGCGGGGACTGAAACCCCTCGTAGTTCGTCATGATCCCATAGTGAGGGTCGGTGAACCAGATGGTGCCATCGGATTTCACCACCACGTCATTGGGCGAGTTCAGCGGCTTGCCCTGGAACCGGTCCGCGATCACCGTGATCGACCCATCATATTCGGTGCGGGTCACACGGCGGGTGCCATGCTCGCACGAGATCAACCGCCCCTCGCGATCCCGCGTGTGGCCGTTCGCATAATTCGAAGGCGCGCGAAAAGTGCTGATCCCCTGCCCCGGTGTCCAGCGCAGGATGCGGTCGTTGGGAATGTCCGAAAACAGCAAACAGCCCGCATCGCCGAACCAAACCGGCCCCTCGACCCAATCAAACCCGGTGGCCAATTGCTTGACCGGGGCATTGCCCAACACAAAGGTTTTGAAAGCGGGATCAATGACAGTGAAAAAGGACATAAGGGCGCTCTTATCGTTGGCCGAGGATCAGTCTGCAAAGGTGATCTGGGCTTTCATGGTTTGGGATCTGTCGCCCGCCACCTCGAACGCTTGACGGGCTTGGTCCAGCCCAAAGCTGTGGGTGATCAGGGGCGCGACGTCGATCAGGCGTTTTTGCATCAGCGAGACAGCCGTGAAAAACGCGTCGTGGAAGCGGAATGAGCCGCACAAGCGCAGCTCTTTGGCGGTGATGGCCATCATCGGCAGGGTCATATCGCCACCAAGTCCAAGCTGCAGAATAGTCCCGCCGGGCCGCATCGCGTGAAGTCCAGCGGTAAGCGCGGATTCTGCGCCCGAGCATTCGTAAAGGACATCAAAGGTGCCTTTGTTGGTCTGAAAGGCCTCCAAAGCATCTGGATTTTCGGCCACGTTGATAATCTGGTCCGCCCCCGCTGCCTTTGCCATTTTCAATGTGAAATCCGACACATCCGTTGCCACGATCAAATCCGCCCCCGCCCGCCGCGCGGTCAGGATAGAAAGCACACCGATGGGACCACACCCCGTGACCAAGACCGATTTGCCAATCATCGGACCGGCTTTGCCGGTCGCATGCAGGCAAACGGCCAGCGGTTCGGCGACCGCCGCCTCAGCCGCGCTGATCCCACCTGCCGGGGCGCATTGCGCGGCATCGGCGACCAAGACCTGCCGAAACGCACCTTGAATATGCGGAAACGGCATGGCCGAGCCGTAAAACCGCATGTTCAAACAGTGATTCTGCTGCCCGCGATGACAATACATGCACGTCCCACATGGGCGCGAGGGCGAGATAGCGACCAATTGCCCGACCTCCAGCCCAGAAGCGCCTTCGCCAAGCTTGGCAATATGGCCCGCAACCTCGTGCCCCAGGACCATCGGCTCTTTCAGCCGGATCGCCCCAAAACCCCCTTGATGATAGTAATGCAGGTCCGAGCCACAAATGCCGCCAACCGCCATGCGGATCTGAACCTGCCCAGGCCCGGGCTGCGCCGCAGCCTGGTCTTCGATCCGCAGATCCTTGGCCCCGTGGATGACAATGGCTTTCATTCCGCTTCCCCCGGTGGCCCATCCGGGCCGCCCGCCCATAAATCACAGGCGACCGTCAGTTGTACACTGGCGGCCTGCGGGCCAGTCGCAAAGACGCCTGGGGGGCCATCCCTAGTGCGAGCACTGCTTTTGTTGATCCAGTACGACCGTACGGAAAATCAGGAAGCGGCGCAGGAAGAAATTGGATGCCAGATAGGTGTTCTCCCAGGTCTCGTCGTTGGTCCGTTCCTGACCGTTGTGGGTAAAAGTGACCTTCATGTCGGGGTTCTTGGCCAAGATCCGATCGAACTCGTAGCGGACCACCGCATCGCCGCCAAATTCGGGGAAGTTCGTAAACTTTTCCAGGTCTTTGGGGCTGATGTAAACCAGATCGTTCTGATAGTCCGCCGCGAAAGGCAACTGACCGTGGATCAGGTGATTGGTCTGCCCCCCTTCGGTCCGCAGGTTCGAGAACATAGCCACCGACGCCTCGGTTTTCAGACCCAAATAGGGGCTGAAACCGTTTATGAAATAAATCAGCGGAATGATAATCAGATAGGGCGCCTTAAACCGGAGCGCGGGCAACGTCTGACTGGCACGCCAGGGCACGAACGCAAAGACATAGGCATAAAACAGGAAGGCCACGATGCTAAACGGCCATTTGAATGTTGGCTGCACCGTACGCAGATAGCGCCAATCTTCGAATGCGCCGATAAAAGCAAAGGTTCCGAAAACGCAGACGATGGCGAAGATCCAACCGATCCAAGCCGCTCTGGAAACGCTTCCAAAGACCTTTTTGAACCATTCCGTGGACAAATCGATACTGTCGCGTGGTAGGAACAACGCATAGGTGACCAGTACAATGCTTGAGAAGTTCAAGAAGTAGGAATACCCGGACCAGCCGATCAAGATGTGAAACGGAATGCCGACCAGGAACCCGATCTTTTTGTAGCCCCTTGAGAACAGCACCAGCATCGCCACACCTTCGGCGACGAAGGTTGTCCAGATGGCCGCGTTCTGACCAAAGGCCCATTGGTCCAACCAAAATGGCTCGGTGATAAAAATATAAAGCAGGGTGCCGCAGCTGACGGCTGGATCCAGGAAGTCTGTGTTTATCTTGTGATAAATGCCATAGAAATACATCGTCGCCAGGATCCAACGGCCTGGACCCGCGATCAGATTGAACAGCCCGTCGCGCCCACCCTCACCGCCTTTTTTGATCCAAACGAGATAGGCCGCAATAACACAGGCGGAAAAGAAAAACGCCATCATGTCGTTGTTCGACGCGACCGGCATGCGCATCAAATATTGGACAAAATGCGCAGCCGCGAGCAGGATCAAAATCTGATACAATCTGCCGCATAAAATGCCGACGATTGCCAGACCATACAGGCTAAGATAGCCCAAGTTGCGTGGGGCATCGATGGGAAGGTTTAGGTGCAGACCCCAATGCGAAAAGTTCTGCAGATAGTAGAAAGCGGCCAAGATTGTGAGGATCCCAAGCCGATCCAAAACCTGAGGCCCCGAGACCGCGGTGCTTGTGGGTGTTAACGAGGAAACTGACATGGCATTGAACTCGGAATTGGAAACACTATCTCTTTTACGCTTATGTGGAGATTGCGTGAATGTTAAGGCGAGAGGCGAAAATTGTCTACGATGAGGAGTGTCCGTTCTGCTCTAATTTCGTGTCTATGGTGCGACTGAAAGACGCCGTTGGTCCGGTCACGCTGTTAAACGCCCGCGATGGAGGTCCAGTTGTTGAGGATCTGATCGCCCAAGGCTTTGATTTGGATCAAGGGATGGTTCTTCTTCTGGACGACGAGGTGCATTACGGTGCCGACGCCATGCATCGCATCGCCTTGCTCACCACGCCAAGCACTTTTTTCAATAAACTGAACGGATTGGTCTTCCGCTCGCGCACGGTTTCCAAGGTTTTGTACCCGGTTTTGAAGACGGGTCGCGCGATCACTTTAATGCTGCTGGGGCGCCGGTCAATCGCGACGGATCGGGCATCGGCCGCCAAGTGAAGCCCGACCTGGGTTTGCACTAAGCCCTTGGCAAGGGTCTGCGGAACGTCCTAACCAGAGTGGGCAATCAGCGGTCCTGATGCTATGGCGGGGCTGGGCCTTCGCAAGGAACACACTTTGGCTAATCATTTGCACCTCGGGGATCTTCCGAACGATTTGACACTTGGCCCCGTCGTGGCCATCGATAGCGAGACAATGGGCCTCCTCCCCCACCGCGATCGGCTGTGTGTCGTGCAACTTTCAGACGGCAATGGCGACGCGCATTTGGTGCAGATCGCGCAGGATCAACAGGCGGCGCCCAATCTGACGGCCTTGTTGGCAGATCCCGATACATTGAAGCTTTTTCACTATGGGCGGTTTGACATTGCGGTGATGAGACACCGTTTCGGTGTTCTCGCGGCACCTGTTTATTGCACGAAAATCGCGTCCAAACTGGTGCGCACCTATACCGACCGCCATGGATTGAAGTATTTGCTGCAGGAACTTTTGGGGATTGATATTTCGAAGCAGCAACAAAGCTCGGACTGGGGCGCTGCAAAGCTTAGCCAGGCACAGATCGACTATGCGGCCTCGGACGTTCTCTATCTGCACCAGCTCAAAACGCAGTTGGACGAACGATTGACGCGCGAGGGGCGGATGGAACTGGCCCAAGCCTGTTTCGACTTTTTGCCGACTCGCGCCGCGCTGGATCTTGCCGGTTGGCCTGACACCGACATCTTTTCGCATTAGAGCAAGTCATGGCCCCCAAAGACATCAATCTGAACAGTATTATCGGCAGCGGCCAGCGCGTCCTTAGGCTCGAGGCTGAAGCCGTACTGACACTGGCCGACACTCTGGACGACAGCTTTGCCGAAGTGGTCGAAGTGCTGTTGCATGTGCCGGGCCGTATCATCGTCAGCGGCATGGGCAAATCCGGACATATCGCCCGCAAAATCGCCGCGACCTTTGCCTCGACCGGCGCGCCTGCTGTGTTCGTGCATGCGGGCGAGGCCAGCCACGGGGATCTGGGGATGATCACCCGGCATGACGTGGTGATGCTGCTGTCAAACTCTGGCGAAACCCCTGAACTGGCCGACCTGATCGCCTATACCCGGCGTTGCAATATCCCGCTGGTCGGCATCGCCTCACGGGCCGAAAGCACATTGCTGCGCAAAGCCGATCACGCCATTGTCCTGCCCCGCGCGCCCGAGGCCTGCCCGAACGGACTGGCACCCACCACCTCGACCACATTGACCCTGGCGCTGGGTGATGCATTGGCCGTTGCCTTGATGGAGCAGCGCAGCTTCACCCCCGAAAATTACCGCGATTTCCACCCCGGCGGCATGCTGGGCGCGATCCTGTCCACGGTCGAGGATTTGATGCACCGCGCCAAGGACCTGCCTTTGGTGCAAACCGAAACGCCCATGTCCGACGTTCTGCTTGAGATTACGTCGAAAAATTTTGGCATGGCGGGGGTCGTGGACAACAGCGGGCAGTTGATAGGTGTGATCACCGACGGCGATTTAAGACGCAACATGGACGGTTTGCTGAACCGCACGGCGGGGGCCGTGATGACCCCCGATCCGCAGACCATCGAACCCAGCGCATTGGCCAGTGCCGCCGTTGCCAAGATGAACAGCAGCGCCAATATCACCAAGTTATTTGTGTTGGAGGACGGCAGTCGCGTGCCGGTTGGCATCGTCTCGATCCACGACTGCCTGCGCATTGGCCTTGGCTGAGGGCCGCGCCCACCCCGCCACAACCCGATCCCGCGTCATCGGGCTGCTTAAAGTGGGGTTTCCCCTGCTGGCTTTTGGTATTCTGGCCGCGGTCTTTCTGTGGCGGCAGGAGGAGGATCTGGGTGGCGGCCTGACCTTCTCGGCGGCCGATCTGGAGGCTATGCGCACCGGTTTGAAATTGACAGAGCCGCAATTTTCGGGCGCCAGCCTGTCCGGTGACATCTATGATTTCAGGGCGCGCACCGTGATCCCACGGGACATCGAACTGTCGATGGCCGACATCGAAGCGCTGGACGGTCGGGTCCAATACGCCGACGGACGCGTGATCGAACTGGTGTCCGACACCGCCTCGATAAACCTTGAAACGCGCATGATCGTGATGGAAACAGGGATCGTGATCACGACATCGGACGGCTACCGCGCGGTGGCCGAGCGGTTGGATGTGGATGTGAACGCCAGCGTGCTCACCGGCACCGGGCCAGTATCGGCGAGCGGGCCGGTGGGGGATATTCAGGCGGGCGGGCTGGTGATCTCGGCCGCGCCGGGGGTGAGCCGCCCGACAAGCGTAGATGAGACTTTGATCCGCTTTACCAAAGGCGTAAAGCTGACCTATACGCCAAAGGCGAAGGGGGACTAGCGATGCGCGCTTTTATGGGGACAGTCATTCTGGTGCTTTGGGGCATTCTGGCGCTTTGGGGTGCCGCGGCCCTGGCCCAGGGTGCGGTGCCCTTCGGCGGGTTCAGCCACGACAGCTCGCAACCGGTCGAGATCGCTTCGGACAGTCTGGCCGTGGATCAATCCGCTGGCACGGCCAGCTTCATTGGCAATGTCGTGGTCGGCCAAGGCAGCTTGCGGTTGGCGGCCGATAAGATCACCGTCTTCTATGGTGGTGGCAATGCCACTGGCGAGGTGACCCGAATGGAGGCAGAAGGCAATGTCACCTTGTCCAATGGGGCCGAGGCGGCCGAGGCGAAAGCGGCCTCATATGATGTGGCCAGCGGTCAGGTATCGATGAGCGGCAACGTGCTGCTGACCCAAGGCGCGAATGCGCTGTCGGGGCAGGAACTGGCGATTGATCTGAACGCGGGCACCGCTGAAATGAAGGGCCGGGTGCAAACCATTTTACAACCCTCGGCCCAGGGTGCCGATCAGTGAACAAAGCCCCCGCGCTTGCCGCCGAAACGGATGGCAGCCACGGGCTGCAGGTCTTTAACCTGGGCAAGACATACAAAAAACGCCCCGTGTTGCGCGACGTCTCGCTACATGTGAACCGGGGCGAGGCCGTGGCACTGCTCGGGCCAAACGGCGCGGGGAAAACCACGTGTTTCTATGCTATCGCAGGGCTGATCACGCCCGAGGCCGGCACAGTCATTTTAGATGGCGAGGATGTGACCTTGCTGCCGATGTATCTGCGCGCCCGTAAGGGCATCGGGTATCTGCCGCAAGAAGCGTCGATCTTTCGTGGCATGACGGTCGAGGCGAACATCCGCGCCGTTCTGGAATTGCATGAACCCATCCGCACGCGCCAGACCCGTATGCTGGAAGAGTTGCTCGCAGAGTTTTCAATCACCCACCTGCGCCGTGCCCCCGCCATTTCGCTGTCAGGCGGCGAGCGGCGCCGGGTCGAGATCGCCCGTTGTCTGGCCAGCCAACCCAGTTTTGTGCTGCTGGACGAGCCTTTCGCGGGGGTCGATCCGATTGCCGTGGGCGAGATCCGCACCCTGGTCAGCCAACTTAAGACCCGTGGGCTGGGCGTTTTGATCACCGACCATAACGTTCGCGAAACACTCGAGATCGTCGACCGCGCCTATATCCTGCACGATGGCACGATGATGATGAGCGGGACACCACAACAAGTTGTGCAAGATGACAATGTTCGCCGGGTCTATCTGGGTGATGGGTTCCGCATTTGATGATCGCAAAACCGTTGCGTCCGCCCCAATGGCTGCTTAAATTTGAATGTATGATCGGAGCAGACGCCGTCATAATTTCACCATACGCTGGACCTTTCCTGTGGGCTCGGGTGCATCCGATGCCAAATGATTCTTGGAAAGCCGCGCGGGGTAAGAGACCACAATGAAAACGGCCCTAGGCCAGGCGCGCGGCGCCCAACGCAACTGGGAGAGAACATGCAGATCCAAGTGCACGGCAAACAACTGGACGTCGGCGAAGCCCTGACAACCCATGTGAATACCCGCCTGACCGAAGCGGTCGAGAAATTCGCCAATCGTCCGACCGAAGCCATCGTGACTTTTTCCAAGGACCGACATGAATTTCTCTGTGACGCCTCGGTACATTTGTCGACCGGCATGACCGTACAGGCCCGTGGGCGGGCGAACGATATCTATGACAGCCTCGAAGGCTCGATCGACAAGATGGAAAAGCAGCTGCGTCGCTATAAGCGCCGGCTGAAAGATCACCATCAGAAACGCGACGTTCCTATTGAAGCGTTCGAAGCTTCGTCGTATATCCTCAACCCAGGCGCAGAGGATGCCACTGAGGATAATGAACCGGAAACGCTTCAGCCTGTAATTGTTGCCGAAATGGCCACAAAAGTGCAGTCGTTATCAGTGGGTGAAGCCGTCATGCAGATGGAGTTGGCAGGAGCGCCACTTTTGGTTTTTCGGAATGACGCCCATGGCGGTGTCAATGTTGTGTACCAGCGCGATGATGGAAATATCGGTTGGGTCGATCCGCGTAACAACGGCTGACCCACGCAAACCATAGGAGCCGTCGGATCGATGGACGTGTCTGAAATTCTTCCCCTGGAATCGGTCTATGCCCCCCTTAGGGTGCAAAGTAAGAAACGATTGTTTCAGGAGATCGCGCAGATTGCCGCGTCACGATACGGGTTGGACGAGAGCGCCGTTTGCAACTTGCTGCAAGAGCGTGAAACGTTAGGTCCGACCGGCGTTGGCCGAGGGGTGGCCTTGCCCCATGCCCGGGTCGAGGGGATTGGCGCGGTAAAGGGGATTTTTCTGCGGCTAGAAGCACCGATCGACTTTGACGCGGTTGATCGCAAGCCCGTCGATTTGGTCTTTGCATTGCTCGCCCCGGGCGACTCAGGCGCCGATCACCTGAAAGCCTTAGCGCGGGTCTCGCGCTTGCTGCGGGACGAGGATCTATGCGCCAAGGTAAGATCAACGACCGACACACAGGCGATTTATTCGATCTTAACGGCGGGCGAAGCCTCCAAAGCGGCTTAAGGCACGCCCCAAAACCCTCGGCGTCGGTTTCTGGGGTGCGCCCTAGAACTTGGCGGTTAGGTTCACGAAGATACCTTGCGCCGTGTAGTTGATATCGCCGATATCACTGGAAACATTGCCAAACTCATAGCCCAGACCCACTTTCAGGTTGTTGCCGACGTGGCGGTCAATCTCGACCAGATAGCCGGTTTCCGTCGTATCGCCCTGCTCGGTGTACAGCAGCCGCGCTTCCGAGATCAGATCCCATTTGTGCACGATGTGCCAATCCAACCGCAGAATGCCCAGGTGCGCGTTCGAGTCGAAGATATCTGCGCCGGTGCGCTCCGCCACCTCTGACCGGCGATAGCCGTATTTGGCGCCCAGGGTGAAGGTCTCGTTCAAGTCCTGGATCACGTCGCCGCTGATGATATGGCTCTCTTGTTGCAGCCCCTCGGCCGAACCGCTGGCGGTGATCTGATCGACACCCGGCAGGTCCAGCAGATAGGTGTAGCGCAACAGCGCGTTCGTCCGCTCGTTCTCTACGGGGCGATAGGCGTAACCGACACTTGCCTCGACATATTCGCCGTCACGGAAGGAACTTTCATTACTGTCCGAGATGAGCAGGTCCACATTGCTCAGCACCCGCCAATCGTCGCTGGTCTTATACTCATAGCCACCTGAAAACGCATAAGTCTGGCGATCCCGGGTCAGGCCGTCGCCATCCTCGTCACGGAACTCGATCCGGGCGTTTGCGCGGACCAGGTCCTCGTCAACAAAGGTCACCCCGAGCGAGAAAGCCTCGCGGTCGAAATCGCCGTTGATATCATCGTTGATCTCGCCAATCTCGACCCCACCCACAAAGGCCCAGCGGGCGTTCGGTGTGTAATCGATCCCGTAAATGCTGGTCAGGGACCGGCGTTGGCCGAACAGATCATAGGTGTTCTCGCCATAGGTGGTCAGGCGTTCGTTCAACCGGTGCCGCTCGCCAAAGACAAGCTGACCATGGTCGCGACCAAAGGACTGCCCGCCACCGATTCCGCTGCGGGTCGGGTCCAGGGTGTAGCCGATATAGACCTCCTCGTCCGCCGTGGGGCTATAGGACAGTTTGGCCAGGGCACCAAAGCCCAGATCGCCTTCGGACACCTCGGCGGCCGCGCTGAGCCTCTCGGTCAGTTGGTATTCAATGCCGACGCCCGTGCGGTCGTTGTCACTGATCCCGCCCGAGCTGGCGACGGTGATCTGGCCAAACCAATAGAGCGACAAGTCTTCGGACGGTGCCCAGGTCAGGCGCAGGCCCAGGTCGGTCCGCTCACCCGTCTCGTCGGGCTGGCCGGGGTTTTCCTTGTCCTCGTAGGCAACGCCGCCCTCGACCAGCCAATTGTCACGCAGTTGATAGGCCAGGTCGATGTTTGCCTCGGCAACCTCTTCGCCATTGTCGCTGTCGAAATCCTCGCCCGCGAACGACAGGGTCACCCGTTCGGTCAGCTCGATCCGGCCAAAGCCACCGTAGAGGTTTTGGTCGTCCGAGATATTCTCGGTAAAACTAGAAAATCCACCCTCTTCGTATTCATAGTAAAGGCCCAATTCGCCATCGCGATTGACGCCCAGGTCCCTAAGGTCGAACAAGCCAGACAGGCGCACCGCCAGCGCGGCAGTGTCGCCCGTACCATTAGTGGGGTCGTCATTGATGATCAGCCCGCCATCGGTCGATGTTGTTCGATCAAAACCGGGGCCTTCAGAGCTGGCGATCTCGGCCTCGACATAGGAGTTTTGGCCGACCTGCAGTTCCAGATCCGCGCCCAGCAGCTCTTGATCAGCGGCGCCGGTCGTCTCGCGCATCGCCGTGAAGCCCAAGCGCAGGCGGTCGAAGGGCTGCACTTCGGTCCGCACACCGACCGAGGTGCCGTCGGTATCGCCAAAGGTTGGGGTGAACTCGTATTGCGCGATCAGGAACAGCTGGTTCTCGCCCAGCACGGCATCACGCACCACACCATTCGATGTCGCGGTCGAGGCAAGCGGTTGGCGCAGAATCACAACCCCTTGCAGATAGTCAATGTCGTAGTCCTGACCTGCCACCAGAGCGATGCGTTCGATGACGCGGTCAGTCTCCTCCTCACGCACCTCGATATAGAGGGTTTCCGAGGCGGCGCGGATCGCCTGGCGACTGAGGAAATAGGCCGAGCCACCGGTACCCTGCAGAATGTCGCGTTGCGGCAGGGTTTCGGGGTTGGCGACATACAGATCCAGGGCCAGGCGGCTATCGCCGTTTTCCGTCGTTTGTGGCGTGACATAGCGCGCGCGGGCACCGTAAAGCTCGCGGTTGTTTTGCAGATATTCGGTTTCATTGAAGTTAGCATTGAAATCGCCCCACAGCGCGAAGCTGTCGTCGCGCTCGATCCGCACATAGAAGCGCCGGGTCGAGGGGGTGTCGTCAATCGCAGTGCTGTCATCACCGTAGACGGGATAGAAGTCGTCTGGGTCCAACTGTTCCAGGATCCAGCGGGGATCTTTGTCGTCGATGCGCTCGAAGATGTCCTCGATATCGCCATCGCCACTGTCGACCGAGGCGGTGATCAGGTATTTCCCCTGGATCCGGCCCTTGAGGTACAGACCCGCGCGGCCATTGGCATAGAAATCATCATCCTCGCCCGAGGCTTCTTCGAGTTGATCCTCGATCCGCGCGCCGATGGTGACATCGGCGATCCCGACGAAGAACCAGTCGTTCTTGGGGATCTCGATCTCGCGCGCCAGACGCTGCGGCGGCTGCGCACCACCGTTTAGCGTCACATCAACCAGGCGGTCACCCGGGGGCAGGATGCGTTGGATGACAAAGCCGCCGTTGGGATCTACGGCGATCTCCTCACCCATCACCCGGACAATGCGCCCCTCGGGCACATCGGTCCCATAGGTTGTGACACTACCGCCGTTCAGCGGGATGTTGGCGACCTTGGTGCGATCCTCGCCCTCACCCGCGGCCACGGGTGGACCATCGCTGGTGGCGTGATCGTCAAAGGCTGTGGTGGTGCGGGTCAGTTCCAGCGGGGCGGTTTCGTTGTAACGCCCCACCTCGTCATAAACGCGCAGGATGTAATCATATGTCGCCGTCCCATCTGCGGGCATTGCCCAAGTGGCCTGTCCGTTCGGGGCCACGGGCAGGGTCGCGACCACACGCGGCAGCCCGGTCGAACGGTCGGTGATGCGGATCTCGGCGCGGCTCAGAAACGCCGGATAGTTGGTCGAGCTGCGAAAGGTCACCGCCTCGCCCGCGCGATAGGCGGCACGCAGGTCGGTGGTGGTCACGTTCAGCCGTGGGGTGACCTCGAGCCCATCATAGGTAACCTGGATATTGGCGCCCTCAAGCGCCAAGTCATTGGGCCGTTGGGTGATCGGAGGGGCATCGGCCCCGGCGATCGTCTGCCCTTCGATCGAGATCGAAAAGCCTTTGGTGTCGAAATCCGCGCCAGGCTTGCCCAGCAGGCGGCTGGTGTTCTCGCCCACCGGCATCACAACGGTGATGTCGTCATTCGGGCGCGGGCATTCGATCTGAACCGGCACATCGGCCCGATCACAACTGGTGCCCTGGGCCGCGACTGGCGGTGGGGTCAGGCCCAACAGCAGGCCCGTAGCCGCGCTAGTGCACAGCAGGCGATTGCGAAAGACGGCGGGGCGGGGTGTGGAAATAAACATCAATACGCCCTCACTGATCACGCACATAGAGTTTTTCGATCGTCAACTTGTAGTTCCCGACGCCGCGCCAGCGGTCGCGGACATACCGCTCGACCTCGCGCATCAGGCGTCTGGCACGCCGGATTTCGACCCGGTCGTCGTCGCGCACTTGGTGGTAACTGAGCCGGATCATCGAGGGCCGATCGGCGATCTGCGCCAGCATGCCGTCAATCGCCGCCGCCAGTTGTGGCGAGACACCGGGCCCATCATCCGGGGCAAAGGCGGACGGGTTCAAATCGATCCGCACCAATTGGGTGATCGAGGCGCCGAAGTTCATCTCGGTCACCTTGCCGCGGGTCAGACGGATCACGCGCGGGTTCTCGGTCGTCAGACGATACCCGGAGGGCAGCGTCCGCGTATCCAGCTTGAGGATGAAGTTCGACCCGCTGATCAACGGCAGTGACGCACAAGGGAAGCTGTAGCGCCCGAACTGGTCGGTGGTGATCAGAACACCGTCGACACTGGCCAAACGCACATTCGGCAGCCCCGGCTCGCCCTCGTTTTGGTAGCCGTCGCCGTTTTGGTCGTCATAGACCTTGCCGATCAACTCGCCGCAGTCGAACACCGGCTCGGGCGTGATCACGACCGTCGCGCTGGCGCGGGGGGCCAGCGGTTGACCGGTGTCAGGATCCAGCACATCGCCGAAATTGATATGCTCGCCCGACAACACACCCGTGGTGATCACGGCCGAGAGGGTGACTGTCACCTCGGCCGCCGGGGGCACTGTGACATCCGCGAAGGTAACCTTGCGGCCGTTCACCTGCGGCGCGGTCGGCGTGCCGTTCACGGCCCCGCTGCCCTCGACATAGAAGAACCCCGAGGGCAGCAGATCGACCACATCCACCACGCCGGGCGCCGTGTCGCTCAGGTTTCGGACAATCAACGTATAGGGCACAGTGCTGCCACGCAGCACATTGCTAAGGGGTGTGGTCTTGACGATGGTGAACTCGGCATCGCCCGGTGCCAAAGTCACCTCGGTGATTGTTGCATCATCGGTCGTGTTGCCATCATCGTCGATGCCATCGTCGGATATATCCGCCACCGGGATCGGCGCACCTATGATGTCATCGGGCAAATTGATCGTATCGGCTATGCCGTTCGCGTTGATTGAGTTCGACAGACCGCCCGCAGCGACCATGGCTTCTGTCAAAACAACCGTGGCGGTATAGGTCGCCGTCTCGTTGATCAGCAACCGCCCCTCGACCGAGGATTGGTCCGACGACACATGGGTCGGGCCGCTATCCAAACTCTGGACCCCACCCTCAAGATCTTCCAGCGTGTCTTCAATCGCCAAGTTCTGCACCGGCGTGTTGCTGAAGTTCTCAACCGTTATGGTGTAAACCACCGTGTCGCCGATGCCATCGACGCCATTACCCTCGTCAACCAGCTCGGCCATCTTGGTGGTCTCGATCAAAACAATGGGGAACTGGATCACAGTCTCGACCGCTTGATCGCAGCTGGTCGGCGCATCGATGTCACAGATCTCGTAGGTGACGGTGTATTGAGCGGCGGGCAGGCCGGGGGCCAGGGTGATCAGCCCGGTGGTCGGATCCAGGGTGACACCATCGTCAGCGGCGACGACGGTCAGGGTCACATTGTCCAAGGTCGCGGGCGCCCCGTTGACTGTGTCCGACGCCAGCACGCTGGTTGTTGTGCCGCCATCCGTCTCAAAGGGTGGGAAGTCCTCGGCCACCGCATCGATAGAGACCACGGTCACTGTCTCGGTCGCGGTGGCGCAGTTGTCCAGGTTCACCGCCTCGCAGATTTGATAGGTCACGGTATAGGTGCCCGGCGGCGTGCTGGGCGGGATGGTGATCACACCGCTCGTGGTGTCCAGGATGATGCCAGGATCATCCGCAGGGGTGACCACAGTCAGCACAACGGTCCCACCGGCGCCAGCGGTGGGCGTAACCCCGTCCAGCAAATCATCGGCCAGCACCGAGGGGGTCTCGCCACCTGCTAGGGTGTTGACCGAAGGGAAAGTCACTCCGGTCGCTGCAATTGGCGTGTTGGTGATCACCACCGTCTCGATGGCGCTGGCGCAATTTCCCAGGTTCACCGCTTCGCAGATCTGGTACTCAAGCGTGTAGGTCCCCGGTGGGGTGCCCGCCGCGACCGTCA
>CALICM010000097.1 GCA_938049225.1 uncultured Paracoccaceae bacterium
TGCTCCGCAGATCACCATACCGGCCAGCGGCTTCTGAAAACGCCGCACTTAAAGGCCTGACAGAAGACCGCACTTGATCACATGCTCATCGGAACAAAATCTTCTTGCATCACGGGCGGCAACCACAGAAGACTCTGAGGCTCTTTGCGGCCATCCGAGACTTTCGGTCAATTTATAGATCCTGGTCGTTGGTTCCAATGTCCTCGAACCATAATTCTGGATGGGCCGTGATGAAAGTGGCCATCATTTTCGTGCAATCAGGATCGTCCAGGACCGTGACTTCGATCCCGCGACCGCGCAGGAAATCCTCGTTACCGCCGAAATTTGTGTTCTCGGCGATGATGACGGTTTTAATCCCAAATTGAACGATAGTCCCGGCGCACATCATGCAGGGCGATAGGGTCGTGAACAGCGCCATTTGTGCGAAATCGCGGCGGCGGCCCGCGTTCTCGATCGCCGACATCTCGCCATGCAGGATTTGGCTGCCCTTTTGGACCCTTTGATTGTGGCCGCTCGACACCACCTCGTCGCCCAGCATCAGGCTGGACCCGATGGGGATCCCGCCTTGGGCCAACCCCGCGCGGGCGGCGTCGACGGCGGCTTTGAGGCCAGTGGCGATTTGGATCGGGGTCAGGGGCATCGGGCATTTCCTTGGTTTCGACCAGGGTATCCGCGCGCGGCGACGACGCCAAGCAAAAGCCGCGCTTGAGACGGGCGGCGGCTCCGCTTAGGACTGAGGGCGTAAAAGGGGCACAGCCATGACCGAGCGCCGCAAGATTATCATTGATACGGATCCGGGCCAGGATGACGCCGTGGCGATCCTTTTGGCGCTGGCCTCGCCCGAGTTGGAGGTGTTGGGGATCACCGCCGTCGCCGGAAACGTGCCGCTTGCCCTGACCGAGACCAATGCGCGTAAAATCTGCGAACTGGCAGGCAAAACGGACACCAAGGTCTTCGCTGGCGCCATCCGCCCGATGGTGCGCGACCTGGTCACGGCCGAATATGTCCACGGCAAAACAGGGCTGGACGGGCCGGATCTGCCACCCCCGAGCATGCCGCTGCAACCCCAGCACGCGGTGGATTTCATCGTCGAAACACTGCGGAACGCAGACGTGAACGAAGTGACGCTTTGCGTACTGGGCCCGATGACCAATATCGCCCTGGCCCTCAATCGTGCGCCCGACATCTTGCCCAAGGTGGCCGAGATCGTCGCGATGGGGGGCGGGCTGTTCGAGGGCGGCAATACGACGCCAGCGGCCGAGTTCAACATCTATGTCGATCCGCATGCGGCCGATGTTGTTTTCCGCTGCGGCCGCCCGATCACGCTGTTGCCGTTGGACCTGACCCACAAATGCCTGACCACACGCGCGCGTGTCGATGCATTTCGTGCTCTGGGCACCCGTGTTGGCGATGCCACGGCGGCTTTGCTGGATTTCTTTGAACGTTTTGACGAGGCGAAATACGGTACCGACGGCGGCCCGCTGCACGATCCCAACGTGATCGCCTGGCTGCTGCGCCCCGACCTATATCAGGGTCGCCATATTAATGTGGAAGTCGAGACGATGTCCGAGTTGACAATAGGCATGACCGTGGCCGACTGGTGGGGTGTCACCGACCGATCCGCGAATGTAAACTACTTGCGCGATGTCGATGACGACGGGTTCTACGCGTTATTATTGGAACGTCTGGCGCGGCTGTAGCTCAGGATAAACGGTCGGTGTTTTGCAGGGATTCAACAGCCACGGTCGCAATTGACCCAACACATTACATTGTGATATTCATATATAAGTCGTTTGCCGGCTTTATTGGTTTTCAGCGGCTGACTTACGATGAACCTGTCATTGAATAATTCGATTATTTCTTGAAAAACCCTTTGGGGGAGGGGGATATGAAAGCTATATTCACAGCGGCATTGGCAATTAACCTGTCTGTCGCCTCGTATACTTTAGCCCAGCAACAACCTGTGGATGCGAACGCGCTGGCTCTTCAACATAATATGGCCCGGCAGAATGTGGTTCCCTCGGCGTTGCCATTGATCCCCGACCTGACATGGGACGGTGATCTGGCGACTTCTGCTGCAGCCTTCGCCGCCCAATGCACCTTGGGCCACTCTGGAACGCCCGGTGTTGGTGAGAACATATTTTACAGCTCATCCACAACACTTGTCAGTCCGGACGCCGTGGTAAACAGTTGGGTCTCAGAAAAGCAGTTCTACGACGTTCAGACAAGCACCTGCGCACGGGGCAAGATATGCGGCCATTACACCCAGGTCGTTTGGGCGGATACCACCTTCGTTGGATGCGGCGCCGCACTCTGCGACCCCAAGATCAACGGAGACTGGGGGCAAAAATGGGTGTGCCAATATAAGGCGCCCGGAAACGTTGTTGGGCAAGCCCCCTATGTTCCAGACCTTGGTGACGACCCGCTCGTGGCACTGGTTCCGTTGGATCTGTTCTGCGACCATGTGCACAAATGGGGCGCTGAGTTTACGATCGGGTCGGTTTTGGCCCCGCACAACGTCAACACCTGTCAAAGACCGCCCCTTGGCTCCAATGTTCCTGGCACCGTGCTGACGGTCGGGGTCTTCTGCGACCATCTGCATTTGTACGGAGGGAACAACACGACCTATCAGGCCGATCCAGCGTCGGTCGAGGTCTGCGCCAGCCCGAACGACCGAAGCAACGCGATCACCAAGATCATATTCTGCAAACACCTGCACGATTACGCGGGCAGCCCCACCAGCTGGCCCTACAGCAACGACGATCCCGACGCCTATCAGCCACCCTGGATCGATCTCTGGTCGGAAGAGGGGTTTTGCTACGATGCTGGTGGCTAACGCGTTCCGCCCGTAACGTCTGCGACGCCAGCGGCATTATCCAATACGATCTCAATTCGTAACGAAAAACCATGGCCTCCATCCGTTGTCGGCTTGGGGTTCGCCTTCGTCACGAACGGTCTTGGCGCTCGACTTGCAGGATATCGCCGGGCGCGCAGTCCAGTACCTCGCAAATCCGCGCGAGGGTGGAAAAGCGGATGCCCTTCACCTTGCCCGATTTCAGCAGGCTGATGTTCTGTTCGGTGATACCCACCCGCCGCGCCAGATCGCGAGAGCGCATTTTTCGGCGTGCCAGCATCACATCCAGTGTGACGACAATCGGCGGGGCGTCAGACAAAGCTGCGGTTCTCAGCGGCTTGGATCGCGGCCTCGGACATGGCCCAACCAATGGTGGTCATCAAACCGCCGAACAGCAACAAGGCCAGGCTATTGCTTGAAAGTTGCAGGATGAGTTGCTGACCGCCAGGCGGGTTATCCCATGTTAGAATAAGGCCCGCGATGGTGGGGGTCAGAGTGCTGACGAAGGCCACTAGGGCCAGCGCCCAACCGGCAGTTAGCAGGCAGCGGGCGGGGCGCGGGCTCAGCACCTCGCCTTTTGCGAAATATGCGAACAGGCGGGTGAGTGCGGCCAGGCACCAGATTGCGGGTAGCAGATTTAAGATGATGGTCGCGACAAGTGCCAGGTGTTTAACCGGGGTCACACCGGTGGCGCTGATGTTGGGGCCAAACCGGGCTGCAACCGCACCTTCTATAAAGCTGGATGATGGGACAAGGGCGGCTGCCAAGGCGACCAGCCCCAGAAGTGCCGACAGGCTGATCCAGCGCAAAACCCGGCTGAGGTTGCGCAGACGCCGAAAACCCTCGCTTTCCATCGCCTATTCCCTTTCGATGATAATTTAATGTATAACAATAAAGAATCACTGTCAAACGAGGCACCCTATGCGCGGCTTGATGCTTCTGCCTATCCTTCTTCTTGCGGCTTGTGGGTCTGGGCCTTCTGTCGACCATGCAGTCGACGCGTTTGATCCGCTGACCGCCGATCCTGCCGCTTTGCAAGTCATCACCGAACATCCTGCGGCGGCCAGCTTACGCCGATTTGGAACGGTGACATTGACCGTTGAAAACACCCAACCTGTTCTGACGCAGGTCTTTCCACTGGTCGCTCACTCCGAACAGAAAGTGGATGGAACACTGCGGCAGTTTTTTGCCCTGGCCCCAGCAGATGTGTCCAGGTTTCGGGCTTTGCAGGGCGATATCACAGTGCTGAAATCGCGAAGCAGCCAAAACCTGAAGGGATCCTTCGCGGTGGAGGTGGGGGCCTGCCGGGTTGGTCCGCCGCCAGAGGTGCCGGTCCCTTTTCGCGTTTGGGTTCAGGTGCCTGGTCCGACCCAGCCCGCCTTGGTGTTTGAGTCGCCTGACATTTTGGCGCCGTCCGCAAAGGTGCCTGGTCGCGAGACCTGCAAGACGTGATCCCAAAAAGTCTCAAAATTTAGCGGTCTGCCGCCACCGGGCTTGAGCAAATGGCCGTTTGCCCCTATTTTAAAACTATCCCAGCGCTGCGGGGTGGCAGCGCGTTTGTAGGAGGACATCGTTCTGCCAGAACGTGTAGATGCAGCGCCCAGCGCTGCGACGCCGGGTGACACGACCCCAACGGGGCCGGACACAGGCGACACCAGTCTTCTTTCCCTGATCCTGACATCGCTGGATGACGACAAGGCCGAAGATGTGGTTGACATCGCCCTGGCCGGAAAGTCCGAGATGGCGGATCATATGATCGTAGCCTCGGGGCGGTCGTCTCGGCAGGTGACGGCGATTGCCGAAAACCTGGCAACGCGGCTGAAACAAGACCGCGGGTTGGTCGCGCGGATCGAAGGCAAGGACACTGGGGATTGGGTTTTAATCGACTGCGGCGATGTGGTTGTCCACATCTTCCGCCCGGAAGTGCGTGAGTTCTATCAGTTAGAAAAGATGTGGCTGTCGCCTGAGGCGCAGCTGGAACGCCTAAAGGCCGACGCCTAAGAGCTTAGAAAATGCGTATTCTGATCGCTGCCGCTGGCCGCCTGCGCAAGGGGCCGGAATTAGAGCTTTTCGATACCTATCGCGAACGCTTCGAACGAACCGGGCGCCCGTTGTCCCTTGGGCCATTGGCCTTGGCCGAGATCGAGCCGCGCAAGGGAACGGGCATGGGCGCCGAGGCGCCGCTGCTGCGCAATGCGGTGCCGCGAGGTGCTGTGCGCGTGGCATTGGATGAGCGGGGCAAGCAAATCAGCTCTCCCGATTTGGCGGCCCATATGGCGCAGTGGCGTGATCACGGGCGACCTGAGGTCGCCTTTATGATCGGCGGTGCGGATGGGCTAGCGCCAGAGCTACGCGACGAGGCCGATCTGGCGCTGTCCTTTGGACAGATGGTTTGGCCGCATCTGCTTGTGCGCGCGATGCTCGCGGAACAACTGTACCGCGCCGCTTCGATCCTGGCGGGAACGCCCTATCACCGGGCTTGAGGCGCGGACAGGCTGCGCTTAGGGTCCGCCCGGAAAGAGGGGGCTTCGCGACATGACCAAACCTGTGGTTCTATGCATTCTAGACGGCTGGGGTATCAGGGCCGAGCGCGAGGCGAATGCGGTAGCCTTGGCGAAAACGCCCGCTTTCGATGCACTAATGGCCGAATGCCCCAACGCAACCCTGACCGCGCATGGCCCTGCGGTGGGCCTGCCCGAGGGGCAAATGGGGAATTCGGAAGTTGGGCATACCAATATCGGCGCAGGCCGCACGGTTTGGATGGATCTGCCGCGGATCGACAATGCCATTGACGACGGCGGTTTCGATGCGAACACAGCCCTTCTGGGGTTTATTGAAAAGCTAAAGGCCAGCGGCGGGACAGCGCATCTGATGGGCCTCGCGTCGCCCGGTGGGGTGCATGCGCATCAACGGCATGTCGCGAAAGCGGCCCAGGTGATCGCGGCGGCGGGCGTGCCGGTGATCGTTCATGCGATCACCGATGGACGCGATGTGGCGCCCGAGTCAGCGCGCGACCAATTGGCTGCTTTGCAGGCGGATCTGCCCGATGGGGCTGTGATTGGCACGGTTGTCGGTCGGTTTTATGCGATGGACCGCGATAACCGTTGGGATCGGGTCACAGCGGCCTTTCAGGCCGTAGTTTCCGGGATCGGTGCTGAGGCCGAAAGTGCTGACGCCGCCATCGCGGCGGCCTATGCGGCAGGTGAAACGGATGAATTCGTGCCGCCTTCGGTGATCGATGGCTATCAGGGCGCCCAAGACGGCGACGGATTGATGTTCCTCAATTTCCGCGCGGACCGGGCCCGCGAGATCTTGTCAGCCTTCGCTGCCCCAGAATTCGACGCGTTCGATGCTAGCGCCCGCCCCAAATGGGCGGCGGTTTGCGGCATGGTAGAATATTCGGACCAGCATAACGCTTTCATGGACGTTATGTTCCCCTCGATCCCGATCAAGAATACCCTTGGGGAATGGGTGGCCGCGCATGGTTTGCGGCAGTTTCGCATTGCCGAGACCGAGAAATACCCCCATGTCACGTTCTTCCTGAACGGTGGCCGCGAGGCACCCGAAAAGGGCGAGGTGCGCTATGTAGCGCCCAGCCCCAAGGTAAAGACCTATGATATGCAACCCCAAATGTCGGCGCGCGAAGTGACCGAGCATTTGGTCGAGGCGGTCAGCGAAAATTACGATCTGATCGTCGTGAATTTCGCCAATCCCGATATGGTGGGGCATACCGGCGATTTGGACGCGGCCATTGTGGCCTGCGAAACGGTAGACGTGGGCGTGTCCTGGCTGGTCAACGCGGTGCGGACGGTTGGTGGCGCGATGATCCTGACCGCCGATCATGGCAACTGCGAAACCATGATCGACCCCCAGACCGGGGGACCGCATACCGCGCACACGTTGAACCCGGTGCCCGTGGTGATGCTGGGCGGGCCCGAGGGCGCACGGCTGCGCGACGGGGGTACTCTGGGCGATTTGGCCCCGACGCTGTTGCAACTGATGGGGCTAGAGCAGCCGTCCGAGATGACCGGAAAATCGCTGATCGTGGAGAGTTGATGCGCCTGATCCTCACCATCCTGGCAGCCTTGGCACTTCCAGCGCAGGCCGATCCACTGGCGGATTTGAAGCAGGCTGAGACCGCGCTGTCCCAAGCGAACAGCAGCTTGGCCAAGCGCCGGGTTTTGGGGCAGACGATCCGCGCATATGAGGCGGTGATGGGCGAGATCTCGGGCAGTATCGCGACGCTGGCTCGGAAGATCCGAGCGCAAGACCGGGCGATTGCCGCCCAGACGCCACGTATCAAGGAACATTTGAGCGCACTCGCCCGGCTGGGCCGCCTGGCCGAGCCGCTGGTGCTGGTCGGGCAGGGCGATCCGGCGGATACGTTGCGCGGGATGTTGCTGCTAGAGCATGTGACCAAAGGGGCGAACGCCCAGATCGCGGCGGTACAACGGGATCGCGAGGCTCTGACGGAATTGCACAGCGAACATGCAGGTCTTTTGGCACAGTTGAACACCCGGCGCGCGCAGCTTGCCAAGGTCCGAAGCCTTTTGATCGCCGAGGCCAACACCGGCACCAACCGCGCTGTGCCCCAGATCGACCCCGCCGCCCTGGCCGCCCTGAGCGCGGCCTTGACCAGCAGTGTTCCCGCCATTGGCGCGGACATGCCGGGTCTGACCCCGCCACTGCCAGCGCCGGTTCAGGGCACGGTCCTGCGCGGCTTTGGCACCCCGGACCCCGCTGGCGTGGCGCGGCCTGGGCTGACCATCGCCGCCGCGCCTGCCGCTTTGGTGACCAGCCCCGCATCGGCGACGGTGCGCTACACTGGCAGCCTGGATGGCTATGGGCAGGTGGTGATTCTTGAACCCGCAGCCCAAGTTTTGCTGGTCTTAGCAGGCCTTGACACCCCCCTTGTGCAAGCAGGCGAAATCATTGAGACTGGCCACGCCCTGGGCTTTTTGCCAGATAAATCGCCCCCACAGCCCCAGGGCAACACGGAATTTTTACGCACCCCAGGCGATGGCTCTGGTCAACAGAGCGTGAAATCGCTCTATATTGAACTAAGACACGAACAACAGCCGGTCGATCCGATGGGCTGGTTTCTGTACGAGAGGTAAGGACAGGCCCCTATGAAAAAGTTCATGCTGGCTGCCGTTGGCGGCGCCGTTGCAGGTTTCTTGGTCACCGCGCAATTCGCGGCACCCATCGTTGCGCAAGAAGTTGAGAAGGACCGCGAGACCTATCTTCAACTGGACTTGTTCGGCGATATTTTTGAGCGGATCCGATCGACCTATGTCGAGGATGTGGACGAGAAAGAGCTGATCGAGAACGCGATCAACGGCATGCTGACCTCGCTGGATCCACATTCGTCCTATCTGCCGCCTGATGATTTCACCGATATGCGCACGCAAACCCGGGGCGAGTTCGGCGGTCTGGGGATCGAGGTGACGCAAGAGAACGGTTTTGTGAAGGTCGTGACACCCATTGATGACACGCCTGCCGCCCGCGCCGGTGTGCAATCGGGCGATTTCATCACCCATGTGGACGGCGAGCAGGTCTTGGGCTTGAATTTGAACGAGGCTGTGGATCTTATGCGGGGGCCTGTCGGCTCGGACATCGTAATCACCATCGTGCGCGAGGGCGAGGAAGAACCGTTCGATCTGACCCTGACCCGCGACACGATCAAGGTGGCCGCCGTGCGCGCCCGGTCCGAGGGGAAAGTGGTGGTGCTGCGCGTGTCGTCCTTTACCGAGCAGACCTATCCCAACCTTGAGGAAGGTCTGAACGAGCAGGTGGAAGAAGCGGGTGGCATCGAGAATGTCGATGGTTTCGTGATCGACCTGCGGAACAATCCCGGCGGTCTGCTGAACCAGGCGGTCGCGGTGTCGGATGCCTTCTTGGATGCGGGCGAGATCGTCTCGACCCGGGGCCGCGACCCGCGCGATAGCGATCGTTATAACGCGCAACCCGGTGATTTGGCCCAAGGCAAGCCGGTTGTGGTGCTGATCAACGGCGGCTCGGCCTCGGCCTCCGAGATTGTGGCGGGTGCCCTGCAGGATCATCACCGCGCGATTGTGGTCGGTACAAAAAGCTTCGGCAAAGGCTCGGTCCAGACGATTGTGCCGTTGCAAGGCAAAGGGGCGATGCGGCTTACGACCGCGCGGTATTACACGCCGTCGGGCCGGTCGATCCAGAACTTGGGCGTCGCCCCTGACATCATCGTCGAACCCCGCCCAGTCACCGAGCTGACCGAGGAGGAGGAAGAGGCCCGCGCCCAGCGGACCGAGGCCGACCTCCGCGGATCACTGTCGAATGACAGCCTCAGCGAGGACGAGCTTAAGCTGCTGGAAGATGAGCGTACGGCGGCTGAGGAAGTCGCAAAGCGCAGAAAGGACGATTATCAGATGGCTTATGCGCTGGATGTGATCAAAGGTCTTGCGGTGCTGGCCAGCTCGGATCAGTGACCTTAACGGGCGCGCCGGTGCTTTTCCGGCGCGCCTTGTCGGCCAAATATATATGACCAATCGCGCGGACCTCCCCTATCGCCCTTGTGCGGGCGTGTGCTTGCTGAATGCAGACGGCCTGGTCTTTGCGGGCCAACGCATCGACACACCCGGGGCTTGGCAGATGCCACAAGGGGGGATCGACCCGGGCGAGGACCCTCGGACAGCGGCCCTGCGCGAGCTTGAGGAGGAGACATCGGTCCCCGCAAACGCCGTAAGCGTTCTGAACGAAACCCAACACTGGCTGCGCTACGACTTGCCCGAGGCACTGATCGGCACTTTGTGGAAGGGGCGTTTTCGGGGGCAAAAGCAGAAGTGGTTCCTGATGCGGTTGGAACGGCCCGACACGATTGTGGATCTGAATGTGGCGCATCCAGAATTCGCCGAATGGCGATGGATGCGGCCTGAGTCCCTGCACGAGGTCATCGTGCCGTTCAAGCGTGACCTTTATACTCAGATCCTGAGTGAATTTGGATTGCTGCCCGGTTGAAACACTGGTGCCGTCGCGCCACCCTTTCTCCCGCCTTTACCTATCGCCCCAGCGCCAGCAATCCTGGCACATCCATATGTGTTTCAAGGTGATCCGCGAGGGCATCCAAGGTCTGCTCGACCCCAGCGGTGTAGCGCATATCCGAGGGGGCCACGCCGAGCGCTTTCAGGTAAGCCGCTCTGAAAGCATCTGCTGAAAAAAGCCCGTGCAGATAAGTCCCCGTAACCAAACCATCGGCCGAGGTTGCACCTTCGGCCCGCCCCTCGACCCGGGCGAAGGGCCGGGTGCAATCTGGGCCGGTCGTGCGGCCGATGTGGATTTCGTATCCGCTGACCTCCAACCCACTGGCCAGATGTTGTGCCGTGGTGCGGCTGAGACACTTGTCGGGGATCATGGTGGTCGCGACATCCAACAGGCCAAGGCCGTCGGTCACGCCCGGCGGCCCCTCGATCCCCTCGGGGTCGGCGATCTGACGGCCCAGCATCTGATAGCCCCCGCACAGGCCCAGGACCCGACCACCACGGCGGTGATGGGCCAGTAGGTCAATATCCCAGCCCTGGGCCCGAAGATAGGTCAGATCGCCACGTGTGGATTTGCTGCCCGGCAGGATGACCAGATCCGCGTCACCGGGCAACGGCTGACCCGCCGGGATCATCCGCATGGTCACGCCGGGCTCCTGCCCCAGCGGGTCCAGATCGTCAAAATTGGCGATGCGCGACAGGACCGGGCAGACGATCTTGATCGGCCCGCTGCCGCGCTGACCGCTTAGATCCAGCGCGTCCTCGGCAGGCAAACGGTCAGCCTGGTCGAACCAAGGCACAACGCCGAACCCCCGCCAACCCGTGCGCTGGGCGATTAAATCGTACCCATCCTTGAACAGCTGCGGGTCACCGCGAAACTTATTGATGGCAAACCCCGCGATCATTGCGGCGTCCGCAGGGTCCAACACCATTTGCGTGCCGACCAGCTGGGCGATCACCCCGCCCCGGTCGATGTCACCCATCAAAACCACCGGTGTGCCGGTGGCCCGCGCAAAGCCCATATTGGCGATATCGCCGGGGCGCAGGTTAACTTCGGCCGGACTGCCCGCGCCTTCGACAAGGACCAAATCGCAGGCGGCTTTCAGGCGTTCGAAGCTGTCCGTCACCGCAGCCAACAACGTGGGTTTCAGTGCGCTATAGTCCCGCGCCCGAACGGTTGCGATCCGCTTGCCTTGCACGATCACTTGCGCGCCTGTCTCGCTTTCGGGCTTCAGCAAAACGGGGTTCATATCCACGACCGGATCCACCCCGCAGGCCAGCGCCTGCAGCGCCTGGGCCCGCCCGATCTCGCCCCCATCCACGGTTACAGCGGCGTTGTTCGACATGTTCTGCGGCTTGAACGGTCGCACCGACAGGCCGCGCCGCCGCGCCGCCCGGCACAGCCCCGCCACCAGCATCGATTTGCCGACGTTCGAGCCCGCGCCCTGGATCATCACCGCGCTCACAGACCCAGCACCCCAGGCAGGTCCGCGCGCGTTGCATCCGTGAAGTGAAACACCTGCCAGCCCCGCTCCCGCGCCGCGGCAATATTCGGCGCATGGTCGTCGATCAATAGCAACTCGGAACCCCCGGCCCACGCTTCGATCTGTGAAAAGAACGCCGCATCGGGCTTTTTAGCCTGCATCGGACCGGCGGCAAACATACGCTCCATATGGGTCTTGAACCCCATCTGATGCCAGATGTAATCCGCACGTCGGCCCTCGTTATTGGTGGCAATCACCTGGATCTGGGCGACCTGAGCAACCCAATTCATCACCTGGGGGTCGGGGTGCACATCACGTGCGAACCAATAGTCCAGCAAGGCGTCCGGGCCGACATCGGCATCTTGCGTTTGCAACCACTCCGCCAGCAGGTCGCGGATGTCACGACGGCCCAGCAACACCTGTTGAAAACGTCCGGATCGAAAGACGTAGTCCGTGAAAGGGCCTAGCGGC
The DNA here is from genome assembly GCA_938049225.1 of uncultured Paracoccaceae bacterium. Taxonomy (GTDB): domain Bacteria; phylum Pseudomonadota; class Alphaproteobacteria; order Rhodobacterales; family Rhodobacteraceae; genus Halovulum. The sequence goes on from CALICM010000097.1 coordinate 11,823, forward strand.
AGACCCAGATCCGCCTCAAGGCGATCCGCCCAAATGAACCGCCCGTCGACGATGTTGCGGTTCAAGACACCGTCGAAATCCCAAGCAATGATCCGGGTCACGAGACCTCGACCACCGTAATTTCGGGCGGGACTCCGATGCGAAGCGGCACTGTCGTGCAGCCCAATCCGCCCGAGACCACCAGATGCCGCGCCCCCTCCACCATGTGCCCATAGGCATAGCGGCTGCCATACCGCGAAGGGACCACCGGCGTGCGCCCAAACAGTTTGATCTGTCCGCCATGCGTATGGCCCGACAGCGTGAGCGCGACATGGTCGGGCAAGTCGGGAAAAACATCCGGCTCATGCGCCAGCAAGATGGTGGGCATCCCTTCGGTACCCGCCAAAGCCGCTGTGATATCATCAACCCCCGCGCGCTTGGCGGTCGATAGTTTGGCCAATCCCCGTTGCGAGCCCAGGCCCGCCAGGGCGAAGGTCACCCCGTTATGATCAAGCTGAACATTCCGGTTCTCCAAAACCGCAATACCCTGATCCTCAAGCGCGGCATGCCAGATCGTCGGCCGCCCATCGGCCGCTGCCGCCGGATCATCATACCAATCATGGTTCCCTTGCACCGCCCAGACCCCCATTGGTGCCTTCAGTGACGCCAGCAGACCCGCCACCTCGGCAGGCCTTAAGGCAGGAGAAAGCGGGATATGCCCCACGTAATCGCCCAGCAATACGATCATATCCCCGTCCAGCGCATTTGCCTGCGCGACGATCCGCTCAACACGTGCTGCGCTCATCCACGGCCGGCAAGCATGCAGATCCGCGATCATCACAATACGCATCCGACCACCGGGCCAAAGCGGGGGATTTATGGGCCAGGAGGTGATGGCGACAGTCATAGCGAGGCGGGGCCCAAGATCGGCCCCCTTTAAAACTCTACCCCGGCCTGCGCTTTGACGCCCGAGCGGAAGGGGTGTTTGATTAACTCCATCTCGGTGACCAGATCGGCGATCTCGATCAGCTTGTCCTTGGCATTGCGCCCGGTCAAGACGACATGGGTCATTGGGGGCTTTTCGGCTTTGAGGAACGCGACAACCTCGGCCACGTCGATATAGTCATACCGCAGCGCGATGTTGATTTCGTCCAGCAGCACCATTCGGTTGGCGGGGTCGCGGATCAGCTCTCGCGCCTTCGCCCAGGCGGCCTGCGCCATTTCGATGTCGCGGGATTTGTCCTGCGTCTCCCAGGTGAAACCCTCGCCCATGGTGTGGAACTGGCACAGGTCCGAAAACCGCTCAAGGATCAGGTCCCGCTCGCCCGTGCTCATGCCGCCTTTGATGAATTGCACCACCGCCGAAGGGTAGCCATGTGCGATACAGCGAAAGATCATCCCGAACGCGGCCGAGGACTTCCCCTTGCCCTTGCCGGTATGGACGATCACCAGGCCTTTCTCTTCGGTCTTGGTGGCCATGATCTTATCGCGTGCGGCCTTTTTCTTGGCCATCTTGGCGTTGTGGCGCTCGGTGTCGTCGGTCATGCGGGGCGTCCTTTGGTTGGGTGATCTGGCCGGTGTTTCAGCATAAGCATCGGCGACACCCAGCACAATCGCCTCGCAAGGGCGGAGTGGCACGCGATCACCCGCCCTCGCGGGGCGGGCTGTGTCACCCTGCGGGCAATCCGCATCCCGTTCTGCGTTCCGCGTTGACCTTCCCAAATCTGCGCCTATCGTGGCGCCGAACTTGGCGTAAGGAATGTGGAATGCGGGTCTTTTTCTTAGTCGGCGGCACCGGCTACGGCGTGGCAACCGACAAAAAACACCAGCGGTTCACCATGCCAAACCAGGCCGTGGCGAATTTCGAGACGCTGATGCCGCGTCTGCATTCGCCAAACACTGGCAATATCATCCACCGCGAGGCCATGTCGCGGATCGTCGCTTGTGATCCGAAACTGTCCACAACAGGCTATCTGCCTGGGCTGCGCGCCAAACGGGACCGAAAGCTGACGCATGATATCGCCTACCTGAACCAGAACTTTGACGCTTTGGTGCTGTCCTTTGCCAATGTGATCAAGAGGGATCCTAACCCAGGCGCCCCGGAAAGTGATGTACCGGCCAACGCCCATTTTCGACGAATGGCCATGATTGTGCGCGGTTTCGGCGGGGCGGTTTTCGCCTTTGGAATGGGCATCCAGGACGAGCTGGCGACCGATCCCAACACGATCTTGCCGGGGCTGCTGGACCTGCTGCAGGCGCTGAACGAGAAGGCCGCGGTGCTGGCGGTGCGGGGGCAAACGACCGAAGGCTGGCTGCACAGCATCGGCATCACCAAAGCGGTTGCCTTGGGCTGTCCTAGTTTATTCGTGAACCCCTCGGCGACCTCGGCGATTGCCCCGCTTAAGGTGAGCGGGAAGCTGCGCCTTGCCTCGGCCGGGCGTCTGACCCGCAAGGGTATGGCCGAAAAACGCCTGCAACCGCTGCTGCATTTGGCGGCCCAAAGCGATATGGACTATATCTATCAAAACGATGCGCTTGGGCTTCGCAACAGCACCGGCGGTGTGGGCTACAACTATTTGACGGGTGAATTGGCCCACGCACCAATGGCCCAGCGCGAGGCGCGGATTTCTGGGCAAACCGCCGTCTTCCAGCGGCATTATCTGTTCAACAATCCCGATATTTGGCGCGGCTATGCGGGCAGTCGCGACGCCTATATCGGTGATCGTTTCCACGGCGGCGTCGCTTTCTTGCAGGCCGGACGCCCCGCTGGGTTCGTCTATCGCGACGCACGCGTACGCGAGTTGACCGGCTATCTTGGTTTACCGGCCTTTCAAACGGACGAGGTTCTGGCCAGCACACCCGCCAAGATCCTTGAGGTGATCAACGACGGCCTGCCCACGTTCCATCGCAAATACAGTGCCGCCCTAGAGAAATTTGTGACCACCTGCACGACCGCCGGCCTGCCGTTGGTCTGTGGTCCTCAATACGCTTAGAGCGATCGCGCGCGGTTAAGTAGGACCTCCCGCTGCTCTATATTTTACTCAAAAGTCGACACCCCGCCGGGTCTCCGTCCAGCCATACATAGAGCAGGGCGACGGCCTCGTCGATGGTGCGGATGGCGTGCGGCTGATTGGGCCGGGTCACAATCGCCGCGTCTGCCCCATGCGCCACCCAAGGGCCTTTATCATAGCACCACTCAGCGCGTCCCGCGATGGGCAAATAGAGCTCGGCCGCAGGATGCCGATGCGCGGGATAGAGGCATCCGGGGCCGATCACGCCCAGGCCAAAGGCCACGCCACCGGTGTCATGGTAACGCTATTAATGGGACTCGGTCGTGTTGGCGGCATTTTTTCGCGAACTTGGTAACGCTAGAGCATTTTCGGATCAATCTGGTTCATATCCTGAGTTCGTGAAGTAGTTTTGGCATTCAGCGGGGCTGAAAGCGTCAAGTGCTGTGACGATGGCGGCTTCGAGGGCATCGACGGTTCGGGCGGACGCCTTTCGCAGGATTGATTTGATCTTTGAGAATGCTTGTTCAATCGGATTGAAGTCGGGGCTGTACGGCGGGAGGAAGAGCATTGATGCGCCTCTGGCCTCGATTGCTTGTCGTGCGCCGCTGACCTTGTGGGCGGGCAGATTGTCGAGGATGACGATATCCCCTTCGTTCAGCGTCGGCGCGAGGATGGTTTCGGCGTAGGCGGTGAACATCTCTCCGTCCATCGCGCCATCGACGACCATCGGTGCTGTCATGCCGTCAAGCCTGAGCCCGGCGATGAGCGTTGTCGTCTTCCAGTGCCCATGCGGGACGCTGGCCCGGCAACGCTCGCCCCGAGGGCTGCGACCGCGCAGGCGGGCCATTTTGGTCGTTGCGCCGGTTTCATCAAGGAAAGGCCGGGTCATCCCGAGTTCCAGTGCAGCGAGCATGGAATAGCGATCGTGCCGGCTTTGGTAATAGAGTGTGCCGTGACGTAGTTCTGGTACAACAATACCGACAATCTGCATTGTCAGGTCCACTCGTCGGCCGGCACGCCGGCTTCCCTGTAAATATGCTTTCTCCAACTCCCGTGCCCCTTTGACAGCGCGTTGCTGGAGCCGAAAAGGAACTTGGTCACCTAGTTTTGGGTCAACACGTATTGGTAACAGTTCAGAACCGCACGATTTGCACGTCACAGACCAAGCAAATCGCCAATGACGCAATGAGACGCCTGAGGTTTCGCTGGTGCAGGTTGGACAGCGCTGAAAATCTGACCAAGCGATACACTCGACCGGAAACCCGATCCGACGCTTGAGCAACATGCGATCGAGATCATTCGACGAGAGTCGAGCAATGGCGCAAAGCCGTTCGATATTCGCGCTGGCCAACTCTTGCTGCGTTTCTGGCGGGCGCTCTCTAGTAAGCTCCAGATAGCTGCACAGCTCGGGCATTGAGCAATGGTTAGCCCTATTGGATTGAATCCAACATTTGGAACCCACGGTTTCTGGCGGCGATGATGTCGTCTGGATCGGCGCTCCAGACGAATGGTTTGGCTTCGGTTGAGTTGTGTTCGGCGATGAAGCGGTTGATAGCAGCCTGCAGATCGAC
>CALICM010000098.1 GCA_938049225.1 uncultured Paracoccaceae bacterium
GCAGTCGATGATCGCGACGTTCTCGCCAAAGTGGCGGACCATCTCGTCAAACTCGCCGTTCGCCACGAAGGGGCTGTCGAGGACGAGGATTTCGGTCTGGCTGGAGTTTTCGTCGAGCACGTTCTTGAGGTTACCGAACCGCGTTTTCAGGCTCATAACCCGATGCTCACGCAGGGGGTCAATAGGCGGGTTTGTAACCTGCGAAAAGTTCTGGCGGAAGAAATGGCTTAAGGGTCGGTATTTTTCCGAGAGCACCGCAGCGGGCGTGTCATCCCCCATCGAGCCGATGGCCTCTTTCGCGTCCTCGGCCATGGGGGCCAAGATCGTCTCAAGGTCCTCGATCGAATAGCCCGCCGCCATTTGACGCTTGCGCAGTTCAGCGCCTTCGAACACGGCTGTCTCGGGAACACCCGCAAACGCTTCTTCAAGGTTGTTGATCGCCCCGACCCATTTGCCAAAGGGCTTTTGCGCCGCCAGCATGTCTTTCAACTCAACATCATGCCAAAGACGGCCTTCGGTCATGTCGACCGCCAGCATTTGACCCGGGCCCAGCGCGCCTTTCTCAAGCACCGCCATTTCGTCGACGGGCACCATCCCGGCCTCGGACCCCGCGATCACCAGTCCGTCGCCGGTTACCACGTAACGCATGGGGCGCAGACCGTTGCGGTCCAGGCCCGCGCACACCCAGCGCCCATCGGTCATCGCCAGGGCGGCGGGGCCGTCCCATGGCTCCATCACCGCGTTTGAATAGTTGTACATATCGACCCAGGCGTCAGGCATTTTGGTGGCGGTTTTGGACCAGGCCTCGGGGATCAGCATCGTCTTGGCCATGGGCGCGTTGCGCCCGGCACGGACCATCACCTCGAACACCGAATCCAACGCCGCCGAGTCGCTCGACCCATTGGCGATGATCGGTTTGATATCCTCTTGCAACTCGCCAAAAGCATCCGAAGCCATGCGGATCTCGTGGCTCTTCATCCAATTGACGTTGCCCTTCAGCGTGTTGATCTCGCCGTTATGCGCCAACATGCGGAACGGCTGGGCCAACCACCATTGGGGGAAGGTGTTAGTCGAATAGCGCTGATGATAGATTGCAAAGGCGCTTTCAAAGCGGTCGTCCATCAGGTCGGGGTAGAACACCGCCACCTGCTCGGCCAGCATCATACCCTTGTAAATGATCGACCGGCACGACAGCGAGCAGATATAGAGCTGCGGGACTTGGGCCGCGGCCGCTGCCTTTTCGATCCGGCGGCGAATAACGTAAAGCTCACGCTCGAACTGTTCTTCATCCACACCCTTGGCGTTGGAGATCAGGATTTGCTCAATCTCGGGGCGAGTCGCATTGGCCTTTTCGCCCAGGACGCTGACATCGACCGGCACATGGCGCCAACCATAGATGGTATAGCCCATCCGAAGTACTTCGGTCTCGACAATCGTCCGGCAGGTTTCCTGCGCGCCAAAGTCGGTGCGGGGTAGGAACACCTGGCCCACCGCCAGCAATTCGTCACCGGGTTCATGCCCCGTGCGTCGTACCTGATCCTGGAAAAAGGCCACGGGGATCTGCACGTGGATCCCAGCGCCATCGCCGGTCTTACCATCCGCGTCCACAGCCCCCCGATGCCAGACGGCCTTGAGCGCGGTGATCCCCGCCTCGACCACCTGGCGGCGCGGCATCCCGTCGATGGTGACCACCAAGCCGACGCCGCAAGACGAATGTTCGTCCGTCTCTGCATACAACCCCGTCTCAGCCATCTTCGCGCGCTTCGCCACCTCCCTTGCGGCCCACTTCGCGTCGAATTCGGTCATGTCGCTTCTCCTTCTAGAAACGCGTGGAGCTTCGCCATCTCCTCCGCTTCCGTACTTTGAGTGGCACCCGGCCAAGGCGTCATCCAGCCTGGCCGATCATCCACGAATATCTCTTCCGTCACCGTCAGCCCCGACTGATCGTCCAGCAGCCCAACAGCAACAAAACCGATGGGCCGCCCCTGCATCCGCCAGAATAGCGTCGTCCCACAGGTGTCACAGGCCGACCGCTCGCCCCAGGTGCTGTGGCGATAAGCCCGCACATGCGCCTCGCCCGTCAGTTCCAGATCCCGCACCCCGACCGAGAACAAGGGCCCTCCCCCCGTCCACCGCTGGCACTGCGTACAATGACACGCCGTGATCCCGGGCGCGGCCGCCCCCGAAAACCGCACTGCCCCGCAAAGGCATCCGCCAGTCCGGCGCATCGGCTCTGGCATTAAGCAAAGCCTCCGCGCAGGCCCTGTCGCGCGATGCAATCGATGGTGGCTGGCCGTTGCAAGATCCGTACGGTTGTTTGGGTGGTTGTGGGTGTGACACCAGTAACCGCCGCCGAGGCGATGGTCACGATCTCGGGGCCGGTGGCGTTGTCGATCACGCAATTGCTGATCGGGGCCAGGGGAACGCCGGGGAAACGCTGCGCCAGGATCGGGTTGATCACGCTTTTCGCGGTTTCTCGCGCCACCATATCCTGTCCCTCGGGCGTGCAGGCCGCCAGCAGCGAGGCAAAGCCAAAAACGGCGAAACCCGCCAAGCGCGCGGGCTGGGCAAGGGCGCGCGTACTGCCCACAAGGGGCAGCCGAGCGAAGTCAGATGTCGTCATAGGTTAGCGCCCCCACAGGCAAATTGAGTGTTACGAACTTCGGTCAGGACCCAGCGTCACACGGGTGCTGATGGTCGCGCCCGATTGTGTGGCCACATCCTCAAGCAGCAAGGCCAGCGAGATGCTGGATGACCGCCCTGGCACGCCCAGCGCCTGATAGATCAGGGTCACGCCCTCGTCAAAGATCGCCCCACCAGCTTGCATGTCCGACGCCCCGTCGGCCGCGTGCAGGGCCCAATCGCCACTGACAGTGCGCATCTCGAAAGGCGAGAAGCAGACCGTAAGGTTCACGGTTACCAAAGCAGCCGTTCCCGGCCCGTCGTCTTGGGCGGCCGGTGCGGCCTCGACCGCGACTTTGCGGCCCCGCCGGTTCTTCACGAAAACCTGCTCAGCAGGGGCCTGTGCCTGCGCTCGGACGACCGTGGCTGCCATGTCGGTGAAGCTCACCGCAGCGGCCAATTCGGTTATCGGGTCGCAACCCGCCTCAATCACATCGACATATTCATAAGCAGACCCACCCGCCTGCGCAACTGCCGGAAAGACAGTCGCAAACGCCAAGGACATTGCACCCAGATAATTGGTCATACGCATTGCTAACTCCCATTCGCACTAACCATCGCCATCACATCGGCTTCGGTCATTTGATCGGTTTTTTGGGCGAAATTATAGCCATCGGGCTTTTTGTCGACATAAACTTCATGCGTCAGGATCAGACCGGAGTGGTCGTCCAAGGTGCCCGCCGCCAAAATCGTCAAACCCTTCGCGGGCCCATCCATGGTCATCCGCCAGTACAGGCTTGAGCCGCAGCGGGTGCAAAACCCGCGCTCGGCCCATTCCGAGGATTAGTAAACGCCCAGTGTTGTCTTGTCCTCGATCGCCAAACCATCGGGGGCAAGGTTGATCGACAAATACACGCCCCCCGACTGCCGACGGCAGTTTTCGCAATGGCAGGCGCCCAGGCCCGGAGGGCCCATCTCGTCGCCTTCGGCTTGGATCGCGGTGTAACGAATGGCGCCGCACAGGCACCCCCCGGCTCGTTTTGTCATTGTCCTTCCTCCCCAAAACAAAGAAGTCATACTCACATTCCATCAGTAGCTTTCTTTGATCCGCAATGCGTGTACCAAACGCTTGCCACCTGTACCCGTGCAATTCATCAGCCGGTCGTTCGGCCAAGGATCGACAAAACGACCAGCAGGACCGGAAGGCAACCGAGACCCCAACCCACCCATCTGAGGTCCCCTTGCCAGTTACGAACCGACAAGGTCACTATGCCACAGCCAAGAACTGCGGCAGCAATCGAAAACCATGACCACCCCTCTGTTCCCGCCTCGAAGCCCTTAAACCCGATCCATAAGCCCAACAGCCCAATGCCCAGGCCCAACAACCAAAACGCCCCGGCCACCCCGGAAGAGAAGTGCAAGCCCGGTTGGAAAAAGCCCCGGTGGCGCTGTCGATAGGAGTCTTCGGATTCAAATCTTTGACGCATCTTTCAAGCCTTACTCAGCCGCAAGCTCGGCCGCGCCATTCAATCGCGCCGCGATCACCTCGGCCGCATCGCGCCCGTCACGGATCGCCCAGACGACCAGGCTGGCGCCGCGGACGATATCGCCAACAGCATAAACCCCCGGCAGGCTGGTTTCCTTAGTCTCGAAATCGGCCTTGATCGTGCCCCAGCGCGTGACCTCCAACTCGGGCTGGCCCCAGAGCGTTGGCAGATCTTCGGGCTCGAAACCTAGCGCTTTGATGACGATATCGGCATCTTCGGCGTAATCCGCGCCTTCGATCTCCTCTGGTGCTTGGCGGCCGCTGGCATCGGGCGCGCCCAGGCGCATTTTTGCGACACGCACACCTGTGACACTTTCGTCGCCCGTGAAGCCTTTGGGGGCCGAAAGCCACACGAACTCAACGCCTTCTTCCTCGGCGTTTTCGACCTCGCGCTGGCTGCCTGGCATATTCGCCCGGTCCCGACGGTAGAGGCATTTGACCGAAGTCGCCCCTTGCCGCACCGCTGTCCGCACACAGTCCATCGCGGTGTCGCCACCGCCGATGACAACCACGCGCTTGCCTGCCGCGTTCAACTCGCCACTGTCGAACTCGGGCACATCGTCGCCGAACCCCTTGCGGTTGCTGGCGGTCAGAAAATCTATCGCGCGTACGATCCCCGGCAGGCCCGCGCCGGGCCCACCCAACTCGCGAGACTTGTAGACACCAGTGGCGATCAGCACCGCGTCGTGATCCGCGCGAATGTCCTCGAACGCGACATCCTCGCCGACATTACAATTCAGTTTCAACGTGATACCGCCATCCGCCAGTTGCTGGTTCCGCCGTTCGACGATATCTTTCTCAAGCTTGAACCCCGGAATGCCATAGGTCATCAGCCCGCCCGCGCGGTCATAGCGGTCATAGACCGTCACCTGAAACCCCTGCCGCCGCAGCATATCCGCCGCCGCCAGGCCGCCGGGGCCCGCGCCGATGATGCCGATGCTCTCGCCGCGCTCAACCTGAGGCGCGATGGGCTTGACCCAACCTTCCTCCCACGCGGTGTCGGTGATGTACTTCTCGACCGAGCCAATGGTGACAGTGCCGTGCCCGGATTGTTCGATCACGCAATTCCCCTCGCACAAACGGTCCTGGGGGCAAATGCGGCCACAGATTTCGGGGAAAGTATTAGTCGCTTGGCTGATCTCATAGGCCTCCTGCAGCCGCCCCTCGGCGGTCAACCGCAGCCAATCGGGGATATTGTTGTGCAGCGGGCAGTGCGTCTGACAATAAGGTACACCGCATTGACTGCAGCGGCTGGCCTGTTCTTTCGCCTTGGCATCCGCATATTCGCGATAGATCTCGCCAAAATCCTCGCGCCGCTCCTCAGCCTTGCGTTTCGAGGGCATATCCCGCGAAATGTCAACGAATTTCAGCATATTCTGTGGCGCCATATCGAATCCTCTGGTGTCGGTCAAAGGGTCAAAGCCCGTCGCCGAGCCCGTTTCGTACAACAACGCAACACATAAATAAAGTCAGCTATACTGACCCATAAAAGACAATTGCGCTAGCGGCCTTGGCCCACGAAGCATTAGAATGAAAATTTAGGTAACGATACGGACCTATCATCGGCATTTACCGCACCGTTACCTCTCTGATACCACACCATCAACAATAAATCGAGCGGGCGTCCCAGGCATGATCTTCAGCCATATTGTTATTCTGGCCCTGATCCAGGGCCTGACCGAGTTCCTTCCGATCTCCTCCTCGGCGCATCTGGAGCTTTGGCACCAGTGGGCCGGCGAAACCAGCGACGATTTGCAGTTGGACATCGCAGTTCATTTGGGCACGCTGGCCGCTGTCATGTGGTATTTTCGGGCCGAGGTGGTCCTGGCCACGCGCGGCTTTGCCCGCCTGGCCCGCGCACAACTCACCAGTTACGAGGCGCATCTGGCATTGTGCTTGATCGCCGCGACCATTCCGGTTGTCCTGCTGGGCGCCATTCTTGCGATCACCGGCTGGGTCGAAGCGCTACGTTCGCTAGCTGTCATTGGCTGGGCAATGATTCTGTTTGGGATTCTGCTGTGGTGGATGGATCGTAACGCCGCCACCGGCCGTGAAGCGCGCACCTGGACCCTGCGACACGCAGCAATCATGGGCCTTTGGCAAGCTCTGGCTTTGATCCCCGGCACCTCGCGCTCGGGCGCCGCGATCACAGGCGGGCTGGCAGTGGGGTACGAGCGGGCGGCCGCAGCGCGGATCGCTATGCTGATGTCGATCCCAACAATCATGGCCTCGGGCGCATTGTTGGCCGCACAATTGGCCGTCAGCGGCGATCTGGCTCTGGGCTTTGATGCAGTGTTGGCAGCGGGCTTGGCCTTTGTTGCGGGCTTGGGCGCGCTGGCCCTCATGATGCGGCTGCTGCGCAGCGTCAGCTACACGCCTTATGTGCTGTATCGGATCGTCTTGGGCACGGTGCTATTGGTAATCGCTTACAGCTGATCACCGCATGTTCTTGGCGGAGCTGGTGATCCGCGCATATTGGCCATACGGCATATAAGGCGTCATATAGCTGTCCAAGACCGAGGCCATGGCGGTGGGTGCGATCCCCAAATCCGAAAAGCTGAGCGCCTCGTCCGACACCACATTGTCCCGCGCCAACAACAACACCTGGTCATACGTGAATGGCGCAGGCAGTAAGCCCCCGCTTATTTGGGACAGGAACCCAAACACCCTGCCCTGCAGTCGCGCAATTGGCATCGGTACCGCAACAACCCAGCGATCACGGCGGGTTACCCGCAGCATACGGTCGATCAAACCGCGGAAGCTGTCCACTTCAGGGCCGCCCAATTCATAGACCCCGGGCTTCACCCCATGCACCAAGGCACATTCAGCAGCGGCGGCGACGTCATCCACGAACACCGGCTGAAAGCGCGTGTCCGGACCAATAACAGGAACAATGGGCGAGATCCGGGCCATTGCCGCGAACCGATTGAAGAACTGATCCTCGGTTCCAAAGACAATAGAAGGGCGCAGGATCACAGCGCGCGGCTGATGTTCCAAAACTGCCGCCTCGCCCAAGGCCTTGGTCCGCGCGTAATGGCTGGGACTGTCAGCATCGGCCCCAATCGCCGAGAGGTGCACAAACCGATGGATGCCCGCATCCTTGGCCAAACGCGCGATCCGTTCAGCGCCCTCGGCCTGAACGGCATCAAAACTCTGTTTACCGTTAGGCGCCAGAATGCCAACGCAATTCACAACGGCGACCGCGCCGATCAAAGCCTGGCGGACCGAACCCTCGTCGCGGATATTCGCCAGCACCGGTTCCACCTGGCCCACAACACCATATGTGCGCACAAAAAGCGCCTCGTTCGGGCGACGCACCGCCACTCTCACACGCCAACCTGCCCGGGCCATGCGGCGGACGATGTATCGCCCCACAAACCCCGAACCCCCAAACACTGTCACAATAGGACTTTGCGAAATCATCAGACACTCTACGAAACGGTGATCGTCCCTGCCTACCCTTTGCGCTGACCCCGCTCAAGACAGAAACGTGACGGATGCAACACAAGGCGGTTATCGGCCTGTTAGCCACCAAAATGAACACACAGGATATCGCGTCGCGGACGTTGACACGCCCGTCATGTGCGGCTAAACGGCGAACTTCAAAACGACACCTGCCCAGGTGGCGGAATTGGTAGACGCGCTGGCTTCAGGTGCCAGTTTCCGAAAGGAAGTGGAAGTTCGAGTCTTCTCCTGGGCACCATACTCTCTTCTACATTAGAAAACCCCTCTAAGACTTTGAATGGTAAGGTCATATTTGGTGTTCTAGGTCCTTCTGTTCGGTGGTATGCGAAGTGCTCTGCGAAGGCGAGTTTTAGGACGGTTCTTTGGTGGGTGAGGTGACCTGTTTTCCAGAGTTTATAGGGGTTTGCGAGGAATTGGAGGGAGAGTTCTAGCAATTCTTCGTAGCGGTGCTTGGGGATGGTGGTTTTTTGCAAGGCTTCCTCGGTAAGGCGCTTTTGGGTTTCCAGGGCAGCGAGGCGTTTTTCGAGGACGGCGCCGAGGGTTGGGGAGGTGCTGTCGATGAGTTTATCGATGAGCTTTTCGATCTCGGTCTCAGTGGTTTTGAGTTTTGTGCGCAGATGCTTTTGGGCGCTTTCGGTTTGGGCTGCGCGTTGATCCCAGGCGTCGCGGAACATCGCTTTGATGAGTTGGATCGTTTGTGTGGCGGGTGTTAGACGCCGCAGGATCATTTCAAAACTGCCTTCGACCTTGGCGCGCGGCAGGGATTTGCCATAGCTGCCACAGCCCTTGGTTTGGCACAGATAATAGGGGTAGGTTTTGGTTTTACCCTGGGACCAGCAGGACCGCAGGGGGGCGTTGCAATCGCCGCAAACAACGAAGCCGCGCAGCGGGAAGTCGTCGTTGATATCCTTGCGTTTGGCGAGATGGGGCGCGCTGTTCAGGCGGGTCTGGACAGCCTCGAATGTGGTCAGGGAAACCAGCGGTTCGTGCTGGCCGTCGCGGCGGGCGATGTTCCAGCGCGGCACCTCGATCAAGCCTGCATAGATCGGGTTTGTTAGCAGTTGGGTGACGCGCCAATTGGGCAGGCTGCCGTTCGGTTTGGGGAAGGCGGGCTGGCGGTCGAGGAAGCGTTTGACCTCGACCTGGGTGCCGAAGCGGTGGGAGGCGAAGCCCTCAAAAACTTCCTTGATGATTGAGGCCACGGGGTCGTCTGGGACCAAAACCTTGCCGCCCGCTTTCGACTTCTCATATTTGTAGCCGACCGGCGCTTGGAACACCCAAAAGCCATTCAAGACACGCGCGCGCATGCGGTTTTTGACCTGCTCGCCGTTCTTCTGGCGTTGGTGTTGCGAGACGCTGGCAAGCAGGTTCTCGACCAGAACCTCATCCGAGCTTTCGCCAAACTCGACCGAGGGGCTTTCGAGCAGGCCCCCGGCGGCGGCGATGATCGATTTGAGCCGGTGGTGCGTGTCGATGCCGCGCGCCAGCCGCGAGATGTCGTCGATGATCACCGCATGGGCCTCGCCCTCCATGCCGGTCAGGAATTGCACCATCGCCTCCATACCGGGGCGTTTGGTCAGGCTGCCCGAAACGCCATCGGTGAAGACCCCGACGACCTGATAACCCTTGCGGGCGGCGAACTCGCGGCAGCGGGTTTCTTGGGAGCTTAATCCCGCGCCCTCGGTGGTTTGTTTGGTGGAAGACACGCGGCAATAGATGACGGCGTTGGTGGGCGACTGGGTCATGGCGTCCCCTGTTGGCTTTGGGCGGTTTGGGTTTGGAACTGGTCCACCAAGTTTAGCATGACATCGGCGTTCGTCGCTGGATGAGCGGGGCTTTCGGCAGGTTCTCCACAGGTTTCTTCCGGGGCGACGTCAAAGCCGAGGTCAATGAAGGCGGTGAGGATCGACCATATCGTCTGGAGCATTTCGTGGCGGCGCTCGGGCGTGAGGGCTGGGTCGTCGAGGTAGCTTTGGTATCTGTCCACGTCGAGGGTCAGCGTGGGGCGGGAATTGGGGGGCGGCATGGTGCGGTCCTTTCTAGGCGGGGTTTGGGGTCATGGCGTCTCCTCTTCCTGAGACAAGGAAGGCGTATCCGTAGCGCGCCTTCCCTCCTCAGCGTTACGCAGTGAGCGGATTTAGCGGTCGTAACCGGGGCCGCGATCCTGTCGGGTCTGGCTGCTCTGACGGCGCTTTTCCTTGAAGTCCTCGGCGCGGTTCTCGCGCAGGGTGATGCGGCCATCGACGGGGATGGCGTCGAGGATCACATCCTGTCCCTTGCCGTCCTTATGCGCCCAGGCTGCACCAATGCGGTTCCAGACCGGGTCTTTGTCCTGGCCACGATCCTTGACGGTATAGGCGAGCGTGTCGGGCTGGCGCCCGGTAGTTTGTTTGGGGGTGTCTTGGTCACTCATGGTGGTCTCCTTTCGGGGTGGGGGTTTGGTGAAGGGGAACAAAAGATGAACGAAATTATGCGACTTGTCAAGGAATATATGCCTATTTCCATAGACTTAGCGGATATTCGGGGACGTGTGATGGGGCGTGAAGCCCTAGCAGATGCGGTGATGGAGGTAGGCGATCACCGCTTCCAGCGCGGTCTTGAGGTCATAGCCCATCTCGGCCTGGGAGAGCCGGGCGAGGCCGACGATGTCCGCCTCGCTGTAGTCGGTGATTGACAAGACCGCATCCAAAGCGCCCCAGGTCAGCGCCATGGACCGCACCGGCACCTGCCCGCCTTCGGGCAGGGCGATCAGGCGTTCCTTTTCGACGAGCAGCGCCTCGATCTCGCGTTCTGTGCGGAAATAACTCATCCAACAGCCTACCAGATCAGATCCGCCGCGCGCAAATTTGGTTCAGCGCGCCCGGCGGAAGTCCCGCTGGGCAATGCCTTTCTGGCGCCCAAGGCGGTCCTTCAGGAATCCGATCCGGCGCTCGTTTTGCGCATGCTCTGCCGCATCGACCTCGCGCTGCACAGCACCACCGGGGCGCAGATGCAGGGCGGGCGTTGCGGTCGTGCGGGCTTTCTCGCGCGCCTCCAACTCGGTCTTGGTCACCGGTTTGGCGGTGCGGCGGTATTCGCGGTTCAGGGCGGCCCGGAAGGCCGCCCGCCGATCTTCTTCGAATGTCGACATGGTTATCTCCTGAGGCGGGTCCAGAACCCGCTTTGATATTGTGGATATTGGGCGAACTGAGCGGGGACCGGCGCGCGCTCTTGATGCAGCGTGGTATACCCCAGCCTTGCCTTAACACGGACCCGGTCCGCTGGCGGGTGATAGGGATTGGAAAAGAACCGCCCGGCCATAAACCTCTCGTCGAAGTAAGGGCGCCGGTCGATCAACGCGGGATAGGGTAGTCCATCGACAAACAGATAGCCGGTGCCGCCAGGGGTGCGGATGACCTCATCCGGCGTGCGCAGGTCGCGGCGCTGTTTCGTCCGATGGGCGGCGGCGCGGCTGTGATGCGCGATCTCCAGCCCCGCCGCAATCGGATCGGTCCCGCCCAGAAGGGCCTGCACGGCCTGCTGCTTGGCATGGCGCGCGCGGTCCTGTTGCAGCGTGTCGTCGTAGCTGAGCGTCTCGGCCCCGAGCATGCGGCTAACCTCACCGGCGGACCTCAGATCCCGGACCGCGAAGTAGAGCGCCGCCGCAGCACTTGAGCGGATCAGGTCCCCCGCCCGGGGCGCCAGCAGATCCATCTGTTGCGCCGTCTGAAAGACCGCGAAGGGCTGCACCCCGATCCATAGGTGTAGAGCTTGGGCACCAGTGGAAACGCCCCCAGTTGCCCGCATTCGTCCAGCACCCAGGTTTGCTTGGAGGCCGATGGCGCGCGGGACTTATAGAGCATGCCCGCCACGAAGATCGCTTTAATAATCGGCGACCAAGCCTGCACGAACTCGGCTGGTGGCATCAGATACAGCTGGCAGGCGCGGTCGGACGCACAGAGATCAGCCATCGAAAAATCGAACGGCGGCGAGACCGAGGCCATCAAGGTCGGGTCCGACAAAGGGGCCAAGGCCTTGAGCAATTCGCCCAAAATACCCTGAAAGCCCGAACCGGTGCCTTCCCGCGCCTCTGCGATCTCAGCCTCGACCCGGCGGGCAATCGGGTGGCGGCTTTCGGACATCAGGAACGCGAAGTTGAGCCAGGCCTCGCCGCCCATAGGGATCAGATTGGCCACCAGATAAAGATCGGGGAAGGTCAGCACACCTTGTTGTTCGACCAGCGTCAGCATGAGGGCTTCCAGGTACTCGCGCGCACGACCTTCGAAATATTCGGCCTGGGCCGCGCCCGAGGGCGCGATCAAGTTCTCGCACAGCACTTTGATGTCCGAGACCAGCGTCGGGCTGCCGTGGTACACATAATCGAGCGGGTTGAGCCGGTGATAGGGCAGCCCGTGCAGCCGCGCCGGGTTCCAATAGTAGCAATACTTATGGTCCGGCGTCTGATCCTGGCTGATCGCCGCGATCTCGCCCTTGAGATCCAGAAACACCAGCGTGTGCTGGGCGATGGAATGGCAGGCGTTGTAGCCCAGGATGGTGGTCAGTTTGCCCGCTCGGGCGCCCGCGATCAGAACGGCGCCGCCCATGCCACTGAAGAACAGGGCGCGACGGCCACGAAAGCCCAGGAACAGCCCGTGTGGGTCCGGCTCGAACAACCCGGCGCGGGCGATCTCGGCATCGGTGGCGAAACGGCTGGAACCAAAGCGGAAGTCTTCGGGATCGAACGTCATGTGATATCTCCGTTTAAACAAAAACGGGCCGCCCCGAAGGACGGCCCGCGAAAGACAGGGTGTATGGTGAATGGCGGTCAGCCAACGAGGCCGCGAATGACCGCGATCACGACGATGACCAGGACGATCCCGCCCACCACCTCGCCGACGGCTTCAAAGAAGCCTTTCTTCGGCTTTTTGTGGATGTCGATTTGGCCGACCTTTGGGCCGAGTTTGGGGGTTGCCATGATGTGGCTCCTTCTGCTGGGGTTAAAGAAAGCGGGTGGCCAGGGCGAGGCCACCCATCACAAGCGCCGTCGAGATCGACGCCCGAGAGACGAAAAAGACGATCAAGACGCAGGTGACGAACCAGCCCAGACTGACCAGATCGTCATAGCCATACCCGTAGTGCCGTGCCGCATAGGCCTGCGCCCAGGGGATCGTCTTCGAGAACAGTGGTGGCGCGCCCAAAAAAGTCGCCACCACCGCCAAAGTGTTTGCCAGACCCGTCAGCGACGACATAAAAATCGACCGCCCCGCCTGCGCATGCTTCGAAGGGGTTTGCATGAAGGTTGCTCCGATTGTGAGGGAAAGAGAGATCGACTCTCTGCCGTCACCATAAGGCCATCGAAAACCGGTCTTGGGGGATATCACCAAAATATCCCCCAAGACCCATTGGTTTATAGTCAGGAATAATCCTCCGGTGCCCGGTTGTCGTTGGCCACGGGCAAGCCCCAAGTCTGCGCCCGCACCGGATAAGTCGCCCGCAAAATCGTCGCCAACACGCGCACCCGCTCCCGTGCTTCCTTGCGTACACGCGGTCTGGCATCCGCCGGACAAGCGGTACAACAGAAATCTCGAAACCATTCGCGGATATGCGGGCGTTCAAACACGCCCATGTTCAAAAACGCTTCCGTCTGCTTCGACCCAACGATCCAGCCCGGATAGTCACGATAGAGGTCGCTCACATGTTCCAACCAGGCGTCCGGTGCCACACCCTCGTCAAAGGCAGTCGCCCGCACACCACGGACAAACTCCGGGTCGCCCAACTCGCTATCCGTTACCAACGGCGTCGAGATCTTCTGGCAGTAGTTTAAGAATCGGCAAGCTATGCAGAACAACATCACAATCTCCTCGTCTTGCTAGGCGAAAGGCCATATTCAACAAGAGCAGCGTCGGCGAGCTAGGCCACTCAGGATTGACATCGTCTGGAGGTTTCGCCTCAATCAGCGGTGTCGCTCTTGAGGTTATTCGAGTTGGCACTTGCATATTTTGTCACTGCGTTTGTAACTCTGACATTCTGATTGAAACTTTGAAGCAAAATCCCCGAGGACAATGAGGTCGAACATTCCACAAAAACCAGTGTCTCGATCTTTGTCGCACCTGGACCCGAGACTTTGGAATGTCGCCGCCTCAATGGCTTACACGGAGTCAGAGAGGATCAGCCTCCGTAACCGCTTGGTTAAAGCTCGGCATCACCTCGGTGGAAATGATTCAGAACTGATCCGCAGAGCAAAACACCATTTTCGGCAAGCTTTTAAGAACGGAATAGTACCACTGCGACACAGTGCAGATGTCACACGTGTCACTCCAGTTAATGACCGGTGGTTCCGAAACTTCATAGGAGACCCGGAATTTGCTTATTCCACAGATCGGACCTTGAAGGTCTTGCAGTACTTTGATGTGGCAGGGCAGATTTTGGAGATTATAGAGATGGGTATAGGAGCTTCATCCAAGTTTTCTGAGCTATCTTTAAGGCCTTTTCTGCCCAAGACTTTCTTAGCTGACGACAATGCCACTGACGTGATTTCCAACTGCTCCGGCACTTATGAACTCTCTTTGGAGCAGCCGGAGGCGGGCCAGTATCGAAGTAAGCTGGATATCTCTCCGATCCAATCTTCGCCTTTTGGCCGCTTACGTCTCACAACCCTCGTCGAAGAGCACGACGGCAAAAAGTCAGGGTGGGTCGAGGGCGTTTGGACCGGGTTCTGCGCCTTTCCAATATTGCGTGATCGTCATCAGAGGGACGTTCGGCAGTTTCAAGCCATCCTACGGAACTACCACTCAAACACCATTGGTTCATTGCACGCCCGGGACGCCATCGACTTCTTCTTTAGCCGTACCAACGGTGTCCTGACATATCCAACGCATGAATCTGTGGTTCACGTTCAAAGCGAGCGGGAGTAGATGGTGTCGCCGGAGTATCACCAAGTTCTGGAGTTGATCAATCGACGTCATTCCAAGCAAGCTATTCGAGTTTTACAACAAAATCCGAACCTACTTCATGAGATTGATAAAACGGGTCAGTCAATCCTGTTCAAGGCTGTCATCGCTGGAGATACGGCCATTGTTGATGCCCTTCTGACGGACCAGGCTCTCGAAGGTTTTGACGCGGACTCATCTGATCATTTGGGACGCAACATCTTGGACGTTGCGCTTGACTGCGGCCACATTGAGTTGGCGAATACGCTGGATGTTACCTTATCTCGGCATAGGCTTGCAAATCAGCCCGCTCAGACGATCATTCCGTCCAAATCATACGTTCAGCATCGACTTCAGTCTTTGATACATAGGTTGGAGACATCACGCAGCCCCTACAGGTGGGCGGCTGCCGCAACAATCATTCTGACGGCTGGGGTTGTATTCGGATTGATCTATCAGGCCGACGTCGAGACAGATCAGCGCAAACACGGTGAGCTTATTGCTTTGAGGACAGGGGAACTTCCCAAGAGATCCAGTGATCGCCTGAACGACTGGATCGTCCTCGCCATGTCATCTGGAGTAAGGCTTGTTGATTTACGTGCAGAATCTGGAGTCGATCTAGAAACAACTCGCACCATTGCCTTTCGTTGTATTGCCCGAGTTCGGTATCGGGATGCTGAATTTGAAGCTGATATTGAACAAGATCAAAACAATAGGCCCGTTTGGACGCGTGTATTTAATCAAGGATTACCCGATAAGCAGAAAATGCCAGCAGATTTTTCAATACCCCTTCAACGTCGACTATTTGAGATTTCCCGGGAAATTTGCTATGATTAATCGAAAAGCAAACGAACGGGAGAAATGATATCGAGATAGAAGAAGCTGTGAATCGCAGAAATTTAAAGGTACTTTTTGAAATATTTCAAAGGGACCCAACGAAAATAAATTCGGTAATCAATACATTGGGGCAAACCCCTGCTATAGTTGCAGCATCAAGAGGTGATATAGAGATGCTAGATCTATTGATTTCATTCAACTCGCGTGTACGTCTTGAGGTTGGGCTGCAAGATGCGCTTGGTCGAGATGCCATTGACGCTGCTGCCGATTGTGGTCATGCCAAGATCGCGAGGCGATTGGAAGCATTGGGCAATCTGGATGTTTAGGGCTGCGCAAATTGTATTGGACAAGAATCTAGAAGTGCACCAATATACTTAATCTGCTCTTCGTTTAGGACAGCGTCAATTGGTCCAAAATCTAGGCGTGTGCGAAAATATCCCTCCGCTTGAAGTCTAAAGGGCGACAAGCTACCTCTATTCTTCATCTCAGATAAGATAATAAGTGGAATCGGCAGGCTCATAAATCGATCTAACATCCTGATGTCACTGTGATCGATCATATATTCAGCGCCTCCAAAAGACATAACCCAACCCGATCTTTCCCAACTTGATCGCGCGTCTCCAAAAGTATTGAGGTCTGGAAGATAGGAGCTCATGTAGTCTGAGAAGGCGACTTCGATGCGAATGGTTTGGGCATCAAGGCACGTAAACGAAAGTTCGGCGTACTCCGAGTAAGAATTTGTGTTGGCCGTTGTAACTCGAATCATCGGTTTGCCGGGTGTCCAGCCGCCAAGTTTCCAATTCGCAAAAAAGCCACCGGTGAGCACATTCAGTTCCATGAGCGCTGCCTCGGAGAGGTAAGTCATTTCCTCGCTGGCTGTATTCGATGCAAGTGTAAAGAATTTGGGGTCCACGCCCATCTCTTCGATATATTCAATAAGCTGACCTGTAACACGCTGAATTCGCTCTTCGGTTGAAATCACCTCGTTTGCGTCCTTGGTAAAATCACTTGTTGTTTCCGGGAAGTCTGTGAAGTTGACGCCCAGGGCATGCATCTCGCGAAATCGGTGTAATCCGATCACACCGGTTTCATATGGTTTGACATTGTTGGGGTCTCGCCAAGGCAGCGCCCCGTCAGCATTACGATCCGTTCGCAGACTTCGGTTAACTCCGCCTAGAAATGCATAGGCGCAGGCACTCTCACATCGTCCTGCTGAAAGTTGGTCAATGTGATTTAGATTTTCAAGGACCCATTCTCCATCTGAGTTTCGCTGTCGCTCCTGGGTCCTAAGACGTGTCCGCGCCACACGTGTGGATAGACCTGCGGATCGGATCATTCGACCAAGTTCCAAGCCGGCAAGTAAGTTTCCGCCTGGACTGTTCATAATCACCAGGGCAACAGATTTTGAGGTGCCGCCGCAACCGCCAAAAACAGCACATTCCGTCTGGAGGAAGCGCCGAAAATCACCGGGTGTTCTGGTGGTGATGATGCCTTGTGCTGCAATCCATGTTGGTGCTGAGCTGGAGCCACGACCCTCATCTGTGCTGGCGACAGCAAAATGCATTGTCTTATATGGCACCTGCTCTAAGACTGGAGCGGTGTCTGGTTGGAGTGCAAAGATAAACGCCAAACCAAATATGAATACGGAAATAACAAAAACCGTCTGCTTCAACTTCATCAATCAGTCCTATTAATTTTCTGTTGCTTCAAATCGATCTATTAATTCTTTCTCGCAGAAAAATCCGCCAAAACCCTGTAAATATATACCTCATCGCGACTCAATGAATTGTAAGGTGATATACCGTGAAAACAGATATAACATTGGTGAATCGTGCCGTCAGCAGGATTTTGACGATTTGCAGCACCATTGTGCCGGGCATCGTCTTACCCCCCTCTGACCCACTGGTCCTGTGCCCACGCTTCGAGTGTTGTGAGGAATTCGGTTCTGATGGCGGGGTCGCGGATGGCGGTGTAGGCGCAGATGAGGCGGAAGAGTTCGGGTTGGGTGATGTCGTAGATGGAGAGTTTGGGCATGGGGTTTCCTTTCGTGGGTTGGCTGTAAGGTGCAAATCTTCATCCTGCCTTGCGCCAGATGCGGCTTGCGAAGCGCCGTTCCTCGCGACCCATGACGGAGAGGTAGATGGCGGTGGTTTCCAGCTTGGTGTGGCCGAGCCAGCGCTGGACGAGTGTCACGGGCACGCCTGCGGTGACGGCGGCGACGCCGAAGCCGTGGCGTAGTCCGCGCGGACACGCGTGAGGTCCTTCGATCCCGGCGCGGGCCATGACGGTTTTGATTTTGGCCCAAGCGGTGGCCCGGTGCCATGGGAAGAGCGGCGCATCGGGCGCTGTCCCCAACGCGCGCAGTTTGTCGAACAGCATGGGTGGCAGCGGCACAGATCTGTAGATCCCGCTTTGACGTTGTTTCAGCGTTTGTAGCGCGGCGCTGCCCGCCTCGAAATCGAGATGTTCCGCCCGCAGGCCAAGCCCTTCGGAGATCCGGCAGCCGGTAAAATGCAAGAGCAGGCAAAACGCCTCAATCCGGGGCGCGGCCAGTGCTGCGGCGGCCAAGAACCGGGCGCGTTCCTCGGCGCTGAGATATTTGCGGCGGCCTGTATGGTCGAAGAGATGAATGGGTGATCTGCGGGTGCTCATATCCGCCCCCGCGCCGCGACAGAATGGGCAAGAGTGTTGTGCGGATTTTTTTGTCCGCGCGGGGTGGGCACGGGCGGCGCAATTTTAAAATCATAGCTCACAAGAAATACTTCTTTAATGGTTCTCAATAATACCTTCTTTTGATGGATCATTATTTTAAAGAGAGCAACGAAATTGCCCATTCTGTCGTGTGAATATATGTGGATACTTTAGAGGCGGCGATGGGATGGTTGAGGCATGCGGTACACAGCAAGGGTTCTGGCAGGGGCGATGATCGCGGCGGGTGCGGCGCTGCCCGTGCAGGCGGACGAGGATAAATTCACCGCCGCCGATGTGCTGGCGTGGGAAGAGAAGAACCAAGATTCGTTCTTTGAAACGTCGATCAGCATGGCGGGGGTTTTGGCCGTTCAAGCCGAAAACCCAGCAGGAAAATGTATCAACGATTGGTATTTTAAATCCGAGGCTGCAACGCAGGCAGCCAATGACCAGATACGCGCAGTGATGCGTGAATATTCAGGCTACTACCCCGGAACGGTCATTGTGGCGGTCATAGAACGCGAGTGCGGCGATCTTACCCCTTCAAACTGAGGGCGCCAACATCTTCGAGGTTCGTTTTGGAGTCCGCACTGTGCGTCACCTCACGCTCTATGCGCCGCACCATTTCGGGAGCGCTTTCCTTTAAGTCTTTCTCGAGCGCATCCATTTCATCTTTCGTCATCGGCGCGTCTTCGTCTGCCCAGCGTTGCCGCGCGTCGTCGAGCTCAGCTTGATAAGCCTCGATGTCCTCAAGCGTTTGCTTTGCGTCCTCGGCGGCGTCTTTGGCGGTGGCATATTCTTCATACCCCGGCGCACCCTCGCGCCAGATCACCCGCTCCGCATCCGCCGGATCAATGTCCAGCCCGTCCGCATCCACGATACGCGCGTCCTCAGACACGAACACAGGTTGGCCGTCCAAGGTCGAAGCCGCTTCTGAAAGCGTGGTCAAGGTGGCCTGCGCCGCATCGGACAGTTCCGCTGCCCGCTCCAATGCGGTCTGTGTGGCTGTCTCATAAGTGTCGAGGAAGGCCCCAAAGGCCTCATAACGCGCCCGGTACACCGGATCGCGCAGCATCGCATCGAGGGCGGTCTCAATCAGGAGACTGTCTTGCCGCTGTTGCCGTTTGCGCTCTTCAACCCGCTCGCCGACATCGCCATGAACGACCCGCCGGATGCGACCCGTCTCGCGCCCGGCCATATCGTTGTTCAAATCGTCAAGAACCTGCGCGCGGCGAAAGACCGCTGACAGCCGCTCCAAATGCTCGAAATCATCAAAGGGCATGGCGTGCTCCGATCCCCGGAACGCTGCGTCCCGATGTTACCCATCTGTCCCGGAAAATATCTATGCCATATAAATATCCACAATTATACATTGCGATTATTGTAGTAAATATCAATTAATAATCTATTAACCGGCCTGGATGTTCTGCGGGAGCCCGCTTACCTGCGCGAAAACAACGACGTGCAAGCAAGCTGTACCGCAAAGTGCATTTTTGCGGCCCTTCAACATACAGCCGCAGGGCTCTCAATTTGGTCCTGTGAACTCGTCCGATCAGCCGCATACCTTACGTAACGGCAACCGCAGGACAAATCATTGACGAATCACAAATCCGTGATTCATCATTATCTGAAAGAGCAAGATATGAGGGAAAGCTCAGCACCTTTTATGATACTCGGTACTCTATGCAGCAGCGAAATTAACTTGCTAACAAATTAACTAAAACACCTCCACAAGATACGGTGATTATATGAGAGTACTAGGGAGTAAGATTGGGCTAGTACTATTATTGGCAGTTTATGCAAGCCCCGCAAGGCCAGATGCCCTTAGCTATCGATTCGATACCAAGATTGTTCGTTTGTCCCTTTTCGATCTGGCTTGGCTTGAGGGCAGATTTTTTCCGGTGAGACTATCTGGCGTTCGGAACATTGATTTATCAAAGACCACTGATTTGGTTCCGATAGTGGCGGAATGCAAATCCAGAACACGCCACCGGTTCTTCTGGGTTAGATGTCAAGCCGAGGGCTACGGTGATGTGGCAAATTACCTCATCAACAATGAACTTGCCGATCCAATTTGCGACCATGGTTACGGTACGGACCGACAATGTGGAAGAAGTTATTCTTCTGCTCTCGATAATTACCTCAAATCCAAGAGTTCTAACGGTCAACCTTAGCTCGACCGGTCAGTTTTTTGACTAAATAAAGAAGGGACAATGTAAATGACTTTGGAAGAAGCCTTAGCACTATTTGAAATAGACAATAGCTATAACGACACAGAGAAGTTAGAGATCCAAAACGCGATTATTGAACTATACAACTCTGTCAACTCTCAGGGCGCTTCTACCGGCAGGGATTTCATTATATCAATTTCAAATCACCTTTCAAATATTAACAAAGAAAGAATTCAAATCACAAAAACAGAAGGTGGATCAGAGGCATTTCTCGGCACAAATAGAATTAATATCAACGTAGATGATAAGAATATTAGATCAATTGACTGCTTTGGAAATGCCACAGAACTTGGCTTGACTCGGGTTATTACTCATGAACTGGTCCATGCTGTTGAGAGTCTTCTGGATCCACAATTGAGCATTATAGGGGATCCAAATTCTGATGGTGATGATTATTCAGGCCCAACGGTAATAAGAACAAATGAAATATTAGGAAACTGCGATCGAATTTCATATCACGCTGCCGACAGGGATGGCAATATTCCACTTAATACATCCTATACATTCGGAAATTCAATTGATTTGGTAATTTATCAGGTTTCGAGTTTTTGGGGTGATTTTTTGTTGGACCTGACGGATACAGGAGATTTATTTGATCTGGACACGTCAGTTCATTTGGCACCCACAAGGGATCTGTTGGTGGGTAGTGGTGTGTCTCAGAAATTGTTTTCCGGTTCTGGCGATGATTGGATTTACGGAGGGGGCGGCTCCGATATTCTGGTTGGCGGTGCAGGAAATGACTACCTTGACGGTGAAAGCGGATCTGATCTGGCAGATTATGGCGAAGAAAGCGGCGCAACAGGCGCTGCGGTATCGGTCGGCATCTCTGTTGATGTAATGGAAAATGCGACTTCTGTTGTTGATGGTTGGGGTGATATCGATACGCTCATAAGTATTGAGTCGATTTTGGGAACCTCGATGGATGATACTTTCAGTTTGGTTGGTGATTTTGAAGCTTTATACATAAATATTAATACGCTTTCCGCAGGAGATATTGAAGAAAATGAAGCCGATGGTGATACATTAGATATTTCAGGACTCGGTAATGTTGGCGAGACGTTTATCTCCCTTGAAGAGGGGAATGGTTTTGTTCGAGATGTGTCAAATTATAGTGGGAATCTAAGAAGCATAGACCTATCAAACTTTGAGAATGTAGTCGGAACCGGTATCTCGGATACGATACTGGGGAACTCTGACAATAATTCATTGGGAGCTTTAGGTGGCGACGACACAGTGTTGGGGTCGGCAGGCAATGATTTCCTGGATGGTGGATCTGGCGATGAGACGGTCGGGGACACGTTGGACTACGGGCAAATCGCTGGTGACATCGAGTTCGGCGTTTTTGTTGGACCTGTAACCGGTTCTGAGGCTGTTTTCACGGCGCGGTCTGTGGGTGGCGGTTGGACGGATCAGTTTACGGATTTCGAGGCCCTTGCTCTGACCGATGCGGCGGATAGCTTTACGGTCCAGGACGGTGATACCGTTGATGCTTTCAATGCGGAAGGCATCACGGTGAATGGGCGGGGTGGGCAGAATATCATCAACGCCAGTCTGATCAATGATGATCTGGATATCGACCTGAATGACAGCACATTC
>CALICM010000099.1 GCA_938049225.1 uncultured Paracoccaceae bacterium
CGACCGGTCGTCTTCCTGGCAGGCAGGAAAGACTCAATCAAAGCCCACTCTTCCTCCCTGCAATCACTTGCATAGCGTCCCTTGTTGCGCTCATATCGAACACGGGTGATGTCAGTCCAAACCATGGCGATCTCCTTCGAACCTTTGACAATCCGAATGAACCACAAACAACTGATATCACTCAATGAGTTTCGGGGTGGACACTTAGGCGCGCGCAGCTTTACGGAAATGTTCGACGCTATCGCACAGGTCTGCGACTTCTATTCCCCGCAGGAATGCTGGAACTACTTCAAGGCTGCCGGGTATGTCTCAGGTTAATCGCGGGATGCTTTAGCCGATGAGACATGTCTCAAGGTAAAGTCGAAACGCTTTAAAGGCTGTCGCGGTCAAATGCCGGATTCCTGTGATCCAATCGGGGACCGTCAACGCCGGTAATTACCACAGTAGGGTCGGCAAGCTGTCGATCGACCTCGTGCACCAAATTGCGGGCGTTGTAGATCGGCAAAAGATGTGTATCGAAAAACGCGCCGACAGCCTGATGCGCCACCTGCCGGATCGTTGACCTCAAGGCAGCGTAGTCGACCTCCACGCCGTTTCGTTCGGCGACATCGCCGATGACTCCAATAACCGCGTCTTCGGTTTCCTTGATGATTTCTTCGACGGTCAGATCATCGTCCAGGACGAGGACTTTTTTGCCCTTACTGTCGGTCACAAGGGCGGAGTCCTCCCCCGCCTCCAGATCAACGATGGCCACTGCACCGTCATCCGTCTCTACCAATTCGGGACCCTCATCGGATTCGACGATCTCCACCGTAATCTCAAGCGCATCTTCGCTGTCGAGCTGATTGAGCGTCTCGCCGATGGCAACCGCCTCCTGCTCGGACCTGGTGTCTTCCGTTTGGCCATCGATCCCATCCGCCAAAACCTCCCGGCCTTCAGTGGTATCCAATAAATCGTCCGTTTCACCGATAATAGCGGCGCTCAAGCCCTCGGCCGCATCATTGTCCGAAGCTTCCGCATCGTCTCCACCCGTATCCACCACTGAATCGAAACGCTTGTGGTTCCGGTTGCCGCGTAGCGCCTCCAAGCTTTCATCGCCAGCACCTTCATGAATCTCTGCTTCATCAGCGGTCGACGACTGGGTTTGGTTGTCATGAAAAAGGGAAAGGGTGTCCCCAATGAGATCATCGGCCATTGTGCATCGATCCTTTGCTCAGAGGTAGATCATATTCAAAGAATGTAACTTATAAGCTCAGCGACGACTATGCGGGGACCTACGATGTTTTCTACGTGCTCGCGCAGTTTCCCGGGTTAGCGCGCCTCGAATGGGTCGGCTTGGGTGCGCTTGCGGAAAAGGCGTGGTGTGCTGCCGGTCTGGTCGCGAAACAGACGATAGAAGTGGCTGATATTTTCGATACCGCAATCCTCGGAAATCTCGCGGATGGACAGTTCCGTGCTGCGTAGCAACTCTGCCGCGTGGCTGATCCGAACCTGATTTACATAGGCCGATGGGGTCAGTCCTAAGACACCGCGACAGGTCCGGCAGACATGTTCATGGCTGCGCCCCGCGGCGTCGGTCAAGCCAGCGGCGCCGCGACGAAAGTACTCCTTTTCCCGGACAGTCCTGCAAGCATTGACGAACCAGCGCGGACCCGGCGCCTCGGGCTGAACCCCTATGTCAATCAATTCGCCTGCCAGCAACAGCAGAAACTGCTCGATCCGCGCCAGTGAGCGGACCTGGGTCCTAAGCCTGGACGCTGCCTGAAGCAAAGTGCTCAGCTGAGTGCCCGAAAGCCGCCACGGTGACGGCGTGGGGTCCGGGGTGTCAAACAACCGCCCGGCAAATTCGGCAGCATAGCGGCTGGCAAGATGTGCCGCGGTTTCAGCCCTGAACGCCAGATTGACAATCTTACATCCAGTGGCCTCGTCAGCCTTGAAAGCGTGGGTGTCTGTCGGTCGGATGCATATCATATCCCCTTGTCGCAATGATTGGACCGTGCCGTTAATCCAATGTTCCGCCTGTCCTGTTTCCACCCAAAAAACTTCGAAGAAATCGTGATCATGGGCAAATCTGGGGAACCGCCTTGCCAAGGGCTTCATCGCGACATGAAACGCTTCCGACGGCTCGAGCAGATCATCAATATGAAATCTCTTAGCCTCCATGATCACAATTAAAGCGAAGAAGACCCAAGAAACCCAGATAAAATATCAAAATGGCATAAAAAAAGATCAAAGCAAGCGGATGATGGAACAGGCGCAACGCTCTAAGCTTACCTCCAGAACAAGCCGCCGGAAGCATCATGACACACGCGCCACACGAACTGTCCTTTGCCGCCGCGTGCCCTGGCCTAGGGTCGGCGCTAACCGCTGAACAGATAGCGACCTACAACGAATTGGGCTTCTTGCAGCCCTTTGACATCTTCAATGCGGCCGAGATTGCCAAGATCCGGTACTACATTGATGGCCTGATGGCGGATATGGGCCCCGAAAGCGCCTATGGGATCAACTGTTATCAAGCGCGGCTGTCGGGCCTGTGGGATATTGCGACCGACCCACGTATCCTGGATTTGGTCCAATCCATCATTGGGCCCGACATCCTGTGTTGGGCGAGCGCGATCCTTTCAAAACCCGCGCACGAACCGCGCCGTGTCCCCTGGCATCAAGATGCTCCATTTTGGCACCTGTCCCCAACCCGCACGGTCACCGTGTGGCTTGCCATAGACGACACCGATGCGGAAAATGCCGCGATGCAGTTTATCCCAGGAACCCACACCAAAGGGGCCTTGGATATGGAGAAGGCGGGCTCAGACGCGGTCTTTCACCAGCAGACAGCCCTTCCAGACGACATTGGCGCCCCCTTCACGAATTGCTTACATGCAGGTCAAGCCTCGCTGCACGCGGATATGCTGGTACATGGATCGCCGCCCAATACGTCGGACAAACGTCGTTGCGGGCTGACATTGCGCTATTGCCCACCTGAGGTGCGGATCACGGACGACGTTTGGGCCCAAGGGGTTGAGGCGATCTTATGCAGGGGCCAAGATATAGCGGGCCGCTGGCAGCATCATCCGCGACCCGATAATGACGATATCACCGCGACGCAAAGTCCACATGTCATGGGCAATAACTAAGCTCAGCGGTGGATCCGCCTATGCGGACGCCAGCGTCGTGAGCAGCCAGCAAAGAGCGGTCGCGCTTTGGCCGACCAGCTTTAACAAAGGCCATCGCGACAAACCGGTTCATAGAGCGCCCTTCGGCCAGCAAGCACATGCACGCTTTGGAACAGCGCGAAGCATTGCGCCGCAGCTGCCCATGGTCAAAAGCATCGCCACGGCGGCGTTACATCCTGAAAAAGTTTTACAAATATTTATAGCGGGTAATGCTTTCCCCAGAATATATCACGTAATTCTGCAGTTTATTATAAAATCAATTTACAATATCTTTGGATGGCACCTTGTTGAAATAGAGTACTAATTCTGTACAACGCGCATAGAGAACGCACAACCAAAGCGATAAATTTTTATCCGATTCTTGCTTCTGGATTGTTGTCATTTAACCTCGCAAAAAGATGAAAGCCTTTTAATCACTGAAATACTTAACACCACGACAGACCGATACTCTACCCCAAGATCGGAGCAATAGTGTCGCTAAAAGATGATCATATCCACGGGTTGAAGGGCTACACGCTTGAGTGTCTGCGGCCCGGCACACATGTGCTGCGGCTTGAGCCCACCCAAGGGCTGTTGGACATTTACATCGGGGGCGGGACCGCAAGCTATGATGTCCGGAACATGGATGATGCCCCTACAATCTGCGTTCCCAACTCGTTTAACTACATCCCCGCGGGGCTTACGGACAGGGTGGAGACCACCCGGTCCGGATCTTCGGTGCGTTTTTGTTTCTCACAACCCGCCGTTCGAATTATCCCGGCGAAACAAGCGCTCAGTAAACACAAGACACCTCTATGGAACAATCTTGATGTCGCCATGTTGGGCGCTGGCGAGATCATTTATGATTATCTGGCCAGCCCGACCAATGCCGTGAAGGAGGTCGAAACCTCGTTCTTGCGCGACCTACTCGCTATTCGTCTGGTGCAAATTATCCAAAAAACGCAGCGAAAAACCAGCCAACCGCACCCTGCCCCTGTACAACGCGCCATAGAGCATATCGAACAAAATCTGTCAGACTCGCTGACGCTTGAAACAATTGCCGAGCACGCCAACACCAGCACCTTTCACTTCGCCAGGCAGTTTCGCGCAGTCATGGGCATCAGTGTGAGGCGTTACATCATTCTAAGGCGGATTGAGGTGGCACAACGCCTGATCTCGCACACTGATCAAAGCCTGGCCGAGATCGCTTACACAACCGGTTTCAGTTCCCAAAGCCACATGACGTCGGTGTTCCGCAGGTTTACGGGTCGAACGCCCGGTACGTATCGAAAACACACAAGTTCGGCCGAA
Organism: uncultured Paracoccaceae bacterium; assembly: GCA_938049225.1. GTDB lineage: Bacteria > Pseudomonadota > Alphaproteobacteria > Rhodobacterales > Rhodobacteraceae > Halovulum. The sequence goes on from CALICM010000099.1 coordinate 4,461, forward strand.
TACTTCGACGTCGGCGAATGATTGCGCATGTGGCATCGCAGCACGACTGTGCAACAGAAGGGCAGATTGCAGAAATATTATGTGGCCGTGACTAGTGCACATTTGTCGGGAGGCGACACTTGTCTAACAAGGAGATCAACGAATGCACATGCAGAACGACATTGCGGCTTCGGTTCCTAAAGACATCGACACAGCTCCCCAGCAAAGCGGGGAATGGCGCAATAACGCTCACGATATTAAGAACATTTTGGCATCCATTTCACTCATCGCCGACGAACTTGTAGGGTCGGCGTCTGGTCGGCCCCAAGTTTTGGGCAGCCGTCTTGAGCGTGGTTGCGCGCGAATTCTAGAGATTTGCGCGAACGAGCGGATAGAGGTGCCTGACCAAGAACACATGGGGCAAACAGCTTCTGATGTTATTGGCGATGTGGTCGATCTTGCTAACAGCCTGGCGGGCGATGCGGTCCGCGTCAGCGGCATGACTTTGGACATTCCACTTGAAGATCACCAGGCAACACCGTTGTTTCGCATCTTGGCGAACTTGACCACAAATGCGGTGGTCGCGATGGACAAGGACGGTGGGTTAGTTGACATTTCCGTGCGACAGCACGGCGGCTCGCTTGAATTCGACGTGACAGATACCGGACCGGGCATGTTTGCGGAGTCGAAGGGAAAGAACGTAGAACCACTCAGAACCGGACTGCCGGTGCGTTCAGGTGCGGGCTTATCAATTGCCGAGGTTATGGCACGGCGGATCAAAGCACATCTGGAACTCGTGTCAACCGGCCCCGAGGGCACCCATTTTCGACTAACCCTGCCTTGTTCCGCGCAGCCCGTGCCAAACCTTAACGCACAGACCTCCTGCCGCGCCCTGCGGCCAACAGGGTAGGTGATCACAGGTCACGACGCTTCGGTACGCTCTGTCCAACTCCAGCACCGAAGCATTATCTGCCCGCAGCGTCCCGGCGCTGCTGGCAGTTTTTGTCTCAACGCGATCACTACAAGTATTGACCCTAAGATCACTTACGTTTCATCCGTTTCGCACCAGCACGCGCGCCGAATGCACGGCGGTAGCGAGCGTTGGGCCATTTACAAAGCAGCCCGTTTCCAACACGTTCCAGCAGATCCTGATCACTTACATGGTCGGTGACCAGGGTCGCATGATCCAAGTCTTCTGAACGGAACCGGGCCTCGGCCAGTGCGCGCTTGCCGGTTTTGCGCCACCGTGCGCCCGCGAGCAACGGGCCGGCGACAAGGCTGGCCGACGGCAGGGACAGATGCATCAGAAGCGGTTCTATCAGCCGACGAAACCCGTTGGACAGGATAACAATCTGCCTCGGGCGGGCAGCCACGATACAAGTCTCCAGGTATTGATTGGCATGCAGTCGGCCCAGACGTGGGGCCGAGGCGGTCCAAGCCCTTAGGGACCAAGGCATAAGGCAAATGATCGCAAGAACCCTAATCCAATCGCGATAAATATACGAGCCTCCCCGCCCGCCCAGAACCCGCCACAAACGCAGACGATCTAGCGTCCAAAGAATGGTCGCAGCCAACGCTGCAGGACGAGCGCTTGCCAAAAAGGCCTCGGTCGAATTGCGTAACCATAGGGTTTCGTCGTAGTCCACAATCAGCAGTTGGCCCCGCGCCGAATCCAGTGCTTGGGGCAGTTTGTCGGGTTCGGTCTCGCGATATGTGGTCATGCTTGGCGATCTCGCAAAGACGATGCGTGATGCCGAGGGGCGCAAAAGATCTGATCGGGCCGGATTTGTTCCGCCATGACAACGCCCTGTCCCCCAAAAGCCCGACCGATTCGGTGCACCAACGCATACATGCGAAACCCGCAATCATCCATCGGCTGCATTCCGCTCACTCCCTCTCGCAAAGCGCGAGCGTCTCCGTTTCAAACATCTCGCTAAAATCCACGTAATTTCAATTAATATCAACCCATTAGGCTATGTGACGGCATTGAAGCAAAAAAATCATGTGAAATCCTCAAGTAAATTATTTCGCGGAGAACCGCCTGCCAAAGACCCGGGAGTCGTCAAACGTTAATTTCTCCATCATTTATTAACCCGTGATTGACACGGTTATCTCATGCCTGGCAACCACACAAAAAATGGTCAGATCGTTATAAAAAATGATCAGATGTCGGTAGAGGAAACGACCGACTGTGGTGCAAATGGCACTGTGGACCCAAAATCTAATAATGCGCAGGAAATCAGCGCATCCGGGGAAGAAGAAATGGCGACATCAAGTCCCAATGATAACATGAATCCGGTCGGCGCGGCAGCGGCGATGTTCTGTGGTTTGATCACAGCGTTTCTGGCGGCAGCGATCGCGATATATGCTGGGTTTGGCTTCTTCGGTGTCGTAGCAGTTTATATTGCTGTTGGGTCAACGTTCACGCTTTTTGCCGCTTTTTGCGCTACATACGTGCGTTTCGAAACCCGCGTGAGTTTAAAACCGCTTGAGCGGCAGGCACGCGACTGACACGCGCTCAGAGTCGGTCTGACCCAACAAAAGTGCGGTAGCTCCCTTTTTTTGCGTCAAACCAAACACAAGCGGGGTAATTGGCACAAATAGTCAAGCTCTAGGATCTGCCGTCCCGATGGGGATGAACATCCTTTAGCATTTCGACGTAACCCAAAGTCAACCTTCATTGCCTCTCGCCTTTGGCTCGAACACAAAAGCCGATCAGAGAGGCTTCAGGTTAAGGTCGAAGCGCGTCTCAGGTGAAACTTCGATTCGCATAGGCAAACGGGTTGTCACCGTATCCGGCGGCACGCTTGGTATCGACCTGCGTCGCGGCGACTGCAGACGGGGTCACCCCCACATCCTGCAAAGCCTTGATCGCACTGTTCACCGCGCCTTTGTTGGTGGAGTTCCACTGAACAATCATAAGGACCGTATTTGCTAATCGATAGAGCGCGGCAATATCAATACGTTGCAGGATGGCCGGTGTATCGATCAGGATACGATCATACTCCTGCGCCAACGCGTTCACCAAATTGCCGAACTCATCCGATAAAAGCAGGGCCGCCGGGTCTTCAACGCCCCGTGCCGCTGGTAGAATGAAAACATCATCCTCATCTGTATCCACAACCAACGCGTCTACGAGGTTGGGATCACGAAGGGCGGCGTAATAGCCCGACGGACTTTCCGGTGCCAAGGCCCTAAAGGGCGAATGCCAGAAGTCACAATCGATCAGCAGCACCTTTTCGCCCGCATAGGCGCAGGCCCCCGCCAGCAGCAGCATGGTCGAGGACTTGCCCTCGCCATCCAACGCCGAAGCGCAGGCAATGATCTGATTTTCCTTACGGTTCATTTGCCCCACTTCGGCCTGAACCTCGCGCGGGGTCATGCTGGCGGACCGACTGCGCGTACCGGGTTTCAGCGGTTGTGTGTACAGCAGCGCCGCGAAGCTTGAATAAAGCTTACGGGCGAATTGGATCAGCCCAGGATCAATAGATCCGGCTTGCGACAGTACCGCGTTAATCGGCGCATTGCGGGCACGGAACCGGGGGATTGTGCCCAGAACCGGCAGCCCCGTTGCCTGCTCGAAATCGCTGACCGTCCGCAAACCGCTTTGCCGGAACTCCTGAAGCATCACGACAATGGAGGCAATAAATCCCGCGACCAGCGCCAAAAGTACAGCCGTCTGCGCCCGCCGCGGCTCGGATGGGGTCAGCGAAGGCCGTGCAAAGGCGATAATGCGCGCATCCGGGTTCAAAAACCGATCCTGCTGCGTACGACGGCTTAGCTGAGACACAAAGTCCTGATAGATTGCTTCCGATACGCGGATGTCGCTTTCAATCCGACGGGCCTCGGCGTCGTGCTCGGCGACGGTTACCAAGGCGTCCCGAAACTGATCGATCTCGGCCCGCAAAGTTTCAACCACGGCCTCCCGCTGCGCGATCTGGCCCGTCAGCCGGTCAAGCTCAGCGTCAAGTGCCAACTCAAGCTGCGCGGTATTTTCGGCCGTCGCGGTCGCAACCGCAGTCTGCAGCTCGGAGGATGCCCCAGGGATCAGCGCTGCCGCTTCAGAGTAGTTTCGTTGCGAGATCAAGATGAGTACATTGCGGCGCAACTCTAAGATCTCTGCCACGGCTGTGTCCGCCGTGTTCAACTGACGCTCAGCCGAGGAGCGCAACGCCTTCATCGTTTCGACCTCTTCGACCGTAAAGGGCGCGTCCAAAAGCTGCCGCTCAAGTTCAACCCCCAGGGCGGACAGGCGTTCTTGCAATTCGATCGTCCGCTCGGACAACCACCCCTGCGAGCGTTCCAGCGCCACCAACTTGGCCGAGGTTTGACTCGCTAAATACTCCTCGGCCAGAGCGTTCGCCAGGACGGCCGCCTTACGCGGGTCGACAGACGTAAATCGGATCGCGAACACCGCCGAGACATTGCCAACCTGATCAACGGACCGTTTAGAGACCACACTGGTCACAACTTCCTCGCGCAGCAGATCCTCTTCGGTCTGAGCCGCCTCGGCTTCTGTCCGCGCCTCCTTCTCGGCAGGAATCAAATCAGCAATCAAACCCTTTACCGCCCTGATCGCGGCACGCGGTGACAGATCGATACCGCCCTCGTCCTCGTCCGAGCCTGCGAATTCGGGATCTTGGTCCAGCCCCAAGCGGTCCACGACACGCTGCGCCAGATCATGCGACCGCAGAACTTCCAGCTCACTTTCAAGTGCCGTGACCGAAATCGGCAGGCCCGATCCCGCTGGGCCGAATTCGTCTTCTGACGTGCGCGTTTCAATCATCACCTGCGCAACCGACGTATAGCCAACCTCGGACGTATAGGAGAGTGCGTATCCAACCACACCAGCGAAAAAGCCGATACCAAACAGCCAAATGCGCGCCCGCCAGAGCGCGCGGACCAGATCGCCCAGCAGGCGAACTTCATCCTCGCCCGTTGTCGGCGTAAAACTCGAGCCAAACAACTCGGCATCCAAGGCTTTGGTGTTTTCCTGCTTCACGGGCTAGTACCCCCACACATCACAATACGTATATAGCATTTCATCGGTCGACGTTCGCCCAGAACAAACATGCCGAGCAAGGTCATGCCGTATGATCCAATTTGCCACAAGCGCCGTACCGCCTTTTAGACGCATGAATCAAACAATTAACCTTTTTGTTTGTTAACTGTGGCAATTCGGGGGCGCACAGGCCGCAGACTGGCAGTGGCAACAACGATCCGAGTTTGCTAGCTTCGCGGCGATTCGGGGCAAGTTTAGATAGTTGGGATGGGCCTGCATGGCACATGACGGAAATCTGCGCATGGCACCTGAGGGAAATCTGCGTTTGAAGCACACGTCCGTGGGCGGTGTGCCGGTGGCCCTTGCCTCGGAAACGGACCTCATTGCGACAATGGTCGAAGACTGTGCAAAACGCGCGGACGGGTCGCTCACCCGGGCAACAACGGTGTTCGATTGCAACGGTCAGGCAATCTCGCTTTATCAAACAGACCGTGAGTTTGCGGACTCGATCAACAGTGCGGACATCGTACATGCTGATGGTCAGTTTGTGGTTTGGATGTCACGTCTGTCTGGGGGCCAAGTGGTGCCCGAGCGGACCGCGACCACCGACTTTATCCACGCCGCGGCCGCCGAGGCCAGCAAACGCGGCTTAAGCTTCTACCTGCTCGGCGGGACCGAGGATGTGAACAAACGCTGCGCCGATCTGCTGGCCGAAACCTATCCCGGCCTGATCATTGCTGGGCGCCGCAACGGGTTCTTCGAAGCCGATGAGGCTGACACGGTTATCGACGAGGTGAACGCCAGCAATGCCGATATTGTCTGGGTCGGCCTGGGCAAACCGAAAGAACAAGCGTTCTGCGCAGAGCACCATGCGAATTTCGACAGTGCCTGGGTGGTCACCTGCGGTGGCTGCTTTAACTTTGTGACCGGCGATTACGCGCGGGCCCCAGGGTGGATGCAGCGCGTCGGATTGGAATGGGTCCACCGAATGGCCACAGGCCCGCGATATTTAATTGGGCGCTATGCCCTAACCATCCCACATGCGATATGGCTGGTTATTCGCAAGGACATCCTGTCCGGCCGAAAGACCGAGGTCGCGCAACCCTAACGGGTCTCTACCTCAGTGAATATTTGGGGACGAAACAGCATGACCGTTGATTTCATCGGCATTGGTGCACAGAAGTCAGCAACCTCGTGGCTGCATGATGTTCTGTCCGAACATCCGGGCATCTTGGCTACCGAGTTGAAGGAGTTGAACTATTTCACCGCGAACTACGATCGTGGCCGTCTGTGGTATGATCGTTTCTTCGAGCGGGCGTCACCCGGGCAGAAGTGCGGAGAATGCTCGCCCACCTATTTTTTCAGCCATGCAGCACCCGCGCGCGCCAAGGCCTATAACCCGGACATGCGTCTGATTGCTGTCTTGCGCGACCCCGTCGCGCGCGCGTTTTCAAACCATTTGCACGAGATCCGAAAGACCCATATCCCAGCCGACACCACGTTCGAAGCGGGGCTTGCGGCCAACGCCGCCTATATCGAGCAAGGACGGTATCGGGCCAATTTGTCCCGCTGGCTTGCCGTGTTCGACCGCCCCGCCCTGCTTGTGTTGATTGCCGAGGATATTCAAGCCGACCCAGATGCGGCGTTCCAGGCGGTTTGCGCCCATTTGGATGTGGATCCCAACATCCGCCCCGAGGGGCTGGCCGAGCGGCGGCACGAAAGTGTCGCGAACCGGAACGAGGCGGCGCAGCGCATTCTGCGTTCGGGCGGTGACCTGGCCCGTTCCGTGGGGCTGGGAAAATCGGTCGAGGCGTTCAAAAAAGCACCTGTGATCCGCAGTGCTTTAGCGCTGAACAAGCGCGACTTGCGAACCGAAACACCACCCATGCTCGACGCGACCCGGGCAGCTTTGGTGGAAGAATTCGCGGATGATGTTCGTTACGTGGCTGACCTTCTGGGACGCGAAACACTGCCCTGGCAGCATTGGCCTCAAGTGGCTGATAAGGGGCGGGCCCATGCAGTCTAACCACCGCCGCGTCCTGTCTACCGTCCGCCTGGGCGATATCAGCAAACTGGCCTTTCGGCTGGCGGGCGCGCCCTATCTGACCGCGACCGATTTCCGGCCCGAGATTTCCACAGAAGATGGCGAACGGCTGTCTGGCCTCGCGCGCCGCGCGCGGGGTGGGGGCCCCGCCCCGATCTTGGTCTTAGGTGTCATGCCCCGGTCCGGAACCAATGCGGTACGCGACGCGATCGCGCTGCATCGGGATGTCTACGCCGATCCGGGCCGTTTGTACGAATTCCCGCTATTGCACGCCGCCGATGCCGCGGCGGTGTTCATGGATCAATTCCATTCCTATTTTCCACGAAATGCCGAGGTAACGCACCGCCATGACGCGCTGGCCATGTTGGCAGGGGCCTGGCTGCGCGAGTTGCAGCTTGAGGCCGGCGACAAGCGGATCCTGCTCAAAAGCCCGCATGTGCAGAACCTGTTCCTAGCGCCCTATATTTTCCCCGATGCAAAAATTGTACTGTGTCTGCGGGACGGTCGCGATGTGGTCGACAGCTCGCTAAAAACATTCTCGCGCGTTTCTCTGGCGCGCAAAACCTTCACCCAACTTGCCACTGAGTGGAAGTTGGCGGCCGAGGCAATCGTCGGGGCGACACAGGCCAACGCGATGCAGGACATGGTCACGCTGGCGCGGTTCGAGGATCTGCAAGACGCACCGCAGCAGACGGTGGCAGCAGTATTGAGCGGCGTCGGTCTGGATGTAGAAGCCTATGACATGGAGGCCTTTGCGAACCTGCCGGTGCGCGGATCCTCCCGCTCAACAGCAACGGACGACACCCGCTGGCAACCACAAGCCAAATCAGCGGACTTCAAGCCCGTAAACCGTTGGCACGCTTGGTCGGACAAGCGCAAAGCCCGGTTCGACAAAATCGCCGGCACGGCACTTGAGCAAGCCGGTTACGCCCGCCATGGCTGAGCAAACCCCACATGTCGCCGTCTGCATTGCCACCTTTCGCAGACCACAAGGGCTGCGCGCGCTTCTGGAAAGCTTGAATGCGCTTACGTTCCCAGGTTCCGAGCCGCAGGTCACCTTGGTGATCACTGACAACGACCCTGAAAACCCAGCCACGACCACACTGGGTGACATCGCCGCGCTGTCACGTTGGCACGTGATCTATGGGATCGAGGGCGCGCGCGGCATTGTCTCGGCGCGCAACGCCTGTCTGACCACCGTACCGGAAACTGCGACGCATATCGCCTTTGTCGATGATGACGAGGCTGTTTCACCGCAATGGATGCAGGCCATGCTGACAACGCTCAGCGAAACCGGCGCCCAAGTGGCGCAGGGACCGGTCGAACCGGTCTATGAAACCCTGCCCCCTGCCTGGGTGGAGGATCTGGGGATCTTTCGCTTGGGCCCCTACGATCAAGGGGCGCCTTTGCATTTCGCGGCAACCAATAATTCGATGTTGGATGCGAAGTTCGGCCGCGCCCATGGATTGCATTTCAACCCCGCCTTCAACAAAACCGGCGGCGAAGATGAGGAAATGTTCGGTCGTCTGCGTCTTGCCGGTGCGCGCATCGTCGCCGCCGCAGACGCGCTGGTACATGACACAGTGCCCACTGGGCGGATGACACAGCAATGGGTGTTGCGCCGCCACTATAGGATGGGAAACACGCTGGGACGCATTGCTCGGCTGCGCAAAAAAGGCCGCACATTGCGGGTCATCAAAGGTTTTGGCGCGATCGGGATCGGCCTGACCCAGGCGGGTGTTGGCCTTGTCACTGGGCCGGGGCGCCGCATTGGTGGCCTGATGCTGGCCGCCCGTGGCGCGGGAATGCTCGCCGCGTTTATGAACATCAGCTTTGACGAATACAGCTTGAAGGCCGTGCAGATGGACCGGCCACCAGGGGGCACGCTTTGAGCGCCCCCGCGATCAGCGTCATCATCCCGGCGCGCAATGCAGTAGATTTCATTGGGGCCACTCTGGACAGCCTGACGGCGCAGTCGGCGGATTTCGAGGCGGTGGTAATCGACGACGGCTCGACCGATGCAACGGCGGATGTTGTAAATGAACAGACAGCACGCGATCCAAGGATCCGTATGATCCCGGGGCCTGCGACAGGCGTAAGCGCCGCGCGAAACGCCGGACTCGCGGAAACAACCGCGCCGTTTGTGCTTTTTCTGGATGCCGATGATCTTTTGACACCAGATGCCCTGGATCGCCTTCACCAAACCCTAAGCGCGACCGACCAGGTCGCCGTCCTTGGCGGGATCTACCGCATTGCCGAGGATGGTACCCCCCTACCCGGAGACAGCAACTTGCAGTTGGTACCACCAACCAACCATTTAAAAAGCTTGCTACAGAAGAACTTCGTCGTAAACGGCGGTGCATTGCTGATCCGGCGGACTGTAATTGACCGCATCGGCGGCTATAACCCAAACTTGGCCTATGGCGAAGATTGGGAATTTTGGTGCAGATTGGCTGATCAGGGCAATTTCGAAACACTCCCCGGCGCGCCTGTCTTGGCCTATCGCCAACGCGCGAGCGGCGCGAACTATCTTGCTCGGGGCTCTGTTTTTGCGCGGAATGTGCATTGCATTCAAGCGGTTGCGCAGAACACGTCAATTCAAAAAGCCGTTGGCCCAAACCTGCGGAAACTGCTGCGAGCACGCCAGATCGACATCTTTTGGTCAGGTGTGCGCAGTGAGTATCAGTTTGGGGCACGTGCGCGCGCCCTCTCTTTGGCTCTGCGTGGCATTGTGCTATATCCCGATAGCGTGGCCCGCCCCCAACTGGCCTTACGGTTTTTGAGGAGCCTGGCACGATGAGCATGGAGCTTGACGGTCAAAACCCTTCGTGGTCTCACGAAAGGCCAAACCGCAATACGGTCAAAATCATCGGCGAAACGACTGTCCTGGCGCTGTGCATCATCCTTTTTATCGTGGTGGCAACTGATGTTCTGCAGCGGCTGCTTGGCGCTGGCGGTGCTCTGGGACCGATCAAGCTGCTGTCTTTGGTTCCGATGCTCCTTGTCGCTTTTCAATACCAGCGGCATTTTTTCGCCGGTGTCTTCGCCGCACCTGAGCTATCTCTCTTATTGGCCTTGTCCGTGCTGTCCGCAAGCTGGAGCTTGGACACCTTCAACACAATCGAACGATCACTGCCGCTTGTCGCCACCACGGTTTTCTCGATGACCATTGGCAGCATGCTCTCATTGCGGGGGCTGGTTATTTTCCTGGGCACGTTGTGCTTGGCTATGATCTTAACCAACTTCGCCGCCATCGCGACCCTAGCTGACGCACGCGGCGCACCGCCGTGGGAAAATACCTGGCGTGGGGTGCATAATCACAAAAACGGTTTGGGTGGCGCCGCCATGATTGGCGTCATGCTTATGGCGTCGGCTGCCGCGGCCACACAAGGTCGGCTAAGGCTGGTTTTCGGCATCGGCGTGGTCCTATCGCTTATTTTGCTTGTGGCATCTGAGTCGCGCACGTCGCAAATAATCACTATCCTCGCGGTGATCTCGATGACCATTGCCTTCAGCTTTCGCAGATATCTGACCCTGTGGACGATCTTGGTGGTCTTGCTGGCTGTGTCATTTGTTCTTGTGTCCTATGTAATGCTCGCAACTGGATTGTCTGATCCGATCTTTGAACTCTTGGAACGCAAGACAACCCTGTCGGGCCGCATCCCATTGTGGCAACTCGTCTGGCCATCCGTGCTGGATCGGCCGTGGCTTGGGTATGGGTATGTCTCGTTCTGGGACCCCGAGGCCCGCCGCGTGGTCGAGATCGCCCGTGATCCAACGCTGCGCTTCACGCCATTTTATTCGCACAATGGCCTGATCGAAACGCTGCTGAACGTGGGCGTCGTGGGCGTTCTACTGTTTGTTGGGGTGGTCATCCGCATTTTCGCGAGCGTCGTCAGCACGCTACAGCGCACGCCTGGAAACATTCTGATCGTACCGTTCGTCGTTTATGCAGTGACGTTTTTGCTTTATAATGTCACCGAAAGTTCAATTCTGTCACGCGACAACTTCATGTGGATGATATTCGTGATGGTCGCTACAAAACTGTCACGAGCCGGACGCGCTGTCCGCCGCGAAGCCGCCTTCCATCGGGGACAGAGGCGGGGCGAAATCCGGGCGCCAAACTCTGAGTTATGGGGCAGCTGATGGCGCTTTTCTTCATCGCGCAGATCACTGGATCGGCCGTGACGCTCCTGGTTTTCGTTGCGCTGACTAGGTTGCTGGGGCCCGCCGGTTTTGGGATTTACAATCTCACAGTCTCAAGTGGGATGGTCGTCTTTGCCTTGCTTTTCGGCTGGATGGGGGCTGCCGTTACCCGCTTTCATTTCGCGGCCGAGTTCAAAGATCGCGCCATTTCGGTGGTTTTGGGGACAGGGCTGATCCTACTTATCATCGGCATGCCGATTTTGACATTTGCTTGGTTTAAGCTGCCAAAGGCGGTGGCCCTGCCGGTTGTCTTGGTGGCTGTCTACTGCTTGTGCCATGCGCTGCATGACATCATGATGAATTGCCTGCGCGTCTATCGCGCGGGCAAACCCTTTGCCATCGCGATCATATCGCGCCCCCTATTGGGTCTGATATGCGCCCTTGGCCTTGTGGGCTTGGGCCTGGGGCCGACCGGCGCGGTGCTTGGCATGTCAGCCGGGGCGCTTATAATGGGGGGGTATGCCCTGACCCGCGTGTATTCGCGGGCGGGCATGCGCCGACCCGATCTGAAGGCTGTGCGAAAGTTTCTATACTTTGGGGCACCAATGTCGATCGCAGCCTCGGCCACAAGCGTTGTTGCCCTATTAACGCAAACCTCGCTCGCGATCCTAGAGGACTTGGAATCCGTGGGCATTTTCGCGGCAGCGCTGGTTCTCACGATGCGCACAATTGCCATGCCGATGATGATTCTCAGCCGCGTGGCCTCGCCCAGTGTCTACGAGGCCTATGAGGCGAAGGGCGCGGCTGCCGCGCAGGCTGAGTTGGATCGGCATTTCTCGTTTCTGATGATGCTGGCGGGACCGGTTGCGCTGGTCCTATTCGCGGCCAATCAAACTGTGGCCCAAATTCTGTTCGAAGATAGCTTTGGAGAGAGGGTAGCGCGCAATTTGCCGTTTTTGGCCCTGTCCGCTTTTGTTGTTGGAGTACAGGCGTCATTCTATTCGTTTTGCTTTACGATCAGCCAACGCACCTGGGTCCAGTTTGCGATCACTGGTGGGATGACGGTCTTACACGCACTGATCGTTTTCGAAGCCGTGGCTCTGCTCGGCCATATCGGTGCCGCCATGGGAACCGTGGTGACCGCGTTGATCGGGATCGCGATTTTCTCTCGGATCGGTCGGCGGATCTATCCCATCCAACTACCGGTCAAGGATCTGGCGAAGTTTGCGGCGAGCCTCGCCTGCGGGGCGCCATTGGTTTTCTATGCGGATTATGCATCCGGTGTCTTGATGTCTTTGTCGATGGTTGTAGCGGGCTTAGTCGTGTTTGCCTTAGGGTTGCTTGTCCTGCAGCAAACCGCAATGAGCATCATCGCCTGCCGCCTTCGAGCCGCGCTATTGGGGCCGCGTACCGCAGAGGCGTGATATGAACCCGAAGTTCAACCACCCCGGTCGGCGGGGGGTTTTGTTGGGGCTCTTGGCCTCGACGATCCTTGCGGCGAACGGCCTGTGCGCGCGGGCGTCGGGCGCCACATCGCCCAAGCACGCTTTGGGGTTCGCGGGCCCGAACCTGTTGCAACTCACGTTGGTCGATGGGGTGTTGGTCAAAGGGATCCCGGTGCCTGTCCCGAATGATGCCCAGGTTCGATGGACCCGAAAGCCCACCGCGCGGCTGGGTGGTCTTGGGCGGCTCAACGGGGCGGTTGGCAACTTCTCGGGCAATGCCCATAGAACCGCCCCGCAATTGTTCCGACCCTTCGCGACCCTTGAAGACGGTAGCGGGATCCCCGCCTTTCTCGCCGAACAAGGCAGCGCCCCAGCTGATTTGCCAACCGCCTGGAATGTGACCATCGACGGCGTCACGACCCCGGTGCGCACGGTTTATCGTAAAACCATCCCCACCACCTCCGCCCGGACCGGGCGGAAGACGCGTGTCACCACCAAACGGCATCTGGTGACCCTCGCCCTGCCCATCCTCGTGCCCTTGGGGGCCGAGGTGGCGGTGACGTTGCAGGGGCATGCCTTACAATTTACCGCCCAGCGCACAGCGGCAACACCCTCCGAAGCCATTCACATTTGCCATCAAGGCTATGCCATCGGCACCCCCAAAAAGGCCTATGTCGGTCTGTGGTTGGGGCATAGTGCTTCGGGCGGGAACGGCACTACCGACCAGGTTCTAAACCCCAACACCGGCTGGCTGCTGCGGGACCAGGCAACCGGCCGCGCCGTGTTGACTGGCACACTTACCCTAGCCAAACCGGCTGACGAGCCGCATCAAGGCGAGTCAAATTTCAACGGATGCAGTGTTTTCGAGGTTGATTTTTCGGCTTGCGAAACTCAGGGCCGCTTTGCACTTGAGATCGAAGGTGTCGGCGCCTCGCCAGCCTTCACAATTTCCGCAGATCCCTATGCCGAGCCGCTGCGGCTGGCAGCCCGATGGTATTACCACCAACGCTCAGGGATCGCGATTGAGGCCCCCTTCGGCGAGGGGCGGACACGGCCACGCAACGGTCATCCGGCAGACGGTCTGCTCATCGAGCAAACGAATGTTCGCATCGGGCGCACCTCGGAAGGGTTTCGTCGCGAACCCTACACCCCTGGCCTGTTGGGTAAATTGCCCCCAGGCCCCCTTGCCCCGAATGCCTGGGGCGGATGGCATGATGCGGGCGACTGGGATCGACGACCGCAACACATGGAAGCGGTCTACACCATGGCCCTGGCGGTCGAATTGTTCCCTGTGGCCCGTCAACTCGCCTTAAACATCCCCGAAAGCGGTCGCAGTTTCACGGATCCAGCTATTGCAGCCCGGCGGGACGCGCAGGATCGTGGGGATGGAACGACCGTTCTGCCGGATCTCATCCACGAGGCTCTTTGGGGCATTTCACTATGGCGCCGCACGCAGCGGTCGGACGGCGGGATCATCGGCGGGGTGGAATATTCACTCGATGGGATCGAAGGCTCGGTTTCGTGGAACCCCGTGCAACGCTGCTTTGCCTTCGGCCCCGAGGATTGGGCAGCCTATCATTTCGTCAACGCGGCGGCCAAACTGGGGATGGTCATTAAAACCGTCTGTGGCGACGCGGTCCTTGGGGATCAGCTACGCGACGAGGCTTTAGCCGCCTGGACCTGGGCCGAGGCGCAGCTTGCCGCCCAGCGCGACGCCCAAAGCCTGTCACCCGAAGACGAAACCGCGCTGAGCCGCACCCGCTTTAAAGCGGCAGCCAGCCTATTTCGTGCCAGTGGCAACGCCCAAGCGCGCGCTGTCTTCGAGGCGTTGAACCCTTTCGCCCCGCAAGACCCAGAGGCGGCTGAGGCTGTTCGCCAGGATGACAGTGCCTGGCACGGTCTGGACTACCTTCGCGCGTATGAGGCCGGACACGAAAGTACCCCCGAGATCGCGCAGGCCTGCAAGCAATGGGCCAGGCGCCGGATCAAAGTCGATCAGCGCATGGGGCGGGACTATGGACTGCACAATACGGGCTTCTACCCCTGGGGTACGGGATGGTTGCGATTTGGGCCTGGATCGAACTGGCGCGCACAACGGCTGGCGCTGGTCTATGCGCTCAACGGGGGCGATACCGGCCCGATCGGCGATGCGGTGGTCGAGGGAATGTGGTTCGCGCTGGGCTGCAACCCATCAAATGTATCCCTAATCCAAGGTCTGGGGCACCGCGCCATCGCCGATCCGCTGACCAAAGACCTGGACGGCTTTGGCCCGGTGCCTGGGCAACCCAGTTTCGGCGTGGCGGGCGGCCCGCTGCGCAGCTTCGAACGGCGGCGCCTTAAGGGGGCAATGTACCCCGCGGATCAGGCGGATTGGCCAATCTACACTCAGATCTTTGAAAGTAGTGCTGCGATCATCAGCACGGAACACGGCATGCGTTCAAACGCTATGGAGTGGCTGTTTGCCTGCCTGCTGTGCGCGCAGCACCTGTCGAGCCTTCGGTGACGACGCGTCTTATTGCGTTTGCGGGACTGATATGGCCTCTTCAAAGCTGTTCAGGCTGAAGCTTAGGGTATCCCCAGGCAGGATTTCATCGTCCAACGTCGCCTCAAGAACCTTTATCTTGTCGTCAACGCGGCGGTGGATAACGACTGTGGGCTCAGTCGGAACCCCGGTGATGCTGTCCAACGTCGCGGACTGCGAGGTCGATTGCAACCGGGACAAACTGTCCATGCTCAACTTGGCGGTATAGATCATGTTCCGGGCCACATCGCGCGCCTCAAGCAGGCGGGTCATGCGATCCTCTTCGAACTGGGACTTTTCCCGCGACATGCGCGTGATGTCCAACTCAACGCGCGCCAAGCTCTCCTCGACCTCCAACAGACGGGTCGCCGTCAACACAACGGCGCGGCGGGCATCGGACACGCGGCTGGCATTGGTCAGGCCGCCGGCCAATAGCTCCTTGACGCGGGCTTCCTCCTCCTCATCCGCGGCGATGGCCTCGCTTTGACGCGCTTTTTGTTGAGTCAAGATCGACTGCCGCGCCTTGGCCTGGACCAAGGCCCGTTCCAAATATGCCCGTTGGCCATCGTCATTGCTGCGGGCGATTTCCATCAGGCGCCGCTGCTCGGCCAACAACTCTTCATAGACCGAGGCCGATACTCGAAACCCGTTAGGGTTGGGGGGCGGCATGTCGTAATCTTGCGCAATTTCGGCTGACAGTCGCCAATAGGTCAGGTTCGCCGATGCATGGTTCAAGGCCGCCTCGGCAAAATCGTTCTGCCAGCGCAGCAATTGGATCTGGTCTTGCAGATCGTCCCCCACAAGCAAATCCGTTTGCCCACCCGCAAGCGCGAGCGCGGCGCGTACGGTCAGACCTGGGCGAAAGGTGTACTCGCCCGGCTGTTCGACATCCCCACCGACAATGATCGGTTGGTACGAGAGGATCTGCAGGAAGATGTCCTCGGCGTTCACATTGACCAGCTTCAGCTCGCCCTCGTTGTTATAGCGCTTGATCACCTGCCCGACCGAGCGTGCTTGCACCTGGCGCCGAACCTCGGACAATGGTCGGCCAGCCGCGTTAACCGTCCCGAACCACGCCAAGCTGAGGTTGCCATCGATGTCCACGGCCGTTTCAAGGACCGACTCGGGCAGGCCCGCAACCGAAAAGCGAACAACATCCCCAGGCTGCAAACGATACTCAGCCGTCGCTACCGTCGGCGCGCAGAGCGTCAGCGCGGCCACAAAAGCGCAGCGGCGTATCATTTGGTTAACGGGCGAAACCGTAGATGTGGACTTGACCATTAAATTAACCTCTGTTTTGCGGTGCATGGGATTTGTGCTGGCGCCATTGCGCGTCAAGCCTCGATAACCGTAATAGCATAGTCCAACAACACCCGGAACGCCGAACAAGGGCTATTTGGATGACCTGGTCCATGTGTCATCGCCGACATGCCGCACATTGGCCACCGCCGCTTTCAGTTGTGATCGCGACCGCAGCCAAAGAAGCACGGCAATGCCCAGACCGTGAAGCAGGTAGGCCATCGAAAACTGATCGGACAACAAGAGCAACCACAAGATCACAAACACCATCAGGCGCAAAAGGCGCCAGGGAAAATCGCGTGCGAGGCGTCCCGCATGGCGATAAATGACGTAGGGAAACCACTTCCGGAACACCTGAGCCGTGATCAGCATAGCCCCTGCCGCTGGCAAGCTGAAAAACAGTGCAGGAAACCCGTATTTCATGAGCTGCAGAGCAACGTACAGGTAGATCCGGGTCATTTTGTCGATCCGGTTGTACACCAGATAAAGCAGCCGCAAGCTCACCAGCAGCAGCAGCCACAACGCCAACACAGTTATGGTTAATATTAACGGCGAACCTGGCAAAAATGCCACACCCGACAAAGCGGCCAAAAATGCGGCAGGGATCGCCACGATGACGGCACAAATCCAAGCCAGCGGTTCTTTGTAGATTTTGTCATAGATGTGGAAAGATGGCGGAATTTTGGCATCCATCTCTGCCCGTGCGGCGGTGCGATCGTTGTCGACATAGCCAGCTTCGTAGATGATCCAGAACGAGATATGGAACAGAATGATCGCGAAGAACGTAGCAACAGGCGACGGCGCAAGCGGCACGAAGGCCACCAGGATGATCGTCAAATCCTCGCGTACATTGTCTGTGATGAATGAGTAGCCCGAACCATTGTTGCGCTTGCAATTTGCTGCGTAATCAAGCGGATAATATCGAGTCGGCGCCCGGTTTTTTTGAACAAGGTTGATGCTTGTGTACCCTGCGGTCGCGGTTTGACTCATCTGCTTATCCTGTAAGCTTACCAATTAAAGTCTGTGACTAAGTTGTATATTGTGCATAAAAGTTCGTTGGACACAGCCCCTCGGTTTTCGTTGATATGTGGATCATCAGCCCCCAAAAGGCGAGTCCTTGCTTATTAGTTATCAGATTTGTGGCCAACTTTGGGCAGAATTAGTCCAATTTTTAACTCAAAGCAGAGATTTATTGACAAATTGACTCCCGACGACTCACAGCTTGGTTGTCAGGATTGAGAAAATAATGCGGCAATGTTTTGGCCATAGCAAGCCTGTAACAGAGTATTACACATTCTGACATTCTGACATTTTCTGCAAATACTGGCAAAATTTATGGCACTTCTCACAGTTCTGGCTTGTTAGCCCACAAAAGCGGTTTATCGAATCTTTCATTTACGTTATGTTGACCTTAGTTCCTTGTGGGAGGAGCGAAAGTTACCAGTGAGTTAGCGTTCGAGTGAAGATGGGGGAAATTGTGAAAATCGAATCGTACATCGGTGGCGTGACCGATCAATCGTTGCGTGCGCCAGAAAGACAGTTGTATCTTGCAGGTATGAAGCGAGCATCCGATCTGGTTTTGGCGGTGTTGGTGGCGCCGTTCATTTTACCAGTCATTTTAGGTCTTTATATAGCCGTCCGCTTGGATGGTGGCCCCGGTTTCTTCGGGCAGGAGCGTATCGGAAGGGGGGGGCGCCGCTTCACCTGTTGGAAAATGCGCACCATGGTCGTGGACGCCGAACAGGCTTTGCAACGGGCTTGCGAAAGCGACCCCAGTATCGCCGACGAGTGGGACCGGATGCAGAAGCTCGAAAAAGACCCGCGCGTGACCCGCGTTGGACGTTTCCTGCGCGAGACCAGCTTGGATGAGTTGCCACAGATCTGGAATGTGATCCGTGGCGACATGAGCTTCATCGGGCCCCGGCCGTTCATGGTAGACCAGCAACAGCTGTATCTGGATGCGGGCGGCGGAGACGGGTATTTCAAGATGCGCCCCGGGATTTCAGGGCTTTGGCAAACCGAAGGGCGGGGAACAACCACTTTCATTAGCCGCATTCGTTACGACAACGAGTACTACGCGAAAGTCTCGCTGTTCACCGACATGAAGATCGTTTTGAAAACCATCCTAGTGGTTATCCGCAGAACCGGCGGATGATCCCCAGCCTCGGTCTTAATGAACCTGGATTGGGCGCTCTCGGGCGTCCTTTTCATTTGGGGGCGACCAGCAAGCCGCAAGCCACCGTCAGGCTTATTCACCGCTGCTGCGACGCCTAAGAGCTTGTGCCAAGGTTGGTCTCGAAGGGATCGCGCTGATACCGGATCCGATATTTGCGGGGCGAGGTGCCGTATTGCCGCCGAAACAAGCGATAAAAGTAGCTCGAGTTCTCAAATCCACAGGCGTAGGCCACATCCTCGATCGAGTGATCATCACTACTCAGCAGGTGCGCCGCATGTTCGACACGGATGCGATTGATGTACTCCGATGGTGTCAAGCCCAGCACTTCTTTACAGGTCCGGCAGACATGCTCGTGACTGCGCCCGGCGGCATCAATGAACCCGGCAGCCCCGCGTCGAAACACCGCCTGCGATAGGGCGGCACTACAGGCATCCGTAAACCAACGGGGGGCAGCCCCATGCGCCCGGCCCGCGACATCCGCCACCCGATGTGTCAGGGTTAGCAAGAACTCCTCGATCCGCGCCAATGAGCGCTCTGCAGTTTGCAGTTGAAGTGCCACGTTCACCGCCCGCTCGAACTGCGCCGGGCCCAAATTGTGTGGCTCGGGAACCGGCAGTTTCGAGGCAAAAAACCGATCCCCAAGCGAGGCAGCATAGCGCTGCGACAAATGCGCCGCCGTCTCAACGCGAAACATGACGTTTATGATCTGGCATCCAACCTTGCGATCCGCCCGAAATGCATGCGTGTCCTGCGGCCGAATAAAGACCAGTTGGCCAGGCTCAAGAGTTTGGGTGACACCATTGATCCACTGTGTTGTCCGACCACTCTCAATCAGGAAGACTTCAAAGAAATCATGATCATGCGCCCTGTCTGGAAATCGTCTGGCCAGGTTTTTCCGTGCGAAATGGAATGTCTCGTCCGTGGTGATGTAGTTGCTTATTTTGAAAGTCGTGCTGCGCATGCAGCAAGATTAGCAAAGGAATCCCTACGGTTACGAGGAAAAAATCAAAATAGTACAAAAAAAGATCAAACTGAAACGCTGTTGGCGAGGGTTTTGCGCCTAACATGATCGCTGAAAAAGGGGGTATCGCTTTGGACATGGCGCAGGATCTGGCCTTCTGTTTCCCACCGAGTCGGCCCTTGCGCGCAGGAAGTTCTACAGCGACCGGCAACAACGGTTCGAGGGCACGGACGTGAGGGTGACTTGGTACGGCCACGCGGCATTCGGCCTCGACCCTTCCAGTGGTCCCCGCATCATAACGGATCCGTATACGCCCCAGGGGGTTGGCTATGCGCCGATCAATGACCCAGCGGACTTAGTAATCATCTCGTCAGACGATGACAGCGCCCATTGCCGCGCTGACTTGATCCCAGGCGACCCGACGGTTGTGAATGCGCTGCAGGTCGCGCAATCTGGCGGTAACACTAACGCTTTGGGCATCGAGATCACCGCGATCGAGGCCGCAGAATGGGACCAGCATCCCGAACATGCGGTGCCCGGCCAAAACGGCATGTATCGCTTCAATCTGGATGGGATGAACTGCGCGCATATGGGCGATGTGGGCAATCCGCTGAGCGACGCGCAACAGGCGTTCTTCGAGGATACGGACATCCTGTTTGCCTTAGCTGGCGGGTATCTGACACTTGAGCTGCCCGATCTGATGGAGATGATCCATCGCATGCGGCCCAAGCTGGTCATCCCGATGCATTTTCGCACGCTCACTTATCGGCCACGGAACACCATGTGGATCGAGAGCTTTCTGAGCCATTTCAAGGAGGAGCACATCGATTTCGCGTTTTCCAGCGAGGTTGAATTGACAACGCGGGACATACCCCCACGCACGCGGGTTCTCGTTATGGATTACGTGCGCTGACGTAAGATGAGCATGCGCCTATGGGCGCGGACTGACAAGCCGAGGAACGGCCTTTAAAGGGAGGATACCATGAGAAAAACCACACGCTTTGGCGCATCAGTTCTGATCGCCGCGGCCCTGGCGGGACAGGCGTTCGCGCAGGATGTGGCGCGCGAAGATACGGTTATTTTTGATCTGGACCGCACAATCAAGGACCCGGAAAACTTCAACTGGTTCACCCCCGGCACCAAGCGGATGCATGGCGCGCATCAGGCGATGTGGGAGCCGCTGTTTATCCTGAACTACGCCACGGGCGAACTTGACCCTTGGCTGGGCGAGTCGATCACGGCCAACGATGCCAACGATCAATTCACGATGAAAATCCGCGGCGGGGTCGAATGGTCGGATGGCGAGGTCTTTGACGCTGACGACGTGGTTTTCACCGTTAATATGGCCCTGACCAACGAAGAGATCTCGTCGCGCGAGGCAGCAACCGTGCGGGCCCAGGTGGCCAGCGTGGAAAAGGTCGATGATCTGACGGTCGTCTTCAACCTGACTGCCCCCAACCCGCGCTTTGCGGTCGAGAACTTCGGCGTGCGGATCTTTGGCTCGTTCCTGATCATGCCCGAGCACATCTGGGCCGGTCAGGACCCAGCGACCTTCGCCAATGCCAGCCCCATAGGGACCGGGCCATATACCTTTACCAGTTCCGCCACCAACCGGGCGATCTGGGACCGCAATGACAACTGGTGGGGCGCAAAGGCTGGATTCAAAGAGTTGCCCGAACCCAAGCGGTTGATCTGGCTGGAAACCGGTGGCGAGGAAAGCCGCGCGCAGCTTATGGTCTCGAACCAGTTGGACGCCGCCCAAAACGTCAGTCTGGGCACGTTCGAGGCGATCCAGGCGCAGAACCCGAAGGTCATCGCCTGGTACGAGGATTTCCCCTATGCCGTGGCCGACCCCTGCTCGCGCCAGCTCGAGATCAATACGACCATCGCCCCTTGGGACAATGTCAACATGCGCAAGGCGGTGGCGGCCATCATCGACCGCAGCCAGATCGTCAACGTAGCGCTCGAGGGGTCGACCGTTGCCTCGGACACGATGTTCGCGCAGTTCGGCTCGATGGCGCCGTTCATCGATGCGGTTAAGGACGCTGGCTATGCACTACCGCCAAACGGCGATCCGGCAGCCGGTCAAGCGCTGATCGAGGCAGAGGGCTACGCCAAAGGCTCCGACGGTATCTATGAAAAGGATGGCGAAGACTTAAGCGTAGCGATCCACGTCAACTCGGCCTCGACCGAATACACTAAGACCATCGATGTGATCGTCGAGCAACTCAACCGCGCGGGCATCGCCGCGAAGGCGGTTCCAGTCGAAAATGGCGTCTTCTGGGGCGAGGTTCTACCGTTTGGCACCTATGAAATGACCTATAGCTGGCTGTCCTGCGGCTCGGTGAACGAGCCCTGGGCCTCGATGGGTCGCTATACGGTCAAGGATGTGGTCCCGGTGGGCGAGCGCAGCCCTGGCTTTAACAACACGTCACGTTGGAACACCGAAGGGGCCGCAGCTTATTCGGCGATCGTCGACGAGATGGGGACTAAATCCTTGGGCGATCCTTCGGTCCCTGGACTGGTGGCCGAGGCTTATCAATACCTGGACGCCGAGGTGCCGTTCATCCCGCTGGTGCAATCGGCCAAACTGCTGCCAATGAACACCACCTATTGGGAGGGCTGGCCGACGGCCGACAACTACTACAACCACCCGTTCTTCTGGTGGAACCATACCCATCAGATCATCCACAATCTGACCAAGGCGAACTGACGCCGAACCGGTGGGGCGCTTGCGCCCCGCCACCTTCGAAAGACACACCGATGTCCTACATCAAAACGTCCTTCACCGAAAACGGCTGTTACCTGGCCAAAGGTCTGTTCCGACCTGACGAGGTCCAGGCGCTAGAGCAGGATTTCGACCGCATCGTGGGCCAGTTGACGGCCAGCGGCGACCAGATCGATGCGACCTGGGACGGCAGCGAAACCGCGCAACTGGCCCGCAAGGACGATGTCATTCTGCACACACACAACGTGCAAAAATACTCCCGTACCTGGCTGAACGCGTTTCTGAACGAGCGGTTTCTGGACGTCGTGGGCCAGATCTTGGGCGAGGATATCATCCTGCACCACTCCAAACTGTTCCAGAAACCCAGCGAAAACGGCTCGCCGTTTCCGATGCACCAGGACTGGCCGTATTTCCCGACCGTGAACGACAGTATGATCGCCGGGATTATCCATGTGTCCGATGCGACCGACGAGATGGGCTGCCTGCGTGTCTATCCCGGCAGCCACCGGCTGGGCCGGGTCCAGGGTGCGGATGGCCGGTCGCAGAACGACGTGCTGGACCAATACCCCATCGAAGACGCGCAGGTGATCGAGGCCGAGGCAGGCGATGTGATCATTTTTCACTACTTCACGCTGCACGGATCGATGCCCAACCGGTCCGACCGCACCCGCAAAACGGTGTTGTGTCAGATGTACAGCGGCCAGGACCGGATCGAGAGCGGCAATCACCATCCAGACGAGCGCATGGTTCTGCGCGGCTGGAACCACAATATCTCGCGCACGGCGGCCGGTACTGCCGCCTGACGAAAAACACATGACCGGTCACCAAAGATCGGCATATTTCGGGGAGGAAACATGGGACGCATTCCGCGATCCTATCTGATCAACCGGGTCGTCACGCTGCTGCTGACGATCTGGATTGCTGCCACGCTGATCTGGATCATTCCACGGCTGTCACCGGTGGACCCCGCCGACATCATGCTGGGCCGGATGGCGGCCGGGGCCGGGTCGGTCGCCAACGCCGACGCTATACTTGCGCAATTGCGCGCCAGTTTCGGCTTGGACGACCCACTGTGGCTGCAATACCTAAAGTACCTCAAGAACGTGCTGATCTTCGATTTCGGCCTGTCCACGGCCACTTTCCCGACGGCGGTTTCCTCGCTGATCGCAAAGGCTCTGCCGTGGACGCTTGGCCTGATGATCCTGTCGCTGATCATCACATTCGTGATTGGCAACCTGCTCGGCGCGCTGATGGTTTGGGAGCGTTCCCCCAAACTGGCGAAAGTGGCGATCCCCGCCGCGATGGTTTTCACGTCGATCCCGCCGATCCTGTCAGGGCTGCTTTTGATGTGGATCTTTGCCGTCAAACTGCGGTGGTTCCCACTGACCGGCGCCTATGGCCTGACGGTCGAGCCGGGCTGGGACTGGGCCTTTGTCCAAAGCGTCTTGCACCATGGGTTCTTGCCCGCTTTGTCCATTGTGATCGTGACCTTTGGCTTCTGGGCACTGGGCATGCGCGGCCTAATGATCACCGTGCAGGGGGAGGACTATGTCAAATTGGCCGAGGCCAAGGGCCTGCGCCCGCGCTACATTCTGTATCGCTATATGATCCGCAACGCGATCTTGCCACAGATCACCGCTTTTGCGCTGAAGATCGGGCTTTTGATCGCAGGTCAGGTGCTGGTCGAACGGATCTTTGCTTATAATGGCATGGGCAAGCTGCTGTATGACGCGATCCTGGACCAGGACTTTCCGGTCATCCAGGGCGTCAGCTTTGTGATCATCTTCATGACGGCCATGTCGGTGTTCTTGGTCGATCTGCTGTATCCGTTCATTGATCCCCGTATCCAGCACGAGGCGACGTGACATGACCTCGCAAGAAAGCATGCCCACCGCCCGCGCCGAACGGCGCCAGGCGAAACGCTTGCGCCGGTTCGACAATCCTTGGATGAACCCCAAGCTATTTTGGGGCGCGGGGCTCTTGCTGGGGATCATCGCACTTGGGCTGATCGGACGTTTCCTTTGGAACCTTGATCTTGTCTTTACGGGCTCCACCCCCCTTAAGCTGCCGCCTCTTGGGTTCGAAAATTTGCGCAAGCAACCGGGGGTGCTGGATTATCCGTTGGGGACCGATGGTGGGGGCCGCGACATGCTGGCCCTGATCATTATTGGCGCGCCCAATACGTTGTTCGTGGGCCTTTTGGCCAGCCTCATCGGCATGAGCATTGGGATCACTTTGGGTTTTACCGCTGGATTTGTCGGCGGGCGCACCGATGATGTCATCCGCGTGCTGGCGGATGTGATGATCACCATCCCGCCGCTTCTGATCCTTGTGGTCTTCCAAAGTGCCTATGGCGACGTGTCGCTTACCATAATGGCGCTGCTGATTGCGGGCTTTGTCTGGCAATCCCCAACCCGGTTGATCCGCGCGCAGGTGCTTTCCATGAAGCAATCGGGCTATGTGCAAATGGCCCAGCTTTCGGGCGCTTCCACCTTCCACATCATGTTTCGCGAGATGCTGCCCAACCTGGTCCCCTATCTTTTTGGCAGCTTCATCGCCAGCGTCACCACCTCGATCGTCACGGCCGTGGGGCTGGAGGTTTTGGGGCTTGGGCCACAGCGCATCCCGACCTTGGGGCGCACAATCTACGAGGCGATTAACGCGGGCGCCCTTATCCAAAACTTATGGTGGTGGTGGGGCATCCCCACCCTATTGCTGGCAACCATGTTCATCGGGCTTTTGCTGATTAACCTGGGCCTGGACGAGGTTTCGAACCCACGCCTGAGGAAACTCTCATGACCGACAAGCCCGTCCTCACCCTGCGTGACCTGTCGATTGAGTTCCCCACGCCACAAGGCGTTGTCCAAGCCGTCAAATCGCTGAACCTGACGATACACAAGGGCCGCCGTGTGGGGTTTATCGGTGAAAGCGGTTCGGGCAAGACAACGACGGCGCTTGCAGTAATGAAAATGCTGGCTGAACCGGGCCGTGTCGCAGGCGGGACAATCGATCTGTCTGGCACTGACGTGTTGGCACTTGATGAAGAGAAGATGCGCATGACGCGGCTGTCGCGCATCGCTTATATCCCGCAGGGGGCGATGAACTCGCTGAACCCTGTGATGCGTGTCGAGCCGCAGTTGTGGGACGGGGTCATTGCCCATGAAGGGCACCTTGACCGGGGCGAGTTGAAACGCCGCTCGGATGCAGCGCTCACCAGCGTCGGCCTGCCCATCCATAGCGGGCGGCTTTATCCGCACGAGTTGTCTGGCGGCATGAAACAACGTGTCTGCATCGCCCTTGGGATCATTCTGAACCCCGAGTTGATCATCGCGGACGAACCGACCTCGGCGCTTGATGTGGTCACCCAACGTCAAGTGATGCAAACGCTCAAGGCGATCCAGGCCCAAATCGGATCGGGTCTGATCCTGATCGGCCATGACATGGGTCTCATGGCCCAATCGGTGGACGAACTTGCGGTGTTGAAGGACGGGGAACTGGTCGAACACGGAACCGTAAGCCAGATCATAAGCGCCCCCAAGCATCCCTATACCCAAGATCTGATCTCGTCGGTCCCACTGGTGGGGGGCGACAGTTTCCTGAACGCCGAGCGGAATGCCCCTGCCCCGCAGCGCGACAGCCCAGAGCCGCTTTTGCGCTTTGATGCGGTGTCGAAGAACTACGGCGCCGTGACCGCGCTGCACCCAATGTCCTTCACACTCCAAGGTGACACCCCTCAGATCATCTCGGTGGTCGGCCAATCCGGATCTGGCAAATCTACGATGGGCTCAATCATGCTGGGCTTCAATCCACCCTCAAGCGGCCGGGTCCTGTTCGAAGGGCAGGATGTGCAACATATGACCGCCGCCCAGTCCTTAGAGTTTCGCAAGAACGTTCAGGCGGTTTTTCAAGACCCCTACAGCTGCTTCAACCCGTTCTATCGGGTCAGCCATGCGCTCAGGTACCCCTACAAACGTTTCGGTCTGGCCCAATCCGACGCGCAAACGAACCAAGCGATGGCCGAGGCTTGCGCCGCCGTTGGCCTCGACCCCGACCTGGTGTTGCCGCGCTATCCGCATCAATTGTCCGGCGGGCAGCGTCAGCGCTTGATCGTCGCCCGTGCCCTGATGCTCAGCCCAAAACTGCTGATCGCGGACGAGCCGGTCAGCATGGTCGATGCATCGTTGCGCGCGAGTATTCTGTCGAATATCTATGACCTAAAGGATAAATACGGAATCTCTATCCTCTATATCACCCATGATCTGGCGACTGCGTATCACGTCAGTGACTATGTCATGGTCCTGTTCAAAGGGCATGTGGTCGAAGCCGGCCCCCCGCGCCAAGTCATCGGCGATCCCCAGCACCCCTATACGCGCCTGTTGATCGACTCGATCCCCTGGCCCGACATGGACCGCAGTTGGGGCGACGGGCGCCAAGATTGGGATCCCGCCGTGGAGGAGGCGCAAGCTGCCAAGGTCGGCGCGATGTACCGGGGAGACGTCAGCGGCTTCGAGCTCGCCCGATCATGAGCACCGGCTGGCCTTTCACGGCCGAAAAAATCGGGGCGCGCTTGCAGCTGATCGCACCACTTATCCATCGCCGCCAAACCGCCCTGCCCCCTTTCAAGTTCTTGGCCCTGGCCGACGCCTCGCTCACCGCACCGATCTGCGCCGATCCCACAGGTTGGACCGAGATCCCGCACGAAAGCTATTGGGGGCAAGCCGACCTCAACTTCGTCCTCAAAACCACGTTTCAAGTGCCCCAGGGCTGGCATCCGGACAGGCTTGCCCTGCACCTGCCGCTTGGTGTTTTGGGTGATATTTTTAACCACCCCGAGGCGCTGGTCTATGTCGACGGCCATCCGATCGGATCCGCTGATCGCTATCATCACACCCTGCCGCTCGATCCAGGTGTTGCGGATGGCGAACACCATATACTGTCCCTTCACGGCTGGACCGGCCTTGCCGGCTGGCCGCCAGCTGCGGGCAGCAAGGCCAAGCTTTTCATGGGAACAGCCGCGCTTGTCGAGCGCGATCCCGCGCTTCTCAGTTTTGTTGACCTTGCGCAATCCGCCTATGACACGCTTTCCGTGCTGAGCCCCGAGCAGCCCGAGCGTGCCGGGTTGCTTGGCGCCCTGGACGGGGCGTTTAAAATTCTCGATACGCGCGACCCATTGGGCGCAGCCTTCTACGATAGCGTTCCGCCAGCCTATGACGCGCTTCAAAGCCGGATTCCCCGTGTCGGGGCGCCCCTGGACGTCACCCTCCACGCCATTGGCCATGCGCATATGGACATCGCTTATCTGTGGCCCATTTCGCAAATCCGGCTGAAGAACGCGCGCACCTATACAAACGTTCTGCGGCTGATGGATGAAGACCCCAAGTTTCATTTCTCGCACTCGCAGCCGCAGCTCTACGCCATGACGGCTCAAGACCATCCGGCCCTGTTCGCCCGGATCAAGCAGCGGGTTACCGAAGGCCGGTGGGAGGTGATGGGCGGCATGTGGGTCGAACCCGACGTCAACCTGGCGGGCCCCGAGGCGCTGGTGCGTCAATTGACGCTGGGCCGCAAATACTTCCACGACACGTTCGGCGATGTCGAGACACCGGTCCTATGGTTGCCCGACACATTCGGTTTTCCTGGCCAAATCCCGCAATTGATGCAACTTGCAGGGCTGAAATGGTTCGTGACGAACAAGCTGAATTGGAACCAATCGAACAAGGTACCCTGGTCCAGCCACATCTGGGAAGGGATCGATGGCAGCCGCGTGCTGGCGCATATTTTGACAACCCCGCGCGACGTACAATACCTGCCATTCCCGACAAACTACAAAAGCGATCTCTCGGCCAAGGAAGTGCTGGGGACCTGGACAAACGCCACGCAGCAGGCCGTCCGCGATCTGCCGATCTGTTTTGGCTATGGCGACGGCGGCGGCGGACCGACCGAGGCGCTTTTGGCCAAGGCCCGCGCGTTCCGCGCGATGCCCGGGATGCCCCGGGTCCAAATGAGCACGGTTCGCGATACATTTGAGAAGATCGAGGAAAGTGCACACGATTTACCCGTCTGGCGGGGCGAGCATTATCTGGAGCTGCACCGCGGTGTGTATACCTCGCAAGGCTGGATCAAACGCGCCAATCGTAAGGCCGAATGGGCCCTGCACGAGGCCGAGGCCCTGTCCGCGATGGCCGGGCTCTCGCCGGATCTGACGCAGGCCTGGCAGCTTTTGTGTCTCAACCAGTTCCACGACATTCTAACCGGCACCTCGGTCCCCCAGGTGTTCACGGACGCCCGTGCGGATTTCGACCGGATATTCGCTTACGCTGAAACCGCGGCGGCCGCGGCGGCAGACAAGCTGCGCGGCGCTGAACCTGTAATCCTAAACACCTCCCCAGTGTCGGGCCCACGCATCGCGACGGTGGGCTCGGAATGGGCAAAGGGTGGCCAACCCACCACAGACGGGGTGCTGCTTCATTTCGAGAACCTCGATCCTTACTCGGCAACGCTTGTTGGCCAGGCCACCACCCCCCCGTCGCCCAGTCAGGCGAGCGCAACAGAGAGCGGCTTTGCACTTGAAAACAGCCTACTGCTGGTCGAGATCGCAAAAAATGGCCAACTGACCCGCGTCTTCGACAAGGAGGCGAACCGCGACGTTCTGGCACCGGGCCAAAACGGCAATCAACTTCAGGCCTTCGAAGACCGTCCGATCGCTTGGGACGCTTGGGACATCGACCCGGATTTCGAGGATCGGATGGAGGTCATCGACGCTGCCACCTCCTGCGAGATCCTCGAGAATGGTCCCATCCGCTCCGCCGTGCGGATCACAAGCCATTGGCGCAGCAGCACTATCACCCAGACCTTCCGCTTAAGCGCGCACTGCAAACGGCTGGATATTGTCACTGACATCGACTGGCACGAGACGCATATACTCCTTAAAGCGGCCTTCCCAACCTCTGTGCACGCACCCAATGCCGTTTTCGACATCCAATGGGGCCGCATCGCACGCGCAACGACACGGGAATCCGCCTTTGACGCCGCCCGCTTCGAGGTGCCTGCGCAAAAATGGGCTCAGATCGCGCAAGACGACTATGCCGTCGCCCTGCTGAACGACTGCAAATATGGCTATGACGTTCTCGGCAATACGCTTCGGATCTCGCTGATCAAAAGCGCGACCTCGCCCGATCCCACGGCAGATCAGGGTACGCATGTCTTCACCTACAGTCTGCTGCCGATCAACGGCCTGGACAATGCGGCGCTAAATGCGGCCGCCTATGATCTTAACGCCCCCCTTAGGGTCGTGACCCCCGCCGAAAAAGAGGCCGCGAAACCCGGCTGCTTTATATCCTGCGACGCACCTCAAGTGATCCTCGAAACCCTGAAACCCGCCGCAGACGGCGACGGTTTCGTCGTGCGCCTGTTCGAGACGAAGGGCCAACCGGCGCAAGGCACCTTAACGTTTTCAAAGCAGATTAAATCCACTGAGATCTGTGATCTGCACGAAACGCCGCTATGCCGCCTGACACCAACCGCGAACCAACTCGACTTTGAAGCGCGCGGTTTCGAGATCATCACCCTAAAGCTCACTTGATGTACCTGATGCGTTCTCCACGTTGCTACGGCTGCTGGAGGCACCGCGGGGCAAGACCGGAAAGCGCGAGTATGTGCAGGTCCTGCGTTTGCTGGAACATTATGAACAGAATGTGCTGCATACCACCATCAAGGACGCTCTGCAGATGGGCGCGATCAGCTTTGCCGGGCTGGATGTATTCCAACCGCACATTGCGTCTCTCGGCCCATTCCATCAGTTTTCCACTGACATACTCTGGGCCATTATCGACACGTATAGTCGCGGGTTGACACCGGTCCAACGCGGGCGCTTTGCGGGTCGGAAGCGGCTGACCGGCCTTAAGGACCAGCATGAACGGGAGCGCCCAGAGCTGGAAAAATCGATCCCGATGGCCGCTGCGAAGACCGGCATCAGGCGCCGCGCATGTTTGACCACGCCTTCGATGTAGTCGGGTGAGGTGATGGTGTACCGCCCGGGAACCGGGTTCTCCGGCAGCCGTTCGGTGATGATCTCGGTGCCGAGGATCAACCCCTCGACGCCCTCGCGGACTCTAGGCCAGAGGAAAGCCACGCAGCATTCGCGTTGGTAAAAGTCCAGGATTTGCAGGGCGATTCCTGGCTCAATAGGCCCATCTGAACGAGGTCGAACTGGACTTCTCGCGGCCAGGGACACCGACCAACAATGCCTATTCGAGGCATTCAACAGCTGGAGTATCTGGACGCATCATGGTTCCTGTCCATGGCCGATGTCCGCACGCGGATCGACGATCGGAGGATCTCCGAAAGACAACGGGCGCCGTTCAAAAGAGGGTTGCAAAGCCGGAAAGTCGCGCGTATCACCACGCTTCACGGACCGATAGCTCAGCTGGATAGAGTACCTGACTACGAATCAGGGGGTCGGGGGTTCGAATCCTCCTCGGTCCGCCATTTCACACAATTGCATTTGGTTTCCTCCTAACATGTTGAATGGCATGGAGGTTTTTGGGGTTCGAAACCCGGTTTTTCGGTTATAGGCAAGACGCTCGGAGAAGGCGAGTTTGAGGACCGTTCGCTTGTCCTCGATCCGCTCGGAAGCCCATAGATTCCAGGGGCTTGCCAGAAAGCTCATCGCGAGTTCGAACATTTGATCGAAACTGCGCTTCGGACCGGGCTTTTGGTCCAGTTTTTCTGCGATCAGGAGTTTGTCGCTTTCAAGCTTTTCGACTTTGCGCTCAAAGGCGCGTTGCACCGTGAGCGATGAGCATTCGACAATCTGGTCGAGCTTTTCGTCGATTTGCTGATCCAACGCCGCCAGATCGCGTTTCAGGCTGGCTTGAACTCTCTTGGCCTTTGAAAGCTGCATGTCCCATGCCTTTTTGAACATAGCGCGGGCCAGCTCGGCGAGCTTCGGGGCGGGCGTGATGGATTTTAGCACATCCGCGAACTGCCCTTCGAGATCATCGCGGCGGATGGATTTGCGGTAACTGTCGCAGCCTTTGTTGAAGCACATGTAGTATGGGTGCTTCTTCCCGGTCTTACTCTTTGACCAGCAGGACGTCAGCGGGCGCTCGCAATCGCCGCAGGTCACAAAGCCGCGCAGAGGGAAGTCCACGTCGATATCCTTGCGGGCAGGCACACGTGCGCCCGCCTCGATGCGCTGTTGGACCTTCTGATAGGTCGCGAGGCTCACCAGCCCCGCATGCTGCCCTTTGATCATGTTGAGGCCCCAATTGGGGATATGCACATATCCAGCGTAGATGGGTCGCGTCAGAAGCCGTATGACCTCTTCATAGCGCACTTCGCCCCTCGCATTCTTCGGGAACTCCGGCGCGCTTTCGAGATAGCGCTTCACCTCAGCCTGCGTCTCAAGCTTTCCGCAAGCGAAGCCCTCAAGTGCGGTTTGGATGATGGTCGCCATCGGCTCTTTGCGGGTGAGCACCTTGCCATGGCCGGGGCGTTTCTCGAACTGGAACCCCGGAGGTGGCGGGAAACACCAAAAGCCGTTCTTCGCACGAGCCTCCATGCGGTTGCGCGTCTGCTCGCCGTTGTGTTGACGTTGATGCTGGCTGACGGAGGCCAGCAGGTTTTCAATCAGGATGGAATGCGCGTCTTCGCCAAATTGCACAGACGGGCTTTCCAGACTGCCGCCAACCGCCTTGAGCGCGCGGCGCAGTGCCCAATGGCTTTCGATGTCGCGGGAGAAGCGGCTGATATCATCGATAATGACAGCGACCGGGTTCGCCTGTACTTCGACATAGGCCAGCAGCCGATTGAAGGAGGGACGATGCAGCTTGCCGCCGGAGACCGCCTTGTCGGGAAACACCTCCAGCACGCGATACCCAAGTCGCCGCGCATGGTCGCGGCAGCGTGTCTCCTGACTGTCGAGGCCGTGGCCTTCCTTGACCTGTCGTTTTGATGAGACGCGGCAGTAAATCACCGCGTCTTTCACATCTGCTTTGGTTTTGAACTCGGTACTCATAGGCGGGCCTCACAATCGTTTTTTGGTTTTGTCTTTGGCTGAGTGGCCGCAAAGGCATCTGTCAGCTCATCCTGGGAAGCCCTGGTAGGGGCTTCGGCCAATGCGTCCGCCAAATGCGCGGCAATGGCGTGGCTCGTTGCATCCGCACCAAATCCCAGTGCAACGAATTCTACCATGATTGACCAGATCAGTTCCAGAAATGCGCGTTTTTGGTCGTCGGGGATATCCACATCGTCCAAATAAGGCTGGAACTCTGCGAGGGGATTGGACTGGGTAAATGTATTGGGTGAATACTCTTTCTTCTGGCTCACACGTTTGTCTTTCTCTTAGTCGTTCATTCAACAAGTCTCCTCTTCATCAGTTGCTCCTGACAGGAACAAATATAGAATATTATTCCAAATTTTGTTTCCAGTCAAGAACAAACTCCGAATTACCGTTCCCGATCAGGCTCTTTCGTCCGCCCGGCCCGGCGCTCTTTAAGGCGGGCCTCGACAGCCGCGCTGCGGTCGTCGTCGCGATACGCGTCACGCTTGAGTACATTGGTATGGTTGTGGGCCTGGCGTGCCAGTTCGGAGACACGCAGAAGATCGCTGGAGGCGAAGGATTGGGTGTCGCGATAATTGCCGTCCCCGTCCTTGTAGCTCCGCGATAGGGTGGTCGTGAAATAGGGTCCCTTCTCCCCTTCGTTCCGCCAGATCGTCGCTTTGAGATTGCCATCGCGCAATGTGTCCGCGGGTGGCGTGTTTGCCATAGGCTCTTCCTTTCGTTCGGTTTGAATGGGGCACGGCAATAAATGTCGCGCCCTGAGGACGTGACAGTAAAACTTTGACACTCGGGCCGCAGGCTCTGCGGTCAGATTCCCAAGTCAGATCATCGATTTAAGCTGTGATATTCTGATACCAAACGCAGCGGCATTTGTGAAATAAAGTTACGCGTGCGTTTTGTTTCGGAATGTTACAAAGGCGTGTCCATCCAGTCTTTGCTGTGATGACGGATGCGCAGGATCAGCACACCTTTCTCGTCCTCCAGATAGACAATCAGATGGCTCTCAAACCGGAAGATGCGCACGGGCGGATCGATATCGCGCCGCTCGGGGGCCAGATGCGGCATCTCGGCCAAGCGCGCAAAGCTGCGGTTCAGCCCGGCGAGATATTTGCGCCGTTGCGCGTGGCCCCAACGCTCCTGCGTGAAGCGTGCGATGTCACGAAGATCGGTCTCTGCGGCGCGGCTAACGCGGACCCTGTTCACGCGCCCTCGTCAAATTCCCGCTGCAAGGCGTCCATGTCGAAGTCTTCGGCCACACCGCCCTCAAGCGCCTCGGTCACCCGTTTTTGCATCGCGGCAATCTTTGCGCTGCGATCTTGATCCTTGCGGATCAAGTCTCGCACATAGTCGCTGGCGTTGCTGTAGCGCCCACCCTTGGTCTGTGTCTCGACCCAGTCTTTCATCGGGTCCGGAAGGGATACATTCATCGTGGCCATTTGAGCACCTCCTTTCTTCAAGAATGACACTATTTGGCAAGGATTGTCAAATTTGAACTCATCACGCGCAGGACTTAACGCGATCTTAACCCATAAGTTGTATGATTTTGTGGAATGGATACAAAATATTGTAGAGATAGTGTTTTATACGGTTGGCGGGTGTCTTCGGGGGCGGCCCTCAAGATCATGCCTGTTGATCCCATCAACAGGCATTCTGGCTTAACCGCCAAGGGCGGTGAGCGCGTTCGGCAGGCCTGACAGACGGTAATTGGTGAATTCATCCAAGAGGAACTGGACGGGCGTGGCATCATCGCTGCGTACCAGTTCTTTCAAAGCCGCCCAGATCAGAAGGCCCAACCAAGGCGCGAAAACATCCATGCGGCTGTAGTCGCAAACGAGAAACAGCGTGGTTTTTTCGCGCTTAAGGTCGGAGAAGCGGAAGTCACAATGCGCCATCGACGGGGCAAGTCGTCCGCTGGGGCCGAAGGCA
>CALICM010000100.1 GCA_938049225.1 uncultured Paracoccaceae bacterium
GCCGATGTCGCCGGCTTGCAAAAGATTGGGAGAAGTCCATCCAGTCAGCCGAAAGTTGGCTCCTCACAGCCCACATCAAACTCGTCACAAGGCGGATCGCAAGAGCCTTAAATCATTGAAAGAGTTTCGAGGCGGACACTAATATAAAGTCATTGAACACACACGCGCTGATTTGATCGAAAAGCGCCATTGATCTTCGTGGTCGCCAGGGCGATTTCGCCCAATATCACACCTCACGAGCGCGGGCGGCGGGATAGCTGCCAAGGATGTGGAGGTGCGAGGTAAAATAGGCCAGTTCCTCCAATGCCCGCTGCACGGCCGGGTCGTCGGGGTGGCCCTCGATATCGGCGTAGAACTGTGTCGCCGTGAAGGACCCGTTGACCATGTAGCTTTCCAGTTTGACCATGTTCACGCCATTGGTCGCGAACCCGCCCATCGCCTTGTAGAGCGCTGCCGGAATGTTGCGGACCCGAAAAACGAAACTGGTGATCACCCGGCCATCATCGGGGATCACGTGCGGCTCGGGGGCCATCATCAGAAAGCGGGTGGTATTGGTGTGGTTGTCCTCGATTTGCGCGGCCAACACATCCAATCCGTAGATCTCTCCCGCCAAGGGCGAGGCAAGCGCGGCCAGGGTCGGATCGCCGGTGTCGCGCACATGCTTGGCTGCCCCGGCTGTGTCGAACCCCGTCAACCGGGCAATGCCGCGCTCTTTCAAGAATGTCCGGCATTGCCCCAGCAGAACCGTATGCGACATCGCCCGCGTGACCCCCGCCAGATCCGCCCCCGGCACGCCCAACAGGTTGATGTGCACCCGCACGAAATGCTCACCGATAATATGCAGACCCGAGTCAGGCAGCAGTTGATGCACGTCAGCGACGCGCCCATAGGTCGAATTCTCGACCGCCAGCATCGCGAAATCCGCGGCGCCCTGATGCACCATGTCAATGGCCCCCTCAAAGGTCGGCGCGGGCAGCGGCGTCATCTTGGGCGCCGCCTCGACACAGGCCTGGTGCGAATAGGCCCCAAGCTCGCCCTGAAAGGAGATGCGTCCAGTTTGATTTAACATTTTGGCCCTCGGTCGTTTGGTCGCGCCTTCTATACCTTGCGAAACCGCAGGGGAAGCGGATAGATAACGGTTGAAACCGGCAGGCGCGCCGGAAAACGGGATTGATGCAGGACAGACCAGCATGAACACGATGGAAATCACGAAAATCGTCGGCGCACTTTGCGGCAGCCTGCTGGTGCTGATGCTGATCGAAACCGGGGCTGGGGCAATCCTTGGCACCGGCGAGGGTGGCCATCACGACCACCATGAAAACGCCTATGTGATCGAGGTTGAAAACGCGGAAGAAGCATCGGAAGGCGTGGAAGTGGCCGAAGTCCCCTTCGAAGAAGTTTATGCAGCCGCAGATGCTGCCCAAGGCGAAAAACTGTTCCGCGCCTGCGCGTCTTGCCACAAGCTTGAGGATGGGGCGAACGGTGTGGGTCCACATCTGTTCAACCTGCTGGATCGTGACATCGGCGCCGTCGGCGGGTTCGCGTATTCCGATGTTCTGGCCACTCTTGAGGGGGGCTGGACGCCCGAAAACCTCAACGCGTTTTTGGCAAAACCCACAGAATATGCACCCGGCACCAAGATGAGCTATCGTGGCATGTCAGACGTTGAGGACCGTGCAAATCTGATCTCTTATTTGGCTGGCATTGGTGGCTAGGGCGGTCCGACCTTAACTTGAAGTATATCTGATCGGCTTTTATGTTCGACCCGATAGCGGCTTAAGTCGAAATCTGTAGGGCTCATAAAAATTGCGATCGAACAGAGCTCTTTTCTTCCGCGATCACAAACAGATCACTGCTCGTCATGCTCCTAACGCGCGCTTTCGCCTTTACGGCAGAGCAAACAGTATTACTGTCTTAGCGATATAGGAACGACAGCGAGAGGTTCACGATGACACACGCCCGCGCCGCCTGCGTGCCCCACCGCCAATGGATCCCACCACTGATCTGGGCGCTGCCTTTGCTCGCGGCCCTGGCCTTCGTCGCCCTCTCCCGCCCCGCTCTCGCCAATGGCGAGACAACCATCAGCCACGGTATCTCGGTCTTTGGAGATCTGAAGTACGGCCCCGACTTCCCTCATTTCGACTATGTGAACCCCGACGCCCCCAAGGGGGGCACGATGCGCTTTGTGGGGACATTAGCCTCGACAACATTCGACAGCATAAACCCTTTCATCCTCAAGGGAGAGCCCGCGCAAGGCACCGGCTTGATGTACGACACTTTGTTGGTTGGCGCGGCGGATGAGCCCGACGGGGCGTATGGGTTGATCGCGACCAGCTTGGAATATCCCGAGGATCGCCAATGGGTTATCTTTGATATGGACCCGGCCGCGACTTTCTCCGACGGCGAGCCTATTGAGGCTTCGGATGTCGTGTTTTCCTACAACATCCTGCTTGAAAAAGGCCGACCGGTTTATAAGATAATCTTTCAGGACTTTGAAAGCGTCGAAGCGCTGGACGCGCATAGGGTCAAGTTCACCTTTAAGGACGGCGTGAGTACACGCGAGTTGATCCAACAGGCAGGCAGCCTATCTATCCTGCCCGAACACTACTATGAAAATGTCGATTTTGCAGAATCTACGCTGACCCCTCCGGTGGTTTCTGGCGCTTATGAGATTACTGACACCAAACCCGGCCGGTCGATCAAGTATTGTCGCCGCGACGGCTATTGGGCCGCAGATCACCCAGTGAACGTCGGCGCGAACAATTTCGATTGTTATGTTTACGAGTACTTCGCCGACCGTATCGCTTCGTTCGAGGCTTTCAAATCGGGCAACTATCTGCTGCACGAAGAGTTTTTCTCAAAGAATTGGGCGACCGCCTATGACTTTCCGGCGCTGGACAAAGGCTGGGTGATCAAAACCGAATTGATCGACAACCGCCCGTCGGGCGCGCAGGGGTTTTGGTTCAACCTGCGGCGAGAGAAGTTTCAGGACATCCGCGTGCGCCAGGCCATAGGCATGATGTTCAACTTCGAATGGTCGAACCAGGCGCTGTTCTATGGTATCTACAAACGCACCGACAGCTTTTGGGAAAACTCCGAAATGCAGGCCGAGGATATCGTCGACGGTGCCGAATTGGCCCTGCTTGAAGAGTTCCGCGACCAATTGCCCGACACGGTCTTCACCGAACCCGCGTTCACCCCGCAAGTGAACCAGCCCAGCCGTACCGATCGCCGCGCCCTACGCGCTGCCGCGCGCCTGCTTGAGGAAGCCGGCTGGACCCTGCAAGACGGGGTGCGCAAGAACGCTGCGGGCAAGACCCTGACGCTGGAGATAATGGACGACAGCACAGCGATGGAGCGGGTTATCAACCCCTATGTTGAAAACCTGAAGCGCCTTGGGATCGAGGCGAGCCTGGATTTTGTCGATCCTGCGCAGTATCAGCAACGCACCAAAGATCTTGACTATGACATGGTCCCGGGCCGCTTCTCGATGCCCCAAAACCCCGGGTTGGAGTTACGGCAGTTGTTCAGTTCAGCATCGGCTGATCAGCCCGACACCGTGAATATCGCCGGGATTGCCGATCCAGCGGTCGACGCGCTGATCGAGAAAGTAATTTCCGCCGATAGCCGTGAGAAATTGGTTTTAACTGTCAAAGCCTTAGATCGCGTTCTGCGCGACCGACATATCTGGGTGCCCCAGTGGTACAGCGGCACACACAAAGTTGCATACTGGGATATCTTTGGGATGCCCGACGAAAAGCCACCCTATTCGCGCGGCGACGCCTACTGGTGGTTCGACCAAGAAAAATACGACGCGCTGAAAGCTGCTGGGGCGCCGCTACCGTAACATGGGCGCCTATATCCTCAGACGGCTGCTGTTGATCCTGCCAACACTCTTTGGGATCATGTTGATCAACTTTGTCTTGGTGCAGTTTGTGCCAGGCGGGCCTGTCGAGCGGATCATCGCCCAGATCGAGGAGGCCAGTTCGGCCACGGACCGGATCTCGGGCGGTGGCGGGGGCGAGGTTGCTGGCGCGGGCAGCGAAGAGGGTTACCAAGGCGCGCGCGGTCTGCCGCAAGACTTTATAGACGATCTGAACGCGCAGTTCGGCTTCGACAAACCGGCCTGGCAGCGGTTTTTCATCATGATCGGCAATTACGCGCGCCTCGACTTCGGGGAAAGCTATTTCCGGTCAATCTCCGTCCTGGATCTGGTGCTGGAAAAGATGCCGGTCTCGATCACCCTGGGTCTGTGGACAACCCTGATCGCCTATACGATCTCGATCCCGCTGGGTATCCGCAAAGCGATGTCCGACGGCAGCCGTTTTGACACCTGGACCAGCGGCATCATTATCGCCGCTTATGCCGTGCCTGGCTTTCTGTTCGCGATCATCCTGCTGGTGTTCTTCGCGGGCGGATCCTACTTTCAATGGTTCCCCTTGCGCGGCTTGACCTCGGACGGGTGGGACAATTTTTCGACCTGGCACAAGATCACCGATTATTTGTGGCACATCGTGTTACCCGTGACCGCGGCCACCATCGGCGCCTTTGCGACACTCACGCTGCTGACCAAGAACTCCTTCCTGGACGAGATCAAAAAGCAATACGTCATGACCGCCCGCGCCAAGGGCCTGGGCGAGCGGCGGGTGCTTTACGGCCATGTCTTCCGCAACGCGATGCTGATCATCATCGCGGGCTTCCCGGGCCTTTTCATCGCCGTGCTCTTCGGCTCGTCCCTGATTATCGAGGTCGTCTTCTCGCTCGACGGTCTGGGCCGCCTGGGGTTCGAGGCTGCGTTAAACCGCGACTATCCGGTCGTTTTCGGCACCCTCTATGTCTTTGGGCTTATGGGGCTGCTGATCAATATCCTGTCCGACCTGATGTATGTATGGGTCGATCCGCGGATCGACTTTGAAAGCCGCGAGACCTGATGATCCGCCTAAACGCCTTGAATCAACGCCGCTGGCGCAACTTCCGCTCGAACAAGCGGGCCTATTGGTCTCTGGTGATTTTTTCGATCTTGTTTGCGTTCTGCCTGTGCGCCGAGTTTGTTGCTAACGACCGACCCATCCTGCTCAGCTTTAAGGGCGACCTGATGTTGCCAGCCACAGGTGGGCGGTACGCGGAAGCCGACTTCGGCGGCGACCCCGGATTCGTCGCCGATTTCACCGACCCGGTGGTACAATGCCTGATCGTCTCGGGCGGGTTGGAGGCGTGTTTCGACACACCCGAAGACACCCTTTCTGATGCCGATGACGGCGTGGTCGACGGCAACGCAATCGACAAAGGCTGGATGATCTGGCCTCCCATCCCTTACGCGTATAACACGGTGAATTACGAGGTCGTTGCGGCGCCCTCCGACCCCGATGAACGGCACTGGCTGGGTACCGATGACCAAACCCGGGACGTCCTGGCCCGCGTCATCTATGGCTTTCGCATCTCGGTCCTCTTCGCGCTGATCGTCACCTTTTTCTCGTCTGTCGTTGGCATCTTGGCGGGCGCTATCCAGGGGTTTTTCGGCGGGCTTGTGGATCTGTTCTTCCAGCGCTTCATCGAGATCTGGGGCAACACCCCCTCGCTTTATGTGATCATCATCATGGGCGCGATCTTTACTATGAACTTCACCCTGCTGACTTTCCTGATCGTTCTTTTCTCGTGGACCGCCCTGGTCGGTGTCGTCCGGGCCGAGTTTCTGCGCGCCCGCAACTTCGAATACGTCCGCGCCGCCCGTGCGCTGGGTGTCAGCGACACCACCATCATGCTGCGCCACATGCTGCCCAACGCTATGGTCGCGACAGTCACCTTGCTACCCTTCATCGTCACCGGCGCGCTTGGCACCCTGGCGGGCCTCGACTTTCTGGGCTTTGGCCTCCCCCCCTCCTACCCCTCGTTGGGGGAGTTGGCGCTGCAGGGGAAAAATAACCTGCAATCCCCCCACCTGGCGATCACTGCCTTTATCACGCTGGCGCTGATCCTTTCGTTGCTGGTCTTCATCTTCGAGGGTGTCCGCGAC
This sequence comes from uncultured Paracoccaceae bacterium, assembly GCA_938049225.1. GTDB lineage: Bacteria > Pseudomonadota > Alphaproteobacteria > Rhodobacterales > Rhodobacteraceae > Halovulum. Next base: position 6,014 of record CALICM010000100.1, read on the forward strand.
GCTTTCGACCCGCGAAAGACCTTTGTATGACACCCCTTCTGCAGGTCCGCGACCTGACCGTCGACTTCGTCCAGGCGGGGGCCACGACCAAAGCTGTCCGCGGCGTCAGCTTCGAAGTGGGCGCGGGCGAGACCGTTGCCCTGGTCGGCGAAAGCGGCTCGGGCAAATCCGTTTCGGCCCTTTCGACCGTTCGTCTGCTGCCCGACAGCGCCCGGATCGGCGGCAGCGTCACCTATAAGGGTCAGGAGATGGTCGCGGCCTCGGACGCGACCCTGCGCGAGGTTCGCGGCAATGACATCAGCTTCATCTTCCAAGAACCGATGACCTCGCTGAACCCGCTGCACACCATCGAAAAGCAACTCGGCGAAAGCCTGGAACTGCACCAAGGCCTGAGCAAAACCGCCGCCCGGGTCCGCACGCTGGAACTGCTCACCAAAACCGGCATCCCCGATCCCGAAAGCCGCCTGAGCGCCTATCCGCACCAACTGTCCGGCGGCCAGCGCCAGCGCGTCATGATCGCCATGGCGCTGGCCAACGGGCCAGAGCTTTTGATCGCCGACGAGCCAACCACCGCGCTGGATGTCACCATCGAGGCGCAGATCCTGGAACTTCTAGCGGAAATTCAACGCGCCGAGGGGATGGGCCTGCTCTTTATCACCCACGACCTGGGCGTGGTCCGCAAAATCGCCACCCGCGTCTGCGTCATGCAAAACGGTGAGATCGTCGAAAGCGGCCCCACGGAACAGCTGTTCACCGCACCGCAACACCCCTATACGCGCAAGCTGCTCGCGGCCGAGCCATCGGGCACGCCCGATCCCATCGCCCCAAACGCCCCCCGGATCGTCGAGACCGCAGACCTGCGGATCTGGTTCCCCATCAAACGCGGCCTGATGCGCAAGACCGTCGGCAACATCCAAGCGGTCAACGCGGCCACCGTCCAGGTCCATGCGGGCGAGACCCTGGGCATCGTCGGCGAAAGTGGCTCGGGCAAGACCACCCTCGCGCTGGCGATCATGCGCTTGATTTCATCCGAAGGGCCGATCACCCTGGACAACCGCCGCATCGACGGCCTCAAAAACCGCGATCTGCGGCCCCTGCGGGGCGATATGCAGATGGTCTTTCAGGACCCTTTTGGCTCGCTCAGCCCCCGCATGACCGTCGCACAGATCATCGCCGAGGGGTTGACCATCCACAAACGCCCGGGTGACCCCCGCCAATTGGTCGCCGATATCATGACCGAGACGGGCCTCGACCCCGATACGATGGACCGTTACCCCCATGAATTCTCGGGCGGCCAACGCCAGCGCATCGCCATTGCGCGGGCAATGATCCTGCAGCCCAAATTGGTGGTCCTGGACGAACCCACCTCTGCCCTCGATATGACTGTCCAGGTCCAGATCGTGGATCTGTTGCGCGGCCTGCAACGCAAATACGGCCTGGCCTATATCTTTATCAGTCACGATTTGCGCGTCGTCCGCGCGCTCAGCCATCGGGTTATTGTGATGCAGAACGGCGATGTGGTTGAGAGCGGCACCTCGGATCAGATCTTTGACGCCCCGCAAACCCCTTACACTAAGACCCTCCTCGCCGCTGCCTTCGACAAGCGCGCCCACAGCGCCTAACAGGCAACCATCCTTTCGGGCCCCGATCCCGGCTCGGGGCTCTGTTTCGGTTGGGTGCAGGATCGTACGTCTCTCATGAGGGTTTTTGATCTCCCCGGCACGATGAGACTACCCCGCTGGCGCGGGGTGGTCAAAGTTTGTAGCCTGTACAGGCGCTGGAGATGGTGGCCGCAATCGAGTGTTGTCATGCTCTCATCCGCGGATTGGTTACCGCCTTACCAAATGCGACGCGGGATTGCCTCTCTCTAAGCTCGGGTATCTGCCCCAACGCACTCCGAGGATTTCCCCATCAATGGCCGCCATCTCCAGCGTACTGCACAGGCAGTCTGGCGGGGTCGTTCAGGCCTTGAGTGGTGTTTGCCTGGCAATATCCCACACGAACCCGGCCAGTTCCCGGGCAATGGCGGCCAGTATGCGGGGCTGCGGTTTGCCTGTTCTGCTCAGAGCGCGGTACCGTTTGCAGAGCCGGGTTTGTGCCTTCCACCCAATATCCTTGATATGCTGGGGCAGATGTGCTGAACGCTTGAGGTATGGGTGACCTTCTTTCGGAGGGTGGCGATATGACCACCCGGCTTCCACGAGCATCGTGCGTGCCAGAGCATTGCCCGTTTTGGTCAACCGTCCACGTCGCGTCGTGCTTCCGCTGGAGTGCTCACTCGGGACAAGGCCGAGCCAAGCCATCAACTGACGTGGGTTCTCGAACCGGGTGATGTCACCAATCTCGGCGACCACAGTGGCTGGAGCTACTGTCAAATCTGGTGTTTGAGCGACCCTCATGCGGCGGCCTGATTTTGGGTTGATGGCTTGATGCCATTGATGAAGTCGACGCCATCAATAACGTCGGCGAGATGGACGAAGCCGCGCAGTTTGCGCCAGCTTTT
>CALICM010000101.1 GCA_938049225.1 uncultured Paracoccaceae bacterium
AAAAGCTGGCGCAAACTGCGCGGCTTCGTCCATCTCGCCGACGTTATTGATGGCGTCGACTTCATCAATGGCATCAAGCCATCAACCCAAAATCAGGCCGCCGCATGAGGGTCGCTCAAACACCAGATTTGACAGTAGCTCGTGATCGTGAACCGCGCGCGCCACCACAAACGGGCGTTCCACGAGATAGAGCATATCGAATGGCCGTTCATGATCTTGTTTTTTATTCTCGCCGGTGCCTCGCTTGAGGTGGGACAGATTGCCGAAGTGGGGCTTTTGGGCGTCGTTTACGTAGTGCTTCGGATCGCGGCACGCGTCGCGGGGGGCTGGATCGGGGCAGGGCTGGCGGGTGCGCCCGCGCTGCACCGCCCATGGATCGGTGTGGCACTGCTGCCGCAGGCCGGTGTGGCTGTAGGCATGGCACTGATCGCGGGTAACGCGTTTCCGGAGCTTAAAGACACGATCCTTACAGTGACCATCGGCACGACAGTTGTGTTCGAGTTGGTCGGCCCCGTTCTGACGTTGGTTGCCCTGCGCAGAGTTGCCGCCCGAACCCCCAGGTGAAGCCAATCAATCGATAGGCATGACCCGCACCCTGGTCGCCTGCGTGGGGTCGCAGTGGGCACGTATTATTCATGGCTTGGATATGCGCACACTTGATACCATCTTTAGGGGACGTTGAGGGGGCATAGGGGATTATGCGCAACTGGTCAGCAAACTGGTCGCTATTGCGGGTGCTAAGGTTGGGTCTTGCCGGGATCGGCCTGGGCGCGCTGCTTGGCGCACGCTGGGACCTGAGCTTTGTGGCGGCCGCCACGCTGGGGTTGTCCTTGCTGCCGTCGGCCTTTGCGGCGCGGTTTCACATCGCCTTGCCCGTTCCTTTCGTCGTTTTCATCACGCTGTTTCTATTTGGCGCGCTTTTCATGGGCGAGGCGTTTGATTTCTACGACCGCTTCTGGTGGTGGGACCTGGTGCTACACGGATCCTCGGCCGTGGGTTTTGGGCTCACGGGGTTCTTGCTTGTCTTTATGTTGTTCGAGGGCGACCGCTTCGCCGCGCCCTCGCTTGCGATTACCTTGATCGCGTTTGCCTGCGCCGTGACCATCGGGACGGCGTGGGAGATCTTTGAGTTCCTCATGGATCTTGGCCTCGGCCTCAATATGCAGAAATCCGGCCTGGACGACACGATGCTCGATCTGATCATCGACGCCGTTGGTGCCGCCATTGGCGCAAGCTTTGGCTACCTTTATCTGCTGGGCCGCAACGATGGGATCGCCAGTCGGTTGATCCGCGACTTCATCGCGCGCAACCGCCATCTTTATCGTCGCAACCGCGAGTGACCCGCCCCCTATTGCTCGCGGAACGCGCGGGTCATGCTGTCGGTGATGGGTTTGGTGAGATATTGGACAAAGGTTCGCTCGGCGGTTTGGATCATGATCTCGGCGGGCATGCCTGGGGTGGGCGAGAAGCCATGCACGCGGCCCATCTCCTCGGGTGGGACGGTGACACGGGCGATATAAACCTCGGGGGATTGTTCAACCGTGCGGTCGACAATCGAGTCCGCCGAGACATAGAACACCTCGCCCGTCAGAACCGGTGTGGTGCGCTGGTTCAGCGCGATCAGGCGCACCGTGGCGCTCAGCCCTTGGTGCACTTGGTCAATCTCGGTACGCGGAATTTGAGCCTCGATGATCAACGGCTCGTCCGCTGGCAGGATCTCGGCAATGGCTTTGCCGCTTTCGATCACGCCGCCCGCAGTGTGATAATAAAGCCTGACGACCGTCCCCGATACGGGCGCGCGCACCTCGACCCGTTGTAAGACATTGCGGGCTTTTCGGGTTTGCTCGCGGATGCCGTCTAACTCGGCCTGAACGGCCTGCAGTTCGTCAAGTGCTGCGTTGCGGCTTTCGCTGCGGGTTTGTTCGATTTGGGTGTGGTATTTTTTGCTGATCTCGGCGATCTCGTCGACCTCGGCCTCCAGCCGGGCGATGTCGCCGCCAACCTCGGCCATGGCACGGCGCAACGCGTTCACTTCGGACAGCCGGGCAAGGCCGCTGTCCAGCAACTGGGACTTATGTTCCAGTTCGTCGAGCAGGATGTCGCGCTGCATAAAGGTTGACGCCAGTTGGCGATCATAGCCCTGCGCGCGGATCCCCAGCGCGATCATATTCTGCTCAAGCAGCGCGATATCGTTCTTCAGCGCTGTCCTAGCGACATTGAAAGCCACCATTTGGCCGTCCATGATGCTTGCGATCTCGGTGTCCTCGCGCTGCGCGGCCAGATCCACGGGGAATTCTAGCTGGTCGATCTGTTCGTATTCCGCCAGCAACCGCGCCTCGGTTGCCTGAAGGCGGGCCTGGCGCAGCGCCAACTCGCGCTCGTTGGCCAAGGCGGCGGTGGGGTCCAGCAGCAGCAGGGGCTGGCCGGCGGTGACGAACTCGCCCTCTTTGGCCAGGATCTCGCGGATGATGCCGCCCTCAAGATGCTGGACGATCTTGTTGTGACCGGTCGCCACGAAACTGCCTTGCGTGATCACGGCCGCCGCCAGCGGGGCACGAAAGGCCCACAGGCCGAAACCGCCGAAAGAAAACACCAGCAAAAGCAAGCCGAATGTCACATGTTTGGTGATCGAGCGGGGCACTTCGGCGTACCACTCGGCGGGTATGTTCGGGTCCGTTTTCTCAGCCATTCTCAATCCTCCCCGACCCATCGCTGGGGCTTTGCGCTGCGCGCTGCGCCAGTTGCTGCAGAACCTGTTCGCGCTGCCCGAATAGGGCGATATTGCCATCCGCCAGCAGCATGATCTTGTCGACCGCCCCCAAAAGCGAGGGCTTCTGCGTGATCACAACAACCGTGATCCCGCTTTCCTTGGCGTGTTCGATGGCCTTCGCAAGCGCCCGGTCGCCGGCGGTGTCCAGGTTCGAGTTTGGCTCGTCCAGCACCAGCAATTGCGGGTCGCCGAAGAAGGCGCGGGCCAGAGCGATGCGTTGCTTTTGCCCGCCAGACAAGGGCGCGCCATCGGCTGCGACGATGGTCTCGTAGCCCTGCGGCAGGTTCGCGATCATCTCGTGCACATCGGCCAGAACCGCTGCGCGGTGGATTTGCTCGTCGGTCGCATCGTCGCGCATGCGACCGATGTTGTTCTTGATGGTGCCCGGGAACAGCTGCACGTCTTGGGGCAGATAACCGATACTTTCGCCCAATTGCCGCTGGTCCCAATTCCGCAGGTCCATCAGATCCAGGCGCACATTGCCCGACGTCGGCAAGACCGAACCCACAAGCATCTTGCCCAGCGTCGTTTTGCCCGCGCCAGAGTTGCCGATCACTGCCAGCGCTTCGCCCGGCTGCAGACCAAAACTCAGGCCGTTCAGGATCACCTGCTTTGTGCCCGAGGGGACATAGAGCAGCCGCTCGACGTCCAGCCGCCCCTCAGGTTTGGGAAGGCGCAAACGCTCGTACCGGCTTTTGGAGGTGTTCATCAACTGCGTGATCCGGCCATAGGCCGCGCGGGACAGCAAAAACGCATTCCACCCCTCGATCGAGCCTTCGATCGGGGCCAGCGCCCGTCCCGCGATGATCGAGGCAGCGATGACCATGCCGCCCGTGATCTCGCCCTGGATGGCCAGGTAGGCGCCCCAGCCCAGCATGCCGATCTGCGTAAGCAGCCGCACGGCGCGCGAGATGGCCGCGGACAGAATATTCCGATCCTGTGCCTTGACCTGCGCGGTCAGCGACGCGGCAGTGTCGCGCCCCCAGATCGTCACCGCCTCGGGCACCATGGCAAGGGCGTTGATGATCTGGCTGTTCCGCGCCATCGAATCCAAATGCATATTCGCCTTGCTTTGCGCCTGATTGGCCTCGGCGAAGGGGCGGGCGGTGATCTTTTGGTTGATCATCGCGATCACCAGCAGCACAAGCGCCGTCACAATGACGATCGTTCCCAGATGCGGGTGCACCAGAAAGATCCCCAAAATGAACAGCGGGGCGAAGGGCACATCCAGAAACGAGATCAGCGTGCCCGAGACCAGGAACCCCCGCAATTGTTGCAGATCCCCCAGGGTTTGATACTCGCGCCCATTGCCATGCAGCGACGCATGGGCGGCCGCACTTAGCACTGGCGCGCCCAGCCGGGCCGCGACCTCGACAGCCGAACGCATCAACACAAAGCGGCGGACGGCGTCAAAGACGGCCTGAAGCACAACCGCGCCCACGATGACCACCGTCAGCATGATTAGCGTGTCCAGCGAGCGGCTGGTCAATACCCGGTCCGAGATCTGGAACAGATAGATCGGGATCGAAAGGATCAGGATATTGGTGGCACAGGTCAGGATCATCACGAAGCCCAGGTTCCGACGCACCGCCTGTTTGCCCTCGGACAAGCTGCGGGCGAATTGGTTTGGACCCAACCGCCGGTGAAACTTTGGTGGCCTGCCACCACCGCCACCGCCCCGGCCGCCGCCGTGGGGCGGTTTGCCCCCGCCACTGTCGGCCAGGACAACACCGGCTTTGCCCTCGATCTGGCGGCCACTTACGGCGGCGGTGTCGACCGGTGTGTCGATGGGGGAAAATTTGACTTTCTGCTCTGGCTTGAGCCTGAGGATCGGACGTTCCGCGTATTTGGGTTTGGGCGGGCTGGCTTTCCGAACCGGCGCGGCTTTGAAATCGCGATGAAAAACTCTCAAGAGATATCTCCGAACTAGGCTCGACTTTTAGGCAAGCATGGTTTGCATGACGTCGGGCGAGGTCTGCCCAGCCTCGAGTGAGGGCATGCCCAGCCCATAGTCCGGGGGGTCTGGTGCGATCATGTCGTCGGCCAGAAATGCCACCGCCTCGTTAGCGAGGGCGGGCGCATGCACCCCAAGTGGATTTGCCCCGGTATCGATGAACTCAGCTTGGTAGAGTAACGCGTCGCTATACACCTCGCCGCCCACCACAACTGTCGAGTCCGTGCCATAGGTGGCCAGCGAGGCGAGGTTCAGCAGCGCGTTCGATCCTGTGACCAGATCCACGTCGCCGCCGTTCTGGTCCCGAAAGCCCTCAAGCGCCAGATGCACTTGGTCCACATCGCCCAGGATGTTGGTCTGTTGGACCACGTTCATACTGGTGAAATCACCATCAATGTAGAGTACCCGCAGCAGGTCGATCCCATCGAACAGATCCTGCTTATACACAGCCTTTGACAGGTGATTGCCCCCATCGGCCAGACCCTCGGTGGCCTGTGCAAACGGGGCGGTTATCTGCGCATAGTTGTCGATCCCGACGGATGTTATGGCCGCGCTGTTGAGCAGCAGGTTATCGCCGCCCGATGTGCCCTCGAACGCCCCGCCACCAAAAGTCACGTGGTCACTGTCGAGCAGCACGTTCATCTGGGTGATCATATTGACGCTGATCATGCTGCCGCCGATCATGATCAGGTCGTACCCATGTCCCAGCTCAAACAAATTGGCCCCATTCGTGAGCATATTGTCGCCCGTGCCGATCCGTGTTTCGGCGCCCGAGAACGAGACCTCGGCCCGGTCATGATCCGTGGCAAAATTATACTGGTGGACCCAGTTGAGCAGCGTGACGTCAGCCTCGAGGCGGGTAACCACATAGTGATCGGGCAGATCTGGGTCTTGCGCCAGATCGGGCTCTGTCCCGTCGCCTTGCGGGGCCGAGGCAACAGCCTCTATCTTGGCCATATTCATTGCCTCGGGCGCGGCCGACGGGGTCACCCCCGGGATCGCATCATATTCAACCGCCACGTTGATCTGGCTGATTACGTTCAGATCGAACACATCCCCCATGACCGAGATTACCGGCGCGTCCAGCCAAGCCGCGCCCACATTGGTCTCGTTGACCAGCATGTTGCCGCCCGTCACCACGGCATGGCCCGGATCGACGTCAACGATATCCATGGCGGGCTCACCGTCTTCGCGGTGGGGCCCATCGATGGGATCGGGTTCTTCAGGGGTGTCTTCAACATCGTCAGACTGCAAATAGGCCGGTAGCAGATCGTCGATTTCGCTGAACGCATCGACGGCCTCGCCGTCCAGGTGCAGGCCTTGGGTATCGGACCCATGCGCCAGGTGGACAGTAAATCCCGCAGGCGCGGGGGCGGGGGCTGCGTTCATCGTGGCGTGCACTTTCTGCGCAAAAACTTGGGCGTCTTGGCCAGTTTGCGGCTTGCCCAGATCCCCCATGATATCAGCGGTTTGTGCCAAGGCCGTCAGCTGCTGCAGGCCTGCGTCAAACATCTCAGGCTCCAGGAATTGGGCCGAGGTGCCGAGCTGGATGAAGTCGTTGTCTTGTAGGAAGGCAGACTGAATAACCACCGCGGCGGTGGAGCCCGCTGGTTCAAGCGTAAGCTGAACCGTGTTTGTCCCACCGGGCGCGCCGCTTTGCAGTGGAACCTGCGACTGTTCGGGCAATGTACTTGGCCCATACGCGCTGCTGTGCGCGCTTTGCGGGGCGAGTGGATAAGCGGTGTTGGCCGCGCCAGAGAAGAAGACGTTGGGCTGATCGGAGGGATCTAACGCCCCGTTAGGCGTATAATCCTCGAGCTGATATTTCGCTTCGACTGCCACGTTCGTGGGTTGCATACGTTCGTGCTCGACCGTCTTGGCCTGCTGCGCTTTGAATTTGTCGTAGTCGTCTCGCAGTCGGTTTTCTTCGACCGCGAGGTGAAACACACCAATAAAGTGGGTGATGACTTCGGTGATTTTATCCATGCTCATGGCCGTCACCTCTGAAGAACTGTTTTACTTAGAACTGTTTGACCCGGGCGCGACACCTGCGCCCGGGCCTGTCGCATGATTTTACATGGCTTCGTTGTCGTCGCCGATATAAGTCGAGCTCATCGCGCCGCCGACCACATTCATGTCGACGGTGTTGCCCAAGATATTGGCCCCCATGACGATGCTTTGGTTGAAAGCGGTCGTCTCGATCACCGAGTCTGCCGAGGCAAAGGACTCGCCGGTGACATAGCCGTCGTCCCCGTTGTTCGAGCCCCAGACGCCTGCGGAACCACCATGGCCACCATCGCCGTTGAAGGCTTTGCCGCCAGCGCCGCCGGTGTTGCCGCCAGCGTTCCCGCCCCAGGCCTTGGCATAACCGCCATCCGCGTCACCGGTGGTGCCGCCTTTCGCCTTGCCGCCCGAGCCAAAACCGCCATCGCCGCCATAGGCATCGTTGTGGCCACCTTTGCCCATGGCTTTGTTCATGGCGTCGGCCATGGACCCAGCTCCGCCGCCAGCACCGCCGGTTGCGTCGCCGCCCAGACCGGCACCCAGGCCGAGCCCGCCAGCATCCGCGTCGGCATCGGCGTCGCCGCTGTCGCCGCTGCGGCCCAGGCCAAGACCGATCCCACCGGCATCCGCGTCGGCATCAGAGTCGCCCGTGTCGCCACCGGCCGCGCCAGCGCCACCCAGACCCAGCAGGCCCAGGCCCACGCCAATCGCACCCGCGTCACCGGCGTCGCTGCTGTCGGCAAGCGCGCCTGCGGCACCAAGACCCGCGCCTAAGCCACCGGCATCGCCAGTGTCGCCGCTGTCCGCCTTGGCCCCGGCCAAGCCCAGTCCGGCCCCGACACCTGCACCGATGGATCCGGCATCGCCACCGTCGCCACCACTGGCACCGCTGCCCGCGGACGCGCCGCCAAGACCCAGACCAATGCCCAGCGCAACCGCATCGCCACCGTCACCGCCGGTTCCGCCTGCGGCGCCAACATGGCCGTTCGAGCCGCTGGTTCCGCCACTGGCATGGGCGGCACCCCCGGTTGCCACACCGCCCAGAGCGCCAGCGCCATTGGCTGTCGCACCGCTGCCGCCGAAGCCACCGTCCGCTTCGGCGTCGATACCGTCATCGGATGTGGCTATTCCGCCGTTCGAGGTGTTGCTTTGGGACAGGTGACCGCCGACTGTGGCGTGGCCAAGCGTGTCGTTGTCCTCAAGGTTGTTGGACATCACGTTGACGGTGCCGGTGTCGTTGCCCGCGCCCTTGAGCGCGCCCTTCAGGATGCCTTTGACCTCGATATCATTACCGGGGTCATAGTTCAAATTGCCCTTGGCCATGATGAAATCACCGGCCGTCGAGCCGGTCAAATCAATGTCGGCAAAATCATCGTCCGAAGGGTCCCACCCGGCAAGATCGATATCCACATCCACGTCCACACCCACATCTGTCTTGTTGTAGTTGTGGTTTGCGTTCAGGTTGCCGTTGTGGTTCCCATTATGGTTGCCGTTATAGTTCCCGTTGTGGTTGCCATTGGCATTCGCGTTGGCATTAGCATTGCCGTTGGCGTTGCCATTATGGTTCCCGTTCCCATTCAGGTTCCCGTTTCCGTTCAGGTTCCCATTCAAGTTGCCGTTGCCATTCCCATTAGCGTTGTCATTGTCGTTATCATTTTCGCTATACGACGCCTGATGCTGACCCTGATCTTGCAGCTGCGCCTGAAGTTCGGCTTGATACTGCGCCTGGTCTTGATCCTGATCCTGGGCCTGGTGTTGATGGCCCTTGCTCCACGGCCAAATGTAGTGATTACGAGTAGACATATCGTTGTTCCTTGCAAGACGCATACCGGCTCGCCAGTTATGTCAAAAGCGAGAGACCGCCTGCGTCGGTTTCGGTTTCAATGAAGTTGGTTGCACTGAGCCAATTGCCGCTCAATCAAACCTGCACTTTTGAATTCGTTTTATTGTGACAGATCCCCCTTCACCTTGAATGGCAGCGTGCCGATCGACTCGCACCCCCAGAGTCAGGTCTGCGAATTCTCCTCACGACAGCGCTGCGCTGTTCGCGTCGCTGCGTTACGGCGACAACGAAAGCATCTCATCTGCGAGAGGCCGCGCGATAGTCGGTGGATGGGTCTAGTCCTGTGGTCGGATCAAATATTTGAAATCAAAACAGAATATGTGATGGGCGACCAAACGATCTATATCACTACGACCCTGGTCGGGACCGAATCTAAATCGTCGGCGACACGGTCTAGTTCCGTCGTGACTTATCAAAAAGCCGAACACTCTCGGAAACTGTGCTGCATCGCACTGTTTTCGTCCCTGAATAGAGTTATCGTTTTAACCAATGCCAAAGTTGACTAAATCGACTGAATTAGACGCCTGAAACTTTGATAGATATCAAATGTTTGTCTGATGCCAGATCTAGTCTGATTGGCTAGTGGGGGTCTAACTAAGTTTCGCGAGTCGCCAGGTGCCTGATTGAGACCTGAGTAACAAGTGCCTGAGAATATGCGCTGCCGTTTCGGCGGTGCGGTCTTTCTAGGGGGTAGTAACGTGTTTGAGTACGAGTCGAAACAGGGGCAGATGCCAATCGTTTATCTGGTCGGAAGTGTTCTGAGTTTTTCTGACACAGTGCTGCGAATGGCAGCTGCGGAATTCGCCGAAGTTAGCTTTGTCCGGGTTGATATGCTGACGGACCTTGATGCTGAAAAGGATGGACGCCGTGTTTTGGCGATTGTCGTGGACGAAGCCGGGTTGCAGGGCTTTTTGAGGGGATTGAGCGGGCATCGAGCGCGTTATCCAGAGGCAAGGTTTGCCTTGGCGTATCGCTGTGTGCAGGCCGCGCGCGGATTGTTGACCATTCAAATGCGGGACGCGGCGACCTCGGACATCAGTTTCCTGCCGATGAATATGCGGTTCGATCATTGGTTGTCGATCCTGCGTTTGATGCTCTGTGGCGAGGATTATCTTCCGCGCGAGGTTGTGTCCGATGTCACGCTGCCGCTGTCCAACTCTGGTGCGGTCAAAGCGGACTCAGCCGGTAATGTGCGCGAGTTGACCGCCCGTGAGCGCGAGATCCTGGGCCTTGTTGCTCGCGGCATGCAGAACAAGCTGATCGCGGCCGAGCTTGGATTGTCCGAACATACCGTCAAGCTTCACATCCACCATGTGATCGCGAAGCTTGGGGTGCACAACCGGACCGAGGCCGCGGCCTGGTATCACGCCAATACGCCGGCTTACGACGTCAGCGCATGAGCGGAGAGTGTCCGACCTTCTGTGTATGAGTAAATTGGCCCATGCTTCACCAACGAAGGAGCATGACGACAATGACGATTTCCAAAGAATTACTAGACGATCTGCTTAGCGGCGTTGAGCGGCCCGAGGATCTGCTAGGCGA